>JAZQTU010000030.1:0-157076 GCA_045630965.1 Bacteroidaceae bacterium | reverse complement strand
CAGTGGGGTCAACAGCCATTGCACGCTGCAACTTGTCGATTACTGCATAGAATGTACACTGGTTGAATACGTGGTCGTTGTGCCAATCGGGTGCTGAAGCGTAGCACTGTGCGATAAGGATGTAGGGGTCGCCATACTTAGAGTTGAGGCTGATAGCCTTGCGTGCATACTCGCGAGCCTTTGATGCCTTCTTCAGGTGGAGGTAGATTGCACCTACCTTGTAGCACATTTCGGCCTTGTTTGTAGCACTGGTCTCGAGCTCGATAGCCTGATCGAAGAACTCCATTGCCTTGTCAATCTCACCTTTCTTGAAGTAACGGTAACCGCAACCCATGGCAGCCTTTGATGTCGGCTCAATTGCAAGAGCGTATTCTGAAGCTGTGAGGTAAGCGTCCTGATCGGTACACTTCAACATACTCATGACTGAAATCACCTTGTTGAGGTATTCAAGGTTATCCTTGTTCTCCTCAAGAGTTGACAGGTAGATATTGTTCAAGTCCTCACATGTAGCAGCACCACTGTTGATGAAGTATGCATCGATGTTGCTCTTTGAAATACGTGATGCGTCAATCATCTTGCCGTATTTTCCAGCATTGATGCTGTCTTTGGGGTTGCCTTCCTCTCTGTAACGGGCGTTGCATGCCTCGATGTTGTCGTGATATTTGTCAAGAACCTCTACGATGTAAACCGATGAGTTGAGGTAGTCTTCAATAAGCTGCTCGCCGTGGTTCTTGTCTTTCTTGAACATCATTGCAGAATACTTCATGAAACGCTCTGTGATGTTGTAGTCAGACTGACCTTTCTCCATTTCAACAGATTTTGCAAGCATGTTGTAAATAGTATCTACTGGAGCATTCTTGTAGTACTGCATGTATGCAAGTGCCTTGCGACCAAGAATCTGACCTGCTGACAATCTTGTCTTTGTGATTTCCTGAAGTTTTTCAATGTACTTGATCTGGTTGTCGTAAACCAGCATGAGCTCTTTGATGTATTCCTCTTTCTTTGCAGGGTCGCTCTCTGTCTTGATGAGTTCTGTCAGGATTTTTACACCGTTAGTGTAAGTGTCTACACGTGCTACAGGGAATTCTGTAAATACGGTTTTCCATGAATCATAAGCTGTCTTGAAGTCCTTGTTCTTTACGTTGATGTTTGAGATGCTGATAGCTTCAAGGCATCTCAAGCTGTCAGCTTCGCTCTCTCCGAAACGAAAATTGTTTGTAACTCCATTCTGTGCGCTTGCACTTGCAACAACAAGTACAAGAAGGGCAAAAAATAACTTTTTCATCTTACTTTTGTTCTATCTTGGTTTATTTTACTTTCATCTTCATGAACCACGCTTCGTTGAAGGTGATTCCTATGTTCAGCCTGAAATAATTCTCGGCAATCATGCCTCCGCCTTTGGGTGACATGTGTATGTACTGTCCCGATATGTGCACTGCTGCATGGCTGTATTTGTTGTTCCTGTTCATGAACGGCAATGATATGCCAGCGCTTACACCATACTCATCGCAACCGTTTTTGCCGTTTACCTTTGTATATGGCTGTGCGTAATAGAGGCCTCCTCGGTAGCTTATCATCTTGTGGAACTTGTTCGATAGCTCATTTGGGGTATATTCCAATCCTACAGAGACTTTATGCCGGTTAATGCCTGCGCCTGTCTCATCGTCGCCAAAGAACGTAGCCTTGCCCCATTGCTGGAATGTATAGTCGGCACCGAACTTCCATTGTTTATTGTAGCAGTATGTGAAACCGCCACCGTATGTGTGTGGCAATTTGAAGCCGCTTTTTATAGTGTCGGTTGTTGTTACGTCTGCAATGAACTTTGTTTTTACAGCATCAGCGTTCATCTCGTGTCCAAGTGAGTATGTTGCGCCAAATACAATATCGTGTTTTTTTGCTATTGTGGCATAATACTGCAAGCCGAAATCCAATTTATAGCTTCTGAATGTAGCACTGTAGGCGTTTATTACATCAATGTCTGTATGGCTGTTCAGTATGTCTGTTGAAACCTCATGGTCAATATCGCCATAAATGAACGATGCTGTTGCACCAATTGACAATCCTTTGAAAGGTTGCCAGCCAAGTCCGGCATATGGTTGGTACAAACCTCCAGCTCCTGCATGAGTGCTTGAAGATATTGTGCCGTCACTGCTCTTGCTGCTGGATGTGAATGAATATCCTACTGTAGAATAGGGCAAGAAACCGATTGACATTCCCAAGCCTTTGCACAATCTGAACTGCATGGCTACGTAGTCGAAACTGGCATTGAGTGCATTGACTCTTTTGCCATTCTCTTTGAAGTTGACATCCTGTAAAGTGAATCCTGCTTCAAAAAGCATTGTTAAGGTATCTGCTTTGGAGAATGATGCCGGGTTGAGTATGTTTATGTAGCTGTCGCTTCTCAAGCCATATCCCAATCCACCCATCTGGCGGTTTATGCCAAGACTCTGGTTGCTCAGTATGCCCAAACCATAGCGTGAATATGGTGAATTGATACCATTGTCGGCTTTAGTACCGGCAACAGCAACAAGTATCATCAATATTGTCAATATTCTTTTATAAGCGATCATAATTAAGCAAAATTCTGTTCAAACCTTTAGCAACAAGGTATTTATCTGCAAAGATGCGATTTTTTATGCTATTTTTCAAGGTTTTTTCGTCTCCACCAGTTAAAAAAACCAAAATATCACCATATTTCTCCTTGGCTTCATTTATGTAGCCGTCGATTTCATGGCAAATGCCTTTGATGACACCGCTTCTTATGGCAGTTTCGGTGTTGTTGCCGAATGCAGGTGTCTCACCATCTTTTTCAACCATCGGCAATCTGCCGGTAAATTCATGCAATGCCCTAAGACGCATTTTAATACCGGGAGAAATATTGCCTCCTTTGTAGATACCTTTCTTGTCTACAAAATCAATTGTAATGGCACTGCCGGCGTCTATGACAAGTATGTTTGCCCCAGGCTTTTCATTCCATGCACCTACTGCAGCTGCTATACGGTCGCTGCCCAATGTATGCGGTGTGGAATATTCAATCTTCAAAGGGGTGGCAGTGTTGCTGCAAAACCATATTACAGGGCATCCTGTGGCAATGAATGCGGATTTCTGTTCTTCGGAGAGATCTACAACTGTGGATACAATAATCCTCTCAATTCCGAACAGTCTGTTCCATTCCGGAATTATATCGTATGATGCATCGTTCCTTCTTGTATGCAACAGTATCTGTTCTCCGTTGAAAAGAAAGAATTTGGCACTGTTGTTACCTATGTCCGCTATTAAATTCAAAGTGTATGCCTTGTTGGAATGTTTGCGCAATTGGTTTGCAAAGATACTGCAAATTATTCATAATATGTTAAATGTTTGTCAAAATATACAATATTTTGTGCATAAATAATTCTTTATGATGCTCTCATTCGTCGGATAATTATATCTTTGCAGATAGATTAAATGTAACTATTGTGAAAAAGATTATAATATCACTACTGACACTGTTTCTTACATTGCCTGTTGTTGCCGGTAATGCAAAGTTCAGTGTTCTTACATGCGAACCCGGTAATGAGGCTTATTCGCTTTACGGGCACACGGGACTGAGGTATTGTGATGAGGAAAAGGGTATTGACCTTGTCTTCAATTATGGATATTTTGATTTTGATGCCCCCAATTTTATATGGCGCTTCATTGTTGGTAAAACAGATTATATGGTGGGTGCCGTGCCTTATGACGTGTTCTGCAGGGAGTATATGAATCGCGGTTCGCTGGTCACTGGTTATGTACTCGAACTTACTCCGGAACAGGAAAATAAACTGTTTGCGGTGCTCAAGGAAAATTGTCGTGTCGAAAACAGGGTATACCGATATAACTATTTCTACAACAACTGTACTACCAAGATACGCGATAAGATAGAGACGGTTGCCGGTCCGCTTGAGTATTGTGCGGTCACCCCCTATGCAACTATGCGAGATGCTTTGAATGCATTGTTGGATAAACATCCGTGGTATTCGTTCGGAATAAATCTTCTGTTGGGTGCGGATATCGACCAGCCTGCATCAAACCGTGAATTGCAGTTCATTCCCATGAATTACATGCATGCCCTTGACAATTGTTATGTGACAGGTGATGGTGGTGAAAAGACTCTGTTGTCAGAGGAAAGATATGTCGTTATTCCAGAATGTGACGATGAAGTGTTGGAACATAGCAATCTTACACCATTTAATGTAGCCTTATTGCTTCTGCTTGCCACTTTTGTTGTGATGCTGTGCGAGGTCCGCAAGAAAAAAAGTTTCTGGGGACTTGATGTGCTGCTCATGTCTTTGCAAGGGTTGGCAGGTTGTCTCCTGCTTTTTATGGCTCTGTTCTCAGAGCATCCTGCAGTAGGTAGCAATTGGCTTATACTGTTGCTAAATCCGTTGGCATTGGTGCTTTTGCCTGTTTACGTTTGTCGTATCCGAGAACACAAGACAATGTCCATTGCATGGGTTCAGGTTGGTCTAGTGCTGCTTTTCTTCTTGTCGGCTATTTTCTCTTTCCAAGTCTATCCGTCGCCGATATATTTCTGTGCTGTAGCCCTTCTTGTACGTTCACTGTTCCTTATCTATAAAGAAAATATATGCGAATTAAGTCGTTTCTGATAGCTCTGCTTCTGTTTTGTTCAGCCGTTTGTGCGCAAGACAGGATTGCATCACCAAAACTTTATCTTAATATTGTCGTAGACCAGCTGCGTACCGATTTTCTCTATGAATTTGCAGATCTGTACGGTGAAGGAGGTTTCAAACGCCTCCTTTCAGAAGGACGTGTCTATCCGAATTCCTATTATGCCTTTGAGAATGTCGACAGAGCCTCTTCTGTAGCAACTTTAATGACAGGTACCAATCCTTGTGTAAACGGTATTGTTGGTGAACGGTGGTTTGACAGGAGAATCCTGCATGCCGTGAGCAGTGTGGAGGACAAGAAGTATAAAGGAGTCTATTCTGTATCCCCTTATGCTCCGACCAGGCTTAAAGCGATTACAATAACCGATGAAATGAAACGTGCTTCCCGTGGTAAGGCTGTAGTCTGTTCCATTGCACCGGATGAAGATATTGCAGTCATAATGGGAGGTCACGCGGCAGATGTTGCACTTTGGAAAAGCAATTCAGCCGGTTTTTGGAGCAGTTCAACCTATTATGGATTATATCCCAAATGGGCGGCAGAGATGAACAAATTGCTTCAAGGACGTCCTGCAAAGTGGAAGCCTTTGTTCGAAACGGATAAATATAATAATTACGGTGATGATGCTCCAGCGCCATTTTCCTACTCGTTTGACGGAATCAACAAGGTAAAGTCATACAAGACCACCGCATGCATAAATGGTGAGGTTGCCGAAATGGCACTTGCTTTTCTTGAGAAGGGAGAGATTGGGAAAGATGATATTGTCGATTGTCTCTCTTTGGCATTCTATGCCGGCAATATTGACGGTAATCCAATGGAACATCGTCCTTTGGAAGTGCAGGATATATATGCAAGCCTTGACAGGACATTGTCATTCCTGTTCGATGAACTTGACAAACTTGTAGGTATGGAGAATGTGGTTGTATCACTATCTTCTACAGGTTACGTTATGGTAAGCTGCGATGACGGTGCCGAATACCGCCTGCCGTCGGGAACTGTATTCATGGAGAGGGTGCAGGCACTACTTAATGTCTATCTTGGTGCAATATTCGGTCAGGGTGAATATATCGAAGGTGTATATGGTCCACAACTCTATTTTGACAATGAATTGATAGAGAGGAATAAATTGGACAAGATAGATCTTATTTCACGTTCAGTGGAGTTCCTCAAGTCGCTCGATGGTGTTGAGGATGTATTCAGTATATACCACTTTGGAGGTATGCTCAGCCCTGAATTGCAATATGTCAAGAATGGTTACAATCAGGCATGCTCCGGTGATATCTGGTTGCGTCTTATGCCGGGATGGAAGGTTGCTGAGAGTTCGTTGACATTGACTAACGAGGTTTATCGTACACCTGTCATGTTCCCGATTATAATTTCCGGTCCCGGTGTTGAACATGATGTTATTGACAGAATGACATCAGCCAATGTATTGGCACCTGAAATTGCACGTCTGTTGCACATACGTCGTCCAAATGATAATTGTTTGAGAATATTCTGATTATAATTCTTCTTGTTTTATGTCCTGCACTTTCCATCGGCAACGGAAAATGCAGGACATTTTTTATACGTACTTTTAATAATAGATTGGCAAAATGAAACTTTTGCTGTAAAAATCTGTGAAAATGTCTTATATTTGCGTCCTGAAACGACAAAATGATAAAATATGACAGAAACTCTTGGCAAATTGATTCAATCAATCTGTGATGTTCTTTGGGGGTGGCCCATGGTAATCCTATTGTTGGGAACACACCTTTTTCTTACTGTACGCTTGAAATTTCCACAACGTAAGTTGCTGAAGGCAATCCGTCTGTCTGTTACTAAAGACAACTCATCAAGTGGTGATGTAAGCCAGTTCGGAGCTTTGGCAACAGCGCTTGCGGCAACCATAGGAACTGGTAATATCATAGGTGTGGGAACAGCTATTGCATTGGGTGGCCCAGGAGCTGTATTCTGGTGCTGGTTGACCGGTGTATTCGGTGTTGCTACAAAGTATGCCGAGGGCTTACTTGCTGTAAAATATCGTGTACGTACGCATGACGGTAAAATGCTTGGCGGTCCCATGTATGCTCTTGAAAAGGGAATGGGAATGAAATGGCTTGCTGTACTTTTCTGCATCTTTACAGTCATAGCCTCTTTTGGTATAGGTAACATGGTACAGAGTAATGCGATATCACTGCTCTGTTACGAATCATACGGAATTCCTTTGGCATGGTCGGGCGTAATCATTGCTATTGGTGTAGCACTGGTTGTTGTTTTCGGTGTCAAAGGAATAACAAAAGTGTGTACTACATTTGTACCGTTAATGGCTATATTGTATATCATAGGATGTCTATACATACTTTGTGTAAACGGCGCATATGTCTGGGAAGCGTTGAAATTGATTGTTGTATCTGCTTTTGATCCCAAGGCTGCAGGCGGTGGTTTTGTCGGAGGGGCAATTATAATGACAGCCCGTTATGGTATCGCACGTGGATTGTTCAGCAATGAGAGCGGTATGGGTTCTGCTCCTATCGTTGCGGCTGCTGCGCAGACACGTAATCCGGTACGTCAGGCATTGGTGTCATCTACAGGTACATTCTGGGATACAGTTGTAATCTGTGCTCTTACAGGCTTGGTGCTTGTGTCAAGCATACTGGCATATCCAGACATCACATACAGTGACGGAGCCATTTTGAGTAAAGAGGCTTTTGACAAGATACCTTATGTAGGTGCTCCTTTGCTTACCTTCGGTATTATAACATTTGCTTTTTCCACTATACTTGGCTGGTGTTACTATGGCGAAAAGGCAATGGAATACCTGAAAGGAAAGAAATGGATGCTTGTTTATAGAGGTGTGTTTATTGCTGCAGTATTTATCGGTGCTGTAGTAAACCTTGCTGTTGTTTGGAACTTGGCGGATATTGCAAATGCACTCATGGCTATCCCGAATATAATTTCACTCATATTCCTTTCGGGAATAATCGCTAAAGAAACTCAAAAATACCTGTGGGAAGATCGTCTGGATGATGTGGAAGATGATATTTGAATATAACGATAAAACAAATGGCGCACCAATGGTGCGCCATTTGTTTTATTAAGGAGAAGCAATTGTTGTGTATGAAACTTAAGTTGGTCGTTATGGCTGTATGTCTCTTACAAAGCGTATATATTGTGACGCATTGTTACCAAGGGTTACACGGTCATAGTAGATGGACCATGAGTAGAAATGCTCTCCATTGACATAGTCGTATCTGTTGCCGTGGTATCCGAATGAGTAGTAGTTGCTTACAAGAGATCCTTTGTTGCTGTCCCACCATGTGGTATTGTCGCAATAGAGGTGCATGATGACACCTTCCCTGAGGTTAGGAACTCGGTAGCCTGCCGGTGACGGTGAACCTCCTGTTTCAAGGTCAGCTTTCAATACGTTGTACGACGGGTTTGTAGTGGTGTATTGTTGTTGTTCGCCAGTCTCGAATCCGTTATAGACGCGTGATACTGAACTGTATTCATTGTCTGGTACAAGTTCGTGTGTGGTGTAGTATGCGCGTAATGACTCTTTGTTCATGTTGCGCATGTCAAATTTATAGACGGAATTTTTGTTTATGGTTCCTGTGGGGCGTATGACGTTGACCAGCATGTCTTCTGGGTAGTTTGCACCTGCTGTATATATGTCCGCAGCTGTTGCCAGTGGCATTCCAAGGTTTCTGATACAACGTACGGGGGAGTATGCCGGTTTGCCGTAGTGTACCTGATACTCTCCTGTTGATGCTCCTTCCTCGGCCCATACGATAGTGGGGGAGTTGCCTGCCGTCTGTGAGAATGCTGTGCTGCTCACTACGTGCAGTCTCCATGGGTATACTCCGTTAAATACTCCTCCCTGAATGGGTGCGTTAGGTTCAAGGCTTGCTGCAATGGGGTAGAGCTGTGCGTCGGTGCTTAGTCCTTGGTCGCCGATGAAGAGTCCACATAGCTGGTCAAGTGAGGCAATGTACCACTGTAACTCTTCGGGGTCTATGATGCCGTCTCCGTCAATGTCACGGTTGCGTAGCAATACAGAATGCAGTCCTGAAAGATATTGTTGTTTAAGTTTCAGGTCGTTCTCGGAGTAGTCGATATAAGTATCCCAACGTAGGTTGTTATTTACGCTTTTGTTGTTGCCTGTTCCGCTTACAAGGTTTATGAGGCATGCTGTATTGTACAGTCCGTCGGTCTTGGAGATGTTGTCGGGTGTGTAACTTGGCTTGTGTGATGCGTTTAGAGTGCCAAGCCTTTCGTCGGGGTGATAGAACCATGCCAGGTTGTTTGTCTCGTCTTGTGTTTCGCATCCCCATGCCTCATTGAGGTCTGTGCGCTCCAAACTTATATTGTATGGGGTCTGTATTGACCGCTGACGTATTGTCAGGATACTTCCGGTAATGGAACTGTCGTCATCTGCACTGCGGTTGTTTTTGCATAGTATGTGCATTAGACGGTTGGGCTGGTTGACAAATTTCTTCCATAGGATGTCGGGGTCATTGGGGTTCATTGGGTTCTCATCGTAGTAGAACTCATCAACAAAAATGGTGAACTTCATCTCTCCGTTTTCATCGAATGTGCTCTCTCTTCCTTCTCTCCATGCTACAACTTCCTCCTTGACCATGCTGAGCATCTCTATGACATTCATGAGTTTGCTCTTGTCGGCAGGGTAGTGCATGTTGCTGTCTGAATAGCGGTTGTTGCCGGCTATCTTGTCGTTTACCATGAACTCTACCCATTTATAGTCGAGGTCATTGTATATCTCATTACCCGATTCGTCTTTGAGAGGAATACCTTCGCGTCCGAATGGGGTACGTACATACCATGTCATGTGGTCGGTGTCGACGTCAGTGGCGCGTATTGTATATACGCGCTGTCCGTAGTGGGCATCAAAGGTGTAGATGTCTTCCTCCGCTTCGTACAGGTGTCCCATTGCACCCGGCTGGTTCTCTGTTATGCCCGGCTGGTTGTCGTTCGAGGTGTCGACCTCCACTTCAATGTTTTCAATACCTTTGATGTTTATAGTGTATTTGTAGTGGTTGTTGCGCACTACGTCGTAATTGTCCTTGTCTTTGGCAAAATCTCCCAGATGAACATAATAGGTTACGTCGGCTATAAGGTGCTGTTCGCTTGTAAGGCCGGGGTCCACAACCATTGTGAGTTCTCCTTTTATTATCATGTATGTTGCCAACTCCGGGGCATATTCCCACATTCCATTATCGTTGTTGTATGTACCGTAATCGGAGTCGGTAGGGTTGTCAAGGTTCTTGTTCCTACGGTCGCGGTTGTGGTAGTTGCCGCCAACGCTTTTTTTGAGGTCGTTAGAACGCTTGTTCTCCAAAGTGTAGAATGAGAACCCGTGCAGGACGCCGCCTGTGGCAACGCCATTGACAATCTCATTCTCAGTGCTCTCGAAGTTCTTTGGGCTGAGGCTGAAGTATGAGTCTTCAACAAGCTGCAGAGGGGTGTCGTTGGGGAGAAGATGAGAACTCTTGGGAAGGTTGATTATCTGCCATGATTCGGGAGTGAACTCTTCTACTTGCTGGCGGTCGCTTATCTCATTAGGGTTTACGCGTACATTGACCTCTATCTTCGCATCAAGGCGTTGGAGCATGATGCTACCGTCTGTAGTTATCTTGCCGTCTGACGATATGCGTGCATTGTTCTTGCTGCCTGTCATCATGAAGTATCCGGCATTACGGTCCGGTATTTCCTGGTTAAGTGATACGACCAGTTTGTTCAGGTCGTTTTTTGTACGTATCAGTCCAAGACGTTCCTGAGATATATTCATGAAGTCGAGGTCAATGTTGGCTATGAGTATAATCTCAACATCACCGGAAACTGCGGGTACACTCATGTATAACCTACCGTTTGTCTGGGTACCGGTGTCGCTTGATGACATGTTGCTTACAGTCCAATACTCCTTGCTGTTGCTTTTGTCGAGGTTCTCTTTGTCAAAGTAGTGTCCGTATATCTTTTCTCCGTTGGCAAAGACAAAGGCGTATATGTTACGTACCATGGACTCGTAGTAGAGGTCGTATGTGGTACGTGTCTTTATGGTTATCTGTTCATGGGTCGTTGTACCGAACTCGAGTACTGTACAGGCGTTGCCACCTATGGTGCTATCCTGATAGAGGTCCTGTTCGGAACATCCTCCCAAAAGGAGTATGCAGCACCACGCGGTCAATATATATATGATTGTTCTGTTTTTCATGGTTCTTGTTTTATTATTTCTGCTCTCCCTTTTTTAGTGGGATGAGCGACCTTTTCGAAGAGAACTTAGTCGAATGTAACCTCGCCATCAACTCTTTCCCAATCCGAAACTTCAAACTCTACGTTGCCGGTCTTCTCATTATATGTAACGTTGACAAGTATGTCTATCAAGTCGTTACGTTGTATTGCGGTCAATGGAGATGCCTCTCCTGTATTCTTGTCAATTATGCGTATAGGGATAGTCTCTTCTTTCTTGACACTGGCTGTGCCGTTTCCTTTTGTGACTTCATAAAGGTAGAAATCACGGCGTGAACTGGTATTACCGCAAACGTTGTTGCCGTTTGACGATATCGCAAGGTAATAATAGTTGGCCCACCAACTGTTGCCGGTGTTGGTTGTTGTCTGGAAATATATTCTGTTGCCTGCACTTGAGTTGGAAACAGTAAAATAGTCGTAGTTCCCTTTACTTGTTGTCAATTGAACTTTGTTGCCGTCAACCTTGGAACTCTGCATGAAGTATCCGGTGGTACCCATTGATTCAATGGTATAGTTGTTGCCTGATGTTTTAGTGAACTTCCATATATAGTCATGGTTTGGCTTGTCGTTGCTTCCATATGACGTGCCGGCTCCTACATGGTCTCCATTGTCATAAAGGAATTTTCCGGCAGTGTTGTACATTATATACAGACCGCCGTCCTTTATGTTGCTTATATTTGTGATGGGGTTGTTTGTGTTTACTGTATATAACTCCTCGGATGATTCGCCTTCGTAATTAAGTCCTAATGTATAGCTGTACTCTCCACCTGTGCTTTCGAGCAGGTAGGTGTCGAATATCGTCTTTTCGCTTACGCTGCCTTCATCGCTTATTTTGGGTATTATGGTGTTTTGTACAAATGGAGTTATGGCATCGTTAGAGGTTACGACAGGTGATACATTGGCTGTACCTCCTCCGGTAAATATGTTGGCACTGCGTTGTGTGAACTTCGTTGGGAAGCTCAATTTTGTGATTTTAAGGTCGTTGACAGTACTCTGGTTACGAACATTGATACGCAGACGGGCATATGTCCGGACCAACTCGCCGTTGACAATGTTTGCTCCAGGCATGAGGCTTATATCTTTTGTCAGTGTCAACGGGTAAGGAGTGCTGTGGTTGCAGATGTTGTCTGATGTTGCCGATACTGTGAGCGCGTTCGTGATATTGCTTTGATTGACGTCGGAAAGATTTCCATTCAATGTGCCGTAGTCGCCGTAGTTGGCTACTGCGTATAGCTTGTATGTCTTGCTGTAGTCAAGGTTGGGGATGTCTACAGTAGCTTCTGTATTGTTGTTTCCGAAACGTGGGTCATCGGCCTCAAGTATAGTTGAGGATACAACTCTGTTGTCTTCGAGCAGGAACACAGCAAGACGGTACATCCTGCGCCCATCTACAATAATTTCCTCCTCTGTTACACTTCCGTTATCATCAAGGTCTTCCACACCGCGTGTCTTGAGGGTACTTTCTGCGCTCCTTACTATCAGTTGGAGCGATGTCGTACCTTCACAAAGCGGATAGTCGTTGTTACGGCATGCCGCAAGAAGCAGTATGCCTGCAAACAACAGCAGTTTGCTTAATATGTGTCTGTTCCTTGACATTGTATTTCTTTGTTTTTCTGTACTTGTCATGACAGGCTTTGCCTGTACATATGTTTTATATTGTAATGTCGTAGCTCGATTCAAGATGATTCCATGGAGTGATGGTGAGTTTCACTTCTACGCTTGAACCTCGTATTTCGAGCATGTATGTATATTGTTTTCCGTGTTCGTATGTTACGGCCGGTATGTTTGTAGAGAATACCTGACTACCAGCATTCTTCAATGTGTAGCAGAATTGTAAAGTACCTTCTTTTACTGTCTGCGGCACAACAAGCAACCATCCGTCATTGTGTGTATATTCTTCTCCTTTCATGCCTCCGTTGGGCGTGTAGAGCGTGTTTTCATAATAAAAGTCCACCCCTTGATGTTCCCATACGTACATGGGAGCTGACGACGACTCATAAGGGTGCCATGTAATCTCGGGCTGTGCATTGCCTGAATGTACCAGGTATCCTGCGGGTGAAAAGAGGTTCGTCGCATTTTCCTTGTTCTGTAGCCAGCAGGATGTTACTCCTTCACCGGCTGCCGGCATAAAGCCGTCAACGGCCTTTACCTTGAATTTTATAGTTGCAAATATATGCTGCATGTTCAGGCGTACAGGAACAGAAAGGTTGGCAGTTCTTGTATTTACCTGTGTGGCTGCTACCAGAATATCCTCCTGCAACGTGGAGGTGTTCAAAGCCCCCTGTATCATGGTGGCATCTATTTGTGTCATGAGGCTTGTCATCAACTTCTGCGGGTAGCATGCGCGGAAGTCGTAAACTGCACCGTATTCCCAGTAACGTGCTTCGCCAGGGTATTCCCAACTGTTGAACGAGCCGGGGATGAATGTAAGTGGTGTGGCTATGAATTCCTTTATTGTGACATTTTCTCCTCCGGAGTTGGCGGTATAATCGCCCCATACTCCAATGCTTTCATTTGTGTTGTCTGCTGTAGGGGTACATGTCTCCTGCAAAAGATTGTTGTTGGCCAATGCACGTGTGCTTATTTGGTCTATGGTCCAGTCTATTGGCTGTCGGGAAACCGGTCCCGGTTCAGGGAACGGGTATTCCGTCCCCTGAACGCAACCGGCAAGTGTCAGTAACGCTGTCAGTAATATATATATGTGACAGAGTCTTATCATCTATTTTTCAATTATAGGATACCTATTACTGGATAATGTGGATCAAAGTTGGCTCCTGAATCCAGTCTGTTGTAGTTGGCTCGAAGTAGATGCGCTTGTTCTGACCGAATGCAATACGGTAAACATATCTCTTGCCCATCTCCCATGTTGTAATCTTGTGACCGCCTTCCTGAGCAAAGTCGGACAACTTGATGGTTGTTTCGTTATTCATAGTTGTTCCGTTGGTAATCTTCTGGTAACTTACTGTTATTGAAGCATCTGCTGGAACACTCTGAGGGATAAGCAACAATGCTGACTGCTTCTGGGTGAACTGTGTAGGTACGGTTGTTACTGCAACATCTTCAAATGCTGGAGTATAATCAGCTGTTGTGGCTTCAGCAAGGTTCTCCCATTTTGCCTCTCCTGATACGGCATCAGCTTCTTCAATGTTCTGGTTGAAGTCTGCCTTCTGAACGAATGTACCGTGGAGTTTCAAGTCTGTTATGATGTAATCAACGCTTTCATCTTCCTTCTCTGTAGAGAATACGATTGATGAGAGGGCGTGGTGGAATACCAATGGAACTGAAGCACTTCCGTTGTTGTTCTTGTTCTTGTCAACAACGCGGTCAGAATACATCAGGTCGTACTGTGCGTTTGCATTAGCCTCTGTCTGGAAACCTGTAATCTGGAGACCGTTTGCACCATGTGCAATGGCTGTAGGGGCTGTTGTGAGCACTGCTGGTGAGTATGCTGCAAATGCAAGGTTGTATTCAACGTCGGGCCAGTAGTATGTGGTCTCTGTTGCCCAATACTTGCTGGAGTTGCCTTCGTTCTTTGCAACGTCACCTTCTGCATTGAAGTAATCTCCTATAGTAGCTTCCCAACCGGCGAAACTTCCTTGGTAGTACTTACAGAATACCTTGAAATCCTCCTTTGCATCGTACTGTACACCAGTAATCTCACCCATGACATTAGCTCTGGTCTGACGCATTGCGGGAGCGTCAAAACGCATAACCTGTGCCTGCTGAGGACGTTCAGGACCTTCTTCATTCACACAGCTTGTCAACGCGATAGCGGACAGTGCTGCAAAAAATAACATCTTTTTCATGTTGATTGAATTTAGGTTAATAAATAATATATAAAAAGTTAATATGTTGTTTGTTAAATTGTTATGCTTCCTTCTATCTGTTCCCAATCTGTGACTCCCGGTGCCATACCACCGCTGCTCTCACTTCCTTCAGGGGGGATAATCTCAATGATTTTGTCAATGATAATCCACTGCTTCTCCTTTACCTCTTCTGTCTCAAACAAGTCGGTTACGCGGAATGTCTCGGTCTGTACCGTATTGTAAATGGTGTTGAACTCGAATGTTATATCTATATATCCTTCTGTATGTGGAAGTTTGCCGAATGTGTTGAATGATGCGTATGCTACTGCAATATTGTCATTTGTGCGGGAGTTCTTTTCCTTACCGTTGTTAAGGCTAAAAAAGATGCTTGCAACGTCGTCTGCTATCATCTCTCCGGTGTGCATTGTCTTTGAACCCGCCATTCCGGAAATGAGTGCTACTGCAGAACGTACGTGCTCTACACCTTTTACGTTGAACTGCATATAGTAGGTCTTTACAATGCTTTCTGCTATGGGGTATTCTCCCTCTTCTGTTTTTAGGGTGTCGGGCTTTTCACGCATATAAGGAGTGAATACCTCTACGCCTTCAATCTTTGTCACGAAAAGGTGGTCGGGCTGTCGACACACAGGCTCGTCAATACTACCGGCATCGCCTCGGGAACTGAAAATCCTATTCATTTCACTCTCGCTGAGCGGTGCAGTATAAGCAGTCATATCGTAGTATGAACTGCTGTTCTCTATTCGTGCCTCTTTCGTGTCAAAGTTATATGCCATCATGTTATAGCGTCCATTGGGTACGTTAAGTACTCCTTGGATGTAGTAACCGTTTTCGTCATGGCCGCAGTCGTAAAGGTAACGCTCGGAAACCAGTTTGCCGCTCTCCTCGTCGCAGAATACAACGCGCATGGCCTGTGGAGAATGGTATTCTGGCTTTTTCTTTGATTCGTCGTAGAAACCGTAACTTACATTTCTTATGTGTTCGTCGAAATATACGCGTACAAATGTGTTCTCGTGCCAATACATATCCTGTAAAGGACGGTGATGGCATCCTGTGCAGAACAAAAGTGACAGCATAATGACGAAGAAGGTAACGCCAGCCCGGCAGAATATTCTGCAGTTCATCGTTTGCCTCCTTTCTTCTTCAGGTTCTTAACCTTTGCTGTTATTGGCACTACTAATGAAATCTGTGCCTTTGTAGGTCCAAAATAGTGCCATTTGCCGGTATTCTGTGGGTCACGCCACAGAATGCTGTAGTCCTCGCTCGGAATATATCCTCTAAAAGGTATAGCGGCATATCCGAATGAAAAAGAGAATTCCATGTTAAGGCGTCTGCCTATGGGCATTGCGTAGCCATAACTCAAACCAGTGCTCCAATGTTCGCCTTGGTAGCATATGTTTCTCTGCCAGTTGAAATCCCATTTGCCCGACTCGGCATATACACCAAAAAAATGTCCGGCAAACTTATCGCGGTATCGGCCGTTGCTGTGATTGTGCTTATGCCAGAACCACCAACGAGCTTCGGCTCCGATGCTAAGAAAACGCATGCAGTATTCGTTCTGTGATTCTCCCCATCTCCACCAAGGGAACTGGTGGTAGTATAGTGCCGAAAAATGCTTTGTTATTGGTACTTCGACAGAAAAATTGGCGAATGTGAGTGCATCGTATAGCAGGTTGCTCTTCAATGCCATGATTGTCCTGCGGCTTACGGAATCAATAAGCTCCGGTTTGCTTATTGTGTCCAATTTGTCGGGGAACTGCAACTCGTCAATCTTAATTATCAAAGCAGGAACCGGGGTATGCACAACTATCCATGTGGCCATACGCAACCTGGGCATGTGGCGTGTGATTATGAGATGATAGGTATATCCGTTGTCAAGGTTCTTCAAACGCCATTTCTTGGTCTCTGTAGAAACCTTTGCGCGCATTATCCTCAATACTCTATCACGGTTAGGCAAATGGTAGTTCGCCTCCAGTTCGGCCTCCAGGCCAATCCAGTTCTCGCCCATAGGACGCAGGTGTATATTCTCAGGTTTCAGCGCCGTGCTCTCGGGGAGGTTTTCCAGAATGAAATCGCGAGCGGCCTCGGCGCGCTTCTTTGCAAGCCATTTGTTACGCGCAAGTGGACCTTCGGGTGATGCGTATGCGTAAATGGTGAGGCTGTCAATCCTTTTGGAATGTCGCAGTACCTCCTTTATACGTAATATCTGATAATTGTTGTCAAGATAGTCTTTTTCAATTTCAATGCGGTCGCAATAATAATATAGGGTGTAACGGCTATTGCTCAAGCTGTCGGACAATGTTTGTCCTATGCTTGGCAATGTGAAGCCGCAAAGTGCCCATATCCACATCAATATGATTATTGCTTTTTTACCCATATTATCAAAATTCTTGCAAAATTAGCCAAAAGAACGTTTATTTTTTTCTTTTTTTGTTAAAATGTGCAAAACCGGGTCAAATTCCGGGAAATGTATAAAGAGAACTTTGTTTTTGGAATAGTCGTGTTTTTTATACATAAAACAATCCCCAAAGTTTTTGGTCCAAACTCTGGGGATTACTTCAAATTTGTGCTTTTATATTAATGGGTATCTTAATAATATTTCTCAATATCCCATACAAAAGCTCTCAAACCCAGCATCTCGGCGCTCTCGTCAATATCCTTTAGTGCTGCCAAAAGCTTGTCAACAATTGCATCATCAACCATTGTGATAATACCAGAGTTCATTGATGCCCATGCGTGTGTGCCATAGTGAGGTTCTCCAGTCTTGCTGCCACGTCCCTGCAACTGCTCAATAAAGGAAAAACCGCGGCAATTGAGCTTGTCAAGTGTACTTATGACGGCATCCTTGTGTGCCTGGTCAAAAGCTATAAATATTCCTTTCATAAATGTTCTTTTTATTCCGGAGTGGGCGAGCCACTCCGGATTTTGTTTTAGATATTATTTTTTCGCGTTGATAAGCATC
Source organism: Bacteroidaceae bacterium (assembly GCA_045630965.1). Taxonomy (GTDB): domain Bacteria; phylum Bacteroidota; class Bacteroidia; order Bacteroidales; family Bacteroidaceae; genus HGM04593. Next base: position 139,397 of record JAZQTU010000030.1, on the reverse strand, counting down.
TCCTCGCTCTTGTGCTCTTTCCAGTACTGCTCAAGTTCTCGTTTTGCTCTCAGCTTCTTGCGGTTGCGCTTGATACCGTTGCTACCGAATATACAATACATTATAGGTGTGTAAACCAATGTCATGATTGTAGAAACTGTTAGACCGCCGATAACGGCTACACCCAATGGACGCCACATTTCAGCTCCTACACCCTGACTTGTTGCCAATGGAACCATACCAAGGATTGTTGTGAATGTAGTCATCAGAATTGGACGCAAACGACTTCGTGCAGCACGTACTGTTGCCGGTATGATACCAAGACCGCGTTCACGTAATAACATGGTGTAGTCGATGAGCACGATACCGTTCTTTACTACGATACCGATAAGCATGATAGCACCAAGTATTGACATGATGTTCATTGTCGTTCCTGTGATGTAAAGTGCTATCAATACACCACTCAATGCAAATGGAACGGAGAACATAATGATGAACGGATAGGTAAGTGATTCAAACTGTGCTGCCATAACAATAAATACAAGTAGGATAATAAGTATCGCAAGCATTCCCATCTCGGCATTAGACTCCATTTGGTCCTCGTAAGAACCTGCAATCTGTATCGAGTATCCGCTCGGTATTGTCATGTCGTTGACAATTTCCATACCGTATGCAACACCGTCGCTGAGTGCGGCTCCTGCAGCCATGACACCATCAACTGTTACAATACGCTCACGGTCCTTACGTTCAATGGTTGGTGGCAATTCGCGTTGAACAACTTTACCAACATCCTTTACACGTACCTTTGTCCCGTTATTTGAATATAGAACTACATTCTCGATGTCCGCGATGCTTGTACGGCTTTCAGGCTCAAAACGAACCTTTACATCGTATTCGTCACCATCCTCACGGAAATATGTTGCAAGGGCACCATTGTATCTATTACGCAAGTATGTTGCAGCAGTGCTTAAGTTAAGACCGTGCATTGCAAGTTTTTCGCGGTCGAAGTCAACCTGGTACTCAGGTTGGTAGTCGCTGCGGCTTATATTTACCTGCGAAATAAGTGGTGATTTCTCAAGATTACGGGCAAGAGTCTTTGAAAGGCTGTCTGTTACGGCAAAGTCATAACCATAAATCTCGAACGATGCACTTACTTGTCCTCCCATACCACCTCCACCTGACTGCAAGTTAAAACGTGCAATCTCTGGGAAACTATTTTTGATATCTGCACGCATCTCGTCACATATTACTGATAGTCCAAGAGGACGTTCTGTCAATGGAACGAATGAGAAATTGAACTTAATGATGTGTGAGCCGTTGTCGCTCATTGAAGCGAATGCATTCTCTTCGTCAGCCTGTCCGACTGTGAAGTTGCAGGCTTTCAAGTCCTTACCGTAGCGTTCCATCCATAGGTTGGTAAGTTTAAGACCAATCTCTTCAGCTCTCTCTACACGTGTTCCGATAGGTAACTCCAATGTCGCTGAAGCACGGGCACTATCCTGTGAAGGGAAGAATTCGCTCTTGATACTTGGGAATGTGAACAAGCTGGCAATGAATAATGAGAAGCAGGCAATAAGCACTGTCCAACGGTGGCGTACAGCCCAGTTGATTCGCTTGGCATACCAGTTGTCGAGTTTGTCGAGTCCACGACCAATAGGTGTATAGAATATCTTGAAGAACTTGCTCTGCTTTTTCTGCAATTTAAGCATCTGAGAGCACATCATCGGGATAAGCGACAAGGCAGCGACGGTAGATACAACCATAATTGTACACATCATCCATCCCAATTGCTTGAACAATACTCCGGCCATACCGTTAATCATTGTCAACGGGAAGAATACGGCAAGCATGGTAAGGGTAGAGGCCACAACCGAAATGGCAACTTCATTTGTTCCGTGTACCGCTGCACTCTTGGGGCTTGAACCGCGTTCAATATGTGTAGTTACGTTCTCAAGTACCACAATAGCATCGTCCACAACGTTACCGATGGCAATACTCAAACAAGAAAGCGAAATGATATTAAGTGAACCATCTGATATAAGCAGGTATATGAATGATGCAATAAGCGAGAATGGAATTGTTATACCGATAATAACAGTTGCTCTCCATCGTCCAAGGAAGATGAATACTACCAACATTACGAATATCAGTGCGTATGCAATTGTTTCAGCAAGTGCTTTTACTGTCATCATAATATTGTCAGAGGAGTCCATGATTACACCAATCTTCACGTCAGAAGGCAAACGTTTCTGCAATTCTGGTAACTTCTCGTATATCGAGTTGATAATTTCTACAGAGTTTCCTCCGGTCTGCTTCTGAATAATTATCATTGCACCGCTCTGTCCGTCGGTATATGTCTTTTGAGCGCGTTCCTCAGTGCCGTCAACAAGTCGGGCGATATCTTTAAGATAAATGTTTGCACCATTGAATGAACCTACGACAATGTCCAACATCTCTTTTGGGCTCTTGAATTCACCCTCTACGCGTAATGCGTATGTGTTGTTACCTATGTCGAAGCTACCTCCGGGGATATTTCTGTTTTCTGCTCCGATAGCTGAACTTACCGCCTCGACTGTGATGTTGTATGCCTCCATCTTCTCGGGGTTCATGTAAATGTTTATTTCGCGCTTAGGAGCACCGGCGATAGAAACAGTACCCACACCGTCAATACGTGCAAGTGGGTTGGCGATATTGTCGTCAAGTATCTTGTATAGTGCAGGCATGCTCTCTTCTGCTTTTACAGAAAGCATCATGATAGGCATCATGTCTGCCGAGAACTTGAAGATAATAGGAGTGCTGACACCATCAGGCAATGCAGATGATATCATATCCAATTTATCACGAACATCATTTGTCAAATCATCGATGTCATATCCGTATTCGAATTCAAGTGTGACTATAGATATGTTTTCGCGTGATTTTGATGTGATATGCTTTAGGTGTTCTACAGAGTTCAGCGTGTTCTCAAGTGGGCGTGTTACATTGTTCTCAATGTCGGATGCACTCGCACCAGAGTAGCTTGTAATAACCATCATGGTGTTGGTCTCGATATCCGGCATAAGGTCAATTGGCAACTTCGTGAAGGAGAAGATACCGAATATTACAACCGCAATAAAGCATAGTGCGGTCATAATAGGCCTTTTTACAGCACTTTCATATAAACTCATATTCTTTAGTTTTAATATGTTTCTTATTCAATTACTTCAACCTCAATTTCGTTAGCAAGGCTCTCTTTGCCTGCAACTACGACTTTTGAATCGGGAATAATACCTGAAAGAACTTCATAGCGGTTGCCAATTCGACGACCGAGTTCAACCTTGTTGTAATAAACTTTACCATCTTCGTATGTATAAACAAAGTAATCTCCGCTACCGGCCTGCTTGATTACAGCCTGGTCGGGTACAACCACATGTTTCTTTGTTCCGAAGTTTACAACAGCCTTGCCATACATGCCCGGACGAATCTTGAGGTTTTCATTGTTAATTGAAATCTCAACAGGGAATGTGTGTGACGCTGCAGAGATTGTTGGGTATATGATATCAATGTTGCCCTTGAACTCTTCTTCACCGTAGGCGTCGAATGTAAGTCTTACATCAAGATCTTTAGTTGTTTTTGCGTAGTATGATTCGCTGATGTTGATTTTCATCTTGACAGGCTTAATCTGCTCAACAACAAGGATTGGCTGACCGCCATACATGTCGCCGTCGTCGTAGTTGCGTGCAGAAACAACACCTTCAATAGGGCTTACAAGAATTGTGTTTTCCAAACGGTTGTCAATGTTCTTCTTGGCAACTTCGAGCTGTGTCTTCATGTTGTCATACTCAGATTTTGAAGTACCGCCAATTTTGTAAAGTTCTTCTATACGCTTGAAGTTTGTTACTTGATTGTCATACTGCAATTTTAATTGGTCGAGGCTACTTGCGTCAAGTTGAACAAGTTGCTGACCTTTTGTTACATAGTCACCGACCTCTACAAGAATCTTTGCAATTCGCAAAGGTGAGTTTGGAATGATATTGTTCTTTACCTCAGCCTCAACTGTAGTCGCATACTCCTCAAGCTGTGCAACATCCTCTGTATATACTTGAGCGATTTTAACTTTTGGCTTTTCAGCTTGTTGTACTGCATTTTCGGTTTTCTCAGGACTGCTACATGAACTTATCAGTGCAGTTGCTATAAAAGCAATTAATGTCAGATTCTTTTTCATAGACGTATATTTTTATTATTCTTTTCCTAAAACTTTGTTCAACTCCGATTTTGCAACAAGGTAGTCATATATAGTATTATTGTATGACAGTCTTGTGTTTGTCAACTGTACCTGTGAGTTTGTCAACTCAAGGATTGTACCATTGCCTATGTCGTAACGTTTCTGGCTAATCTCAAGTCCCTTTTCGGCAAGGCGTACAGCCTCTTTGTTGCTTGAAAGCTGTTCAGAGCTTGTTGTCATGTTGTCGATGAAACTCTGTGCCTGCATTCTGAGCATACGCTCTGTGTTTGTTCTTGTTTCCGCAAGCTGGAACAACTGTACCTGATTGCTCTTGAGGCTTGAGAAGTTCTTAGCCTTGAAGATAGGAATGCTTACAGAAAGAGCTACCGACGCTGCATCGCTCCAGTTGTATTTTGCGATATTCCAGTTTGTGTTTGATATTGACTGTATCTGATAGTTTCCAACAAGGGCTATTGTGGGGATGAATGATGTCTTCAAGAGTCTGCGCTGGCGACTGATCATGTCTGTCTGCATGTCTATCTGTCGCAGTGAAGAGTTGTCAGCAAGGTCAATCTCTTCATTTGCTACTTTTGACATCTCATTCTCATAATTCTTCAGATTGTCATCTATAACAAGTTTAATATCAGCTGTTATGCCCATTAGGACCTTGAGTTGCAACATTGCCAACTCAACAGCATTCTTTCCGCTGATGACTGAAGGCCAAGCATTGTTCTTCTGTACCTCTGCGCTAATCTTGTCGTATTCGCTGACAAGACCCTGCTCAAACATCTTGTTGACAATGTTGAAGTTTGTCTCGGCAAGTTTGAAGTTTTCATTCAGAACATTGTATGAATCCTGTGCAAGCATAAGCTGGTAGTATGCCTTTGTTACCTGATTGATCATGTCTATCTTTGAACCACGGCTCTTCTCAATAGCAAGCTGTACGTCTTCATTGGATAGCTTCATTGTTTCGTAAACGGCTGGAGCATAAAGAGGTACTGCAACCTGTAAAGCGCCGTTCCATGTGTTAGAATTATCCTTACCCATCTTGATTTCCTGGGTTTGTCCCATCGCCTCCATCTTCATTGACGCAACCTTTGCATTGTACTGGATTGCACCGTCAAGTGTAACTGTTGGGAGAAGGTTCTGCCAAGCTTCGCTCTTTGAAACCTCTTTCAGTTCAATCTCCTTCTCTGCAATCTTGATTGTAGGGTTCTCACTCAAAGCAAGCTCGATAGCCTTGTCAAGTGTGATGTGCATTGTTGGTGTGGTATCCTGCGCATTGACTGTCAGCGTAACAGCTGTCAGCATGGCAACCACAGTCTTTAATCGCATTTTAAGATTCATAATTATAACTTGTATTTATTTTATTATTTTCTTTCAGATATGCTTCGATGATTTCTTCACCTTTTGGAGTTGATATTCCTCTTAAATAGAAAATGATAAGTGTACGTCCCAGTTCGCGTGGAGGGAACTTGCTTAAACTGTTTTTATCAGAATCCATCTTTGCAGTGAATATTGTTTCAAGATTCTGTCTCAAAATGTATGAGAAAATCTCGAGATTGGCATCCTCTCTGAACCAGCCTTGTTTGCGTCCTTCTTCAATCCAGGCAAGAAAACGCTTGTCGTTCTGTTCCTCGTTATGCCTTTTCCTTTTGCATATTTCAGGATATTTCTTGAGGTCTGTAAAAAACTCTTTGTTAATGCTGCTTATTATATCAACATATTTGTCGTATAACTTCAGGATTATTTCAAGAGTATGCGAGGCATTGCGTACGATTTGTTTTCCCTCGTTGTGGATAATTTCGTTATGAAGTTTCAAGGCTTCGAATAGTAATTGCTCCTTATCGCAGAACTGCTCGTAAATTGTACGCTTTGAGATGGATAGAGTTGATGCAATGTCGTCCATTTTGACCTTCTTTATTCCGTGCTTTGTAAATTGCTCCAGCGCGGTTTTTAATATGAGTTCACGAACATTGTCTTTTGTATTCTCTTCTTTCACCTCAGTATCCTTTTTACGATTTCGTATGCAAAGTTACTATGAAAACTTTTTGCAACAAAAAAGTTTTCGTTAATAATTGTGGAAAATTTTCGATATTAATTTTTTTTAGGATTTGCCGTTGAGATAAGCGCTGATAATGGAAAATTTGTCCGTTAAAAATGGTATTTATATAAACAGCACCAGCTTTTGCTGTGTCGCAAAAGCTGGTGCTGTTCTATTTTTCTCTTTTGGAAATTATTCCTCAAGCAGTTTTTTCAGGAAATCGTCCATCTCTTCGTCAAAACCTTTAAGCAAGTCTTCGCTGAGGATTACTGTGTCATCATCAACAATGAGTAGGTCAACTATCGACTGGTGGTCTTCGTTGGTCAGTACAAAAGAGTAGGGCTTGGAGATATTGAGGTTGTCGAAATCCCCGTTGTCGTGCATTCCGGCAAGAATTGAACGAAGCTCTTTTTCAAAGACTTCTTCATCGTTTTCTCCTTCCCATTCTAATATATGTACGCGCGCGAGGGCCTTGTCATCATCGTCCATGATGGTCACGTCACCACTGTTGCCGTCAACATATACATAAAAGTCAGTTACCCTGGTCTCTTCTGCAGTGATGAACTCCTTGCTCATCTTTATGATAGTATCCTGCAGCTTTTTCTGTGTTTCTCTGCTTAAAGACATGATGCTGTATTATTAAAGGTTTTTGCCGTGACAGTTCTTGAACTTCTTTCCGCTACCGCAAGGACAAGGGTCGTTTCGTCCAACAGTCTTCTCTACACGTACAGGTTCGCGTTTTGCGTTTTCACGTGTATCGTGCTGTGCTGCAGCCTGCTGGTTGGGGTCATTAAGGTCTACCTTGCTCTCGTTGTATCGCTGCTGCTTGTTACTCTTGGGGTCCGGAGCAACTCTTACATTGCCTTGCTCTCTCTCCTGAACAGGAATCTGTCCGCGCATGAGAACAGATACAGTCTGGTCGTTTATCTTGTTGACCATCTTGTCGAACAGTGTTACCGACTCCAATTTGAATATAAGAAGCGGGTCTTTCTGCTCGTAGCTTGCATTCTGTACTGAATGCTTCAGCTCGTCAAGGTCACGTAGGTTCTCTTTCCATGCGTTGTCAATTGTGTGCAACAGGATTGCTTTTTCAAAGCTCTTTATAACCTCCTTGCCACGTGTGTCATATGCAGCCTGCAATGGGACAGGTATCTGGTATACATGACGTCCGTCTGTAACAGGAACATAAATATTCTTGTCGCGCATGTCGGGATGTTCCTTGTATACAAAATCGATGAACGGCAATGCTACCTGTGCCATGCGCTCGGTGCGCTGCTTGAAGCTCTCCATAGCTGCGTCAAAGCATTTTTCGGCCTTCTCTTCTGGTTCCATCTTGTTGAAGGTGTCGGCATCACCGATAGGCAGTTCTGCTGCAAGCAGACGGAGCATCTCCATTTTCGCATCTTCATATGTGTAGTTCTCTACGATGTGACAGCAGCGGTCCCATACCATGTTTACAATGTCCATGCCAATGCGCTCACCTATAAGTGCATGACGGCGTTTGGTATATATTACGGTACGTTGTTTGTTCATCACGTCGTCATATTCAAGAAGGCGTTTGCGGATACCGAAGTTGTTCTCTTCAACCTTCTTCTGTGCACGCTCAATTGATTTTGAAATCATGGAGTGCTCAATCATGTCGCCATCCTGGAAGCCCATGAATTTGCTGTCAAGAACTTTTGCGATGCGCTCTGAACCGAACAGACGCATAAGGTTGTCTTCCAATGAAACGAAGAATACTGACGAACCTGGGTCTCCCTGACGTCCGGCACGTCCGCGCAACTGTCTGTCGACGCGGCGCGATTCATGACGTTCTGTACCGATAATTGCAAGACCGCCAGCAGCTTTAACCTCTTCGCTCAACTTGATGTCGGTACCACGTCCTGCCATGTTGGTGGCAATGGTTACTGTTCCCGAAAGACCAGCCTTTGCAACGATGTCGGCCTCTTTCTGGTGCAATTTGGCGTTGAGAACATTGTGAGGTATCTTACGCAATGTGAGCAAACGGCTCAAAAGCTCAGAAATTTCAACGGATGTTGTACCTACAAGTACAGGACGTCCCTGCTTTACAAGGTTTGCAACCTCCTCAATTACGGCATTGTACTTTTCGCGCTTGGTCTTGTATATGCGGTCGTTCATGTCGTTGCGGGCGATAGGACGGTTTGTCGGTATCACTACAACGTCAAGTTTGTAGATATCCCAGAATTCTCCTGCTTCTGTTTCTGCTGTACCGGTCATACCCGAAAGCTTGTGGTACATGCGGAAGTAATTCTGCAGTGTGATAGTCGCGAATGTCTGAGATGCAGCTTCAACCTTAACTCGCTCCTTGGCCTCAATAGCCTGGTGCAAACCATCTGAATAACGGCGTCCTTCCATGATACGGCCTGTCTGTTCATCAACAATCTTCACCTGACCGTCTTCGGTTACCACATATTCAACATCGCGGTCGAACATTGTGTATGCCTTGAGCAATTGGTTTATGGTGTGTATGCGTTCCGACTTTACTGCGTAGTTGGTAAGCATCTCCTCCTTCTTAGCTATTTTCTCCTCGCTTGTCAGCTTTTCATCGTTTTCAAGCATTGATAGCTCCAAAGCAATGTCCGGCAATACGAAAAGTGTCTGGTCGGATGCATTTCCGGTTATGAGTTCTATACCCTTATCGGTGAGGTCTACGCTGTTGTGCTTCTCGTCAATCACAAAGTATAGTGGCTCGGTAGCTTCCGGCATGCGGCGGTTGTTCTGCTCCATGTAGAACTCTTCTGTTTTCAGCAAGCCGGTCTTTACACCCGGTTCACTCAACAACTTTATAAGAGCCTTGTTCTTTGGCAGTGCCTTGTGGCTGCGGAACAGTGAAAGGTAACCGTCGGCTACTTCGTCCTTGTCGCTTGAATATATCTTTGTTCTTGCCTCTGCAAGGAATTGTGTGGCAAGCTTCTTCTGTGCCTCTACAAGACGTTCTACCAATGGACGGAATTGCTCGAACATCTGGTCCTCATTACGTGGAACAGGACCGGAAATGATAAGCGGAGTTCGGGCATCGTCAATAAGAACCGAATCGACCTCGTCGACAATGGCATAATTGTGCTGGCGCTGTACAAGGTCATCGGGCTGTGTTGCCATGTTGTCGCGCAGGTAGTCGAAACGGAACTCGTTGTTTGTACCGAATGTGATGTCGGCAAGGTATGCTCTGCGGCGTGCGTCAGAATTGGGCTGATGCTTGTCGATGCAGTCTACGGTGAGTCCGTGGAACATGTAAAGAGGTCCCATCCACTCCGAGTCACGTTTTGCAAGATAGTCATTCACTGTAACTACGTGCACGCCGTTTCCAGTCAATGCATTGAGGAATACGGGGAGTGTCGCAACAAGTGTCTTACCTTCACCGGTGGCCATTTCGGCAATCTTTCCCTTGTGAAGAACGATACCGCCGAACAGCTGTACATCGTAGTGTACCATGTTCCATACAGTGTCGTTACCTCCTGCCTGCCAATGGTTGCGGTAAATGGCTTTGTCTCCGTCGATTGTTACAAAGTCGAACTTTGCTGCAAAAGAACGGTCGGCGTCGGTTGCTGTAACAACAACCGTCTCGTTCTCGGCAAAGCGGCGTGCGCTATCCTTTACTATGGCAAAAGCCTCGGGAAGAGCCTCGTCAAGAGCTTTGTCCAGTTTTTCGAGAACCTCCTTCTCAAGTTTGTCAATCTGGTTGAATACCGATTCTCTCTTTTCGAGTTCTGTATTTTCTATGCTTGCCTTCAGTTCCGCAATTCTTGCGCGTTCTGAAGTGACTGTATTCTGTATTTTCTCTTTGAGAGCCTGTGAAGCTGCACGCAGTTCATCATTGCTCAATGCTGAGATTGTGGGGTAGACTGCTTTTACCTTCTCTACCCAAGGCTGAATCTCACGCATGTCACGGCTAGCCTTGTTGCCGAATAGTTTGCTGATAAATTCGTTAAAACCCATTATGTTGTATTTTTTTTATATCTCAATCTTTTCTGTTGTGCTCCGCACATCTTCGCAAAGATAGTAAAAACTGTCTTATTCCCCAAAATATGTGTCTCTTTTTCGCTTTTTTGCATGTTACCAGATAAAGCCAAGACGTATACTGAAACTCAAAGCTATGTTGTCGTTGCGAGTGTTGAACCAGTTCCATAGTTGGAAACCATGGTGGTATCCAGTTTCTGCAGCTGTGCCATAGGCGTATCCGGCACCTACCCATGCGTCAGCAATGAAGTGCTTATAACAGTACTGATAACCGAAAGTTCCAAGTAAAGAACCCATTCGGGCTGGGGTACGAAGCCCTGTTACGGAATGTGTGTAGTTGTAGTGTGAATAGATAGCTTCAGGGCGAAGATAAAATCCCATCAATGGCTTTTCTGGGTTGTAATTGCCAATGAAGAATTTGTGACCGTAGCGTACTGTGAAACCCAATGGGTCGTTGTGATATTTGTCGTATCCGGCTCCAATGACGCTGGCGCATATTTCGGCACTCTGTTTAATGTCGGCAAATGCTCGTTCGTAAGATATTTTTGTGCTACCGCTTGTCCATGACAGGAATGTCAACTTTACAGCATTCTTGTATGGCTGTTCAGCTTTGATATTGTTGACTGTCAATAGCAGGAGAACTAATAAAATAGCCTTTAGGAAATGTGGTTTCATATGTATATAAATGTTCTTTTGCGATAATTTCTGTAAAGGTAACTATTTCAATGATAATTTTTTTGTATATCTTCGCAAAAAATAACTTTTATACTATGAAAAAAATTTCATTTGCAGTTATAGCCTCTTTACTATTCGTTCTTGCGTCATGTAATGGCGTAAAGGTGTATCATGCATCGGATTTTGGAATAGTTCCGGGAACGGGAGAGGATATGACCGAGGAGATTGCCAAGGCTATTGAAACCATCAAGACGGAACGTGCCGGCAAGCCTGCTGTCCTTCTGTTTGAAGGTGGTGAATACGATTTCTATCCCGACAGTGCCAATGTCCGTGAATATTATGTCTCTAATCATGACCAGGATAATCCAAAGAGAGTTGCTGTTGTGCTTGAAGGTGTAAAGAATCTTACACTGAAGGGAAAAGATAAAGGTATGGATGCGCGTCATGCCGAATTTGTGATGAATGGTAGAATGTTGCCGATAGCAATGGTGGGCTGTGAGAACTGTAAACTGGAATTCATAGCTGTAGATACACATGTGCCGCAGATTACACAGGTTGAGGTCTTGGAAAACGATGCTGAAAATGGTTATATAACTTATCGCATAGCTCCATATGTGAATTACAGAATAGACAACGGCCGTTTGGTCGTATATGGCAACAATTGGGAAATCAATCCCGGTTGGGGTATTGCATTCGACGGGGCTACCAAGCACATAATTTACACCACAAGTGATATTTGGGTAGGTACACAGAATGTAGAAGAAGTTGCTCCACGTGTCATCCGTGCTCCTTGGCGCGATGCACGCCTAGTTCCGGGAACAATCATTGCCATGCGTTCATATGCCCGTCCAACTCCGGGAATCTTTGTGTCTGAATGCAAGAATACAGTTATTGAACACTCCAGAGTATATTATGCCGAGGGTATGGGCTTGCTTGCGCAGATGAGCGAGAATATTACACTCGATGGTTTTAAGGTCGTGTTGGGTGAAGGCAGATATTTCACCACACAAGCCGATGCTACACACTTCTCGGGTTGCAAGGGTGTTATCAAATCCATGAACGGCCTTTATGAAGGCATGATGGACGATGCTATCAATGTCCATGGTACATATCTACGCGTTGTTCAACGATTGGATGACAATACTCTGGTAGGTCGATATATGCATGGTCAGGCATACGGTTTCTATTGGGGTGGTGCCGGTGACAGTGTACAGTTTGTGCGTTCTGACGTTATGGAAATTACCGAAGGTAACCGTGTTGTGGAAATTACTCCTTATGACAAGGAACAGCTTGCCGGTTGCAAGGAATTCAAGATAAAGTTCGAAAAGGAACTTCCCGTGGACATTGCCAACGGCAAATATGGTATAGAGAATCTGGAGTGGACACCTGAAGTGCTTTTCAGCGGTAACATCATACGTAACAACCGTGCGCGTGGTGCATTGTTCAGTACGCCAAAGAGCACTGTCGTTGAGAACAACCTGTTCGACCACACATCGGGTACTGCCATATTGCTTTGCGGTGATTGTAACGGCTGGTTTGAAACCGGTGCATGCCGTGATGTTGTAATCCGTAACAATCACTTTGTCAATGCTTTGACAAGTATGTTCCAGTTTACAAACGGTATAATATCGATATATCCCGAAATACCCGACCTTGCGTCGCAGACAAAATATTTCCATGGTGGAAACGGCAAAGGCGTTGTGATAGAAAACAATATATTCGAGACATTCGATGCGCCAATAGTGTATGCGAAATCGCTTGACGGACTTGTGTTCCGCAATAACAAGGTGGTGCAGAATAATGACTTCAAACCGTTCCACTGGAACCGTTTCCGTTTTCTGCTTGAAAAGGTTGTCAACGTGACAATCGAGAACAATGAGTTCGACGGTGGTTTTGACATGGAAAAAGATGTAATGTACCATAACTGATGTCTCTCTTCCATAGATATAAAAGTGATATTGGCGGCGTGGAAGTTCCACGCCGTTTCAATAATCCGTTCTACTATTCTCCGCATCCTCTCTCTCTGTTGGCTGCCAATGAAGTGCGTGCACGTCTGGCAAGTGATGACGCTCTCTTGGCAGAATCCCGCAAAGGAAAGATGTTCGGTGTGCTTGTTGTGCAATCATCATCGGGTGAAATAGGGTATCTTATGGCATTTTCAGGCCTGTTGTTCGGGAAAAACAGATATGAAGGATTTGTTCCGCCTGTATATGATATGCAATCGCCTCAAGGGTATTTCAAACAGGAAGAGGCATGTATTTCGGCAATAAATATTGAGGTAAAAAATATTGAAAACAGTACCGGGTATTTATTGGCATTCGAAGAACTGAAGAACGAAAAGGATTGTGCAGAAAAGGCTGTTGCAGAAATTACTGCCGTTTTCAAGGCGAACAAGGAGGAAAGGCGCAGAATGCGTGAAACCGCTACATTGTCGGTTGAGGATAATGCCTTGTTGATAAAGCAAAGCCAATTTGAAAAGGCTGAACTTAAGCGCGTGCGTCGTTATTGGGACCTGAAAATTGCTGAAAAAGAGGCGTCTGTGGCGTTGTTTAAGGAACAGGTAAAGGCTTTGGCTATGGAGCGTCGTGAGCGTTCAGTAGCTCTACAGAAATGGCTTTTTGAGCAATTTAAGGTCCTTGATGCCAACGGAAAGAGTAAAAGCCTTCTTGCAATATTCGAAGAGAAACTCTCGGCATTGCCTCCTGCCGGAGCAGGGGAGTGTGCCGGCCCTAAACTATTGCAGTATGCATATGAAAACGGGTACAAACCGCTCGCCCTTGCTGAATTTTGGGTTGGAGAATCTCCTGTTGGTGAGGTGCGCCGCGAAGGCTCTTTCTATGGTGCATGCAAGAGTAAGTGTGAACCAATTCTTGGCCATATGCTTCAAGGACTTGATGTCGAGGAGTCTGCTCTGGAAAAAGGAGGTGACATAGACAGTATTGAGGTTCTGTACGAAGATGAGTACCTTGTTGTTGTCAACAAACCTTCAGGTGTGCTTTCAGTGCCCGGATTGGTTGGAGGTGTCTCTGTGCAGCAGTGGCTGCGTGATGAATATCTGCACTCCAATGAACTCTTTGTTGTACATCGTCTTGATATGGCTACATCAGGGGTGCTTATGGCTGCAAAATCGATGGAGGTATATAAATTATTGCAAAAGCAGTTTTTGGAACGTGTGGTAAAGAAACATTACATTGCATTGCTTGATGGCGTTCCTGTCGAACGCTGTGGCATTATAGACCTGCCTCTTGCTCCCGACTATATTAACCGTCCACGTCAAATGGTCGATTTTGAAAATGGTAAGTCTGCCATAACACATTATAATGTGCTTGACACATTCCAATACAAGGGCAGGCTGTGCGCGTCAGTACAGTTTACTCCAATTACCGGGCGTACTCATCAGTTGCGCATGCATGCCGCAAGTGTTCAAGGCCTTGATTGTCCTATTGTCGGTGATGCTCTTTATGGTACAGTTGACGAGAGGCTTATGTTGCATGCTTCATTTTTGGAATTCATACATCCGGTAAAAGCAGAAACTATTGCAATAGAAAGCAGACCATCTTTCTTTCAATAAGATGTTTTAGAATTTGTTTTTTTCATATTCCATATCTTTTTATGCATAACAATTTGTAAAAATTGGTTTTTTTTTTTTTTTTTTTGCATGGATTTTGTATCAATGGGATATTATAAATGACAAACCATATTTTATGAAAACAAGAATTTCTTTTTTCTCATTGCTTTTTGTCTTGTTCTTTGGCCTTGGCGCCAATGCGCAGGATTATAAAGTAACTCATGGCGCCAACGAAACGGTTGCCCATGCAACACACTATCCAATAGCTGTGGGAGTTTCAAATGTACGTGGTGATCAGCAGGTGCTCAATAATATAGCTTCTGCTCCGCGTTGTGCTGCCTATTTTGACAAGACTGCAACAATCTTCGAGGTAAAGAGTGGCGAGACTATAACTCCACTTATTACTATCAATGGCGAATGGATGCACGGCTATGTTTATGTCGACTGGAACAATAATAAGCAGTTCGATGTGAACCTCACCGGTGAAGGTCCATACATAAAAGGCGAAGGCAACGAACTGATGTGCTGGTCATTGTATAGCCATAATGGTGATGGTGATAGCGGTTGGAACAGTGCCGGTCTGTACCAGAGCAGTGGTAATGTGCTTGCTCCTGGGTCTTTCATTGTTCCCGAAGGTCTTGAGGTGGGCTCTACCTATCGCATGCGTTATGCTGTGCAGTGGAACAGCATAGACCCTTCAGGCTCTTATGCGAAATTTATTAGCGACGGTGGTTCTATTATTGATGTGACGCTCAAAATTTCGGGTGTTGCCACAGATGAAGACCAATTCAGCTATCCTATTGATGAATATACAGAACCACGTGTTGGAACAACTCCTGATGCAGCAGCGTGGAATGCTGTACCTTCCGGTTTGAATGCATCATGGGCTTCGCGTGACGTGCATTATAAACTGCATGAAGTACCACAACTGGTACAAAAGGATGTTGCCACAATACGTGCATGGAAGGGTGAGCGCGCCAATATTCAGGCTGTTCTTTTCAGTAACAGTGATCAGGGCATGATGAGCGTGCGCATGACAGAATGGAAAAAGAATGGTGCTGCAACAGGTATAAACGGTGGTGATGCACGTTTTGTAAACTATGTAATCACCGATGATTATGTAGCTTGCGGTAATCACCCGATGACATTGCCACAGTGGCTTGTAGCCGATGTTATTGACCAGGATAAACCTCATGCCGTTCCAGCAATGGAGACACGTCCTGTGTGGTGTACTTTAGAAATTCCGCGAGACGCTGCGGCAGGTGAGTATACTACTGCACTTGAAATTGTAAATGCTGACAATGAGGTTGTGAAGAGTCTGGAACTGAACATTATTGTTGATTCTCACTCTTTGCCAACTGTAGCAAATCAGAAGTTCCATCTTGACTTCTGGCAGCAACCTTATGCTATCAGCCGTTATTACGGAGTGGAGCGTTGGAGCTATGAGCACCTTGAGGCGTTGCGTCCTTATCTGCAGGCACTCGGTCGTGCAGGTCAGCGCACTGTTACTGCAATATTGTTCTATGAGCCATGGGGTGAGCAGACACACGACCTTTTTGACCCAATGGTGCAAACAACAAAGAAAAGCGATGGCTCTTGGGCGTATGATTATACCGTATTTGACAAATATGTGGAATTGTGTGCCGAATATGGTATTGACAAGCAAATCAACTGTTTCAGTATGGTGCCATGGGATATGAGTTTCCGTTATTATGATGAAGCTTCAGACAGTTACAAGAGTATAAAAACAACAACCGGCACTGCTGAATATCGTAATTTATGGAACAGTTTCCTAACTTCATTCAAGGCGCACTTGCAGCAGAAGGGGTGGTTCGAGAAGACAAATATTGCCATGGATGAGCGTGGCGAAAGCGATTTGCAGAATGCCTATAATATTGCAAGTGCACTCGGTTTCAACTGTGCACTTGCCGGTAACTATCACTCATCACTTTGTGGTACATACCGCGATCTCTGTGCGCAGCTTGGTCAGGAACATTACTTTACTGCAGAGCAGCTTGCAAGCCGCAAGGCAAAAGGCTGGGTGACAACATTCTATACAAGTTGTGCCAATAGCGAGCCTAATATCTATTCAAACTCTTTCCCTGCAGAGGCTGCTTATCTTCCAATTTATGCGGCAAAGATGAATCTTGACGGTTATCTGCACTGGGCATGGTGCAACTGGGATGAGCACCCACTCACAGACAGCCGTTTCCGTAAATTCGGTTCAGGTGACACATACTGCTACTATCCGGGCAACCGTTCAAGTGTTCGTTTTGAGCGTCTTATCGAGGGTATTCACCAGTTCGAGAAGATACAGATACTTAAAGAGGAATACAAGAACAATTCTGAAAAACTTGCTCAATTGAATGCTCTTCTCGGCCGTTTTACAGGTTCTGCTGCTGGTGAGGAGTGTGCATCCGTTGTTGATGATATGGAGGATTTCCTCAATGGCGTTGAGGTAGAAATTCCTGTGGCAAAGGATGTGGTAACAGGTTATTATCATATCGTGGGTAAGGATGCTTCTCGTTATGAGCACCTATATAATGATGCTACACTTACAGGCAATAGCATGCGCTTTACATTGCAGTCCAACAGCATGGTAAATACCAACAACGGTATATGGCATGTCACAGTAAAGGATAATGGAAAGTTGGGCATAAAGAATGGTGATGGTAATCCCCTTATTGCCGGTGCAAGTTATGGAGGATCCGTGGTAGGTTCTTATAACGAGCTTACCGTAGGCAGCACAGTAGACGTAGGCGAGTATCGTTATTACTATTTTACCGAGGCAATCAACTGCACCAATGGCGGTGAAAACTTCAAAGTGAGCGGAGAACCTTTCGTTACAACATGGACAGCCGGTGGTGCCAGTGCTGGCGACAACCAGTGGCGTTTTGAGCCGGTTGATATGGATGGAATGAGCGTATATGATGTAGAAATTGAGGGTAGTGATGATGTATATGTTACATATAGTAACGGTTTGTCATCGGAAAAGGCTTTTGATGGTGGTTTCTTCATAACAGCAGGCAATATTACAGCCGAAAAACTTTCTGCCGGAATGGTTGGAAATATTTTAAGAGGTGCTGACATTAAGGTGGAAGGTAACAAGATAAAGGTATCAAATATTCAGCAGGCTCCAACACCTGTAAAACAGGACCTTTATAACACAAGTAATGGTTCTATGTCTATACCTCCTTACCGCATCCCCGGTATAACAACAGCAAGCAATGGACGCCTTATAACAGCAGCAGCACGTCTTATCTGCGGAACCGACCCCGGTTATGGTCAGGTGGATATTGTCTGCCGTCTGAGCGACAACCATGGTGAGACATGGACCGATATGATTGATGTTGCAGTGGGTACAGGCAAAACTTCGGCAACTGTGAACTATTTTGATACAGCTTTCGGTGACCCTGCTATTGTTGCCGACCGTACAAGCAACGAGGTGCTTATCATTGCTGTTGCAGGTTGTACTGTATATGGTAACGGTAATACAACGCGTCAGAATCCTAACCTTATTGCAACAATCCACAGCAAGGATAACGGTGAGACTTGGGAAGAGCCTGTAAATGTAACAGAACAGATATATAGCCTTTTCGATGCGGGCAATCCAATACAGGCTGCATTTGTGGGTGGTGGAAAGATTTTCCAAAGCCGCATTGTGAAGAAGGATAAGTATTATCGCTTGTATGCGGCAATGTGTGCGCGTCCCAACGGTAACCGTGTAATCTATTCCGATGACTTTGGCCGTACATGGAATGCTCTTGGAGGTGCTTCGGCTCTTCCTGCTCCCGGTGGTGACGAACCAAAGTGTGAGGAGTTGCCCGATGGTCGTGTAATTCTCTCAAGCCGCGTTGGTGGTGGTCGTATATACAATATATATACATACAATAACACACTTGCAGGTACCGGTTCATGGTCTACATCTGTAAAGAGTACTTTTGCCGGTTCAGGTCTTACACCGGGCGGTAACTCTACCAATGGTGAAATTCTTGTTGTTCCTGTAAAGCGTAATAGTGACAATAAGGAGATGTACCTTGCTTTGCAGTCTTTGCCTACTGGTAGCGGTCGTACAAATGTGGGTATATTCTATAAGGAATTGATCAATGTTAATGACCTCAATAGTGTGGATAACTTCGCAATCGACTGGAATGGATTCTTCCAGGTCAGCAATACAGCGTCGGCATACAGCTCTATGGATTTACAGGCTGACAATAGAATTGGTTTCATCTACGAGGAGACTCTTACAAAGCATGGCACTGTGCAGAATCCTGTTTCCACAAGTTTCCCCACAGGATCCGGAACACATAACTATGACGGTTTTGACAACATCTATGTTGCATACGACTTGGAATATATTACCAATGGTGCATATAGCGTAAAAAAGGATGTTGATCGTCGTGAATTCGTGCGCAACTATTTCACTGCACTTGTCAAGGATGAGGCTGTAGAGGTAAAGGAGGCTGTATCAGAAGCCTTGGATAAGTTGAGCAATGAACCTACAACTGTAGAGATTGATAATGTCTACAAGGCTATCAAGGGGGTTGAACCTACTGACAAGTGGGACGGAAAACTTTTGACTTTTACTAATGTGCAGCAGAACGGAGTTGAACGTACCCTTTATATCAATGATAGCAATGTGTTGGATTTAAGCAATTCTTCGGCCGTGGAGTTAGGGGCCGTAGCCCGATTTCGCTGTACTAAGGAAGTAAGTGAAAGGTATAGCTTCTATAATGAAGAAAAAGGCTTGTATATGATATGGCGTGCCGGTAGCAATTATGGCTATAATAACAATGCTGGTACACTTGCTGCATACAATGCTACATATTGTGATTGGAGTATAAATAAGGGTAGTGTTGCCGATGCTTACTATCTGGTAAGTAAAAGAAACGATGGCTCCACAGATGGTTCTTTGATTGTCATGGCTGCGGGAACATTCGATGCTTACAGCAATGCCGAAGGTTATACATCCAATTTCAGTAATCTTTTTCGTATTGACGTAGTAGAGGAGGTTACGGGTATTGATGAGGTAAATGTTGAAAATGGAAATGTGAAGACTATCTATGACCTGCAGGGGCGCAAGATTAAAGAACCCGGAAAGGGAATTTATATTATTGACGGGAAAAAGGTGTTGGTAAAGTAAACGAAATCGCGTGGTGTCAAAGCCACGCGATTTTTATTTAGTAATTAATGAACAGCAGATACTCTCCGTTAGCATTTATGGTAAACTCGTCGCCAGTACATTCGTTGAGCGTTCCCTGCCACCAGTTCGTAAAATCGTAAATGGGATATAACAACCCGTCGGCACTCATATCCTTTGCTGTTATACTGAATATTGACACCTGTTGCCCCTTGCGGCATGGGTGTGTCGTTGTGCCTTTACATGGTATGAATACTCCGTAATCGGTATATGAATATACTTCAGCCCCTGCACGCATATACTCTATAAGCAGGCTAATGTTGCCTATTGTGTGGTCTTCGCGTTTGCCTGTTGCACCTATAATGGCAATTTTATTTTTTCCTTGCTCCATGCAAAAACGTACACTTTTTGTCTGGTCGTTGCTCTCCTGCTCTGCAAAAATGTGCAGCAAGTGTCGGAATTTTGCTTTGTTGTATGCACTTATGGAGTCTCCGTCGCCGACAATGGCATCGGGTACAGCGCCCGTGGCAATGTAGTTGTCGGCAGCTCCGTCGCAACATACAATATAAGGCGTCTCTTTTATTATCTGCAGCGGTTGTGGGGCTGTGGGGAACTCGCCACCGGCAAGTATTACGGCATTGAACATATTATCCTTCATTTTGCATCATTTTTTTCCATTTGAAGTACCCAAAGATAGCGATTATTGCATAAAGAAGGTACAGTATGGCTGTGAAATATAACTCTTTATATATGTACAATCCGCTGCTTGCAATGTCCACGACAAGCCATACCCACCATTGCTCAATATATTTTCGGGCAAGCATCCACATTCCAATGATACTCAGTGCTGTGGTGAACGAGTCTGCCCATACAACGGTACTGTCGGTATAATTTTTGAGTACCCATGCGATAAACAACTGTGCAATAATGTATGTACCGACAGCTTTGTATATGGTATCTGTTGGCATGTGGCTGACTGCAAGTTCACATCTATCTTTCTTCTCTCCTGTGAAGCTGAAGCCTGTTTTCCATGCTATCCACCCATATAAGGCTATTGCAAGGTAGTATACGTTTATGCCAAAGTCAGCATAAAGTCCTGCATTGTAGTATATGAACAGGTATATTGCCGGCATGATTATTCCTGCAATCCACAGATATATGCTTGCCCGGTATTCAAGCCATATATAAAGCAGACCAACAACTGTACCTAATATTTCAATGTATTGCTCCATCTTTGTCAAAATGAAAGGTAAAAAGTCTTATGTTATCCGTTTCCTGTTTTAGAATTCTATATTCACGTGTCCAAGGGCATTTATACCAGCCTGAGCTGCATAACCGGCGTAGTTGTAGCGTTGACGTGTACCATTCTCATCGGTGTAGTATCCGCTACCTGCATATCCGTTGTTTTCGTATTCTTCATTGAAGATGTTGTATATCGTAGTGCCAACGGTAAGGCTTTTCACACCTTTGAACTTGAATGTATATGACAGGCGCAGGTTGTTGATAAAATATGCGTCGAGGGCATGCTCTTCTTGTGCTGTATTACTCATGTATTGTTTGCTGACAAACTGTGACTGGAAGGATGCTTCGAGGCCGTGCCACCTGTAGGCTATATTGCTGTTTGCAATTATGTCTGGAGAAAAGGCTATTGGTGTCTCCTTGTATTCAATATCCCAACGTTCGTAAGTGTTGTCGTCATACAATACCTCGGTAAACTCTTTGATTCTGTTTCGGCTGAATGTTGCATTGATGTCCCATGACAAACCGAATGGCAGTGATATGCCGGCAGTCATTTCAATTCCTGCGCGGTAGCTGTCGGGGATGTTGGTTGCAAGCGGTTCGCCAATCTCGTTCAGTTCACCTGTCAATACTAGCTGATCTTTGTAATCCATGAAATAGAGGTTTGCTCCGGCATGTATAAGGCGGCTGTTGAATGTATAGCCCAACTCATAATCGATGAGTCTTTCCGCCTTCGGGTGCTCATGCAGCTTGCCGTCGGTGTAGTTGTTGCGTGTGGGTTCTTTGTGTGCCATGCTCACTGAACCGAAAAGACGGTTTCGTCGGTCTACTTGCCATGAAAGACCTGCCTTAGGATTGAAAAAATCAAACTTCTCGTTTATATCAAGGTGCTGTAGGCTGTTTGTTGCATCATTCCATTTGTCATTTTCTCCTTTTATCGTATAACCTATATGGCGATACTGTAGGTCGGCATATACATTCAGGCTGTTGATTGCACGCCAATCGGCTTTCAGGTAAATGTTCATGTCATTCTTGGCACCATCATTGCGGTAGTATTCGTGGTCGGGCACAATCTCACCGATGTAGTTCTTGACCCACAGTACGTTGCCGAAGTGCTTGCCTGAATATCTGTTGGCACCTCCACCTAATGAGGCGTTTATGTTCCTGTTGCTGTATGTTAGGGAGAATATACCGCCACCAAAGTGGTTGTCCATGGCTTTCTTGCGCACAAGATCGCTTTTCTTTACCTCGTTGCCGTCAATGATATATGTAGGCAATGCATACTCGACAAGTTTTCTGCCACTTTTGTATTCCTGATAATAACCGTCTCCTTTGGTGTAATGCAGGCCTACATTCAGGCTTAGGAACTTGTTGAAATGGTGGTCGGCAAGCAGATGTATGTTATGTTGTATATAGTTGTCGGTCTGGTTTTCATAATAATGGTCTTTGCCGTTCCCGTCAGTGAACATATATCCACAACTATTGTAGCGACGTCCGTACAGTTTCATTTCTTCCTTGCTCGCGTAGTTCCATGCGTGATATGTCTCTTCGGCTCCTGAAAAACTTATTAGGCGTACGCTGGTATTTTCTCCGTAGTATGCTCCCTGCATATAGTACGAGTTGAGGTTTGTCTTTGCGCGTTCAATGTAGCCGTTACTGCCGATATTTGACAAACGAAGGTCGAGTGACCAGCGGTCGGCTATGATTCCAGTACCGGCGCGCAGTGTTTCCTTGTGTGTGCCGAACGAACCGGCCGATGCTGTAAATCCTGCATACGGCAAGGTGTTGAAATCACTTGTCTTTATGTTTATGCTCGCTCCAAAAGCTCCTGCACCGTTGGTTGATGTGCCAACACCGCGCTGTATCTGAATGTCTTTTACCGATGAAGCAAGGTCGGGCATGTTGACCCAAAAGACGTTGTGGCTTTCGGAGTCATTGACTGGAATGCCGTTTGCTGTTACGTTTATGCGTGTTGCATCGGTGCCGCGTATTCTTAGGCTTGTATATCCTATGCCTGCTCCGGCATCACTTGTGGCAACGGCGCTCGGCGTAGCCGAAATAAGGTAGGGCAGGTCGACTCCGCTGTTCAGTTTCTCCAATTCTTCCCTGCTGATGTTTGTGAATGCGACAGGAGTACTTTCTGTAGCTCTTGTTGACATAATCTCGACTTCCTGCAAGCTTACAAGCGTGCTGTCACTCCAATTCTTCTGCGCATGTGACGCAGTTGTCATGGCAACCAGTAGAAGGCTGCCAAGCAATGTTCTCTTTTTCATTGCAATTCCAAAAATTTATGGAGCATGTGAAAAATAAAAAAAATCGCCATGCTCCGTGGTTAAACAGAAAATGGGGATTTTTCCTGTACGTCGAATACTTTGGAATGTGTATATCGACTATCTTCCTACGCCGGCATTACCCGGATCAGGTTCTTGGGTATGATCTCAGCCCATGTATTAAGGCACCCCGTATTTGAAATCTGGTGCGAAGGTAGTGCAATATGTTGAAACACGCAAATTTTTTGCTATCTTATTCTTAACCAATCATTATGGCAATTGCAAAAAGGATGTAAAAACATCCTTATGGTGTCATATGTCGTTTTTTTTTATTCAAATATTAAAAAAAATGGTCCAAAATGTTTTTTTTATTGAAATTTTGATAATTTTGCACGTACCGTAAGCGGTAAAGTAATGCTACGACACTATAATCATTAACCTAAATATTCAAGATTATGAAAAAGACTTTTAAATTTTCAGCTTTGTTGCTTGCTGCAACTATTATGTTCTCTTCTTGTATCGGTTCTTTCCAGTTGACAAACAAAATCAAGAATTGGAATGAGGGTATCGGCAACAAGTTTGTGAATGAGCTTATCTTCTTGGCATGCCACATTGTACCAGTATATCAGATCAGTATCTTTGTTGACGCTGTAGTTCTTAACTCAATCGAGTTCTGGACTGGCAAGACTACTATTGCAAATGTAGGTGAGAAGCAGATTGTAAAGAATAGCGAAGGTCAGACTGTTGAAATTACAGCAATGGAGAACGGTTACAACCTTACAGACGGTGCTACATCAATGAATCTTGTATTTGATGAGGCTACTCAGATCTGGAGCGCTGAATATAACAATCAGTCAATGGAGCTTATCAAGATTGTAGATGACAACAATGCTCAGTTGTTCCTCATGGACGGCAATGTAATGGATATCGCTCTTGATGCAGAGGGTATTGACATGGCACGCATGTACATGAACAACAATTTTGCAATGAACAAGTAAATTGCACTATTAATAAAAACAACAAGGTCACCGTTTTTTCGGTGACCTTGTTGTTTTTACATCTTATAATTCATATCTTCGCAATAAAGTTTGTGTTATGGAACATCCCGAAAATGACAAGGCATACAAGGGGCTGAAGGTCAATGAGGGGGTAGAACCTCTTGGAGCGGTAAATCCCTACCTTTCGCAGTTGCGGCGTAAGCGTGCAACACAACTCTCGGTGGACGATTATGTCGAGGGTATACTGCGCGGTGATGTGACTGTGTTGAGCCGTGCTGTTACGCTTGTGGAGAGTGTCCTGCCGGAACATCAGGCTGTAGCGCAGGAGGTTGTTGAACGTTGTTTGCCATATTCCGGTAAATCGGTCCGTGTGGGTATAACAGGTGTGCCCGGGGCAGGCAAGAGTACCTCAATTGATGCTTTTGGAATGCATGTATTGTCATGTACCGGTGGTAAACTGGCTGTTCTGGCTGTAGATCCTAGTAGTGAGCGGAGCAAGGGTAGTATTCTTGGTGACAAGACACGCATGGAGCGATTGGCAATGCATCCCCGCGCTTTCATACGTCCGAGTGCTTCGGCCGGGTCGCTTGGAGGTGTGGCACGCAAGACACGTGAAACTATAATATTGTGCGAGGCTGCCGGGTATGATACAATATTTGTGGAAACAGTTGGAGTGGGGCAGAGTGAGACTGCAGTCTGCTCAATGGTCGATTTTTTTCTTCTTATACAAATAGCCGGTGCCGGTGATGAACTGCAGGGTATAAAACGCGGTATCATGGAGATGGCAGACGGTATTGTTATAAACAAGGCTGACGGTGACAATGTGGATGCTGCACGACGTGCAGCAGTGCATTATCGCAACGCTTTGCAGTTGTTCCCTATGCCGGCAAGTGGCATACGTCCTTCGGTTCTGACATATTCGGGGTTCTTTGATATCGGTATCAAGGAGGTTTGGGATATGATAATGGAGTATGTCAAATATGTAAAGGGTAACGGTGTGTTTGACATTCGCCGAAACGAGCAACAGCGTTATTGGTTATACGAGACTCTTGAAGAACAATTGAGAATGCGTTTCTATAATGCTCCAGGTATGGAGGATATTATGAAAAAACATGAACAACTGTTGTTTGCCGGTAAAATGACATCATTTGCTGCTGCTGGTAAGGTTATGGAATTTTACGATGATATAAAGAATGGTGGTAATTGACAAGAAAGAATTAAGAAAAGAGGTGAGGGCAAAGTTGCATGCAATGACAACCGAAGCGAAAGATGTAGCTTCGTGTGCTATCGTTTCTTCAGTAAGAGAGCATATCGTGGTGTCTGGTGCAAAGGTTGTGGCGCTCTTTTCTCCATTGCATGATGAACCGCAGATATCAGAACTTATAACGGAACTCTCTTCTGTCATGACAGTGGCTCTTCCTCGTGTCGAGGGTGATGTGATGCAGTTCTACTGTTTTTCTGCAGCAGATATGCATACTGGAGCCTATGGAATAAATGAACCTTGTAATACTCCTCTTGTCGAGCCTTGGGAAATAGATCTTATGCTTGTTCCCGGAGTCGCATTTACTTGTAATGGGGCAAGAATGGGACGTGGCAAGGGATATTATGACAAATATATGTCACAGGAGGGTTTCCGTGCGCATAAGATAGGTGTATGCTATGCAGTGCAGGTGGTGGAGAATCTGCCGCAAGAGGAACATGATATAAAAATGGATACTGTAATATACAAATGAAGGACATGCATAAGCATGTCCTTCATTTGTGTGTGCTTCAGTTATTATGATGCAAGTATCTCCTGTGCACGTACTGTCTCACGGTCAATAGGCTTGTCATCCTTTATCGCCTTAGTGAACGGAACGTATACAAGTTCATTGTTTCTCAAACCAATCATTACATTACGCTGACCTTCGAGCAGGGCGTCAATGGCTGCAACACCGAGGCGGCTAGCGAGAATACGGTCATTAGCAGTAGGGCTTCCTCCACGTTGCAAGTAACCAAGGATGGAAACGCGTACATCAAGTTCGGGGAAACGCTGGCGCATGCCTTCGGCCACCTCCATAATGTTGTAGTCCTTTTCACGGCCTTCGGCAAAAAGTACAATACTGCTGCTCTTTGTGCGGCGAAGACCGTTGGCGATGAACTGGTTTATTCTTTCGAACTCAGGGTCTATTTCTGGCAAAACGCATGCTTCGGCACCTGTGGCAATTGTTCCGTTGAGAGCAAGGAAACCTGCGTCGCGTCCCATTACCTCTACAATGAACAGACGTTCATGCGAAGATGCTGTGTCGCGAATTTTGTCGACACATTCCATGATGGTGTTAAGGGCAGTGTCGTAGCCGATTGTGGTGTCTGTGCCGTAAAGGTCGTTGTCTATTGTACCGGGCAAGGCGATACATGGTATATCATGCTCACGAGCAAGATTGTATGCACCGGTAATTGTACCGTCGCCTCCAATGACCACCAATGCGTCGATGCCCTCTTTCTGCAGGGTCTCGTATGCCTTTGCGCGTCCCTCTTCGGTCTTGAACTCATCGCAACGGCTTGTCTTGAGGATAGTACCGCCTCGCTGGATGATGTTACTTACGTTCTCGGTCTTGAATTCCTTGATTTCACCTGTAATCAGTCCCTTGTATCCACGGTAAATTGCTTTTACCTTGATATCGTGGTAGATACATGCGCGGGTGACAGCGCGGATAGCTGCGTTCATACCTGGTGCATCACCTCCTGATGTGAGTATTCCAATGCAACGAATCTTGTTTTTCATGATGTCTTGTTATTATGATGGTTAATTATAGCTTTTTTGCAGTTTTCCATGAGCCATTTAGGGGTGGAGGTGGCTCCGCAAATCCCTATGGTCTCAATGTTTTCTGTTAGTAAAAAATCAATGTCTTCGGGGCCTTCAATCTGGTGTACATTCTCATTTAACTTCTTGCATTCATTGTAAAGAATCTTGCCGTTCGAGCTCTTTCTTCCGCAAACAAAGAATATCAGTTGATGGTTCTTGGCAAATTCTCCGATACCGTTCATCCTGTTGGCAACCTGTCCACATACGGTGTTGAAGGATTCGCATGTCTTGTCATCGTCTATGCGCTCTTTGATGGCAGCAACAATGGTCTTGTAGCCTTCAAGTGACTTTGTTGTCTGTGAATATATATATGTGTCCTTCTCCTTGGATATGCGGTCGAGTTGGGATGTGTTCTCCACTACAATGGCTTCGCCATGGGTCTGTCCGACAAGTCCCAGGACTTCGGCATGTCCAGCCTGTCCGTGTATGATGATTTGTCTCTCCTGCTCTTTCGTCTCCTGCCATTTGTTCTTTATGCGTTGTTGCAGTTTGAGCACGACAGGACATGTGGCGTCAATAAGCTCGAGATTGTTTCTCTGGGCAGTCTCATATGTCTGTGGGGGTTCGCCATGAGCACGGAGCAGCACTTTTGCATTGTGAAGTTGTGCGAATGTTTCGTGATTGATGGTTACAAGTCCCATTCGCTTGAGTCTGTCACATTCTATGCTGTTGTGTACAATGTCTCCAAGGCAGTAGAGCGTTCCACCCTTCTGCAATTCTTCCTCGGCTTTCTTTATGGCTGTTGTTACGCCGAAGCAGAAACCTGAATGTTCATCAATCTCTATTTTTAACATTCCTGTGTTAGTTTGTTGAATACCTCTATAAGCCAATTCATCTGCTCTTCTCGTGTGAGGTTGCTGTTGTCAAGGAGTAGGGCGTCATCAGCCTTTTTCAAAGGGCTTATCTCACGTGTCTGGTCCATGTGGTCTCGCTGCTGTACGTTTTCGAGAATCTCGTTGAAATTGGCTTTGTCCCCTCGTGCTGTGAGTTCATCATATCTGCGCTGTGCACGTACTTCGGCCGATGCGGTAACAAAAACTTTCATCTCTGCATCAGGGAATACAGTCGTGCCAATGTCACGTCCATCCATGACAACACCTTTTGCCTTTCCCATTTCGCGCTGACGGTCGACCATCTCTTCGCGGACAAAATCAATGGCTGCCACCTGGCTTACAAGGCGAGAAACCTCGAGCGAGCGTATCTCATGTTCGACGTTTGTTCCGTTGAGATATGTTACGGAGTTCTTTGTCTCCGGGTCTACTTCAAATGTGATTCGTATATCCTTTATCTTTTCGCTTAGCATGGTCTTGTCAATATTGCCGTCATAGACAAGCTCGTTCTGCATGCAGTATAATGCCACTGCACGGTACATGGCGCCACTGTCAAAATAAAGGTAACCGATATTGCGTGCCAACGCTTTTGCCATTGTGCTCTTGCCGCATGACGAGAAGCCGTCAATGGCTATTATAATCTTTTTCATTATTCAGTATACTGTTTTTGAATATTCTGTGTGAAGATAGAAAAAAAACTTTCATCTTCAAAGCGAATATGAAAGATTGAACAGCAAAGAGTGTGCCGATGTGTGCAGTTTACTGTATGAAGCATTGAATTTTACCTTATAAATATTAAGCCCGGCTCCAATGCTGATACCGTCAAGGCTCTTTTTGCTGGCCGACAATTCTCGGCTCGCACGGTAGTTGTAGCCAAGAGCAACGTAGAAATTCTTTCCTAAAAGGAGGTCTGCTCCTATGATGAAATGTTTGAGAATCAGTTCTCCTGCGTTATCCTTGCTGCCGTCGGCATTGTAGAAATCGTCGCTTTTCCATCGGTGGAGGTTATAAAGCAGTGCCGAAAGTCGTATCGGTGCATGATTGAATCTCTTGGTGATACCGAACTGGAAGTCCATTGGCATTGTTCCAAGTTTATCCTCGAAAGCCTTGATCTGTCCTCCGAGATTCTTGCATACGAATGACATTGAGAAATCTTTTTCAGCATCAAAATAGTTTATTCCAAGGTCTACTCCTAATCCCAAAGCATACATGCTTTCATATTTTGAGTAGATGAATTTGCCCGAAACGCCTCCGCTCCAACGTTCGCCAAGCAGGTAGCTATAGGTAACAGTCAGGTCTATATCCTTTGCTGTGAATGTTCCTGTGAACAGATTGTCTTCGGTGTATCCGTCGAACTTGCCGTAATCTACATATTTTGCAAATGCAGCAATGGTGGAACGATCTCCTATTGTCTTGTTGAATGCGGCGCCTCCAACGTTGCAGTCACTCATATATGACATGTAGGTCAGGTTTATTGTCCTGTCATTGACATTTGCCAGCAATGCGGGATTGTGCATTGCCAGTGTCAGGTCGTCATCAATGACTGAAATGTTGCCACCTCCAAGAGCTGTTGCGTGGGCTGAATAAGGAAGGCTCAGGAAATTGAATGTATATTCCCCGCCCTGCGCAGACAGTGTGATAGGTAAAAGTAACGATATATAAAAAATAAGGTGTCTGAATTTCACTTTATCAATAATTTGTGTAGTTTTGCAAATGTCTGTAGGCTATTGCTTTGCGAAGATACTATTTTTTTGTTTACTATACCCGTTCAGCGGATAAAATAACCACTTGTAGTATATCGTAATAACGGTAAAAAAATAATTTTATGTTGCTGACAAGAGAAAATTCATGTTAAAATAAAAAAAAAATCTCTTTTATCGTGTGTATTGAAAAATATTGTCTATTTTTGTGAATTAGAAAATATATACAAATTTAAGATATGAGTACAGAACAGAAACAGCAGGTTAAGGATGCTGAAAAGCTTCAATTGAATCTTGAAGTTAAGAAGAATCCAAAGGTAAACTTGGAGCAGCACACTGGTATGTGGCTTTTAATGGGTTTTGTAATAGTCTTTGCTGTTACATTTTGTTTTATTGAGTGGACAACTTTTGAGAAACAGGAGAAGAAGGAAAAGAAGGTGCAACAGCAGGCACTTGATATTCCTATCGATATCTTGGTTCCATTTACAATTCCAGAGAAGAAGGTTGTTCCTCCACCTCCCGAAGCCAAGAAGATTGTTGATATCATCGAAATTGTAGAAGATGAGGCTGAAATCGAAGAGAGCGAGCTTGTTTCAATAGAAGAAATGGGTGAGGTTGTTGAGATTTCAGAAAACACCAATATCTTCGTTGAGGAGGAAGTTGTTGAAGAGCAGGTATTCCAGGTGGTTGAGCAGCAGCCAGAGTTCCCCGGTGGTATGAAGGCTTTGATGAAATACCTTCAGGACAATATCAATTATCCTAGAATTTCTCGTGATAACAACTCACAGGGTCGTGCATTCATCCGTTTCGTCGTTAATTCGGACGGTTCTATCCAGCAGGTAGAGGTGCTCAAGAGCTCTGGTGATATCTATCTTGATAAGGAAGCTATGCGCGTGGTTGAGGGAATGCCAAAATGGTCTCCCGGTAAGCAGGCTGGTAAGCCAGTACGCGTATTCTTTACTTTGCCGGTTGTATTCCGCTTGCAGTAAAAAATATTATAACATGGAAGAGGCTGCGATGCAGCCTCTTTTTTTTGACTAAAATAAAGATTATGTACACTTGGGAAGAGCTTAGAGACAAGGTAAACCTTTTCATTGAGAATCTGGAATTTGAGAGAGAACCACGCGAATTGTATGCTCCTATAAGATATACATTGGAACAGAGCGGAAAACGTGTGCGTCCGGTTCTTTTTCTTATGGCCTATAATTTATATAAGGAGTGTGTTGATGAAGCTTTGTATCCGGCTGTAGCTGTGGAGACATATCACAACTATACTCTTATTCATGATGATGTAATGGACCGCGCCGACATACGTCGTGGAAAACCGACTGTCTGTGCCAAATGGGGCGATGTACCGGCAATTCTCTCCGGTGATACGATGCTTGTCCTCGCTTATGAGTTCCTTGCCCATGTGCCTGCGGATAAGTTGCCGGCTATGCTTGCGCTCTTTACGGAAACAGCAAAACAGATAGGTGATGGTCAGCAGTACGATATTGAATTCGAGACACGCGACAATGTTGCCGAAGCGGAATATCTTGAGATGATACGTCTAAAGACATCGGTTCTGCTTGCTGCGGCGCTTAAACTCGGTGGCATACTTGCCGGTGCAAGTGAACATGATCTTGACAATCTTTACGAATATGGTGAGAAGATGGGCCTTGCATTCCAGTTGCAGGATGACCTCCTCGATGTATATGCCGACCAGTCATTGTTCGGCAAGAAGATTGGTGGTGATATCTGTTGCAACAAAAAGACATTCCTTCTTATAACGGCGTTGAACCTTGCTGACGAGGAACAGTTTGCCGCGATGAAGCAGTGGATGGAAAAGAAGGAATTCGATAAACAGGAAAAGATAGCCTTCTTTACAGATATGTATAACAAACTCGGTGTAAAGGAAATTTGTGAAAAACGTATTGAAGAACTTTTCGCCATGTGTGATGAGTATATAGACCGTATATCGGTTGACAATGACAAGAAATCATGCCTGAAAATCTTCGCAAATTCCTTGTTGAACCGTAAACTCTGATGCTGTATGCCTTACCGTAGATTGCCTAAAACTGATCAGGCTCGTATACGTGCATTGAAAGCTGCTGTTGACAGCAGTACGAGCAACGGCATATATACCAATGTCCTTTCGCATAATACATATCACCGTGCCAAGAATTTTCTTGAACGTTTCTCGCGTGAGGTTGAGGTATATCGTCGTTGTGTGTCGGAACAATCTTCGAAGAGAGGCAACAAAGAGTATGAAGCTGCATTAAAAAAGGCCCGAATGTATGTTTCACATTTCATTCAGGTACTGAGCATGTCAATAATGCGAGGTGAGATAGCACGCTGTAAACGACCCTATTATGGTTTGCCAGAGGATGAGGATACTGTTCCTAATCTTTTTTCGGAATCATCTGTGCTTGAGTGGGGCGTAAAGGTTATTGAGGGTGAAAGACGCCGTCAGAGTGAAGGTGGTGTCCCAGTCTACAATCCGACAATGGGACGTGTTTCGGTGGTGTTTGAGATATTCAAGGGTATGTATGATAGACAGCAGATGCTTCAACAACGTACAAACAGTGCCCTGCAGAACATATCCGACATGCGCTTTGAGGCTGATGAGATTATATTCGAGGCTTGGGGTGAGATAGAAAAGTCCTTTTCGGTATTCCAAGGCGATGAACGTATAAAGAAGTGTGCCGAGTACGGAGTCATATATTACGACCGTCCAGACCGCAAGTCAAAAAAGCAAGAGGAGAATGATTGAATTCGTCGATACCCATACCCATCTTTTTGTTCCGGAATTCAATGAAGACCGTAGTTGTGCCGTACAGCGTGCATTGCAGGCTGGGGTTGGGAAATTGTGTCTTCCGTCAATAACGGAGGAGTCCTTGTCAGCTCTTCTTGTAATGTGTGAGGAATATCCCGGTATATGCTACCCTATGGTAGGTCTGCATCCGACAGAACTTGGCGACGACTATAAAGCAACTCTTGCCAGGCTTTATGATACATTGAGGGGTGATGACCGTTTTATCGCCGTTGGAGAGGTTGGAATTGATCTCTATTGGGATGATACACGCAAGAACGAACAGATTGATGCCTTCAATGCACAGATAGAGTGGGCTGCGGAGTTTGGACTGCCTTTGGTAATACATTCACGTAATGCCTTCAATGAATTATACGATGTTATGGAATCACATCGCAGCAAAGGACTGACCGGTGTTTTCCATTGTTTCTCAGGGACAGAAGAGGAGGCGCGTAAGTTGCTTTCGTTCGACGGTTTCTTTTTGGGAATAGGTGGAGTCCTTACATACAAGAAGTCTACTTTGCCTGCTGCAGTGAAGAATGTACCTCTTGAAAGGATACTTCTTGAAACCGATTCTCCTTATCTTCCGCCTGTGCCTTTCAGGGGAAAACGTAATGAGAGTTCTTACATCCCATATATAGCCGAGTTTATGGCCGAATTGTATGGTTGCGGTGTTGAAGAAATTGCGGCACAAACAACAGCGAATGCCTATAGACTGTTTCAAAAATTGCTGAAATGATGAATTTGGACAAGATAGAACTTTTTGACGGGGTGGAGCGTCCGTTGCTTATCGCAGGTCCTTGTAGTGCCGAAAGCGAAGAACAGGTAATGGAGGTTGCATCGGCTCTTGCAGGTAAGGGTGTGACGCTTTTCCGTGCAGGTGTGTGGAAACCTCGTACTCGTCCCGGATGTTTTGAAGGGGTTGGGCAAGAGGCTTTGCAGTGGCTTGCGCGTGTAAAAAAGGAGTTTGCAATGCCTGTAGCTACAGAGGTGGCGACGGCAACGCATGTCGAACAGGCTCTTGCAGCCGGCATAGACCTGTTGTGGATAGGTGCGCGTACGACAGCCAATCCATTTGCGGTACAGGAGATTGCTGATGCGCTGCGCGGCGTGGATGTTCCTGTGCTTGTAAAGAATCCCGTAAACCCGGATGTTGATTTATGGATAGGTGCTTTTGAACGTCTTTATAATGCCGGAGTGAAGCGTTGCGGCGCTATACACCGTGGTTTTTCTGCATATGGAGAAAAACTGTATAGGAATGCTCCTCAATGGCAACTTCCGATAGAGTTCCGTAGACGTCTTGGCAATATCCCCATGATATGTGACCCCAGCCACATCGGTGGAAAGCGTGAACTTGTTCTCTCACTTTCCC
The DNA here is from genome assembly GCA_045630965.1 of Bacteroidaceae bacterium. Classification (GTDB taxonomy): domain Bacteria; phylum Bacteroidota; class Bacteroidia; order Bacteroidales; family Bacteroidaceae; genus HGM04593. The sequence continues at coordinate 105,764 of JAZQTU010000030.1, read as the reverse complement.
AGCAGGCCATGGACCTCAATTTTGACGGTTTGATGATTGAGACACATTGTAACCCGGTATGTGCTCTTAGCGATGCGCGTCAGCAGGTTACCCCTGATGAACTTGCCATGATACTCGGCAGGCTTGTATACCGTTCATCAAACAGTGCCAGTGACGATTTCCTCTCCTACAGGAAAAGAATGGATGAGATTGATGACAAACTGATGGAACTTCTTGTAAAGCGAATGTCGATATCGCGTGAGATAGGTGCGCTGAAACGCGAAAAAGGATTGACTGTTTTCCAGCCTTTCAGGTATAATGAAACCATTGAACGGTACACGAAATGTTGTGCCGACGGCAAGATTGATATGGATGCTGTGAAGAGTGTGTTTGAGGCTATTCATTCCGAAAGTATACGTCAGCAGTTGAATATAATGAATAATGAAGAATAATTGCTGTATGTTGCGCAGAGTCCATGTGTCAATGGTTGTTTTTGTACTTTTGTGTACATGCCTTCTGGCTTCGTGCGTTGCTCCTCATGACAACATAATTGAAGGAGAGAAAGTGCGCATGCACCATTCCTCATTACTCGATATAACAGATTGTGACGGATACACTGTTGTTGATGTCAAGAATCCATGGGGGACTGGTCTGCTCAATCGATATATACTTGTTCCCAATGACACTGTTTTGCCCGAAGCTCTCCCTAATGGAGTGCTGTTGCGTACTCCGCTGAGTCGTACACTGCTCTTTTCTGGTGTACATGCCATGTTGTTTGATGAATTGGATGCATTGCAGGCTATTGCAGGCGTGTGTGACAGGCAATACATCTATTCAGATGCTGTTCAGCAAAGGATAGAGCAAGGCCTTGTCATAGACTGTGGCAGTTCATTGAATGTGAACAGTGAGGCTGTGGTGCAGGTTTCTCCTGATGCAATTTTTGTCTTGCCATATGAGAACGGAGGTTATGGCAAGCTTGAAAATATGGCATATCCATTGGTGGAATGTGCCGACTACATGGAGACATCTCCTCTTGGATGCGCAGAATGGATACGTTTTTATGGTCGCCTTGTAGGGTGTGCTGTTGAATGCGACTCGATATACAATGTTGTGTGCAGCGAATATGAGGCTATTTGTAATTTGACAAAAGAGGTGAAGGAACGCCCTAAACTGATGTGCGAATTGAAGAGCAGTTCTGCCTGGTATGTGCCGGGTGGGAAAAGTACTATGGGACGGTTATACCATGATGCCGGTGCTGACTACCTTTTTGCTGATTTTGCAAGTAGCGGTTCTGTACCGTTGTCATACGAAGTTGTACTTGACAGGGCTGTTGATGCAGATATCTGGCTTGTGAAATATAATTCTCCAACAGACAAGACATATGCATCTTTGTTATCGGATTTTGAAGGGTATTCCCACTTTGCTCCGTACCGTAAAAAGAATATATATGCTTGCAATACGCACAGGAACAATATTTTCGAGGAGGTCTCTTTTCATCCTGAAAATCTGTTGAGGGAACTTGTTGCATTGTTTCATCCGTCATTGATTTCCGGATATGCCCCAAACTATTATGAAAAGATGCGTTGATAAAAATATAGTGTTGCTCATGCTTGCAGCGTTTATGCTTTTGCTGCTTTTCCTCTCCAATCTATTCTTTGGCTCTGTCCGTATACCGTTCGGTGAGGTCTTGTCAATATTGACAGGTGGGGACGCTGAGCGCGAAGCATGGAGAATTATTGTACTTGATACACGTTTGCCGCAGGCTGTCACGGCTATGCTGGCTGGCGCTGCAATATCTGTAGCGGGACTTTTGTTGCAGACATTGTTCAAGAATCCTCTTGCCGGTCCCGAAGTGCTTGGTATCAACAGCGGTGCCGGGCTTGGCGTGGCAGTGGTCATGCTTCTTGCCCAAGGAGTGTTTTCCTTTGGCGGAATAGGTGTTGCCGGCTATCTTGCAGTCTTTTTAGGAGCCTTTATAGGGGCAGCGTCCATTATAGTAATAATACTACTTTTCTCATCGATGTTGCGTAATAAGGTTTTATTGCTAATTGTTGGTGTCGCTGTAGGCTATCTGGCATCATCACTTATAACGGTGCTTAACTATTTTGCAACTGCCGAGGGTGTACATTCATACCTTATATGGGGAATGGGTAGCTTCAGTGCTGTATCAATGGAACAACTTCCGGTATTTACTCTGTTGACCATAGTGCTGCTTGTTGTGTCAATGTTGATGATCAAGCCTTTGAATGTAATATTGCTGGGTGATGCCTACGCCCAAAATCTTGGAATCAATGTCAGGCTGGTCCGTAATATACTGCTTGCTGTTGTAGGTTTGCTCACAGCTGTTGTCACAGCTTTTTGTGGTCCCATCGCATTTATAGGTCTTGCAGTACCGCACATCGCAAGGCTGTTGTTGAGAAGCAGCAATCATAGAGTTCTGTTGCCCGGCACATTGTTGATTGGAGCTGTTGTAGCTCTTGTGTGCAACATTGTATGTCAATTGCCTGGAGAGAGCGGTCTTCTTCCTCTTGGCGCAATAACACCGCTTATCGGTGCTCCTATTATAATATATGTAGTGTTGAATAGTAAGAGTATCTAAAGTTTTGACAGAGAATGAGCTATTTCTCTTGCAAAATTTTTGTTAAACTGAAAAAAGAGATTACTTTTGCAACCTTGACGCGAGAAAACAAATAATATTTGTATGTTTTCTTTAGGTTTTGCTATGACATTTTGTTGTAGCATGCTTTTTTTCTTGTAAAAAATCAGAAATTATGAAAATAAAATTAAGAAGTGCGCAGTCGACCGAAGGACGCCGTATGGCAGGTGCCAGAGCATTGTGGATAGCCAACGGAATGAAGCGTGAGATGTTCGGTAAACCAATCATTGCAATAGCTAATTCGTTCACTCAGCTTGTACCGGGACATACACACTTGCACGAAGCAGGTCAGATTGTAAAAGCCGAAATCGAAAAAATGGGTTGCTATGCGGCTGAATTCAATACAATCGCTATCGATGACGGTATAGCAATGGGACACGACGGAATGTTGTACTCATTGCCATCACGTGACATTATAGCAGATAGCGTAGAATACATGTGCAACGCTCACAAAGTAGATGCACTTGTCTGTATTTCGAACTGTGACAAGATTACTCCGGGTATGCTCATGGCAGCCATGCGTCTTAACATACCAACAGTATTTGTTTCAGGTGGTCCAATGGAAAAGGGTACCTGGAAGAATGAGAACCTTGACCTTGTGATAGCTATGGTAAAGGCTGCGGATACCACTGTCGGTGACGAAGAACTTGCCGAAATTGAAAAGCGTTCTTGTCCCGGTTGTGGCTCATGTTCAGGTATGTTTACAGCGAACTCCATGAACTCTTTGACCGAAGCCATAGGACTTTCATTGCCAGGTAATGGTACTGTCCTTGCAACACACGTCAACCGTGTGCAGTTGCTCAAGGATGCAGCAAAGCAGATAGTGGAAAATGCAATGAAATATTATGGTGAGGGTGACGAAAGCGTCCTTCCTCGTAGCATAGCTTCGCGTGCTGCATTCATGAACGCGATGACACTTGATATCGCCATGGGTGGTTCAACCAATACAATTCTTCACCTTCTTGCAGTAGCGCAGGAGGCCGGTGTTGATTTCAAGATGCCCGATATCGACGCTCTCAGCCGCAAGGTACCTTGCCTCAGCAAACTGGCACCCAACGGTCCTAAGTACAGTGTTCAGGATTGCGGACGTGCCGGCGGTATTTTGGGTATTCTTGGCGAGCTTGCCAAGGGTGGTCTGCTCGATACCTCTGTAAAGCGTGTTACAGGTGCTACTCTTGCTGAAGACATAGCAAAATACAGTATCACATGTGAGAACGTTGGTGATGAGGCCAAGAGAATATATGGCACAGCTCCAGCAAATGTGTTCAGCAATGTGATGGGTTCACAGGATTGCCGTTATGAGACACTTGACACCGACCGTGAGAACGGTTGTATACGCTCACTTGAGAATGCTTATACAAAAGATGGTGGTTTGGCTATCCTGTTCGGTAACATCGCCAAGAATGGTTGTGTGGTAAAGACTGCCGGTGTTGATGAGAGTATATGGAAATTCAGCGGCAAGGCAAAAGTGTTTGACTCACAGGAGGCTGCTGTTGAGGGTATCCTTGGAGGTGCTGTACAGGCAGGCGATGTAGTGGTAATCATATATGAAGGTCCTAAAGGTGGTCCCGGTATGCAGGAGATGCTCTATCCGACATCATATATCAAGTCGCGTCATCTTGGCAAGGAGTGTGCGTTGATAACCGACGGTCGCTTCAGTGGTGGAACATCGGGACTGAGTATCGGTCATATATCTCCCGAGGCTGCAGCCGGAGGTAACATCGGTAAATTGCGTGACGGTGATATCATAGACATCGATATACCGGCCCGCTCAATCAACGTAAGATTGACCGATGAGGAACTTGCAGCACGAGAGATGTTCCCTTTGACACGTGACCGTGTAATTTCAAAGAGCCTTAAGGCATATGCCAATATGGTAAGTTCTGCCGACAAGGGAGGCGTCAGAATCATTGATTGAATTTATGAGTAAAGAGATAATATCAGGTGGAGAGGCGTTGATGCGCTCTCTTATAAATGAAGGTGTTGACACAGTCTTCGGTTATCCCGGCGGCTCTATCATGCCGGTATTCGATGCCATGTACGACCATCGCAGCGATTTCCGTCAGGTGCTGGTGCGTCATGAGCAGGGTGCAGTGCATGCAGCGCAGGGATATGCCCGCAGTTCAGGCAAGGTTGGTGTGTCAATCGTAACAAGTGGTCCGGGTGCAACAAATACATTGACCGGTATAAGTGACGCAATGCTTGACAGTACTCCAATTGTGGTAATTGCTGGTCAGGTAGGTTGTGCGGTATTGGGTACCGATGCCTTTCAGGAGATTGACTTTGTAGGTATCACCCAACCTATTACAAAATGGAGCTATCAGATACGTCGTCCCGAGGATGTGGCATGGGCTGTTGCGCGCGCTTTCTACATTGCCAGTACAGGACGTCCGGGTCCGGTTGTGCTTGACTTTACCAAGAATGCACAGACTGCAATGACTGAATATGAACCGGCTGTTGTAGATTCTGTAAGAAGCTATATTCCTTATCCAACACCATGCCGCAAGGCAATTGAGGAGGCTGCTGCGCTCATCAATAGTGCAGAGCGTCCGTTTATGATTGTCGGTCAGGGTATTGAATTGGGCGAAGCTCATGAAGAGTTGAAAGCCTTTGCCGAAAAGGCCAACATTCCGGTAGGAAAGACATTGTTGGGCTTGTCTGCCTTGCCAAGCGACCACCCGATGTGTGTCGGTATGCTTGGTATGCATGGAAACTACGGTCCTAACTACAATACCAACCAGTGCGACCTGCTTATAGCAGTAGGTATGCGTTTCAGCGACCGTGTGACAGGTAACGTTGCAACATATGCAAAACAGGCCAAGGTTATACACATAGACATTGACCATGCCGAAATAAACAAGAATGTGGCAGTGAATGTACCTATCGTAGGCGACTGTAAAGAGGTACTTCCCATGCTGACAGAACTTGTTGAACAGCGTGACCATTCCGAATGGATAAAGAGCTTTGCCGAATATAATGCAATAGAGTATGAGAAGGTTGGAAAGAATGCCTTGAATCCTGCTGAAGGTCCATTGCTTATGGGTGAGGTTGCACGCAAAGTCAGTGAAGCAACCAACAACAGTGCGATATTGGTTACCGACGTAGGTCAGAACCAGATGATGTCATCGCGCTACTTCAAATATACTCTTCCGCGAAGCATCCTTACTTCCGGTGGTTTGGGAACAATGGGTTACGGCTTGCCGGCAGCGATAGGTGCCAAGATGGCAATGCCCGAACGTGAGGTCTGTCTTTTTACAGGTGACGGCGGTTTCCAGATGAATATTCAGGAGTTGGGTACAATCATGGAGCAGGGCACAGGTGTGAAAATGATACTTGTGAACAACAACTACCTTGGCAATGTACGCCAGTGGCAGGAGCTCTTCTTCGATCATCGCTACTCATGGACACCAATGCTTAACCCAGATTACTCATTGATTGCAAAAGGTTACGGTATACCTTCACGCCTTGTTATAGAGCGTGCAGAACTTGATGATGCTATCAGCGAGATGCTTTCAACCTCTGGTCCGTTCCTGTTGCACGTGGCGGTCAAGGAGGAGGACAACGTAATGCCGATGATGCCTCCGGGAGCTACGGTAAGTGAAATGATTTTTGAATAATCGCTATGGACAAGAAACTATATACAATTATCATATATACCGAAAATATTGCCGGTATGTTGAATCAGGTTACGGCAGAGTTCACACGCCGAATGATGAACATCGACACCATTACAGCGTCATCATCTTCGGTCGAGGGAGTTCACCGTTACACAATCTCTCTATGGGGCGAAGAGGATTCGATACACAAGGTGACAAAGCGTATCGAAAAGAAGGTCGATGTCCTCAAGGCTGAATATTATGTCGACAGTGAGATATTCTATCAGGAGGTTGCACTCTACAAGTTGTCAACTCCCAAGATTCTTGAGAATAACAAGATATCGAAACTGATACGTCATAACGGAGCGCATGTGATAGAGATGAATGCGAACTATACCGTTGTGGAGAAGACCGGTTCAACAGGAGTCATTGTAGATTTGTACAATGAGTTTGTGGCACAGCAGTGTATGTTACAGTTTGTAAAGTCGGGACGTGTAGCTGTTCCGCGCGATTCGATAGAGAATCTTACAGAACTGCTTTTCAATGAAGACTATAAAAGAAAACCAATAAAAAAATAATTAATTATGGCAGAAATGAATTTTGGTGGAGTGATAGAGAACGTTATTACTTCAAGCGAGTTCCCACTTGAGAAGGCTCGCGAAATTTTGAAAGATGAGGTTATCGCAGTTCTTGGTTATGGTGTTCAGGGTCCTGGTCAGGCATGCAACTTGCGTGACAACGGTTTCAATGTAATCGTAGGTCAGCGTGAGGGTGCAACATATGACAAGGCTGTAATCGACGGTTGGGTTCCAGGTGAGACACTCTTCTCTATCGAGGAGGCAGCTCAGCGCGGTACAATCGTTTGCATGTTGTTGTCAGATGCTGCTCAGATTGCAGTATGGCCAAAAATCAAGGATTTCATGACAACTGGCAAGGCTCTTTACTTCTCACACGGCTTCGGTATCAACTGGAACGACAGAACAGGTATTGTTCCTCCAGCAGATGTTGACGTAATTATGGTTGCTCCAAAGGGTTCTGGTACATCTTTGCGTACAATGTTCCTCGAGGGACGTGGTTTGAACGCATCATACGCAATACATCAGGACGCTACAGGTAAGGCACTTGAGCGTGTATTGGCATTCGGAGTAGGTATCGGTTCAGGTTATCTCTTTGAGACCACATTCCAGCGTGAGGCTGTTTCTGACCTTACAGGTGAGCGTGGTTCACTCATGGGCGCAGTTCAGGGTCTCTTCCTTGCACAATATGAGGTTCTCCGTGAGAACGGTCACACACCTTCAGAAGCATTCAATGAGACAGTTGAGGAGCTTACTCAGTCTCTTATGCCACTTGTTGCAGCAAAGGGTATGGACTGGATGTATGCAAACTGCTCAACAACAGCTCAGCGCGGTGCTCTTGACTGGATGACTCCTTTCCACGATGCAATCAAGCCTGTTATGTATCAGTTGTACGAATCTGTAAAGAGCGGTAACGAAGCACAGGTGTCTATCGATTCAAACTCACAGCCCGACTATCGTGAGAAACTCAACGAAGAGTTGAAGGCTTTGCGTGAAAGCGAAATGTGGCGCACAGCAGAGGTCGTTCGTCAGCTTCGTCCTGAAAACAAGTAATATCACCAATGTAGGCAACGTAGAATTGCCTTCATAACATATAAATGATAAATAGGGAAAATCCTTCTGTTTTGTAGGGATTTTCCCTGTTTTTTGCATTTTATTGTGACTACTTTCGTATCGTGAATAACAGGAAAAATATATAGCCATGAAAAAGTTACTTTTCGCATTGATAATGTCATTCCCATTTGTTGCCTCAGCACAGATTGACGATATCTACTTTGTTCCCAAAAAGGAAAAGAAGGTAGTTGTGAAAAACAGTGCTATGGATAACAGCTTTGTCGATGTGTATGACAACGTAGAGTGTTTCGAGGTGCTTCCCGAGGAGGCCACTGAAGAGGTGTACTACACCAATGCGCCCTATGAATACTACGACAATGACGATTATATGTATTCATCCCGCATTGTACGTTTCCGCAGCCCGGGAAGGTTGTTCGGCAGCAATCTCTATTGGGACTTACGATACAACTGCGGTATAAACGACTGGATGATATACGACAATGGATATACCGTTGACATATACCCTACATATAACAATCCTCTCTATTACTGGCACGGAATAGGGTATACACCATACAGTAACTGGTGGTCATGGAATACATGTTACGGACCATATGCCCATTGGAACGACTATTATTGGGGATACAACTACCACTATCCCTCATATCACTGGTACAATAACCATCATCATGTTCATGGCGGTTATTATCCTCCTTATATTGCACACAACTCATGGCGTCCAAAGCATAAGGTACAGACCGATATTCCTGTGAACAATCCAAGCAAGAGAGTACCCAATGTTTCTACAAACAGTTCAGGAAGAGGTGGTAGAGTAAACGGAAATGCAGTTACCAACCGTGGCGGCAATGCTGTATCGGGAAGGCCTGCAGGCAACCAGGCTGTCCGTGCCGGTTCTAATGGCCAGGTGAACACAACAAGTCGCAGGAATGATGCCCGTGCAACCGGCGTTCAGCGTCAGACAGTGGAGCGTGGCTCGGTAAGTACATCGTCTAGCCGTCAGAACAACGGAACAGTGCAGGGTGTACGCAAACAACAGCCCAACCGTTCAACAACAGTTTCCGGCGGAAATACAAACAATGTAAGAAGTTCCCAGCAGAGAGGTGCAGTAACCAATGCACGTACCAACCAGCAGCGTAACACCTCTTCGCAACCGGCAAGGAATGGTGACAGCAGAAGCAACTACCGTAGCAAAAGTTCTTCAAGTGGCGAATATAACCGCCCAAGCAGCACAAGCATTACACGCCAGCGCAGTTCATCATCTTCAAGCAGCCGTTCATCATCGGGTAGCATGCGTAGCAACAGCGGTAGTTCCCGCTCTAGTTCGGGAGCAAGAAGCGGAGCACGCCGTTGATGAGACAGCCTCTATTTGAACAATGTGAAAAACACGAAAATCATGAAACGTATAATATATACTCTTCTGTTTATTCTGCCTTTGACTCTCAACTCGCAGAATATGTACAATATAACAAATCTGCTTGATAATGATCCTGCCGGTACAGCACGTTTTGTCGGCATGGGCGGCTCTATGAGTGCCCTTGGAGGTAACCTGTCAGTCATGGGAACCAACCCTGCCGGAACTGCTGTATACCGTTCTAACGACTTCTACATTTCCGGTGCTTATGATATTGTTAACAGCAATGCAACTTTCATGGGTAACATGGAAAAAAAGAGTTATGACGGTACAGAACTTAGCAATGTAGGCTTTCTGCTCGCCAACGAAATTGAAGCATCACCGCTTAAATTCGTGAACTTCGGTATCAACTATCGCCGTAAAGGTAATATGAGGGGTAATTTCAATATGAGTGGCAACCCTGACGGCTTTTCACAGCAGTATATTATAAACGACTTGTATATGAGCTCGCCTTTTGATATTAACGGAATTACAGCCGACTCATACAGCAGTTTCAACCACAACTGGCTCGCTTTGCTTGCCGCAGATGTTGACATATGTGATGCAGACAGCAATTTTCTTGTGTTTCCCAGCGGTCATCCATTAGAGGAAGAGGTTGTGTACTATCCAAACTATGCCGGATACTATTCCGAACAGCGTGGTGGTGTGAATGTAACAGACATCAACCTGTCGTTCAATATTGAGGATCGTGTATATATAGGTGCAACTTTAGGGTTTCACATCGTCGATTATTCGCGTTATTCAAGATATTATGAAAGCGATGATTACGGCTATATATATACCCTTGAGAATGACTACAGTGTAAGCGGTTCGGGAGTAGACTTCAAACTCGGTGCAATTGTACGCCCGTTTAAGTATTCACCGTTCAAAGTTGCCTTTTCGGTTCACACCCCTGTATCCTATTCGTTGACCGATTACTCTTCGGCAACAATGATTGGACCTGGCGGCAGCGAGTTCAGCACTTTGAATGAAGATTGTTATGGCGAGAGCTTGCGCATTGCATACCGATTGAAGACCCCTTGGCGTTTTGGCGCAGCTGCATCATATACATTCGGTAATTTCCTTGCGCTCAATGCCGAATATGAGTACTCAAACCTTACAAAAACCTCCTTCTCGGACAGGACGGACATGGGTGTGGCACAGAACGAGGAGATAATGTACAATCTGAAACTGCAGCACACTCTGCGTGCCGGTGCTGAATTCAATATCAAGAAGGTGGCTTTGCGTGCAGGATACAACTATATCTCAGCGCCATTCAACAAAGATGCGTGCAAGTTCATGGACAATGCTGCCATAACAGATACCTCAACAGACTATATGAACAAGTATAGCAAGAATATCGCAACATTAGGTTTGGGATATGCCGCCAAGTCGTTCTATTTTGATATTGCGTACATGTTCCAGACACAGAAGGCCGACTTCTACCCATATTATGATATGGAAGTCTATAATCCTGGAGCATCGGTAAGGAGCAACGCGCATACCGTTGTTGCCGGTATCGGTGTCCGTTTCTGATAGATGTCACTTCTTGCGCCAGAAATTGAAGCCGGCATAAACCTTGAGGTATCCGAATCCGTTGATGATGGAGAGCGAAGGCTTGTTGTAGGAATAGGTGTGTGATACAAGTGATGTTCCTGCGTAGTACCTTCCGTTGTTGTATACCAGAGCCAGGCGCAATATAAGGTCGAAATTGATATTTGATATGAACTCCTTGCTGTTGTAGAACTTCAGCGAGGTGTTCTTGTATCCTACAGACGGTGAAGCCGAAATGTTGGCAACGAAATTCTTTGCAAAAACCCAGTTGTAGCTGTATCCGAAACTGATACTGAAATCCTTGTAATCGACATTCTTGAATCGTAATTCAGGGCTCATCAGTGACTCTATTCTTGGGTCAATCTGTGTGTGGTCGAACATGAACTTCTGCTCATTGTAGCTCAATCCAAGAATGAACGAGCCGGCATTTACGCGTTGGTTTGTGGAGTGGCTGAATGCCGCAGGAAAAGAGAATTTCCTGTAATTGAATACATAAAAGGCATTGGCGCCAATCTGCGAAGTAGTCAGCCCGTTGAAGTCCGCATTATATCCTGTGATAGGTTTGTTGTCTTCGTAGAAGCCTTTGAGGCCACGTATCTTGAATCCGTCACTTCGTTTACGGTAGAACAGCTCCAGCCCGGCTCTTGAGCAGTAGAGGTTCAACTCCATGTCAAACTCCGGCTGTATATTGTCAAGGGTGAAACTGTAGCCGGCTGATAGCCATCTCCATCCGAAGCCTACACCAATCTTGTTGTTGGTTGTCGGGCTTATCGTTATGCTCTGCTTTTTGTCCTCTGTTGCAAAACGGTAATATTCATACCCGAACGTATATTGCGGAGTAATTGTCAGGTTGTATTTGTTCGGGGATACATAAAAGGTGTCCTGTTCAATCAGCCTGTCTACAAAATTTACAACCTTCCAAAAGAGGTTATTTTTCTTTACATTAGCCGTTTCCTGGTTTTCAATGCAGTCTTGCATATAATGATTCATGCCTTTTGATGAAAAAGGCATGGCTGTCAACAGCAGAAGAACCCAAAAAGCTCTTTTGTGTAATTTGGCACTCTTTTTTATTCCGCTCTTCGCCATTTTATATGATTTTTCCAAGCACCTTGTCAAGAACCCAGTTTGTTGGTGTAGCGCTTATGCTGTCGCATGTACATGTGCCCTTTCCCTGCAGGTGCTCTACAATATTTCTGATGAGCGGTAATTGTACATATGGCGGGTTGGGGATGTTGAAGTGTCTTGTACCTTCGGCATTACGCAACTCTATTGGCTCGAATGTAAAAACCGAGAACTTGATGCATCCTTTGCTGCCGAAAATCTCTATGTGGTCCTCTTTTGAAGACTCGTCCGAAACGAAACACCATGAACCGGAACCCGGTATGCCGGAATCGAACTTGAAACAGGCGCTGACAGTATCTTCGGCTTTGTACATGCCTCCACGGTTTGTAGCAAATCCTTCAACATGCAGTATGCAGCCGAACATCTCCTGAAGCAGGTCAATCTGGTGAGGAGCAAGGTCATAGAAGTATCCTCCACCGGCAATGTCCGGTATAACTCGCCATGGCAGGTTCTCACGGTTGTAGTCAAGGTCGCGCGGTGGCACGGCAAAACGTATCTGTACATTGAGCACATTGCCAATCTGGGGCAACAACTCCTTAACTTTCATGAAGTATGGCAGGTATCGGCGGTAGTATGCCACGAAACAGGGGACTCCCGTTTCGCGTGAAATACGGTTTATTCGTGTACAATCCTCGTAGCTCGCTGCAAGAGGCTTCTCTACATACACCGGCTTGCCGGCCTTCATTGCCATTATTGCAAATGTTGCATGTGAGGATGGTGGGGTGGCGATATATACAGCATTCACAGCCGGGTCATCTATGAGTGCCTGCGCATCGGTGTACCAATGCGTGATGTTATGACGTTTTGCATAGTTCTTTGTCTTCTCCTTGTCGCGTCCCATTACAGCCACGACCTCCGAACCCTTTACAAGGGGAAATGCCGGTCCGCTCTTTTTTTCGGTAGCTTCGCCACACCCGATGAAGCCCCATTTTATCATAACATCCATAATGCCGTCAATTAAAGAAATTCCATGAAATGCCAAAGCAGAATATTGCCGGGTTCATAGGGTAGTGTGGCGCCAAGAAATATTGCCTGTTGCCGGTACCCGCATTTGCATGGTAGTATTTAACATAGAATCTAGCCTGTTTCAAGAGGAAATTCGCATACACGCTTACCAATGGATAGTTTCCTATTGCAATCCTGTCTGCAGGGTTCTGCTGGACGAACTGTCCCAAAGCAGGGGAGTAGTCCGGTGCATAATATTCTGTGAAATATCTTGCATCGGCACCAATTTCGGTGTTGAGCACCTTGGCAATCCTGAACTTGAGGAATAGGTTGGCGTATGCGTTTATCATTGGCAATGGCAGAACATCTTTGTTGCTGCTATGCTGGTATGTCACTTCTGTGTTCAGGTTGAATATGCTGAATTTGAAATCCTGCTTCAGCGTTGCGGAGAAGACCTGTATATTCTCATGCGCCTGACATGCCTTGAGACGCCACAAGTACCTGCCTGCCGCGCCCGAAGCCAATGACTCATTGGCGATGTATGTGTAGTTCTTTACATTCTCCAATCCCGCACTTATTCTTGTTCTCCACGACGGTATCTCAAAAATACCTTCAATGCGTGTCCTGAACTCCTTGTTGAGGTCATTGTCCCACCAGAAATGCTCCGAATGGTAATGGCGGTAATAGAACGACGGTAGGTTGTTCTTTATGAAAGCATTTCCCTTCAACAACATTTCCCTTTTCCATAAGCTGAAGTTGAATTCAATGTTTCCGTCAATGGAGAATGTTCCCAGTTCCTCACCAATGAGCGATGTCTCGCCGTTTACTTCATATTTTATATGCTTGTATTGCGAGCTTGATATAGACCCACCTACCGATAAAATATTCTCGTTGTAGTTTCTGAAGAACTCATTACCGGTGTCTGTTGTATCGGGCAGGCCATATCGCCTGTATGTATATGATGCAAATGCACTGATATCGGCAAAAGCATATCGGCTGAATCCTTCGCACAATGAAAGTGCCACCCTGTTCTTTATTTCAAGGTTCGTTGTAGCGTCTACCGAGTCAAAAGGCAGGTATGTGTCGGCGTAGTAGTTGTTTGTTTGGCGATGGTTTATAAAGTCATGCTCTCTGTACTTAACATTGGCAGTGTGGGTTATGCGAGCCACACGTATGAACTCAGTCTCTGTGGAATCCTTGACAAGCCCGGTTGAGTCGGCAACCAACTTCTCTCGGTAGAATCCCATGTTGTATCCATGGGTGAAGAAACCGTCCCACGTGTGGTTTCTGTTCCATGAATAGTATAGGCGTACCGGTATGTCCGACGTGGTGAAACTGCTGTTCATTCCGTCGGTCTCTTCGGGGCGTGTGATGTAACGGTCATCCGTTATACCGCCGTTTTCAGCCTGTTTCATGCGGTAGTGGCTGGCGAGGAGGTTATAGTCGTAACGGTCACTCTTGTAGTATGAAAAGATAGAAAAGTTTACAAGCGAAGTGGCCTGCTTGTCATAGCGTCCGCGTGCGTACAGGTAATCGATGAGGAAACCAATACCGAACTTCTTTCCAGCATTTGTAGAGAAGTATGCCCTGAAACGGTCGTCACCATTCATCCTGTTACCGGTGGAATGATAGCTAAGGTTTGTATATGGCGATTTGGTGTCTACAAAGAAAAACTCATCAGGACGTTGGTAGAAATAGTCATACGGCTGTATGAAATCGAACTTGGTCGTTGTAGGGCGGTTGAAGAATATTCTTGTCTCACGTGGTGTTCCCATGTTGCCAAGGAAGTTGTACTCACCGTTTACCCCTTCGGTCAAATGCCAGTTCTGGAACATGAACTGCAGGGTGTCGGCATTTACCGGGATAACCTCACCAGTGTGTTCGTTTACATGCCATTGGCGAATGTCCATTGGCACTTTAAGCTGGCTCTTGGTAGAATCCTTGGGGTTGTTCCTGAACGGGCTGAAAACCTCGCCACTGCCTAAACCGGTCTCGTTGCCGCTTTCGTGCTGGTGCAGTTCATCCACCTGCCCCCAAATGGCAACAGGAATCAAACATATCAGCAGAGTGACGAATTTTCTTATCATTCTTCAATGATTTAGTTTACGAAACGCAGAATGAATTCAAGAACCTTCAGTGTCAAAGCAGTTATGCCTGCATAGAAGAACATGTTGCAGTCGGTCACCCACATGATGAATGTTGCAACCGTTGAAACAAGGAACAAAACGTTCAGTATGTATCTTATTTTGTCAATAGTTCTCATTTTGTCTTCAATCTGTATTCAAGGTCCTTGACGAGTTTCTCCTTAAGCTCAATAGTCTTGCGGCGGAACTTGCCTTCGAACTTTTTCAGTTTACCCTTCTTGTTCAAAGCATTCTCATCGGTAATCCACTCTTCGGCCTTCATCTTCAGGCCGCCTTTCTCATCCTCATCATCGTACCAGTATGTGATGCGTGACATGTTGAATGTACAGCTACCGTCATTCGCTGTCAAAGTAAGGAAATAGTATATCCTTGCACGGTCAAGCACAAGCGCCGCACTTTTGAATGTGATGTACTCCTCACTTTTCAGTATTACAGTTTCGGGTTGCTCGCTACTGAATGAGTTTCTTGATATTACCGTCGGCTTAACAAAACGCTCCTTCACCCATGTATCGATAATGTTCTTTACCTCCTTCTGGTACATGCCTGTTGCAGGAATAGTCTCCTCGAATGTAACCTTACCGTTTATTACCGGTACAGCACCGGCTTCATGGGGCTGTTGTGCCGAAACTGTAATAACAGCCATTAAAATGATTGCAAATGCAAAAAAACTTTTCATGTTACAATTATAATTTATCCATAAATTATTCTGCGAAGATAATATAAAATATAAAGAAAACAACCATGAAAAGTTGTTCAATTCGTTTCTTCTTTGTTGTAAGGTATTAAAAAGTCTGTTTATGGCTCTCTGTTTCAAAAAATGGAACTTAATTTTGCTTATGCACGTAACTTGTATTAATTTTGTATTGTTGTAAAATGATGCTTCATAATAAGTCAAGCAATATCAAAGAATATAAAAATGGGTAAAAAGAAAGGCTTGAAAAGGATTGTTATAAACTTGCTTGCCATGTTGGCGATTGTTGTAATAGTTCCAACAATGGTGCTTGTCTGGCTCGATTGTTATACAAATCATGGTAAGCATTGTGTTGTGCCTGACATCTGTGGTATGCAGCTCGAGGAGGCGAAGGAGCTGCTCCGTAGCCGTGATCTTGACATGGAGATTGTCGATTATAAGTATAAGAAGGGTGCTGAAGAAAATGAGGTCGTGGAGCAAAGGCCTGTTGCCGGTGCCAAGGTTAAGGAGGGACGTAAGATTATGCTTGTCATGAGTTCTCTCAACAAGCCTATCGTTACACTGCCCAGTGTCATCGACAACTGTTCGCTACGTGAGGCCGAAGCGCGTCTCAAAGCTTCGGGCTTTGTTCTTTCCGGTGTCCTTTATCAGGATGGTGAAAAGGATTGGGTATATTCTGTCCTTTGCGGCGGTAAGGAACTGTACAATGGTGAGAGTGTGGCGCGTGGCTCAAATCTTGTCCTTGTCGTGGGCAATGGTACTGACCCGGTGCGTGTGGAGTCTGTAATTGACGAAGGATACTTTGAATAAATGAAAGATTTTGACAATATCGATGATTTTGCGCCTGAACTCGATGAGGGGCTCGAAATGGAGGAGTCGTTGTTCCGTGAGGTGCGAATAACGGTTGACAGGGGGCAGTCTCCTGTACGTATTGATAAATTTCTTATAGATCATCTTGCTAATACTTCGCGCAATAAGATTCAGCAGGCTGCCGATGCCGGTGCCATAACCGTAAACGGCAAGGTGGTAAAAAGCAATTACAAAGTGAAGCCTCTTGAAGAGGTTGTCATAACATATAATACTCCTGCCTATGACAACAGTATTGTTCCCGAAGATATTCCGCTGGATGTTGTGTATGAGGATGACTCTTTAATGGTTGTCAACAAGCCTGCCGGGCTTGTGGTTCATCCGGGATGCGGAAATACTCATGGTACACTCATCAATGCTGTTGCATGGCATCTTAGGGATAATCCTAATTTTGACCCTAACGACCCGCAGGTGGGTCTGGTGCACCGTATCGACAAGAATACGTCGGGGCTTCTCGTTATTGCAAAGACTGCTTTTGCAAAGCAACATCTTGGTCTGCAGTTCTTCAATAAGACAACAAAGAGAACATACAACGCTGTTGTGTGGGGTAATGTAAAGGAGGATACCGGAACGGTCGTCGGTAATATAACACGTAATCCACGTAACAGGTTGCAGATGTGTGTGTCGCCCGATGAGGCTGTCGGAAAGCATGCTGTTACGCATTACAGGGTGCTTGAAAGGTTGAGCTATGTCTCATTGGTGGAATGTAACCTTGAGACAGGCCGTACGCACCAGATAAGGGTACATATGAAGCATATCGGTCATATACTTTTCAATGATGACGTGTATGGTGGTGATGAGATTCTGAAGGGTACCAATTTCAGCAAGTACAGTCAGTTTGTCCGTAACTGTTTCAAGCTTTGTCCGCGTCAGGCTCTTCATGCGAAGACTTTGGGCTTTGTGCACCCTGTTACCGGCGAGATGATGTTCTTTGATTCAGAATTACCATCTGACTTCATTGCAATGGTTGACGCATGGCGTAGATATTCAAGCGCAAGCGCTGCCTACATGGAGTGACTTTTCTTGTCATATCCTTTAAGTAATGAATACAAGTGCAATAGTGGCGAAATTCGCCACTATTGCACTTGTATATATATTCTCCTTTGGGAAGCAATCTGTACACTGTCAATATCCTCTTTTTATTGATTATTTTCGTTTTAGGAACTTATATTTCGTAAATAAATCCATTTTATTTTTTTTTATTTCGTCGTTTTCTTATTTTTACAAAACTAATTTGTAAAATCTATAGATAGTATGAAGAAAAGTAATGCATTGATGCTTTTCGCTGGTATCCTGCCTGCTGTGGCAGCGGCACAAGAACGTCCTAATATTATATATATTATGTGCGATGATATGGGGTACGGCGATTTGGGTTGCTATGGTCAGCAATTGATCTCTACACCCTGTTTGGACAGAATGGCTGCCGAAGGTATGCGTTTCACTCAGGCCTATGCCGGTAGCCCGGTGAGTGCTCCATCGCGTGCCTGTTTTATGACTGGTCAACATACGGGTCACGTTCACGTGCGTGGTAACCGCGAGTACTGGCAAAGTGCACGTCAGGAAAACATGTTCGGCTCAAATCCTGACTATCATATCATAGGTCAGGAACCTTATAAGAATACACACAAGATTGTGCCCGAATTGTTCAAGGAAGCTGGCTATCGCACAGGTATGTTCGGTAAATGGGCTGGTGGTTACTACAATTTGAACTATCCCGATACTTACAAGGTGGATGCAGATGGTAATACCATCACCAGTGCTTCAGCCACCAGCAGTTCGGCTTCGTTACCTAACAAACGTGGTATCGATTGCTACTATGGTCCTATCTGCCAATTCCAGGCACACACTTACTATCCTAACTTCTTGAACCGCTACGACCCCGAGAAGTACGGCGACAAACATATTATGGTGGATACATTGAAGCAGAATATCCAACACCGCGACGTGTCGTCGGGAAATGCTGACTATGAAAATCGTGAGCAATATACTGCCGATCTCATCCATCAATACGCATTGGATTGGATAGACCGTCAGGAGGAAGGCAAGCCATTCCTCGGTATCTTTACCTATACTTTGCCTCATGCCGAGCTGTGGCAACCTAATGATAGTATCTTGCAGAAGTATACCCAGGCATTTGCTTGCGACGATAGTGGCTTTGGCGGTGCTTTCGGCTCTTGGTATTACAGGAATGCCAATAGGCATGCCCAATTTGCAGCCATGATTACTCGTCTCGATACTCAGGTAGGCGAAATCTTTGCGAAGTTGGAAGAAAAGGGACTTGCTGACAATACTCTCGTAATCTTTACATCGGACAACGGTCCTCACGAAGAGGGTGGTGCCGATCCTGCATGGTTCAACCGTGACGGTATGTTGCGTGGTACCAAGCGTTCTACACACGAAGGTGGTATCCGTGTGCCGTTCATCGTCAAAGGTCCTGGTGTACCGGCAGGTACAGTGAATGATCACCAGTTGGCTTTCTATGACCTGATGCCTACACTCCTCGACTACGCAGGTCTCAACGGTGATGCTTATAGCCGCAAGGCAAGCACTGAGACACAGCGTTGGGACGGTGTTTCGTTCAACAATACCCTTCGCGGTAATGATGCGGAACAGGAAAAGCACGAATTCCTCTACTGGGAGTTCCACGAAACCAACATGATGGCGTTGCGTATGGGCGACTGGAAGTTGGTGGTGAAGGATGGCGCGACACAGTTGTACGATCTCTCTGTCGATGTACACGAAGACGTTGACGTGGCGGCGGAAAATCCTGATGTGGTGAAAAAAATGGTGCAGATTATCAATCAGGAGCATACTACCAGCGATTTGTTCAAGGTTACTATGCCTGGAGAAACAAGCAAGAGATAATGTAGTGAATAATTGGAATTAGTTATTCCGGATTTTCTCACACTACTTTAATATAAAAAAATATCCCTATGAAAAAGATATTCATCCTATTCTTGTCTCTGGTCGCAGTTTCACAAGGTTGGGCCTTTGAACAAGACAAATATTACACAATCAACCGCAATGGCGAATCAAGCTCGTATATCTATGCTGCAGACGGCGTGATGCAGACTGGTACGCTCAATGCAGACAATGGTGTGTACGTGTGGCAGTTTATCCCTACAAATAATCCCAACTGCTATTACATCAAGAATGTAGCGACTGAAACCTATATGCAGTCGTCTAATATAACATTGAGTACTAATGTGACTCTGGGTAACGATCCTGTGGAATATTATGTAAGCACCGGTGCTGGCACAACAGGTAGCGGTACGACATATTTCCTGGCTTCCAATGACCAGGGTGCAATCAATTATAACGAGGATGCTACACTCGGTCTCAATAAAGGTGCTACCGGTGTAGTGGCTTACTATGTGAAGACCGGTCGTGGTAATTCGTATTGGGAAATCAATGAGGTTAGTTATAATACATCTGCTCCGGAACCTCCTGCAGACGAGGAACCCGATGTTTGCTCTTCTATCGCTGCTTACAGATTGCCATGCGGAACATATTCCGCAAAGACACGCCTGACTCAAGTGGATATAACCGGAGACGGAGTATTGACCGAATTGCACTACAAGCCTGCGACTACAGGACGCTATACACTCTATACTCAGGAGCGTGCTGAACTGATGCGCGAAGGCAATGTCAAGTTGGCTGCTAAACTGGTCGGTGCAAGCGAAATGGGTCTGGTAGTGACCGTGTGGGCTGACTTTGACGGCGACGGTGCTTTTGAACAAAGCGTAAAACCAAATTTGGGCGAGTTGATTGAGGCAGAATTCACTGTACCTGCAGGCAATGCAACAAATGGACGTTTCCGCATCCGCGTAGACCAGAGTGGCGGTGAGTCAGCCAACGCCGATTTCTATGGTACAATGTATGATTTGCCATTCGATTTTGGTGCTGCGCAGAGCCAACGTACATTGAAGGTCTCAGCCAATGCTGCTGATCGCGGTACAGTGAGCATCAAGGATACAGATGAAAAGATGTTGACTGTCGATCCAGGTACAGAGCTCACTGTAGTGGCAGAGGTGAATGAAGGTTACTTCTTTCATGGTTGGCGCAAGGGAAGAACAATCGTTTCATACAAGCCTGAATACACTGTGACAATGACTGAAAACAAAGACCTCGTAGCTGTTTTTGCGACAGTGGAGGGTGAAGTCGAAGTAGAAGATGACGGCACTTATCCTGTCAATTTCCCTAAAAATACCACAGCGACACGTACCGACCGTAAACTTACCGCTGTATCATTGACTGCAGATGGTGATGAGGAGCAAACTCTGAATGTGACTGGCAGTAAAGTATACAATGACTTGACTACAAAGGAAAGCAATTATTTGAAGTGTATGCCTGGTGAGACTCTGACTGTAAAATTTACATATACCGGTACATGGATGCATGGCTATGTGTTTGTTGATGAAAACGAAGATAAGCAATTTTCGTTTACCGAAGGCTGCACCGATCAAAGCAATACCGAAGTGAAGAGCTTCAGCTTCTATTCCGGTGACTTCAATAATGATGCAAGCGGATACAACTCAGCCGGTGCCTATCTTACAGGCGATAGCCGCAATACAATGTCTTGTCCTTCATTCCAAGCCCCTGATGAAGCGGGTAACTACCGTATTCGCTTCAAGGTAGACTGGAATAGCATAGACCCGGGTGGACAGCTGGCTGCCGACGGTACTGCAACCGGTACCAATGGTATTATTGCCAACGGTGGTTTTATCGTTGATGCTATCCTCAGCGTAGTAGATACATCAGGTATTGAAATTGTGGAAACTACAACCGATTTGACTATCTATACCATTGATGGCCGTCGCGTAAACAAGTTGCAAGGCCTCCCTAAAGGAATATATATCATCGGTAACAAGAAGGTTCATGTGAAGTAACAAGGAGTATATTCAAATAAATCTATATAATGACTCCTCTGTCCCATGGGACAGAGGAGTCTGTTTTGTTCCAGGATTTCCTGTTTGAGCGTAACTTATCGTTTTTCCCGTTTACTTTATTCTGAGATTCTTTAGCTTGGGGAGTTCACCGTTGAAAATGTTTATATCGACGTTCCTGTTTATGCCGGGGAGTTTACCTCTGTCGGAGCATTGCCAAAATGTCCAGTTCTGGTCTACCTCGAGTGAGTCAACGTAGTAATGTGCTATCCATGTAGGATAGCGCTCAAAGAAACTGTCATTGAGGTAACGTGTCTTGTACTTTTTGCCTGAATATATGATAGGCTTTACGCCGTAGTGATTCTCTATCTTTGTGATGAATATCTTCAGCTCCTGCATGAAGACTGTTCTGTTTTCGGGTTTCTCTTCCACGTCTATGACTGGCGGAAGGTCACCGGCTTCAAGCTTTACTGTCTTTGTGAACATGCTTGCCTGTTCAAGTCCTGTTGAATATGGACTGAAATAGTGGTATGCGCCTCTTGTGAAACCATGTTTCCTGGCGTTCTCCCAATTGCTGTCGAAGCGTGTGTCCTTGTGGTCGCTTCCTTCGCACGCTTTCATATACACGAAGCTTATTGGGTTCTCTTTGGGGTTTTCGCTTGCAAGCTTCTCCCAATCTATTTTTCCTTGGTGGTGTGATATGTCAATGCCGTATACGTTATATCCCTTGGGGATACATGTACCGTATATCTTTTCGCCGTAACATGGGGTGAAACGGTATATCACCTGTTTGAATGTCAGGTGGTAGGCTATGAACATGACAAATGAGGACACAAGTGTTGCAATGACAATATACTGCCAGCGTGGCATCTCATGCACCTTCTTGCGTGAAGATGAACGGCGGGCGGAAGTTTTCTTCCGTCCGCCGGTTCTTTTTATAGCTTTCTTAGCTTGTGCCATCAAAATCAATTACTTCTGCTGCTCAAGAGCAAGAGTCTTTGTTGTCTGGTCACAAACTTCTGATGGTCCAAAGTACTGGATAGGACCAGGATATACATAGCATGTCTCCTTAGCCCACTGCTCTCTGTTTGCAGCGAAAGTCTTGAATGGTGCGCCGTTGAGGTCAACGAGAGCCTTCTGGATAACTGGCTTCATCTCGCCGTGACGACGTTCCATGTTCATCATCATTGTGATGGGGATACCACCTGCAACCCATTCTGCAGCAGGAGCAGTTGTGTTACGTACTGATGACATGTAACCAGTCTTGCCTGCAGCGATAAGCTGTGATGCGTTGTAACCGAGTGCATAGCAGTAGTCTGCATCGTAGTTAGAAGGAGCTGCGCAACGTCCTTCGTAACCGAAGAAGTGGTGCTGTGCGTTGTACTTGCCAACATACTTGCCCTCTGCCTTCCAAGCTGCGAGCTTGTTAGCTACCATCTCTGACAACAACTTCTCTGTCTCGATGAGTGATACCTGTACGTTACCGTGTGGGTCGCGGTCCATTGTCAACTGGCGTGCAACACCTGCTGGGAGGCTTGCGTAAACCTCAGCGTTCTCCTTAGAGAGCTGATTGATGATGTACTGGCGCTGCTCCTCTGGTGCAACAGCTGCGTACTCCTCACCCTTGACAGCCAAGAGGTCGTTGAGCTCTGCGATAAGAGCCTTCATTGCTGGAACGAACTCGATAAGACCCTCTGGGATAAGAACTGTACCGAAGTTGTTGCCTGCTGCAGCGCGGTCAGCAACTGCCTGTGCAATAGAAGTTACGATGTTGTCAAGTGAAAGAGCCTTCTGCTCAACCTCCTCTGAAATGATACAGTAGTTAGGCTGTGTCTGCAATGCGCACTCGAGTGCGATGTGAGAAGCTGAACGACCCATCAACTTGATGAAGTGCCAGTACTTCTGTGCTGAATTACAGTCACGCTGGATGTTACCGATAACCTCTGAATAAACCTTACATGCTGTGTCGAAACCGAATGATGTCTCAATGTAAGCGTTCTTCAAGTCACCGTCGATAGTCTTAGGACAGCCGATAACCTGAACACCTGTGTTCTTTGCTGCATAGTACTCTGCAAGTACGCAAGCGTTTGTGTTTGAGTCGTCACCACCGATGATTACGAGAGCCTTGATGTCGAGCTGCTTGATGATCTCAAGGCCTTTGTCGAACTGCTCTGTCTTCTCGAGCTTTGTACGGCCTGAACCGATGATGTCGAAACCACCTGTGTTGCGGTACTCGTCCATGAGTTCTGCTGTGATCTCCATGTATTTGTGGTCAACAAGACCGCCGGGGCCCATAAGGAAACCGTAGAGACGGCTGTTGGGGTTCAGTTTCTTTACACCGTCGAAAAGACCTGCAATCACGTTGTGACCGCCGGGAGCCTGACCACCTGAAAGAATTACACCTACATTGATAGCAGGGTACTCCTGTGCTTCGCCACCTTTCTCAAATGTAACGATGGGAAGACCGTAAGTGTTTGGGAACATGGCTTTGATAGCCTCCTGGTCTGCTACCGACTCGGTTGCAGCACCTTCACAAAGTTTAACTGTACCAGTAAGAGCCTGGGGCAATTTGGGCTGGTAAGCAGCCCTTGCTTTCTGCAATGCGCTAATTTTCATGTTAGTGAATATATGTTTACTGAATAGATTTCTTTTGGCAAATTTCGCTTTTTTTCGTGACATTTGAAAGCCCTTTTGCCTTTTTTCTTTACTATATTATAAAATAATCCTATTTCTTTGCCGCTGAGTTGTTTTTTACAACAGAATATCTATCTTTGCATGCGTAATCCAAATAATAACTAAATTATGGCAAGTAGAAAAAATCTGAAGAAGGTTATTGCATTTATTGTAGATGAGTTGGCTACTGAGGCATTCTTCGCATCATATGACGCAAAGGGTGAGACTGAAGCATGGGTTTCTCTGTTCAACAGAATTTTTGCTTTGAACAAGGAGTATGTAGCTCGCGTAAACCATGTTGAGCCAGGAATGCCTGCAAAGAAATATTTCAATGCAATGTGTGACTCGTTCAATGCCGATGCAAAGGCTTTGCACGAGGAGATCGTAGCACTTGCACAGGCTGAATAACAGTATGTCAAGAAGGCTGGCGATATTTGCAACTTTCGTAATGTGTATAGCGGTTCTATCGGCACAAAGGCTCGATAGAACCGTTGCTCATTCCATAAAAGAGTATTTCGGGGAATACACTTCGGACAGGTGTGTCACGAAGTATGCCGGCCTTGACCGTAGACGGAATAATGTTGTTGTAAACAACAAGTCGAAAGAGATTATAATATATTGCAACGAGGCTTTTTATGCCCAGCCGTTCACTCCTGAAACGGTTGAACGCATATATGATGACATTACAGGCCTCTTGCCAAAGAAATTACGGAAATATAAAATAAGGATACTTTATAAAGGTAAACCTATAGAGTATTGTGTCCCGAATATATACCGTAGCAAGAATGTTGATAAGAAGCGTCTTATGCGCGCTGTGGAATATTCCGGTGCTCCATGGGTGAGGGATGTGTCGCGTCCCTACAAGGTAAAGCATGGTCTTGAAGGAAGGCATCTTGCCGTAACACAGAGTCACGGACGTTACTATTCGCTCGAGGACAGTACATGGAAATGGCAGCGTCCTTCGCTGTTCTGTACAATAGAAGATCTTTTTACACAATCTATTGTAGTTCCCTTCCTTATTCCTATGCTTGAGAATGCAGGAGCGCTGGTGTATACTTCGCGTGAACGTGACTGGCAACCGAATTGTGCAATAGTTGACAATGACGTGTCTACAGCCGGATACTCCGAACAGTCGGGTAGGGGCAATGCATGGCGTAGTGATACTTTAGGTTATGCGCCGGCAAAAGATGTGTATCTTGACGGTGAGAATCCGTTTGCTATGGGAACTTCGCGCATTGTGCGTGCTACTGCTGCAAAGAGCCGTTCAAAGGCATCGGTAATGTGGTGTCCCGAAATTCCCGAAGAGGGCGAGTATGCGGTGTATGTATCATACCGGAGCTATGAAAACTCTGTCCCTGATGCTCATTACACTGTTATGCATGCAGGAGGTTCTACCGAATATGAGGTCAATCAGGCAATGGGTGGCGGTACATGGGTCTATCTTGGTACACATACATTCAAAGGCGGTAAGGATAAACAGCAAGGTGTGGTGTTGAACAGTGTCAGTAACCATGGAGGTGTTGTCTCGGCCGACGCCGTGCGATTTGGTGGCGGTGTGGGTAATGTGGCGCGTGGAGGTTCTTCGCCTGTTACAAGCGGTATGCCTCGTTATCTTGAAGGTGCGCGTTACAATCTGCAGACAGCAGGCTTCCCGGTAGAGGTTTATTCAACATATCTTGGTGAGAATGATTATCGTGATGATATAAACAGCCGTTCAAATGCTGTGAATTATCTTTCGGGAGGTTCTGTGTATAACCCCGATACAACCGGTTTAGGTGTGCCTTTGGAACTCTCTTTCGGCTTCCATTCGGACGCTGGATATTCAGCCGGTGATTCAATAGTGGGATCTGTAGGGGTTGTCACTACGGAATTCAACGGTGATACGATAGAGAGCGGACAGTCACGCTACATTTCTCGTGACCTTGTGTCGTACATGCTTAACAATCTGCAGGATGACATGCGTGGTTACTTGGGACTTACATGGCAGGTGCGTGGTATAATTGACCGTAGCTATAGTGAGTCGCGTGTACCGAATGTGCCGTCTCTTATCTTCGAAGCGTTGTCGCATCAGAATTTCAGAGACCTCTCGCTTGGCTTTGACCCTAACTTCAAGTTCCTTCTTGCGCGTTCGGTCTATAAATCGTTGCTGAAACATATCTGTTATGTACATGGCGATAAATATACTGTACAGCCATTGCCGGTGAAGGAGTTATGTGTAACGCTGTCGGGTGACGGTGGCAGGGCAAGGCTTCGCTGGTCGCCGGTGAACGATCCTCTTGAGCCTACAGCACAGCCTGTGGGTTATGTTGTATATACCAAGGTTGGTGATAGCGGTTATGATAATGGCGTTTTTGTGAAGGAGCCGCATTGCGAGGTCAATATCGTAAAGAACAGGATTTATAGTTTCAAGGTGGCTGCTGTCAATGACGGCGGTTGCAGTCTGCCGTCCGAAGAGCTTTCTTTGTCTGTGTCGCCAAAACCGTCGAAGAGGATCCTTGTTGTGAACGGTTTTCATAGGTTGAGTGCTCCTTATTCTGTGGTTACCGATGATAAGGTTGGCTTTGACATGTCGCTGGATCCTGGTGTGGCGTATATGCGTACCCCGGAGTATTGCGGTAACCAGCTTGATTTGCTGCGTGAGAATATAGGGTATGAAAATGGTTTGGGATTGAGCGGCAATGAGCTTGAGGGCAAGCTTGTGGCTGGAAATACTTTTGACTATCCTAGTGTTCATGGCAAGGCATTGGTTGCCAACGGAACTACATTTGTATCATGCAGCAGTGATGCTGTTATGGCAGGATTTGTAAGCCTTGATGATTACGACGCTGTTGATCTTGTGCTTGGCGTTGAGAAACAGGGTGGTAGCGGCTCAGGAATTGGCTACCATGGTCAATACAAGACATTCCCTGTGAAACTGCAGGAGAAAATAAGAAATTACTGCAAGGGTGGTGGCAGGCTTTTTGTGAGTGGAGCGCATATAGCAAGTGATATGTACCTTGATGAGAATGACAAGGCGTTCATTCGTGATGTACTGCGTCTTGATTATGGCGGTTCGGTGTTTGATACAAGTGAGAATTTGTTTTTTGGTTCAGGTCTGGAACTGCCGGTGCGCCGTGTTGCCAATGAGTATTGTTATGCTGTGCCATGTCCCGATGTTCTTGTGCCTATCGATGATGCATTTGTCTCTTTTATATATAATGGTAACAAGAAAAGCGCCGGTGTTGCATATTCCGGTGATTACCGCGTGCTTTCGACTGCTTTCCCGTTTGAAGCGATAGCTGACGAAGGTAAGCGTGAAAAGCTTATGGGCGCTATATTGCGCTTCTTGCTTGAATGATTAAAAAGATTTTTTATAAAGCTTGAAAATTACCTTGGTAAATCTTTGCCATTATAAAAAAAAAGAGTAATTTTGCACCCTGAATAGCGCAAAGTATATTTTTGAACAAAAACATATAAATATATAAGACGATGAAAAGAACATTCCAACCCTCTAACAGAAAGAGAAAAAACAAACACGGTTTCCGTGAGAGAATGGCTACAAAGAATGGCCGCCGCGTATTGGCTGCTCGTCGTGCAAAGGGACGTGCAAAGCTTACAGTTTCTGACGAATACAACGGCAAGAAAAAGTAATTGCAATTAATGTCAGGCGTAAGCCTGTCTAAATAGTTTGCAAAGCAACAAGGAGAAGAAATTTCATTTCTTCTCCTTGTTGCTTTTTGTAAGGTGGCTAGTCTGTTTCAAACAGAGTTCTTATTAAAGACAAGCAAGGCTCCTGATTCAGGAGCCTTGCTATCTGTTTATGTCGTCTGTTATTAGAACAACTTCTCTGGGTATTCACCTGCGTCAACGAGTGACTGGATCTTCTCAACAGTTGCTGGGCGGTCAGCTGCGTATGTTACACCGAACCACTTTGCTGTTGTGTCAAGAACCTCGCAGCTTGCCTTGCCAGTTGTAGTAAGGTTGTTTACAACCAATGGAATGAAGTATTCAGCCTTTGGCTTGTCAACATTCTCCTTGAGGAAGTCAACGAACTGCTCTTCGGAGTGACGGAAATAGTCTGGAGTGAAACCCCAGAAGTTCATTGATACTGGTGTCTCTTCACCTACAGGCTGCCATGCACCCTCTTCGTCCTTGAAGCAGATAGGACCGTCAACACGCATAATCTCTGTGCGCTCTACAACACCTGTAAGCATGTTCTGGTCGTTCTTCTCGCAAACACCGCGTGCTACGCTACCGTTCTCACTCAATGTGTTGCAGATGCGGAAACCTACCATTGAATATCTGCCTTCGCTACCTTCGGGGAGTTCGCTCAACCATTTGCCCATAACAGCGAATGCATCGCGTCCGTAGAAGTCATCGGCATTGATAACTGCGAATGGCTCTTTGATAACGTCCTTACCCATCAATACTGCATGGTTTGTACCCCATGGCTTTGTGCGCTCTGCAGGTACTTCAAAGCCTTCGGGAAGGCTGTCGATTGCCTGGAATACGAGCTCTGTTGGGATGTGACCTTCGTACTTGCTCAATACCTTCTCGCGGAAGTCTGCCTCAAAATCCTTGCGGATAACGAATACCAACTTGCCGAATCCGCCACGGATTGCGTCGAAGATAGAGTAGTCCATGATTGTCTCGCCGTTAGGACCAAGACCGTCCAACTGTTTCAAACCACCATAACGGCTGCCCATACCTGCAGCCAAAACAAAAAGTGTAGGTTTCATTCTTGTAAATATTAAGTGTTGATTATAATGTTTTTTCTATTTGTCGAAGCGCTCTGCCACCTCATCTTTTCAAAGGTACAACTAAAAATCAAATTTCTGCAAAAAAATGTATTTTTTTTTGGCTGTTCTCCTTATTAATGCTCTAAAAGGTCTAATGAGTACAGAATTATCAATGGTTTGTCACTCATCAGAATGGGTATCCTATGGCAAAATGCCATGCAAAACCCTCCTTGAATGGTGATAGGTTAAAGTATCCTTTACGTCCTGTATCGTATGGTGCATGTAATCCTAAACCAAAGTCAAGACGCAATACAAGAAAGTCGAGGTCGTAACGTACACCTAATCCTGTGTTCAGTGCAATCTGTTCAGCGAACGTACTTGCTTTTAATTCGCCTCCAGCGCGTTCTGGGTCTTCTTTCATAAGCCATATATTACCGGCATCTACAAAGAGTGCGCCGTGAAGGTCCGAAATGATGCGGAACCTGTATTCGACATTCATCTCAAACTTTACAGTTCCAGTTTCGTCAAGGTATGAGTATCTGTTCTCGTTGTCGGGGCGGAAACTGCCTGGGCCAATGGAACGTATCGTAAATCCTCTGAGGCTATTGGCACCACCTATGTAGAACTGTTCACTGTAGGGGGCGTATTCGGAATTTCCGTAGCTGTATATTGCGCCTGCCATTATTCTGGTTGCTATATACTGGTTGTTGTCAATCTTCCAAAGCTGGCGCATCTCTGCTGTTCCCTTGATGAACTGTGCGTATGGGTTACCGAAAATATTCTTGTCCTTCTGGGTAAAACTCTTTCCTGCTGCATAGAACAAGAGTGATGTGATGTTTCCTGCCGATGTGACCGATGCTTCAATCCATGTCTTGTTGCGGTGGTATGTATTTGTGTTGTCGTATGTATATGTATACTGCATCGCAGGAATGAACTGGTTGCGGAAACTGTGCTCTATCGAGCGGTTGTTCTTGGCTATGGAATCGAATTTGGCAGTAGTGCTCAATAGCATGTCGTACGACAGACGGAACGGTATGATTGTGTGTGTTGTGGTGCTGTGCGAGAATATCTTGTATGTGGCATCTCCTCCGGCACGTATCATCCTGAAAAATCCGGAACGGTTCATCAGGTCGGTATGTAGCCTGAACGATGTCGTTGACGGCACTCGCAGGTGGCGGCGGTGTATGACCGGAAAGAACAGGCGTGGGAACGAGAGCGAAACGTCGGCGCCAATCTCCCATGAATTGATTACGCTGGCACGTCCTTTTACATTCTTGTCGGTCTGCCATTCATATGAGCCGTTAAGTGTGAACTTGAGTGTCTCACCTCCGCGGAAGACATTTTTACGGGCAAGGCTCACCTTGCTTCCCGGTCCTATCTGGTCATTACTCTTTGATGTGGCATTCAGCTCGAATGTGAAGTCGTATGGCTTGTCAAGCTCTGTGGTTATGTTTATATCCAGTGTGTCGCTCTCTCCTCTTGGGATAAGGTTGAAATTTATATTGCTGAATATATTCATCTGTCCCAGTCGCTTGAATGCCTGTTGCTGCTTTTCGTATGAATATAGTTCGCCCGGTCTTAACTGTATGTTACGAAGCAGGGCTCCGCTTTTTACTGGTGGTCTCTTACCGTTGTATATATACTTGAACGAACGGAATCTGATAGTGTCGTTCGTTGCGCGTGCCACAGGCTGTCTTGCTTCGCTATGTTTCTGTACGCGTATGTTGATGTTGCCGAATTTCCATTGTTGCGATACACGTGACGGGAGGTTCTTTTCGGGCTGGATACGCAGTTCTATCTTGCCGGGAGTGTTTGTGCTGTCTGCCAGAAACTTTATGTATCCCGGCTGGTAGTAATAGTATCCGTTGTTCTTGAAGAGTCCGCTGAGCCTTGTACGTTCCTCTTCCATGGCTGCTGCATTGAATTGTTCTCCCTCTTTGATAAGGCGACGGCGCCATGTAGCTTTGATAATACTGTCTGCTGCAGCGGGGAAGTTGTTGTATGATACGCTGTCGTATATGTATGGCTCGTCCAATGAGACTGTATAGCTTACTTTCGCCTTTTTGGGGTTTTTGTTGTCAGTGATTGTCTGTGATGTCACTTTGCCGTTGAAATAGCCGTAATATTTTAGAACCTCTGTGGCAACTTCGGCACGCAGTTTGGGGTTTACTGCGGAAATCAATACAGGGTCGTTGGCGAATGTGTTGAAAATCCATTTGCCTATCATGCCCTTTGAATCGTGGAATGCGTTGTACCACCATAGTCCCAATGGAAGGGCGCGCCATTTGGAACTGCCCAGAATGGCGCCGTTGGGGGCACAGTCAAGGGCGTAGGAAACTTCGTCCATGGCTGTTGCGCCGGTGGCTGTACCTGCATACTTGTCTGCCTCAATGAATTCAATATCCTTTATGCCTGTATATAGCTGTTCGCCGTCAGGTATAAGTTTTGTCGTTGAGCATGCTGCAAGCATCAGTATCGTAAGTGTCAATGCATATATCCTTTTCATTTACCCTCTTCTTTTTGTCGCTTTTCCCCAATTGGTCTGTATCCGCTCATCGGCGTCTTTGTATTTTCCCTATTCTTCTTGAAGGTGAAGAGTTCGCGCAGGTTCTGCAGTTTCTTTTTATATACATAACCTATGCCGGTCTCAATGATTTCGCCTTCGAGTAATGATTCATAGTTTTTGTCGTAGAACAAGCGTATATATCGGTTGCTACTGTCACCAATCTTCCACTCAAGCGATATGTTGTTTATGAAACTGTCATTTGTGGTGGGCATGTCGCCGCTGTTTACCTCTCCACCTATAACTACTGTCAGCCTGTCGTTGAGGAAACGCTTCTTGAGACTGAACGAGTAGTTCTTGTATGTACCGCCGGTCTCGGCATTTTCGGCATCATTGATACCTATGTTCACGCTGACACTCTTCATGGCGCTACCTGCAATGTCATTTATCTTGGCGTCAAGGAATGAACTGAGCGCGTTTGACACGGTCATACTCTTGGAGTTGCCAATGTATGTGCCGGTTATGAGCATGGTTACTGCATACTTGTTCAGTGTCTCGGCATCAAGACTGTTCAACTGGTCCTGAACAACGGCATTTTCCGGTGCCGAAATTGTAAATGTCAGGCCCATGTCGCTCAAGGTATTGCTCAGTTTCACGCCTACATCGAACGCAACTGGTTGCATGTTGCCGTCGTCAATGCTTACCGATGTCGTTATTCGTTCAATGGCTGTTATTTCAATTGTCGGATCAAGAATATCACCGTTCCATGTGACTTTGCTGCCGTCAATGATGTTGAATGTCTTCAGTGGTATAATAGGAAGCTCATACTTCAATTCGCCTTCGCTCATTGTGTATGTACCGGTCAGGTTCAGTCCATTGTCACCGGTATATGACATGTTGAGATTGCCTCCTCCCTGAAGCATTACATAACTACTGCGGTTGGCATCAAGGTCTGCATTTATTCTTGCTCCCTCTTCAATTCTCAATCCAAGGTTTATGTTCATGTTTCCAAGGTCTGCCTCCTCTTCTTCTGTATTGACTGTTGTGGTGTCCTGGAAATTCACAAATTCCACAAGACCGTCAAGTTCTTTGTCTGTTGTAATGGGAGCGTCAAGCATAACATATGTTATGTTGCTCTTACCCAGCAATGTGGCATCTCCGTAAACCTTCATGCTGTTCATTGTGCCTCCGATGAATGCTCTGAGGTCAATGAACATTTTTCCGTACAGCATGCTGCCTCTTGTACGCGGTGCATTGACAAGTTCGTAGTCATTGGCATTCATACGTAGGTTGAAAGCCGGATTGCTGAGCTTGCTTAAATCGACAGAACCGTTCAGCTTGAATGGATTGTCGCCTTTTGCATATATATTGAAGTTCTTGAATGATATCCTGTTGTCTTTGATGTTGACTCTATTCTCGGACAAATGCAGGTCGGTGCCGAATAGTGGTGCATTTATGTATACGGAATCGAATTGTACGAATCCGTCGGTCGATAGTCCGGAAAGTTTACCTTCGGCAGTCAGTTCACCGTTAACATATCCGCTCAGTCCCAAACCTGTATCTTTGGTGAAGGCGCTTGAAATACCCAGCGGGAAACGTGTCAATGTTATGTCGCCATGCAATCCCGGGTCTGTGGTGTCGTTGATGTAGTCGCCGCTGATGTGAAGGACCTCCTCTTCATTATGGTTCAACAATACGTCAAGATAGTGGGTACTTTCGTCTTTCGGGAGATATACAATCTCTATTGATTCATTTCCTATTTGGGTACCATTGTATGCAACACTGTCTATTCTAATGTCGCTGCTCAACATCATGTCATCTCTCCCTTTCTTGAAATAAAGGTCAAGATTCAACATACCGGCAATTTCCGGTACAAAGGGAATTGTACTTGTCAATTGTTCAAGGTCTATGTTGAACAGCTCCAGGTTGGCATTGAGCTTGGCCTCATCATCAGGTGTAGTATATAACCTCATGCCGGCATTTTCTTCATTGCTTAATGTAACGTCGCCGGTGATGGTTCCATTGCTTGTCAGTTTTATGTAATTATATTTGTCGAAACTGAACTTGTTGTTGAAGAATACAGCATCGGGTCTGAACCTGACTTCAAGTTCCTTCGGCTTTACGAGCGTCTTGAGGCCGAACCGAATTCCAACACCCTCTTTCTTGTCCCTGAACATGAAGTTGGTTGTTATGGAGTCATTGAAGATGTTACCGTACAGCATGCTGCTGAATGTCAGTTTCTCCTGTTGTGGGTTGACTGCAGTGCTTCGTACTCCTGCAAGATATCTTATATTATTACCGTTCTGTTTAGTGAAAAGGCGTATTGTGTCAAGGTGCAGCTCTCCTGTCTTAAGACCGTATATGCCACTATTCATGTTTATGCCGTTGCTCTTGCTGATAGAAGCACCTAAGTTCATATCATTGAAATCGATATCTTTCATGACAAGGAAATTGTGGAGCATGTTCTGCTTTCCACACTCAAAATCGAGCGATACGTCAGGAATCTCCCTTGCATAATCATGGATATAATATAGCGTGTTCTCCTTTTTGACAGCTTCGCTGAACATCCCGGCAATGCGTTCAAGTGACTTGAACAGTCCGTTGTATCCGCTGTTCATTGTTCCTTTCATGTTCAGGTCGCCGTTGCTCGCCGAAACGGATGAGAATTGAGGAGTAGTACTGAAGTCAAATGCAATGTCTGCAGGGGTGAACTTTCTCTTTTGTACTGCTATTTCAATATTCTTTCCATTCAGTTTTACGCTATGGCTTTCCTGCATGTCGGTAGAGGTTTCTATTTCAAGCTTCATCTTTGTTCCCAATTCTGCATCGGTGATACCAAGCATCATGAGGTCTGCCTCGGAAATATCAATTCTTGTTCTGTTCCTGATGGCTGTGGAGTCAAGTTCTGTGTTGGCTTTGATGCCGAATTTCAGGTACTCGGAATTACTCGACAGTCCAATGTCTGATAAACACTTGTGTTGTGTGGCATTAAGAGTTATATCGTTGAGGCTTATCTTGTCATATATGAGAGTATCAAGGCCAAGGCAGATATCATATCTTGTATCTTCAGCGAAGATGTCGAAACCTTCGCCGTCTACCTTCAAATTAGCTGTAATGTTTGTCAGTGGTATATCCTGTAATAATTTGGTTACGTCAATTCCTGCAATTTCTATATCAGCTTTGTATGCGTTGTTGTTGATGTCATATTTCGCTTTTGTATCAATGGCTCCTCCAAAACCGTTTATTTTGAGGTCGGCTCCGGCTGTTCCCAATTTATATGCGATATTTCCGTCTACAGTGATTTCTGTGCTTGAAAGGCTGTCAATATGTTCCGGATTTATGAATCTGTGCAGGTTGCCTGTCTTGCCATGCATGTCAATGCTTGCTTCAATGGCATCCATTTCTGTCAGGTTCGCCGCATGTCCACTGGCATGCAGGAGGAGGATGGAAGGAACCGATAGATTAATGGTGTCAATATCCATGTATGAAACATTGCCGTTGACGCTTATTGTACCACTGAACATTTCGTTGTCGAAAATCTGAAGAGCACCGGACTGTTCTGGTGAAAGCAGTGCACCAAGGTCCTTCCTGTTAAGTGCTATTGCGAGATCGGCTGTCAAATTGCCGTTGTTGTCTGCTTGCAGTGCTGCCCATGGTATTTTGGTGCAGAGGTCGATATACGAACCGTTCCTGCTGTAAATTGAGAATTCTCTTACGTCGAGCTTTTCTTTGTCTGCAAACAGACGAGCTGTAGTATTTGTTATTCTTATGCCACCCGGCTGTACTAAAGTAAAATTGTCTATATCCAATTTTGAACTGTCAGGGCTGTATTCAATATCCTTGCATGCAAGGTTTATATTGTTGAATTCAAGGTGGCTGAGCGGATTCTCTTTCTTGTTGCCGGTTCCTGTGTCGTATTTTATTCTTGTGTTGCTCAGTGCAATAGCTTCTATGCCGTAAAGTTCTTTGTCGAGATTTACGTGACCTTCTCTTAATCTTAATTTACCGAGTTCCAGACTGGCGTTCAGAGTGTCGTTCGGCATGTTAAGGGCTATACGGCAGTTCTCTATGCCACCGTGATGCAACTTGATTATCCAACCGAGCTTGGTGCTCTCTTCCTCTTCTATAGTTTCTGTCGTGTCGCTTAGGGTTATGTTTACATCGGCACTGTGAAGATGTACTTGACGCAGGTTGACAATCTCTTTTTCAAAGTCAATATTGCGTGCAACGATTCTGAAGAAACCTACTTCTCCATCAATCTTAATCCCATCAATGATGTCTGCTGTGTTTACGGTCGCTTTCTCAAGTGAAATGTAGTTTACCTCGACCTCACCCGACAGTAGAGGAAAAAACGAGATGTTGACACCGGCATGTTCGCCCTGTGCGAATATCGTGTCGTTTCTTGAAACTTCGAAATCGGCAATGTTGAGTTTTAATGGGAATGCAAGATGAAATGTGCCTATACTGACATCAAATCCGCTAGCTTCGCCTGCTGCATGACAAACTTTGTCCACTGCATATCGTTGCAGTGGAGGCAAGTACAGCAGGACAATCAATAGCCATAGTATGACAATGGGTGTGCATACAGTTATTGCTGCAGCTTTAAGAATGCGGTATGTCCAGTTCCCTTTTTTCACAATGTCATGCGGTGTCTACGTAATTTGTTTTTTTACAAAACTAATTTGCAAAGTAACCAAAAAATATGATACCAACTGCTTGTTCTTTGCTATAAATTAATTTGATTTATACATTTTAGTTCAGCTTACGTATCATTTTATTCTTAAACAAATCATGTATCATTTTTTGAAGGGCAGATTGGTTTTTTCTTCAATTATCTATAAATTTGCCTCTTGGTTTGTAATGTCTCTATCAGACGCTTAATTTGACAGTTATGAAATATTCGGTGATAATTTCAATTTTGGCTGCAACATTTGTTCTCTATTCATGTGGCAGTGGTAATGGAAAGGTAGAAAAAACAGAAGCACAACCTGCAGAAAAACCTTCGTTGGTTAAGGAACTTAATGTAGATAGTCCGGACAGTGACCAGTATGTTACGCTTTCTACAAATATGGGTGATATAACAATTAAACTGTACCGTGAAACTCCTGGACATCGCAAGAATTTTATAAACCTTGTGATGAACGGTTTCTATGATGGGCAACTCTTCTATAGGGTAAAGAAAGACCTTTTCATACAGACAGGTGATTATACTTCAAAGACAAACCCTGACGGTGCCGATTTGGGTGTTACTGATGTTGACTTCACTGTTCCGTCGGAAATTGATGTTACCAAACGTTGGCATAAGCGTGGGGCAGTGGCTGCGGCCAGCTTCAACAAGGGCGACTACTCTTCCGGTGCACATTTTTATATAGTTACAGGAAAACTTGCCAATGAAAACGATCTCAAATTGAGCGAGAAACAGGTAAACGAGGAACTTGTAACGAAAAAGTTCCATGAAGTTCAGGCTCCTTATCGTCAGCAGATACACAGGTTGAACAATGCTGCCAAACACGATGCCAAGAAAAAAGAAGAGTTGAGCAAACTTGTGAGCAAGCTTATGGATGAGGCGCGTGCGGCAGTCAAGGGTAACGAATTCAAATATTCTGCAAAACAGCGTAATGAATATATGAAGACCGGTGGATTGCCTCATCTTGATGCGCATTACACTGTTTTTGGTGAAGTCGTGGAAGGAATGGATGTGGTAGAAAATATCACGATGGTTGATGCAACCTCGAAAGGGCGTCCTCGTCAGCATGTGAAGATAAACAAAGTGACAATTGTTGACAACTATGGTAAATAAGAATATTCTTTCCAATGGCTTGCGTGTGGTGCATCGCCATGTTGAAGGCATGCAGATGGTGTATGTAAATCTGGTATATGGAGTAGGAGCACGTAATGAAAACTATGAGTATACAGGTATAGCCCATCTGTTGGAGCATCTTATGTTCGAGGGTACAAAGGCTGTCCCCTCTTTTGATGAACCTCTGGAGAGTGCCGGTGGAGAGAATAATGCATATACCACCAACGACGTTACAAGTTATTATATAGCTCTTCCCAAGCAGAACGCGGAACTTGCATTCTGGATGGAGAGTGACCGCATGTGCAATGTCACTTTTGAGAAGAAAAAGGTGGATGTGCAACGAAATGTCGTTATGGAGGAGTATAAACAGACTAAACTGAACCGTCCGTACGGTGATGCGAGCCTGATACTGCGTTCAATGGCATACAAGGTACACCCTTATCGCTGGTCAACAATTGGACGTGAACTAAAGCATATAGCAGACGTTCCGGTGTCTGTAATCCGTTCTTTCTATAAACGCTATTACGCTCCCGACAATGCTGTATTGTCGGTTGTCGGTGATATTTCATTTGAGCAGGTGATGGAATGGAGTGAAAAGTGGTTTGGAGATATTCCTGCAAAGTGTATCGGGCATGAACCGTTGTCTGTAGAACCAAGACAGATGCGCCAGCGTCGCAAGACGGTCTATCGTGATGTGCCCGAAAATGCTCTTTATGTAGGTTTCCACATGGGAAGCAGGCTCAGTGACGATTATTATCCTTGTGATGTCATCTCCGATGTACTTTCCAACGGATATTCAGGCCGTCTGCTTGTACGTCTTGTGAAGGAGAAGAAACTGTTTTCAAGGATAGATGCCTTTATATCGGGTTGTGAGGACCCCGGTATGTTCTGGATATATTCGCGTGTTGCCGACGGAGTTTCCGTAAAGGAGGCTGAGAGCGCTTTGTGGCAGGAACTTGATTCGTTGAAGGATGAACTTGTACCCGAAGAGGAACTGGAAAAGGTTCGTAACCGTTTTGAGTCTGAATTCTGTTTCAGAAATGCCGGTGGTGAAAATCTGTGTAATAATATTGCTCTTGCAGAATTGCGCGGTAGTCTCTCATCGCATTTTGATGAGCCGGAAAGATATCGTGATGTAAATGCTGTTGAAATCCGTAATACAGCACGCGAGCTGTTCCGTAAAGGAAACAGCTCGGTGTTATATTATCTTAAGAAGTAATATAGTTGATATTTATTTGTCCTCTCTGTACTTGAAAGTGTAAACAAGTGTACATGTTTTTACAACATTTGTCTTTGTTGTGATTTTCTCTGTTGAAATAATTTCGTAGTATTGGCCTTTAACTGGGTTTCCGGCTATATAATCCCACTCTTCTTTGTATTGCTCATACTCGAATTCGAATTTGAATACTGTTGGGCAACCGGCTTCGTCAAATATCATTTCTGACTCAGGCTCTTTATCAGTGCGTTCAAAATATGTTCTGCTTACATGTTCTCTGTAATTGGGATCCTCTGTAAATTGATGTTTTTGAGTACTAACGAATTCAAAATGGTCACCTTTGCTTCCCATTTCAATGATGTAATTACCCATACTGCCAAAATTGCGTGTGTATGCGAATAGGCTTGGCATTTCCATGTCGAATCCGCTGAACAGGAACCAGTTGATGTCAATATTTATTTTGTCATTAATGTATCTGTCCTTGAATAATTCTGTTGGGAAAGTCTCTCCATCGAACATTGAAAGCATTCCATTGTTATAGCCGAATATAGTTGTATATTCATCAACCGACGAGAATTCTTTATTTTCGCCATAATACTCAATATGTTGTTCTCTCAGTTCTGTAATGAAACTGCTGCTATCCTGTTTAATATAATATCTCTCCTCACCGGAATCCTCTCCCTTTTCATACAAAGTCTTGATAAGTCCGTTAGCACCAATGAGACCGCGTCCGATCTCTTCGTCGTCATCATCGTTGATTTTTGCATTTATCTCACCGTATATTGAGTAGTCGAATGTGCATGTGGTTATTTCGACCTCGTCATCATCCGTGACTTTCTCCGTGATGCATGTGATTCTGTCCTGCTCGTCATAGTCGTGAGAGTATTCATATACAATTGTGTCATCGTCGTAATCGGTGTACTCGACATTCAACTTGTCAATGTATTTTACCCAAAATGAAGTCTCAGGGGCTGTTGTTCCGGTTGAATCGCTCTCTAAACCACTGCTATTGCCATTGTTACCAGTGTTGTCATTTTCTCCTTCTTCTCCTCCAGGGATAGGGAAATTATCACATGATGCAAATATGGTGATGAGCATCAGACTGAATAGTTTTAGTAAATTTTTCATAAATGTTATTCTGTTGTATTTGTTGAAAAATCAATTCTTTACTTGCCGAATCGTTATTTGTTTTTGTTGAATAGGTTTAATTCTAAAGGTACATAAACCATTGAATATCCTCCGGGTTCCTCCTCGTAATATAGTCCTATGGCATTACCGCCAGGCAGTATGCACATGGATGAATATGCCGATCCTCTGTCCGATACTTCTATCTTTTTCCACCCTTTGGATAATTTTTCTGGTGTGTAGTCAGCCGGGTCATTGCTTAGTTCTCTGTAATATACAGCAACATTGCTACGGCTGTCGCCGGTAGGTACCGACTGGAACAACATGTTATCAATTCGTAGAATTTCTCCATTAGTATCATTGCGTCCGAACTTAAGGTCGCCAACCTCATCTGTAGCAACTGCACCGTCCCAATAACCTTCGGCTCTTTCAAAGTTCTTGTAGTGGAATACATTATAATAACGTCCGTAACCCTTTCGGCTGCTCAGCAATACACTGCCATCGGGGAGCTCTTCACATTTAGGTTCATTGCCAAATGGAGCAGGGCTGTCGTTGAAGTCGTTGCCAAGTTCTCCCAATATATTCCATGAGGTTCCAAAGTCGTCAGAATACAAAACATAGTTATGGTGGCGGTAGCTACCTGTTTCAACAGCCCACACTGCGCAGTAAATACGGTAATAATCGCCGACCTTAATCATTCTGCTCTGTGCTATGCGTCCGGCACCGATGAAC
Organism: Bacteroidaceae bacterium; assembly: GCA_045630965.1. Taxonomy (GTDB): domain Bacteria; phylum Bacteroidota; class Bacteroidia; order Bacteroidales; family Bacteroidaceae; genus HGM04593. The sequence goes on along the minus strand of JAZQTU010000030.1, from coordinate 65,518 downwards.
ATTGAACCTACGTGCGCTTTGCCGTTCTTGTCTTTGAATAGTGGATAGATGTCGTATGTGACCTCTTCGGGCTGTGTGGCTTCCCACTGCTGTGTCTCCTCGTTGAACTTAATGCGCAGGCGTGCTATTCGGTTGGGGTTTTCCGGGTTTTCGGGTGTGCCTGCACTATAGTTTCCGTGCCAGCATACGCGATTTCCGCATACGCTCATAACCAAGATCTCGTTATGTTCACGGTCTGCAACCACTGCTGGGTCGCCAAACCCCGTTAGCCATGTTTCCGGGGCATCCTTACCCAAGCCGTCAGCAATCTTTATTGGTTCACTCCAGCTATATCCGTCCCAATCTTCACCGCCTTTAGTACTGTGGCGCATGACAAGGTCCACTTCGCCGAATCCAATGTCGTTGCCGCATGGACGGTAGTCGTTTATCGTGAATACATATCCGTTGGCTGTACTTACTATTGCCGGTATGCGATAGGGGATACCTTTCTCGTCGGGGGAATAGAACATATACTGGTATTTGTTGCTCTTGTCAACAGAAATGTTTATATCTACAGTCATTCCTCTTGCGGGCAATGTGAGGTCCTGCATACTTTTTCTTCCATTGATATCCATTTTCCAACCATGACATACAATGCCGGTTGCTATACTGAATGTTGTATTGTAGGGTAGGTAGCATGTTGTAGACTTCGGAAGGTCGTTCATGTCAAGCATTCTTCTGCTTGTGTTGCCATCAATGGTTACAGCAATTTCGCCAATTTTGTAGTTTGTGTCAAATGCGCCATCAAATTGTGCATTATATTTAAGTTTCAATGGCTTTTTCATGTCTATAACCTTGATGTTCCAATGGCCGCCAGCATCATTGCTTGAATAGAGTTTTATATCCCTGCCTGCACCGCCGAACATGTTGAAACTTACTTCGGGGTTTTCTTTTGGGGAAATTGCATAGCTGTTGTCCTCTTGCTTTGTAAGAATAAGTGTTGTGGCTTCGTTGGCATTCTCCATGGTTGCCTTTGATTCCATTACTTTTCCATCAAGTTTGAGGGCGTATTTTTTACCGGTGTTAAGGCTGTACATCTTGAATCCGTTGGCATCTCCTACCAAGTACCAGATGTCTTCTGTTGTGTATGAGGCTGCACCGCTCTTTACAGCCTTTCCTGTCGGGTTTTCTGTATCATTGAATTTTATTGAAAAGCCCTTGTCGCGGTTGTTTGTTATTTGTACAGGGATACCTTTCTCAAATGATTTCGAGAATAAATTATCTGCTTTGTAGTCTTCTGCCTTTGTGCCTGTTGCAATAAAGAACAGCGTTGCATAGAGTACGGTAATTAATATTGCTCTTTTCATATTCTGTCGTTATTAAATTCTTTTTGCGAAGATAGATAAATAAAAGTTTCCAAGCAAATACCCATTTCCTCTTTGTCGTCTTGCATATCCTTTATCTTTGTGTTATCTTCGCGGTATAATTATATAATTAATAACATGGCGCAGATAGTATCACCGTCGTTGTTGTCGGCAAACTTCGGCAACTTGCAGAACGACCTGGAAATGATTAACAAGAGTGAATGTGAGTGGTTGCACATCGATATAATGGACGGTGTGTTTGTTCCTAACCTTTCTTTTGGACCTCCGGTGCTCAAATATGTTGCTGAACTTTGCGAGAAACCGCTTGATGTACATCTTATGGTGGTTAATCCAATGAACTATCTGCCGGCTGTCAAGGAACTTAATGCACGTATAATGAATATTCATTATGAGGCATGTACACACCTTCATCGTGCTGTTACTCAAATAAAGGACGCTGGAATGATGGCTGGCGTAACGCTGAATCCTTCGACTCCGGTGTGTATGCTCAAGGATATTATACACGAGCTTGATCTCGTGCTTCTCATGAGCGTTAACCCGGGATTTGGTGGTCAAAAGTTTATTCCTCATACAGTGAATAAGGTGCACGAACTTCGTGAGCTCATTGATACAACCGGTTCAAAGGCGCTTATAGAGGTTGACGGTGGCGTGAATGTGGAGACCGGTAAGCTTCTGGCTGCTGCAGGCTCTGATGCTCTTGTAGCCGGTAATGCCGTATTCAAGGCTCCCGATCCGCATGCGGTAATCTCTGCATTGCGCGAAATGTAAGATATTGTTGAATGGGTGAAAACATCCTTTACCGTAATCCGCTTTTAAGACTTGCGATACCTCTTATGTTGGGTATCGCTTTGGGATGGGCATGCAATGTGGGTACATTGTATGCCGTCGCTCTTTTTGCATTCTCTGTTGCGGCAATATTCCTGGGTATGATGCGTATTGCACCCAAGTGGCTGTTCGGCGTGGGGGTAACGGTAATGATGTTTTCTGTCGGACTCTTTGCGGAGCGTCAGCAGAGTGCGTGTAAGGCACCGCAGTGGGACGAAGGGAAGCATGAATGTCTTGCGCAACTTGTCGAGGTTCCGGCTGTACGTGGGACCAATATCAAGGTACTTGCCAGTCTGTCATTGTCTGGCGATTCTTTGGCAGAACGTTCCAATGGGCTTGTTTATCTTTATTTTCCACACACGGTAGAAGCTGAACAACTTACGGCTGGTGATGTTATAGCTTTTGAGGGGAAAATATTGAATCCAAAGAATCAGGGTAATCCGGAAGAGTTCAATATTGAGGAGTATTATTATATTAAGGGTATTACTGGTACCTCTTTCGTGCCCGATGGCAAATGGAATATTGTATCGTCTGGGAAAAAGAGTGTTCAGACGTGTGCGTTGGCATTACGCGCAAAGGTTATATCCTTTTATGAAAGGCTGGGTTTTGCCGACGAACGGTTGGCTCTGCTGTCGGCGCTTACATTAGGCGAAAAACGTGATTTTCCTCAAGAATTGAAAGAAAACTATTCTGCAGCAGGGGCAAGTCATATACTTGCCTTGTCAGGGTTACATCTGGGAATTCTGTACATGCTGTTGACTTTTTTCTTTCCAGTGTGGGGACATAAGCCTGTCTATAGGTTCTTACGAGAGATTGTGGTAGTTACAGCCTTGTGGGGCTTTGCTTTCGTGGCAGGACTTTCACCTTCTGTCGTCAGAGCTACCATATTGTTTATGCTCATCTCTTTGGGTCGTCTTGTCGGCAATGATTCTTCACCTTTGAACTCGCTCTCATTTGCGGCAATTGTGATGCTTCTTTTTTCACCTCATCTGTTGTTCGATGTCAGTTTTCAGTTGTCATTTGCAGCTGTGCTATCAATCCTGTTGCTTGTTCCCTATCTTCAGAATCTTCTTGAAGTTCATAAGCGCGGAGTTCTGTATTCTTATCTGATGAATCTGCTCATTCTGTCACTTGTGGCTCAATTGGGTACATTGCCTTTCGTGTGGTATCATTTTGGAGTTTTTCCGTTATACTTCCTGCTTACGAACCTTTTTGTTGTGCCGTTGTCCTTTGTTGTCATGTTGCTGGCTGTAATGGTGTGGCTGTTGTCGCCAATTGTATTTCTGGCACGAATTGCGGCATATCCGCTCGGTTGGGTTGTAGGGGTGATGAATTGGGGTGTCTGTTGTTTGGCTGCTTTGCCGGGCGCATCATTTGCCTTGCCTCATTTGGGGCTTTTGGGTGTAACATGTGTTGCATTGCTTACTCTCTTTTTTGTAATTTCTCTGCTAAGGAAATGTTGGTGGCTTCTTTTGCTTTCATCATGCACAGCAATTCTTTTTGTTGTCATATTCCTTTGTGCAATAAAAAGTGATGAAGAGGGGGATTACATGCTTATATACAACAACCATAAGAATCCGTTGGTGCATCTTGTTTTTGACCATGGCGAGAATTATCTTATATCGACCATACCTCAATGCGATGCTGAATACGAATATGTTTCTACCCCATATGTAAAGGAGAAAATGTTGTCAACTCCGCAATGGGTCGATTGGGAATATAATGATTCACTTGTACAGTACTATGATGGCAGTTTTGTGTTTGAAGGTCTGTCGGTGAAACTTCTGGATAATTCCCATTGGCGTGACAATGGGAAGTCGGTGCCGGTGGATCTCCTTGTGTTGTGTCGTGGGTTTCTTGGTAGGATAAGTGAATTGGTGGAATACTACCCTGCATCGTGTGTCGTTGTTGACGGTTCTCTTTATAAACATAGCCGCGAAAGAATAAAGCGTGAGTATGCAGAACTTGGAGTAGATGTTATTGATATCTCGCAGACCGGTGCAGTAAAGATACTTGCCACAGACGAAGGCTTTGACCTTATATCAATGTGTAATTAAAAATAAATATGATATGCTTGAACAAATAATACCTCAGGATAGCTTGAATGCTGTAGAACAGATAATATCTGGCAGCGACAATATCGTGATACTCTCTCACAAGAACCCGGATGGTGATGCTGTTGGTTCATCTCTAGCTCTGTATCACTATTTGAAAGGCTTGGGAAAGAATGTGACGGTAGTGCTTCCGAATCTGTTTCCGGAATTCCTGTCATGGTTGCCAGGAGTGGAGAATGTTATTTTGTATGATGTGGAAAAAGAGCGTGCATGTGATGTGATTACTTCGGCAAAAGCCTTTTTCTGTCTTGATTTCAATACTCTTTCACGCATAGGTGATGTAGGAGTGGCTGTAGCTGGCAATAATGCACCTATGGTGCTTGTGGATCACCATCCTTATCCTTCGGATGAATTTGCCGTTAAGGTCTCTTTTCCTGCTGCATGTTCTACTTCGGAACTTGTATATAGGCTTGTTGAGGGGTTGTCGGGTGATAATGCTGTCACATTTGAAATGGCTCAGTGTGTATACACGGGTATGATGACTGATACCGGTGCCTTTGCATATGCTTCGGCACGCAAGGATATCTATCTTATTATTGCTGCATTGCTCGAAAAAGGAATTGATAAGGATTTGATTTATCGTAAAGTATTCTATACCAGTTCTATGTCGCGTATGAGGCTTTGGGGGTATGTTATGTATCGTAAGTTAAAAGTGTATAAAGAACATAATGCGGCTTTGCTTACTCTTGAGCATGACGAATTGATGCGTTTCTTTGCTGTTAAGGGTGATACGGAGGGGCTTGTCAATCAACCATTGCAGATAAAGGGCATGCGTTTCTCTTGTTTCTTGCGCGAGGAGCAGCCCGGCAAGATAAATGTTTCGTTGCGCAGTGTTGATGATTTTCCATGCAATGAGGTTGCTGCAGAGTTCTTTAACGGAGGTGGGCATAAGAATGCATCGGGCGGTGAACTGCATTGTACTATGGCAGAAGCTGTAGCCTTGTTCGGAAAAGCAATAAGAAAATATAAAAAGCAGTTGACTGAATGATGGTAATGTTTTCCATTTGCAACAACTTTTTTATACTTGTTTTATAAATATAAAGATTTTTTTTCGTGGCTTTTTGTTATCTTCGCGAAAAATTGTAATTTTGAAAATCTTGCTTGGGCAAGAGCGGTTGATATCGAAAATATATGACAGTGAATAAATTAAGAAACTTCCTTTTTTATACTCTTCTTCTGGTATTCATGGTGGCGTGTGACGACTCTGTGACCTATTCCGAAATGAAAGAGAAGGAGATAAAGGCAATACAGGATTATATCAAGGAACAGGGCATCAATACCATAACATACGAAAAATTTGTTGCTCAGGATTCTACGACAAATATTGACTTGAACGAATATGTTGAGATTGATGGCGTGTATATGCAGATAGTATGTAACCCCAAGGGGGCTGACGATGCCCGCCGAATAGAGGAGGGGGATACACGCAACATGCTTGTGCGATATTTTGAAGTTAATATTCAGGACGGTGATACCATTTCGGGAAATAAATATTATAGTGATTACGATGAAATGCGTGTGACAAACAATAGCGGTACATTCACTGCAGCTTTTGTTTCTGGTATGATGGCGACAGTATATGAGAGCAGTTATGTGCCTACTGCATGGCTCATTCCCTTTAACTACCTTTGGTTTACCCGTCACCAGTCTCAGTTGGCAAAGGTAAATCTTATTGTTCCTCATACAAAGGGTACATCAAACGCCACAACATATGTTTATCCGTGTTTTTATGAGATAACATTCCAGCCCGAACAACTTTATGACTATGAGGAGGATGAGGCTGCAATTTCTAATGAATAATATATAACCTAACTTATAACTAATATGACACTTATTAAATCCATCTCAGGTATCAGAGGTACAATCGGTGGTAGAGCAGATGAAGGCTTGACCCCTCTGGATGTAGTGAAATTGACATCAGCGTATGCTGCGCTGATACGTAAGACAACAACAAAGACAAGCAACAAGATCGTTGTTGGCCGTGATGCACGTCTTTCTGGCGACATGGTAAACAAGATTGTTTGTGGTACTCTCATGGGTATGGGCTTTGATGTTGTTGATATAGGTCTCGCATCTACTCCTACAACAGAAGTTGCTGTTACAATGGAGGATGCTTGCGGTGGTATCATTCTTACAGCAAGCCACAACCCACGTCAGTGGAATGCACTCAAGCTCCTTAACGAGAAAGGTGAGTTCTTGAATGCTGCTGAAGGCCAGGAGGTGCTTCGCATCGCTGCTGCCGAGGAATTTGACTATGCTGATGTTGAGACTCTCGGTAAGTATCGTCTGGACGAGTCTTATGATGACAAACATATTGAGGCTGTTCTTGCATTGCCTCTTGTTGATGTTGAGGCTATCAAGGCTGCTGGTTTCAAAGTTGCGATAGACTGCGTGAACTCAGTTGGTGGTGTTGTCCTTCCAAAACTTTTTGAGAAGTTGGGTATCACAAAGGTTGATAAACTCTACTGCGAGCCAACAGGTGACTTCCAGCACAATCCAGAGCCTCTTGCAAAGAACCTGGGCGATATCATGGGACTTATGGCAAAGGGTGGTAACGACGTTGCTTTTGTTGTTGACCCTGACGTTGACCGCCTTGCTATTATCTGTGAGAACGGCGAGATGTATGGTGAGGAGTATACACTTGTTACTGTTGCTGACTATGTTTTGAAACATACTCCGGGTAATACTGTTTCTAACTTAAGTTCGACACGTGCGCTCCGCGATGTTACTAATGCTCACGGTTGTACATATACAGCTTCAGCTGTAGGCGAGGTGAACGTTGTTACCAAGATGCGCGAGACAAACGCTATCATCGGTGGCGAAGGCAATGGCGGTGTCATATATCCTGCTTGCCACGCCGGTCGCGATGCTTTGGTTGGTATCTGCTTGTTCTTGAGTCACCTTGCTCACGAGAAAAAGACTGTAAGCGAATTGCGTGCAACATACCCTGCTTACTTTATGGGTAAAAACCGTATTGATTTGAAGCCTGGTTGCGATGTTGATGCTATCCTTGAGAAGATCAAGGCTACATACGCAGGCAAGGCAGAGATTAATACTGTTGACGGTGTTAAACTTGACTTCCCTGAGACATGGGTGCACTTGCGTAAGAGTAATACTGAACCAATCATCCGCATATATTCAGAGGGCCCTACACAGGAGGCTGCTGATGCGATCGGTGAGGAAATCCTTGCACTCGCAAATAGCTTGATGTAAATTCTTGATTGATAAAAATGATTGGTGAGAAAATTTATTCTCACCAATCATTTTTTATACATATATCAGTTCTCTTATTACCGCATCGCTGATAAAAATTCCCTTTTCTGTAAGTGACAGCGAACCGTTTACCTTTTTGAGGTTGCCGTATTCAATCTGTTTTTCTGCGGCGAGTAGCATGTATCGGTTGAGTCTGTCGCTGAATTTTTCTTTCATCCATGCGAGTGGTATTCCGTCGGCGGTACGTAGGCGGGTGAGTATGGTGTCGTTGTAGCGTTCCTCTTCTGTGAGGTGTTCAATCTCGTAGTTCCGCTCTCCGCTTTCTATTCCTTTTATATATTCTTTGACGTTAGCAATATTCCATTCACGCGATATACCGTTGTACGAGTGTGCGGCAGCTCCGTAGCCGATATACGGCGTATCGTTCCAGTAGCTGCTGTTGTGACGGCTCTCCTTGCCGGGTAATGCGAAGTTTGAAATTTCGTAATGGCGGTAGCCTGCTTTTTTCATAGTTTCAATAAGCATACGGAACTGTTCTACATTCTCCTCCTCGCTCAGTTCTGCAAACTCGCCACGTTCCAGCGCATGGTACAGTGGTGTGCCCTCTTCGTACATAAGATTGTATGCCGACAAATGGTCGGGTTTTAGAGCTATAGCATTTTCAAGGTCGTGTTGCCAACTCTCTTTTGTGGAGCCGGGTAGTGCGAACATCAGGTCTATGCTTATGTTGTTGTATCCTGCGGCACGGGCGTTGTCAACAGCCTCGCGTGCTTTTTCGGCATCGTGTCTGCGTCCTAAACGCTTCAGTTGTTCATTGTCAAAACTCTGTATGCCCATGCTTATCCGGTTGAACGGCAACTGTTTCAGTTCGGTAAGGAACTCTGGTGTTAAGTCATCGGGGTTACACTCAATGGTTATCTCGGCATTGTCGCTTACGGTGTAGTTGGCATAAATGGCATTGCATATGTTCTGTAGCAATACTGTTGGAAGAGTTGAAGGGGTTCCTCCTCCAAAATATATTGTTTCAATAGTGTCTTTACCTGCATAACTCTTGCGCATAGCGAGTTCTTTGCATACAGCATTGGCATACTCTTCCTTTATATTATATAAGGTAGAAGAGTAGAATGCGCAGTATCTGCAACGTTGTTTGCAGAATGGTATGTGTATATATATACCGGCCATATGTTACTTGTTGTTAAAAAACAGTTGCGAAGTTAAATTTTTTCTTTCTTTTTGAAAAAACAATCCTCTTCTATTTGCTTTTGTTTTAGAAAATTCCTACATTGCCAAACGAAACTTTTAACTAACTAACATTTTGGAACAGGAGTCGGGGATGATGCAGGTAAAGACTGTCGGTAATGATGATGATTATTTGTTTTGTTGCTTTTGCTCCTTTTCCATACTAAAACAAAAATAATATGAAAACTTATCAAACCAACGAAATCAAGAACATTGCAATCGTAGGCTGTTCCGGCTCTGGAAAAACCACTCTCACAGAGGCTATGCTCTATGAGGGTGGAATCATTAAACGTAGAGGTTCTATAGACGCAAAGAACACCGTTAGCGACTATTTCCCTGTAGAACAGGAGTATGGCTATTCGGTGTTTTCAACTGTATTCCAGATTGAACAGGCTGGTAAGAAATTGAATCTCATTGACTGTCCGGGTTCTGATGATTTCGCTGGCAGTATGGTCAGCGCTATGACTGTAGCAGACTTGGCAATGATGGTCATCAACGGTCAGTACGGTGTTGAGGTCGGTACACAGAACTGCTACCGTTATGTGAAGAAAATGAAGAAGCCTATGATGTTCGTTGTAAACCAGGTTGACAACGAGAAATGTGACTACGATACTATTATCGAACAGTTGCAGTCAATCTATGGCACAAAGGTTGTTCCAGTACAGTATCCTTTGAATGCAGGTCCTGGTTTCAGCACTATCATCGACGTTCTGTTGATGAAAAAACTTACTTATGTCGGCGAAGGTCAGGCTCCTATCGTTGAGGACATCCCAGCCGGTGAACTTGAAAAGGCAAAGGCTCTCCACATGGAACTTGTTGAGAAAGCTGCTGAAAATGAGGAGGGCTTGATGGATAAGTTCTTTGAGAGTGAAGAACTTTCTACTGATGAAATCCGTATGGGTGCACGCCTTGGTCTCTCTACAGACAGTGTATATCCGGTTCTTTGCTGTTCTGCATCTACTGATGTTGCAGTAAGTCGTCTGCTTGAATTCCTTGCTAATGTTGCTCCTGAAATTACAGATATGCCACAGCCTGTAGATGCCGAAGGTGAAACAGTTCCTTACAACAGCGAGGCTCCTACATCAATATTCTTCTATAAGACTTCAGTAGAACCACATATCGGTGAAGTAAACTACTTTAAGGTTATGAGCGGTACTCTCAAGGCTGGTGATGATCTCCTTAATGCGGACCGTGGCTCAAAGGAGCGTATTGCACAGATATACTGCAGTGCCGGTGCAAACCGTGTAGCTGTGGATGAACTCAAGGCCGGTGATCTTGGATGTACTGTAAAACTCAAGGATATAAAAATTGGAAATACCCTCAATGCCAAGGATGCTAACCATAAGTTCGCATTGGTGAAATATCCGGCATCTAAATATTCACGTGCTATCAAGCCTGTTAATGAATCTGAAATAGAGAAAATGATGCAGGTACTCAACCGTATGCACGAAGAGGATCCTACATGGCGTATCGAGCAGTCAAAAGAACTTCGTCAGACAATTGTCTACGGTCAGGGAGAATTTCACTTGCGTACATTGAAATGGCGTCTTGAGCATGTTGAGAAGATTCAGGTTAAATATGAAGAGCCTAAGATTCCATACCGCGAAACCATTACAAAGGCTGCACGTGCCGATTATCGTCACAAGAAACAGTCGGGTGGTGCAGGTCAGTTCGGTGAGGTGCATATGATTGTAGAGCCTTATGAGGATGGCAAGCCATTGCAGGATGTATATCGTTTTGGTGGTCAGGAACTCAAAATCAATGCCAAGGGTGTTGAGGAGGTTTCTCTTGAATGGGGTGGCAAACTTGTCTTTGTAAACAGCATTGTCGGAGGTAGTATTGATGCTCGTTTCATGCCGGCAATCCTTAAAGGTGTTATGGAACGTATGGAACGTGGTCCGTTGACTGGCTCATATGCACGCGATGTACGTGTTATCGTCTATGACGGTAAGATGCACCCGGTTGACTCTAACGAACTTTCATTCATGCTTGCAGGACGTAATGCCTTCAGTGCTGCATTCCGTGAGGCCGGTCCAAAGATTCTTGAGCCTGTATATGATGTTGAGGTCTTTGTTCCGTCAGACAAGATGGGTGACGTCATGAGCGATATTCAGGGTCGTCGTGGTATGATTATGGGTATGGAGAGTGAGAATGGTTATGAGAAACTCTCTGCAAAGGTACCTTTGAAAGAGATGGCTTCTTATTCAACAACATTGAGTTCACTCACAGGTGGTCGTGCATCTTTCATAATGTCGCCTTCGACATATGAACTCGTTCCGGGTGATGTACAGAATAAACTCGTTGAGGAACTTGCAGTGAAAGACGAGGAGTAATACTTTGGAATATAATTTGAAACAAGGCGGGAGTTTTTCTCGCCTTGTTTTGTTAAATTAGAGTTTGTTTTTACTATAATTATATCTATTTCAAAAATGTACTTGTTAAAATGATAATTAAATAGTGTGCAACTGTTAATTATAGAAAAAATATTGATAAAAGATTGTCTATAATTGTGCATCATTGTTGTCTCTGGTTATATTTGCTGTATGAAAAAGAAGATTATACTGATAGTTGGAGTTGTTATGGGTGTATGCTGCTTTGCATTGCTCTACTTGCAGGTGTCGTACATCAATGCTATGGTGAGGATGCGTAAGGGGCATTTTGAAGAGGGCGTAAGGCGTGCACTCTATCAGGTGTCGTATGATGTTGAAATGGCTGAAATGCGTGAATATCTTTCTCAGGATGTGCGTCGTGATATTCTCCGTGGTCAGCTTAATGATAATGGAATAAAATTTGAACATAGCTATGTGACTTCGTCCGAAAGTGGTGACGTTGTTTCCAAATTCGAATTCAAGACTTTTGTACTTAATCCGCCACATTTTGACAATAAACCTCTGGAAAAAGGGAAGAACCTTTCGGTGGAAGAGGCGCAGAGACTTTCTCTTGATGTGTTGAGAATGAGATATAAGTATCAGCGGGCATTGCTTGACGAGGTGATATATAATATGCTGTATCAGGCGAGTGAAAAACCATTGAAGTCAAGAATAGACTTTGAAACTCTTGATCAGGCGATAAAAATGGAGCTTGCGAATAATGGTATTGATATGCCATATCATTTCAGAGTGTTGTCGAACAGCATGGAGGAGGTTTACCGTTGTTCTGATTATCAGAGTGACAAACGTGCAACCGTGTATAATGAAATGCTATTCAAGAATGACCCTCCAACGCGTATGGCTGTGCTTGAAATAATATTTCCGTCAAGATATCTGAACAATTATATTTACGGTTCGGTTAAATTTATGCTTCCTTCCATGTTGTTTACATTAGTTTTGTTAATAACATTTGTGATAACATTGTACATGGCTGTAAGGCATAAGAAATTTACTGAAATGAAGAATGACTTCATCAATAATATGACTCATGAGTTCAAGACACCGATATCAACGATATCGCTTGCTGCTCAGATGTTGCAGGACCAGTCGGTTGCAAAATCCCCTGAAATGTTCAGCAAACTTTCTGGAGTCATATCAAGTGAGACTAAAAGGTTGCGCTTCCAGGTTGACAAAGTGTTGCAGATGTCGATGTTTGACGACAAGAATACGGCTTCACTCAAGATGAAGGAACTTGATGCCAATGAATTGTTGGCCGGTATCATCAATACTTTTGCTGTAAAGGTTGAGCAGAATGGCGGTTCTATTGTCTCAAGGTTTGAAGCAGAGGATCCATTTATCTATGTCGATGAGATGCACTTTACCAATGTGGTGTTTAATCTCATGGATAATGCAATGAAGTATAAACGTCCCGATGTGTCCATCGCGCTTGAGATACGTACATGGAATGCCGGTGATAGTTTTATGCTATCGGTAAAAGATAATGGAGTTGGTATAAGCAAGGATAACCTGAAGAAGATTTTTGATAAATTCTACCGTGTACAAACGGGAAACGTTCACAATGTTAAAGGGTTCGGTCTTGGACTGGCTTATGTAAAGCAGATGGTCAAGGCGCACCGTGGCTCTATACGTGCCGAAAGCGAAGTGGGCGTTGGAACAACATTTATAATTGTATTACCTTTAAAATAAATGATTATGGAAGAGAAACAGAGAATTTTGCTATGCGAAGATGATGAGAATCTGGGTATGCTGTTGCGTGAATACCTGCAGGCAAAAGGTTACTACGCAGAGCTTTGTCCTGACGGAGATGCCGGCTATAAGGCTTTCCTTAATGGTAAGTTTGATATATGTGTGCTTGATGTTATGATGCCTATAAAGGATGGTTTTACATTGGCACAGGAGATTCGTCAGGCAAACCCTGATATTCCTATAATTTTCCTGACAGCAAAAACACTTAATGAAGATATTCTTGAGGGTTTCAAGATTGGTGCTGATGACTATATTACCAAGCCGTTCAGTATGGAGGTACTTGTAGTGCGTATTGAGACAGTCTTGCGTCGTGTGTGCGGAAAGAAAAACAAGGAGACGGCATTGTACAAGATTGGACGTTTCCAGTTTGACACAAAGAAACAGTTGCTTACTATCGGTGATGAGCAGAAGAAACTAACAACAAAGGAGTCTGAGCTATTGAACTTGCTTTGTGCTCATCAGAATGAAATCCTTCAGCGTGATTTCGCATTGAAGACGGTCTGGACCGATGATAACTACTTCAATGCTCGTAGTATGGATGTGTATATTACAAAATTACGTAAGCATCTTAAAGCTGATGAGTCAATAGAAATCATCAATATTCATGGAAAGGGATATAAGCTCATCGCTCCCGAAATTGAAGCATGATAACTTTAACAATAAAATGGACTGACATTGTTAAATAATGTCAGTCCATTTTATTGTTTTGTAATTGAATGGTTATTTCTCTTCAAGAACCTTTTTTGCAGCAGCAATGTATGCTACCAAACCGGCAATCATAAGAACTATTGAACCGAAATTCACCAAATTCATGTTGTTCCAACCCAAGAAGTGGCTGAGGATAATAAGGATGGCACCGATGATGAAGATTACCAATCCTGCAATTTTGATTTTGCTTGCCATAATATTATATTGTTTTAGTTATTATCGCTTAAATTGTTTTGCGAAAATAGCTATAAATATTTAGAGAACGAAATATTTTATAAAAAAATCATGTTTCAGCCGTTATATTTGTTCCTTATTTTATTTGTTGACATGATTTTAGTCGTTAAATGTCAAAAAGAGCCTTTTTGCGTGTTGTTGTGTAAAAGGTTGTCTTAAAACTTTTGTATTTCAAAATTTATATGTATCTTTGCATCCGCGTTTAATAAACGAATGTTTAACCTATTTATTAATTAAAAATGAATCAATACGAAACCGTTTTCATTTTGACTCCCGTTTTGTCTGATGCTCAGATGAAGGAAGCGGTAGAGAAGTTCAAGGGCATTCTCACAGCTGAAGGTGCTGAGATTGTCAATGAAGAGAACTGGGGACTTAAGAAACTTGCTTACCCCATCCAGAAGAAAACAACAGGCTTTTATGTAATGTTTGAGTTCAATGCAGAGCCTAAGGTAATCTCTAAATTAGAGTTGCAGTATCGTCGCGACGAGCGCGTTATTCGCTCTTTGGTTGTAAAATTGGATAAGTATGCTGCTGAGTATGCTGCCAAGAGAAGAAATTTAAAAGGTAATAAGGAGAACTAATTATGGCACAGACACCTTCAGAAATCAGATATTTGACACCTCCAACAGTTGATGTCAAGAAGAAAAAGTATTGCCGTTTCAAGAAGAACGGTATCAAGTATATCGATTACAAGGATCCCGAATTCTTGAAGAAGTTCTTGAACGAGCAGGGTAAGTTGTTGCCACGTCGCATCACAGGTACTTCATTGAAGTTCCAGCGCCGTATCGCTCAGGCTGTTAAGCGTGCACGTCACTTGGCTTTGCTGCCTTTTGTTACTGACATGATGAAATAATAGGAGGGAATAATTATGGAACTTATTTTGAAAGAAGATGTAATCAATTTGGGTTACAAGGACGATATCGTTAAGGTAAAGGACGGTTATGGCCGTAATTATTTGATCCCTACAGGCAAGGCTGTTATCGCTACAGAGTCTGCAAAGAAGGTACTTGCTGAGAACTTGCGCCAGCGCGCTCACAAGTTGGCTAAGATTAAGGCTGACGCTGAAGCTCTTGCTGCTAAGTTGGAAGGCGTATCTTTGACAATTGCAACAAAGGTAAGCGCTGCAGGTGCTATCTACGGTTCAGTAGGTGCAATTCAGATTGCAGAGGAACTTGCAAAGCTCGGTTTCGAAATCGACCGCAAGATTATCGTTGTTGATGCAGCTAAGGAAGTTGGTACTTATACCGCTACAGTAAGACTTCACAAGGAAGTTGCTGTTAAGATTTCTTACACAGTAGTAGCAGAGGCTGAATAATTCAGAGCAACTTGCTTACATGATAAGAGTGATGTACGAAATGCATCACTCTTTTTTTATTACTAATAAAGGTGGTTTTTCAGTAATTCTCATAGCCTTTAGCCTCTACGGTTGCAGGGAATTGTTTTTTCCTTATCTTTGCTACTGTTATGGAAAAGTTCGAACCACATAGTATAGATGAAAGTGTTTCTATTGACGTACAGTTGATGGGAGATGTAAAGGCTGGATTTCCTTCTCCATCAGAGGATGTTCGTGAGAAGTTGGATTTGATACAGCTACTTGTAAAGCACAAGGCTTCTACATTTTTCTTTCGTGTTAGCGGCGTGTCGATGGTAGATGCAGCGTTGGATGAGGGAGATATTATCATCGTTGACCGTGCTGTAGATCCTTACAATAACTGTAAGGCTGTATGCTACATCGATGGTGAATATACTGTAAAACGTGTTGAGATTGGTGAGAAAAGTCTACGTTTGATGCCGGCTAATGAGAATAACACAGCTTATAAACCTATCGAGATTACTCCGGAGAACAACTTTATGATTTGGGGCGTTGTTACCTGGGTTATAAAGAAAATGTAGCGATGTTTGCCCTTGCCGATTGCAATAATTTCTTTGTCTCCTGTGAGCGTGTCTTCCGTCCCGACTTGCAGGGTAAGCCTGTCATTGTTCTATCAAGCAATGATGGATGTGCTATTGCAAGAAGCAATGAAGCTAAGGCTTTGGGTATAAAGATGGGTGACCCTTACTTCAAAATACGAGGTATTGTAGAGAAGCACGATGTTGCGGTATTCTCGGGAAATATGTCTCTATATGGTGATATGTCGCAGAGAGTTCGCTGGGTGTTGCAAGAGTATGCACCTTCTATCGAGGTGTATTCAATAGATGAGGCTTTCCTTGATCTTCGTGGAATAAACAATATTGATTTCGACCAGTACGCCAAGGAGATATCTAAGCAGTGTTGGAAACTTACGTCAATACCTGTCTCTGTAGGTATTGCACCAACAAAGACACTCGCAAAGATAGCCTCAAAACTATGCAAGCAATATCCCAAGCTAAAGGGAGGATGTTATATGCACCGCCCACAAGACATAGAAAAGGTACTACGTAAGTTCCTAATAGAAGACGTCTGGGGCATAGGACGTAGATCGGCACTAAAGCTCAAATCAATGGGCATAAACACAGCTTTTGACTACACTCAACTTAATGAGGAGGCAATAAGAAGAATGTTTGGGGTAACAGGTGTCAGAACCTGGAAGGAATTGCAAGGTACTCCGTGTATTGAATTTGAGGACGGTTTTGAGGCAAAGCAATCAATATGTGTTTCCCGTTCCTTCTCCTTTGAGATTTATGATGTAGAGGATTTGCAGGAACAAATTGCAAATTTTGCTTCTTCTATGGCCGAAAAGTTGAGAAAGCAAAACTCCGTGGCTGGCGAAATGAGCGTATTTGCTTATACCAACCGTTTCAAGGAGACGCAACCACAAATATATTCAAACACTTTAGTATCGTTCCTTACCCCAACAAATGACCAAAGAACGATTGTTGCACAAGCAGTGAATGCCGCAAAAAACTTTTTCAGAGAGAATTATGGCTACAAGAAAGCCGGTGTTATTGCAACCAATATAATGCCAACTCAAAATGTTATGCACTCGCTTTTTGAAGATGCTGAAGCAGCAGATAGAGAACGTAAAATAACATCTGTACTCGATTGTGTAAACAGTAAATTCGGCAAGAGTACTATAAAATTGGCAGTGCAGGGTAGTGGGCAGATAAAAACATCGAGTGAAAATCAATCGCCACATTATACAACTCTTTGGAGCGATATCCCAAAGGTCTCGGTTAAATAGGTCGTAATCTTTTTCCCAGTAACTATTCAATAAGGTATTAAAGACTTAGGGCATCACATAAAGTGACGCCCTAAGTCTTTAATACCGGTTTTTAGTCGGTTTTACTCCATATTCTTTTTCTCGAGTCCGTAGCCTTTTCTCTTGTCGACAATCTTCAGGAGAGTTGCAATTACTACTGCAATAACACCAAAGAGTGCGAATATTGACATTGGGGCAGTGTAGTTTGTTGTGCCGTTGGCTGTGTTTGCTGCTATTACGTTACCAATGAGTACAGGTACCATTGAGAGGCCTATGTTCTGTATGTAGAATATTATTGCATATGCTGAACCAAGCTGCTTCAATGGAATGATTTTAGGTACTGATGGCCACATTGCCGATGGTACGAGTGAGAAGGCGATACCCAAGAGTATCATGATTATTACAGCGAACCACCATACGTTGAGCAATGGCATTGCAAAGAGTATATGTACTATTGTAAGCAATACTGAACCGATAATCATGAGTGTTGCGCCTTTGCCCATCTTGTCGTACAATGAACCGAACAGTGGTGTCAGCAGCATTGTACCAAAAGGCAACAGGCCCGGAATCATGCCGGCGAGGTCGGGGCTTACTCCGTACTTTATGATCATGAGGTTGGTTGCGAACTTCAAGAATGGGAATACTGCTGCGTAGAATATGAGGCACAATAGTGTGATGAGCCAGAATCCCTGGTTGCAGAATATCACTTTGAGGTCGCTCAGCTTGAACTGTTCTTCGCTCTCTTCCTGTACGGCAATGCCTTCTGACGACTTGTCGAGTTTCTTGTCCATCACGCAGTAGACAATGTATGAGAGCAAGCCAATGCACAATGCTGATGCTCCAAACATTACCGGCGCCGACACAGCTCCTGCGCTTTGTGCTATCGGCAATGCGAAGAACAATGCACATGCTGTACCCACACGTGCTAGAGCTACCTGCAAGCCCATTGCTAGTGCCATCTCATGGCCTGTAAACCATTTTGCAATGACTTTGGTTACTGTGATACCGGCAATCTCAGCTCCCATACCATAAATGGCAAAGCCTAGGCATGCTATGGCTACCTGCATGGGGAGACCGAAAATTTCGCCTGTAAATCCGTTGTCAACAGCATACCATTTGATGGCTGCACCCAGGAACATCAGTCCGGTACTCATCAAACCGGTAAAGCGTACCCCCATCTTGTCAAGGATGAGTCCTCCAAAGAATAGCATCAACAGGAATACGTTTATGTATCCGTATGCTCCTGAAAATACGCCATAGTTACTGCTTGACCAGCCGAGGCCGTTGATTGTTGATGACACGGTCATCTCTTTGTTTCCCATATTGCCGTCTTCATCAATACTCATGGTGTTGTAGGTGTTTCCGGCAACAATCTCCTCTTCGCTTTCAATCTTGCTTAAGCTTATCTTCATTAAAGAGTCGGCTGCAAGGTATGTGCCATCCTCAAAATATACAAGTTTGCCTTTTGTGGTGAGGGGGGCTTCAAGAGGTCCCATCACGTCTGTAAAGAAATATGCCATCATCATTGTGAAAGATACGATGATGAGTGCGCTCCAGCGTGCCGCCTTGGAGTCATTTAGTCTTTTCTGGATTTTTTGTGTTGTTGTCATAGTATTGTATGTTATTATTTTCTTTCTATTATTTCAGCCATTTGTCGAGCCAGCCGAAGAATGTGCGCTGCCACAATATTCCGTTCTGTGGTTTGAGTACCCAGTGGTTCTCATCGGGGAACAAAAGCAGCTGTGCTGGAACACCTCTCAGGCGTGCTGCGTTGAATGCTGCCATTGACTGTGATGACAATATGCGGTAGTCGCGGTCGCCATGGATAAGTAGTATTGGTGTGTCCCATTTGTCAACGAACTTGTGAGGTGAGTTGGCATATGAACGCTTTACCTCTTCTTTGTCCTCATATGGTGCACCACCGAGGTCCCAGTTTGTGAACCAGCTCTCTTCTGTTTCGTAGTACTGCTGTTCCATGTTGAAGAATCCGTCGTGGGCAATGAATGCCTTGAAACGTTTCTCATGGTGTCCGGCAAGCCACATCGCAGAATATCCGCCAAAGCTTGCACCAACACAGCCAAGACGTTCTTTGTCTACGTATGGTTCTGTAGCTATGTCGTCGATTGCTGTCAGCAGGTCGTTCATGCAGTTGCCGCCGTAGTTGGTACTGATTTCTTCGTTCCATGCAAGGCCGAATCCTGACAATCCTCTGCGGTTGGGTGCTATGACGATATATCCGTTGGCAGCCATTATCTGCAGGTTCCAACGATAGCTCCAGAACTGGCTTACCGGTGTTTGTGGGCCACCTTCACAGAAAAGAAGGGTAGGGTATTTCTTTGCTGGGTCAAAATGAGGTGGGTAAGCTACCCATGAATGGAGGTCTTTGCCGTCAACAGTCTTGCACCAGCGTGCTTCAACCTTGCCAATGGCTATCTGGTCAAATATATGTTTGTTTTCGTTTGTTATCTGCTTCACTTCAGCGCCAGCCTTTGCCTTCATGGTATAGAGGTCTGCCGGTGCACTCATTGACACTCTTTTCAATAAAAGGTCCTTGCCTATCATAGCTACGCTCTGGTAATCATAGTCACCTTCGGTCATCTGTGTCAGTTTTCCTTTGAGGGTGATGTTGTATACCTGTGTAGCACCGTGCCATGTACCGGTGAAATAGAGGCTCTTGCTGTCGGGTGCCCAGCAGAATCCATCTACATTGCTGTCAAAAGCGGTGTATCCATTTTCATCGGGCATTCCTGTAATGTAGTTCTGCATGCCGGTAGCAAGGTCCATTACGCAAAGGCGGTTCTGGTCGCTCTCATATCCGTCGCGCTTCATGCTCAACCATGCGATGCTTTTGCCATCGGGTGAGAACTGTGGTGCTGTGTCGTAACCGTAGTTGGAACGTTCAGCATCAAGTTTGCAGAGGTTGGTTGTCTCGCCGCTTACAGTGTCATAAAGGTAAATGTCTGTATCGGTGCTTACTGTATATTCCCTGCCGGTTTTCTTTATGCATGCGTATGCAATCTTCTTTGAGTCATTGCTCCATGAAAGTTGCTCTGTTCCTCCCCATGGACGGTTGGGGCAATCATAGGTTGTGCCCTCAAGCATGTCTGTGCCTTCGTTTATGCTGTTTCCGTCAAAGTCGGCAATAAAAGGATGTGGCGCATCGGTAATCCATTCGTCCCAGTGCTTGTACATCAGTTCATCAACAACAAATCCTTTTGCCAATGGAAGGTCGGGGTGTATGTCGGCTGTTGTTGGCTTTATCTTTATGCGCTTTATGAGGATAACCTTTGTTTCATCTGGTGAAAAGAGAAATCCTTCTATGTCACTGTTGTCGTTGGTGAGCTGGTGGCGTTCTGTGCCGTCGGGGTTCATCTCCCACACCTGGCTGCTTCCGCTTGCATTGGAGAGGAACGCAATCTTCTTGCCGTTCTTTATCCATGCGGGAGAGGTTTCATTGGATGCTGTTGTGGTGAGCTTGGTGAGGTTATTGCCTTTTGCATCCATGATGTCAAGTGTGTGGTGACTCTTGTTCTGCTCTACACTGTAGTAGCTTACACCATAAACAATGTTTTTAGTATCAGGTGATACTACGGCATCACCAATACGTCCCATTGCCCACAGAGCTTCGGGGGTCATCAGTCCGCCTTCAATCTTTATTGTTGACTTGCCAATGATGTCGGCCTCTTGTGCCTGCACCTGCGCGCTATCGCTCATTGCTATGCCTGTAATTGCCATAGTTGCCATAATTGCTATGCTTCTTTTCATATCTTGTTTTTTAGTTTTTTTACTCCTGTCCTGTATAAAAATGCGCTTTGTCGTGTTTTATGCAGAACTGTTGCAAATTTACTTATAATTATTTGCTTTGTGTTATAAATAATGTAAAAAGATGTTTATGGAATCTTTATCTGTCGGTCAACAATATCTTGTCAAGTATTGGTCGCCAGTCTTCTCCGTTATTCACTTTGAGTGTGTTTATGCCAAGCCTGCGTGCCGTCTCTATGTTCTTTTCGCTATCATCTATGAAGAGTGTCTCTTCGGCTTTCATATTGCCTTCGAGAAGCATCTTGCGGTATATCTCCTCGCCTGGTTTTGATGCTCGCATGCGGTAGCTGAAAAACAGCATGTCAAAATAGTCTTCAAGGGATTTTCCCTTGCTTGTAAAATCGGGTGTGAGCGCCCAGCTCTGTATGAATGGGTTGGTGTTGCTCAAAACCGACAGCCTGTAACGTGTACGCAACTGCTGCAGGTATTCAAGGAAATCCTCATGCACGCTTGCAAGAAATCCGCACCATGCATGTTTCGCGTCCTCAAAGTTTATGCTTCTGTGACATATCTCTTCAAGTTCTTTGCAGAACTGTTCTGCAGTTATATCACCGTTTTCAACCTTGAAAAATGGCCCGTGTTGACAATAGGGGTTTATGAAATCTTCAGGTTTCTCTACTCCAAGGGCTTTGAAACGGTTTAATGCTTCGTTTGTGTCGAGCAGTGTCAATACACCGCCAAAATCGAATACAATGTCCTTTATCATCTTAAAAAATGGTCTCTTTGATAATATTTCGCGAAGATAATGCTTTTGTGCCAACATTTTTAATTAAAATTAAAATAGTTTCTTGTTGTCTATTGAGGGTAAATGAGCTAATTTTGCGATATTAACAATGTGAAAAATAACTGTTATGGAAAATCTTGACGGCCGATTGGTCATTGGTGTCTCTTCACGCGCTCTCTTTGACCTTGAGGCAGAAAATGAAATATTTGAAAAATATGGTGTGGCAAAGTACCGCCAATATCAGGAGGAGCACGAGGATGAACCTCTTGAACGCGGAACTGCCTTTTATCTTGTAAAGAGTCTTCTTGAACTCAACAAACAGGCTAACCGTCCTATTGTGGAGGTTGTTGTAATGTCGCGAAACAGCCCTGAAACGGGTATGCGTATGCTAAAGTCACTCGATATGTACGGTCTTGACATTACTCGTGTTGCGTTGTCGGGTGGAGAGTCGCTGTCAAAATATCTCAAGGCATTCTCAATAGACCTCTTCCTCTCAAAGGATGAAGGCGATGTTCAGCGTGTCATGGACTCTGGCATCTGTGCATCGGCACTGATCTATGCGCCTCCAACCGATTTCAATCCCGAGGAGAGTCGTGTGAAAATTGCTTTCGATGCTGACGCCGTGATATTCTCCGACGAGTCGGAATGCCGTTTCAAGAAGGAAGGTTTTGATGCTTTTTATAAGTATGAGAAGGAGAATGCCGACATTCCTTTGAAGGAGGGACCTTTTGCCAATCTACTTAAGAAACTCTCCTCGATACAGGAGTCGTTGCCTACATCAATAGAACTCTCTCCGTTGCGTCTGGCAATTGTGACATCGCGTAGCTTGCCTTCGCACTTTCGCGTGATAAAGACTCTGCGCAAGTGGGGTGTATATGTCGATGAGGCATACTTCCTTGGTGGATTGCGCAAGGACGAATTGTTAAAGGCGTTCGGTGCACATATCTTTTTTGATGATCAGGATACGCATCTCTCTTCTTCAAGCAAATATGTTCCGTCGGGAAAGGTGCCGTACTATTCAAGTTCGGAAATGAACAATGTTGTCAAGAAAAAGACCGATGATGGCGAAAATGCCTGAAATACACAAATAATAAGGCTTTATGGAGTACGTATATATTATATTTTCTTTGATACTTGCCTTTATCGGTCTTTTGGGTGCGGTGCTGCCTGTACTGCCGGGAACGCCTATAAGCTATGTGGCAATTCTTATACTGTTGCTATGTGATGGTAATGAGGTGAGTGTTCTGCAACTCGTTGTAATGGGTCTCTTTGCCTTGGCTTTGACTGTTCTCGATTATGTGGCACCGGTTTGGTTTGCCAAGAAGTCTGGTGGCTCAAAAGCCGGAACGTGGGGTGCGACAATAGGCCTTGTGGTTGGTCTGTTCCTTGGTCCGGTTGGGGTTATCCTTGGCCCCTTCCTTGGAGCTTTGATTGGTGAACTCTATGTCAAGACGCCTAAAGAGAAGGCTTTTGAGGTAGCCGGTATGACGTTCCTTGCCTTTATGCTAACAACCGGAATAAAACTTGTGTACGGCATAACAGCAATTGTGATGATATTTTCAGAAGCATGGCAAATAATAAAGGCGTGAGTGTCAGGGCACTATTTGTTGAACATAAATTTCATGAATACGTTATAAGAGTGACTGCAATTCAGCGGTCACTCTTATAATTTATAATAATGAAAGCATTTGTTCCAATTCTGCAGTTTGTCCTTATATCGTTTCTGGTGGGATATCTCTCTATGCTTCTGCAACGGGAGTCAATGATAACATGGTACCCGACGCTGATAAAATCGGCGCTTACACCTCCGGGAAATGTTTTTGCCATAGTGTGGAGTGTGCTTTATCTGCTTATGGGAATTTCTGCCGGGATTGTATGGAGCATGCACAGCGTGTATTCTTGGTCTTTGATACTTCTGTTTTTTGTGCAGCTGGCCCTTAATCTTGGCTGGAGTTTCAGCTTTTTCTATATGCAGTCACCTGTGCTTGGGTTTGCGGTGCTTGTGGTTCTCTTCATGTTTGTTGTGTTGTATGTAGCAGCATGTTATACACAGAACAAGTGGGCGGCGATAATGAATATCCCTTACCTTTTGTGGCTCCTCTTTGCCGGGTATCTTAACCTGTATGTTGTCATGAGAAATTAGCTTTTACTTTCTCATGATAATATTTCTCAGCTCTTCTTTCTGTTTTTCGTCCAAGACGGGCAGTACTGTCTTGAGTGTTATTATAAGGTCTCCTGTAATTTCAGGTTCTTTGTATGCCGGCATTCCTTTTCCACGCAAGCGCAGTTTGCTGTCGGGCTGTGTCCCGGCTTTGATATTGATCTTTGCATTGCCTGTCAGCGTCGGAATTATAATCTCTCCACCCAATAGCAGCGTATAAAGGTCTACTTTTACGGTGGTCAACAGGTCGTTGCCATTACGCGTGAAACGTGTGTCGGGTTCAATGTGGAATGTTATATAAAGGTCACCACGACTTCCTCCAGCCGTAGCTCCGCGTCCTTTGAGCTTTATTGTCTGCCCGTCGCTTATTCCGGCTGGGACTGTAATACGTATTTTCTCATTGTTGATGCTGAATGTCTTTTTATGCTCTGTTGTAGCTTCCTGTAGTGTCAATGACAATGTAGCCCGGATATCTTTACCTCTTTGATGTTGCTGTCCAAACCCACTCCCGAACAGTTGTTCGAAAAAGTCACTGAAACCGCTCGAGTTTTCCTCTTTTCCGCTGAAGTCAGCATAGCCACCGAAACCTCCAAAGTTGTAACTGCTGTTTTCTCTGTTGCCGTATTGGCGACGCTGTGCCTCGAACTCGTCAGCGTGTCTCCAGTTTTCTCCGTACTCATCGTATTTCTTCCTTTTTTCGGGGTCACCAAGAACTTCATTGGCTTCGTTTATCTCCTGAAACCTCTCTTTTGCTTGAGGGTCATCCTTGTTGATGTCGGGGTGATATTTCTTTGCTTCTCGCCTGTAGGCTTTTCTAATTTCCTCCTGTGTGGCGCTTTTTTCAACACCAAGAACCTTGTAATAATCTATGAATGTCATGATTGAATGTTTTGTAATGAAACAAACATAGCTGTTGGGTGGATATCGGTATTGAATGAAAAATGTTTAATAAATCAAAAAAGGTTTTCTGTATGTGGAACGAATGAACTATATTCGCGTATCAAAACAAAAAACAACTGAAATCTGCTATATGAAAAAAACAAGGTTCTTGCTGTTGCTTATGTCTGTACTATTTGTCGCGTGTGGTGAGTATTACGGTTATGATGCTGACGATGCCGATTCTCCCTATCTTCCAAAAGAGGGTGTACATATTGTGAAATCCGTAAAGACTACAAGCCAATATGCCGGTCGAGAATATTCTTGGGAGCATAATTTCCAGTATGATGCCAAAAATAGAATTAAAGGGATTGATTCAAAGATAGTCTACCATATCGAACAGTCTTCGGGTGGCGTAAAGCGTTTTTACAGATGTAACAGGAATTCTACGGTCCAATATTATTATCTTGACAATGCTTTGGATGTAAAATATTCAGTATCGTTTGAATACCCGGAATATCCGGCGTGGAATGTAACACGTGAAGGTACCGACGAAGGAATATTTGATGTGAAGAAAGGTCTTTTGAGCAAGCATTCATCGCTTGATTTCGAATATTCCGGTATGACTCTTGTTACTGCATATTCCGACGGAGGACGCAGATATGAATTCCAAAGAGACAGAGACGGCAATGTTACCGGTTACAGAATGTTGGACAACTATGCCGACACTGTAATGGTTGACAAAGGCGATGTGTGCCGATATTCTTACAAAAAGAACAATACGAATTTTGACTTCTCGGGATATTTCGGTTTTTGGGGTGTAGAAGAGGAACTTGTTCCCAATGGTGCACCATATTATGCAGCATATCAGCTCGCAGCTTTTGGTTTCCTTGGTACAACTAGTCAGTATCTTCCTAATGGAACCGGTGAAATAAAAGATGGAACGATGAATACCGGCAAATGGGAGGTCGACGAAAATGGCCGTCCTTCACTCTTTACCGACATTTCGGGACGAAAGACTGTTGTTACCTATTTCGATAGGTAAATGGCGCTTTTCGCGGTTTGTCTGTAAAGAATTTTGTTGTAGTTTGTTCATCTTTGTGAAAAAAAACTATTTTTGCAAGGAAAACAAATAATGGTCGTGGCATGTAATGATCTCCGAACATATTGAGGGATTTCTTGAAAATATTTAATCCGTTTACTTGATAAATCTAATATGAGACATTCATGAAATGAATGTCTCATATTAGATTTATTGGCATATATAGTCGAGATATTTGCTTATTGCCTCTTGGCAAATGGGGCAGAAGTCTGTAAGAGCTTTCATCATACATTCCGGCCATCCGCGATAAATGCCTTTCTCCAGGTAACCTCCTCCTTCGTATGCACCTATTACCCAATCTTTTTCTGTCGAGCCTGGAACGATTGGTGTTGGAACAGGTGTCTCTTCGGCAATTCTCTTTTCCCACTTGCCTTCAAACTTGACAAAGCGTGTCAGGTTTGCTTCCCATGGTTCTTTACCTTCGGGGTAGAGTGCGCTTACTGTATTTCCCAATTCAATATATTCGTCACCAAGTCCCATGAGAGAGTGGCCGAATTCATGCACATAGACCTCGCCAGTACGTCCTGTATTGCCGGCTGAGCCGAGTCCGTAGAAATTATATATTCCTCCACCACCATATTTGTCGGTGTTGGTTAGTATGAATATGCTTTCGTATGGTGCGCACGATGCAATGTCACGTACTTTCTGGAACTCTTCGGTCATCTGATAACGTTCGCTGTCAAATGTATAAAAATGTGTATCAAGCAGGTTGTCAACCCATTTGCCTACACCGGGCTTGTCTATACCTTTTTCTTTTGACGGTGCCCAAACTGCACGTATGTTTATGCGATGTCTGTTTTCGCTGAATGGAGCATATTTGAACAACGCATCGCTCCACATGTAGCATGCATCAATGAATTTATCTCTTTCTGCGGCAGTGAATCCGTCGGGTAATAGCACGATGTCAAGGCTGTGGGCAATTTCTCCGCCAATATGTATGTCAAGGCATTCATGATGCATATTGCCGGGAATAATGTCGTAGCTTTTGACATTTATATCCTGTCTGTATTTCTTTTCCCACTCCTTTGTGACTTTGTTCCGGGCATAGAACTCAATGGTAAAATTATCTTTAGGTTCCGGGAATATCACGCTTTCCGGGAATGAACGGTTTGTTACAGTTGCTTCCGGGGTTGTTTGCCATTCATTGAACAGTGTACAGTAGTTGTTCTTGTATATTACATTTCCAGAAGCACAGTCAATAATGCGGAACATCTGTTCGCCGTAGTCAAAAGGGTTGATAAGTGAAACATGTGACCCCGCCCATACTCCTTCGCGTATGACCTTGTCGAAATAGTAGCTTTCATTCTTGCTGTCACCTGCATGGTGAAAATCAAAACGCATTGTATTTCCGGTAAAGTACTCATCATAATCTACAGGAATGTCTGCCTGATACTTTGTCGGTTGCTTGACTGTTGTGCACGATATCAATATGATAGTCAAGGAAAAAAATAAAAATATATTCTTCATTGGTGTGTGTTTATGTTTTTACAAAAGTAAGTATTTTATTTATAATGTAACCCATTCGGCTTCTATAAACATACTGAATTGTGAAATTAGTGTAAAAGGGCATCCATTTTTTGATTATATGGTACATTCTTATTATTTTCGCACGATATTAATTAATATGTGTGAATTAAAATTTTATTTATGAAAAAGATATTTGTTATTGCTTTGGCAATCACTTCTGTTTTTGCCGTGTCATCATGTAAGTCAACAAAGGACAGTATGTACAAGGATGCATATGAGGAGGCTCGTATTGCTGAAGGACAGGGACAGCAGAGTGATGCTGTAGAGATTGCTCCTGTAGCATCGTCAACAGTTAAGGATATGGCTGAAGATACTGCCTATCGTACCGAAAAGGTTGTCCTTGCTTCGGGTAATGAAGGTGCATTGAAGGCTTTCAGCGTAGTGTGTGGCAGTTATTCAACAAAGGAGAATGCCGACAAATTGAGAAATTCGCTTGTTGGTGAAGGATATTCAGCTATCGTGGTACAGAACCCTGAGACTGGTATGTATCGTGTCATTTGTGCATCATTCGACACAAAAGAAGAGGCTGCTGCAAGCCGTGCGCAGTTCAAGGCTGCTCATCCTCGTAACAGTGATTTCCAGAAGGCTTGGTTGCTGTATAACAAGTAATTCATAAATTTTATATTCAAGATGGAACTGAAAACAGAAGGTTACATAGTGCAACAGTACAACGGTCCTGTCAAGCGTTTTTGTCAGACACTTGACCTTAAGGATAACCCTGAACTGATTGCAGAATACCGTCGCCGTCATAGCGAAGGTGAAGCATGGAGCGAGATTATTGACGGTATCAGAGAGGTCGGTATTCTTGAAATGGAGATATATCTTCTTGGAACACGTCTCTTTATGATTGTAGAGGTTCCTGTCGATTTCAATTGGGATGAGGCTATGGCACGCCTTTCTACATTACCACGCCAGCAGGAATGGGAAGATTATATGTCGGAATTCCAGGTAGCTGCACAAGGTGCATCATCAAATGATAAATGGCAGATGATGGAGAGAATATTCCATTTGTATAAATAATAGTGATGTAAGGAATATACAGAAAGGCTATCTTTTTGATAGCCTTTCTCTTTTTATTTTAATTAAGATTCTTATTTGGTGAATTATACCATGCAACCATAAAATTGTTAGTAATGGTATAGTAATAATTATTAAATGGTTATATTCCCATGCACTGCTTAAATCACCATGAAGTATAAGATATGTAGCACGTGTAAAGCCGCACCCCCAACACTCAAAACCTAAAAACCGTTTTATTAGACATATACTTTCTCCTAACATTATATGTTCATATGGAATAACCCATAGGGCGATGGGGATAGAAATGTATATAACAAGTTTAATTATTGGTAATAGGGCGGCCTTGTGCATCAGTAAATGTTCCGACAAGAATCATGATAAAATCAATCAATGCCCAAATACCACATCCTCCACATGTGAGTAATTGTGCGATTCCGGTACCTGTTTTGCCTACATAGAAACGATGTACTCCCAAAGTACCCAAAAATAGACATAGTAGCAAAACAACCAACCACTCTTTTGTGTTGTTGTTTATACCTGCAGGTTCGTCCTTGAGTGAGCAACCGCATTTTACACAAACGACAGCATTGTCATTTACCTCATTTCCACAATGTTTACAGAACATATTCTTAAAGTTTAATTAGTTATTCTTTGCGAATATAGTGATAAAAATAATTACAATCTCCGTTTTTATTCAAATTTCAGTTCCAGTTGTGACGGCTCTTCACCTAAAAGATTGAATGTCATACGGTGGTAAGGGGTGGTGCCGTGTTCTCTTATGGCAGCACGATGCTTGGCGGTTGGGTAACCCTTGTTATTCTGCCAGTCATACATGGGGTACTCTTCGGCTATGCGCATCATGTAATCGTCACGGTATGTCTTTGCAAGTATTGATGCAGCAGCAATGCTCATGTATGTGGCATCTCCTTTTACTACAGTGTTGTGTGTAATACCGGGGTATGGGTTGAATTTGTTTCCGTCAATGAGTAGGTGTTCAGGGCGTACTTTAAGTGCGTCTACAGCGCGGTGCATGGCAAGTATTGATGCACGCAGAATATTTATCTTGTCTATCTCCTCGGCTGTTACAATACCTACACCCCATGCTATCGCTTCGCGCTCGATTACCTCACGTAATTGGTAGCGCTGTGCCTCGGTCAACTGTTTAGAATCGTTGAGCAAATCGTTCTTGAAATCGGGTGGTAGTATTACAGCAGCTGCATATACGTCACCAGCAAGGCAACCGCGACCGGCTTCGTCGCAACCGGCTTCAATAATCCCTTCTCTTTGGTATGGCTTGAGCATTATGAGAACATTTTTACGGCTCTTTCGATGCCTTTTATCAATGTATCTACCTCTTCTTTAGTGTTGTAGACAGCGAATGATGCGCGAACAGTACCGGGGATTCCCAAATGGTCTATAAGTGGTTGGGCACAATGGTGTCCGGTACGTACGGCAATTCCGAGACGATCAAGGATTGTACCAATGTCAGCAGGGTGTATGTCGCCGATAAGGAATGATACAGCAGCTCCGTCCGGTTCTCCGAAGATACGTATACCGGGAATATTTCTTAGTTGCTCTACGGTGTATTGTGTGAGTTCATGCTCGTGTGCGGCAATATTCTCTATCCCCAACGTATTGACCCATTCAAGCGCTTTTCCAAGCGCAATGATTCCTGTGTAGTCTGGTGTACCGGCCTCAAACTTGTAAGGCAATTCGTTGAATGTTGTCTTCTCAAAGCGTACGCTCTTTATCATCTCTCCGCCGCCATGGTATGGTTGCATGGCATTGAGCCATTTCTCTTTTCCGTAAAGTACACCTATGCCTGTAGGAGCATACATTTTATGTCCGCTGAATACAAAGAAATCAGCATCGAGTACCTTTACATCAATTTTTGTATGTGGAATGCTCTGTGCACCATCAATGAGTACAGGAACGTCATGGCTGTGGGCTATGTCGATAATTTCCTTTATTGGATTTGTAACTCCAAGAACGTTTGATACATGTGCAACACTGACAAGGCGTGTACGCTCATTGAATAGCCTTTTGTATGCTTCAATATCAAGCTTGCAGTTGCCTGTCAATGGTATAATTCGTAGTTCTATACCTATACGCTCACGCAGGAGTTGCCATGGCACGATGTTGCTGTGGTGCTCCATCGTTGATATTATAATCTCATCACCGGCCTTAAGGAATGTCCCACCGAATGACGATGCCACAAGGTTAATACTTTCGGTTGTTCCGCGTGTGAATATTATCTCGTGGGCATGTTCTGCTCCAATGAAATTCTTTACTGTTTCGCGGCTCTCCTCCATTGCAATGGTGGCAACCTGTGACAAATGGTGTATGCCACGGTGAACATTGGCATTCATCGTAGCATATACATTGCTTATCGCATCAATGACACATTTCGGTTTTTGTGTCGTTGCCGCATTGTCAAGATATACAAGCGGTTTGCCGTATACCAGACTGTCGAGTATCGGGAACTCCTTGCGTATATCATCAATATTCAGCATATCTGTCTCCTTTTTCTCATTTGCAGAGGCTGCATCCTTTGCAGTGGTTCAATTCACCGCGGAATCTCTTCTCGACAAGGATGTGCAGGCGTTCACGCAGTGCTTCAAGTTTGATATTGGCGATGACCTCACCGGCAAATGCATACATAAGCAGGTGACGTGCCTCGTCGGCAGGTATTCCTCGCTGTTGCATGTAGAAGAGGGCATTCTCGTCAAGTTGTCCAACAGTTGAACCATGGCTACACTTCACATCGTCGGCGTATATCTCGAGTTGTGGCTGTGCATACATCTGCGCACAGCTTGTAAGGCAAAGGTTGCGGTTTGTCTGTTGCGACACGGTCTGCTGTGCATCAGTGCGTATAAGCATCTTGCCGGCGAATACACCTTTAGATTCCTCATCAAGAATGTACTTGTATAATTCGTTGCTTGTACAGTGTCCTTTCTTGTGGTCAACAAGTGTGCGGTTGTCTATGTGCTGTTTCTTGTCTCCGATAGCCAATCCGTTTACACTTGTTTCGGCACCTTCACCCTCAAGTGATACCTCAACATAGTTGCGTGTAAATCCATTGGTGAGGGTGATGTTGCAGTGGTTGAAACGGCTGTCGTGCTCCTGCTTTACAAAAAGATTTCCCAGGCGTGTATTGCTGTCGGTTGTCTCTTCAAGTTCGTACAGGTCGAGTGATGCGCCGCGTCCAATGAAAATCTCTGTCACAGCTGTTGACAATGACCTCTTTTTTGTTGATGAATGGTCGCACAGCAGGAGGCTTGCCTGACTGTTCTCTTCCATTATCACAAGAATTCTGCGGTTGGTGAGAATGTCTACATTGGTCTGCAATGATGCAACAATCTGTATTGTCTCTTCAATTACAGTGTTTTTTGGAATGTAGAGAATCATTCCGTCCTGTACGAATGACGTGTTGAACTGAACTATGCTGTCGCCATTACCTGCAAGTACATTGTAATATTTCTCAAGGAGTTCCGGTTTGCTCTCTGCAATGCTGTTTATGTTACCTATAAAGACACCCTGTGGTAACTCCTTGTTACCATTGTCTGATATCTTGAAAGAATCATTGACAAAATAGCCTCTGAATGTCTTCAGGTTAGGTACATCGCAATTAAAACTGCCTTTTATCTCATTGGTGCGTGCCTTGCGTCCTAGGTCCATGCCATAGTCGGTTGCAAACTTCTTTACCACATTTGTATGTAGCCAGTTCTCCTCCTTCATTCCAGGGAACCCTGTAGCCTTGAAACGGATGAAGGCCTTTTCGCGTTCATCGTTGAGCTTTTTGGCGCATGGTTCTTCAATGAGTCCTCTGTTCTGTTCGAACAGTTCTATGTATTCCTGTCCGCACTCCATCTTAATTCTCGTTTTTTATCCAGTCGTATCCACGTTCCTCAAGCTCCATTACAAGCTCAGGGCCGGCTGTCTTGACAATCTTTCCGTTGTACAGTATGTGTACAATATCCGGTTTTATGTAGTCAAGCAATCTCTGGTAGTGTGTGATAACAATGCTTGATGTGTCATCGCGCTTTAATTTGTTCACACCTTCGGCAACAATGCGAAGAGCATCAATGTCAAGACCTGAATCGGTCTCGTCAAGAATACTCAATGTAGGTTCAAGCATTGCCATCTGGAATATCTCGTTGCGTTTTTTCTCACCACCGCTGAAGCCCTCATTGACAGAACGGTTTGCCAGTTTGCTGTCGAGGTTTACCATAGCTCTCTTCTCGCGCATCATCTTCAGGAACTCTGTTGCATTCATAGGTTCCTCTCCCAGATATTCACGCTTGGCATTTATTGCGGCACGCATGAAGTTTGTTATGCTCACACCTGGAATTTCCACAGGATACTGGAACGACAGGAACAAGCCTTCGTGGCTACGGTCTTCAGGAGCAAGCTCAAGAAGGTTCTTACCTTTATATATAACCTCACCTTCGGTCACTGTATATGCCGGGTGGCCTACAAGCACATTGCTCAATGTACTTTTTCCCGATCCGTTAGGGCCCATGATGGCATGTACCTCTCCAGCCTTTACAGTGAGGTTTATTCCTTTCAATATCTCCTTGCCGTCAATTGTGGCATGAAGGTTCTTTATTTCAAGTAAATTTTCCATTTCTTCAATCTTTTATCATCCTACTGCACCTTCGAGCGATACGCTCAACAATTTCTGTGCCTCAATGGCAAATTCCATAGGCAGTTTGTTCAGCACCTCCTTGGCATATCCGTTCACGATAAGGCCGATAGCCTCTTCTGTGCCAATGCCTCGCTGGTTACAATAGAACAACTGTTCCTCGGAAATCTTTGAAGTCGTAGCCTCGTGTTCAATGACGGCACTGTTGTTGTGAATGTCCATGTATGGGAATGTGTGTGCGCCGCATTCATTGCCGAGCAACAAAGAGTCACACTGGCTATAGTTGCGTGCCCCGTCAGCATTCTTGCTTACCCTTACAAGTCCACGGTATGAGTTCTGGCTCTTTCCGGCTGATATACCCTTGCTTATGATTGTACTCTTTGTGTTCTTTCCAAGGTGTATCATCTTTGTTCCTGTATCGGCCTGTTGATAGTTGTTTGTCAGAGCCACAGAGTAGAATTCACCTTGTGAGTTGTCACCGCGCAATACACAACTTGGATATTTCCATGTAATTGCCGATCCGGTCTCAACCTGAGTCCACGACAGTTTGCTGTTGCGTCCACGGCAGTCGCCACGTTTGGTTACAAAGTTGTATACACCGCCTTTTCCTTCGGCATCTCCAGGGTACCAGTTCTGTACAGTACTGTATTTTACTTCGGCATTGTCGTTGACGATAATCTCAACAATTGCAGCATGAAGCTGGTTCTCATCGCGCATCGGGGCGGTACATCCTTCAAGATATGATACGTAGCTGTTGTCGTCGGCAACTATAAGTGTGCGCTCAAACTGTCCTGTATTTGCCGCGTTTATTCTGAAGTATGTCGAAAGCTCCATGGGGCAACGTACACCTTTGGGAATATAGACAAATGAACCGTCACTGAAAACAGCAGTGTTCAGTGCTGCAAAGAAGTTGTCACGATAGTTTACCACACTTCCGAGGTACTTGCGTACGAGATCAGGGTACTCCTGTACCGCTTCGCTCATGGAGCAGAATATTATTCCTTTCTCCTTAAGTTCCTCTTTGAATGTGGTCTTTACCGAAACCGAGTCCATGACGGCATCGACAGCCGTCCCACTCAAAGCAAGACGCTCTTCAAGTGGAATGCCCAATTTCTCGAATGTCTTCATCAGCTCCGGGTCAATCTCCTTGTTGCTGTTCTCCTTGTTTTTCTTCAAGGGGTCGGCGTAATAGGATATCGCCTGATAGTCAATTGGCGGAATGTTCAAGTGTGCCCATTGGGGCATCTCCAGTGTAAGCCAATGACGGTATGCTGTCAAACGAAACTCAAGCAACCATTCAGGCTCGTTCTTTTTCTTTGAGATAAGCCTGATGATGTCCTCATTGAGTCCATTCTCGATTATTTCAGTTTTGATTTTGCTGACAAACCCGAACTCATATGCCTTGTTCGCCAGTTTCTTCAATATGTTGTTCTTTTTCTTCATCAATCAATCTCCATTTCATCCTTCACTTCTTTTTTCACCTCGTCGATGATTGTAAAAGTAATCTTTGTTACCTCTTTATATAACAAAGACTCCTGTTGTGAAGTTTCTCCTGTTATCTTGTTGTCAGGCAAGAAACCACTGCTGATCTTTACACCGAATGCAAGAACAGCTATTGCAACGAACAATGAAAAAAATGCTCCCAATATTCTGTCAATCCAGCCTAGAAAAACAATTTTCAGCAGTAGTCTTAATAGCAACCCTGCCAGGTTAATGACAAGGGATACTATCATCAGAATTGCCAGAAAACCAAGAGCCTGGCATACCATAGTGTGCCATCCCGTCAGTTCCTCTATGCGCAATCCTGCCTGTTGATAGAATATTGTAGCTTGGAGCAGGCCTACAACGATGCCTGCTCCAAGTGTAAGTTGCTTGACTAATCCGACCTTGAGACCGTAAATTATACCTAAAACGGCCACAACAAGAAGAATTATGTCCAATGTGTTCATATCGTGCGGTTTTATAGCTTCTGCTTAACCTCTACCTCAACGAATGTCTCAATGATGTCACCAACCTTGATGTCATCCTGTGATGTAAGACTGATACCACATTCGAAGTTGGTACCAACCTCCTTGACATCCTCCTTGAAACGTTTGAGTGCTGCAAGTGAGCCTGTGTGGATAACGATACCGTCGCGGATAAGACGTGCACGGTCAGTGCGCTTAACCTTACCCTCACGTACCATACATCCAGCAACTGTACCGACCTTGCTGATGTGGAATGTCTCGCGCACCTCTATTGTAGCGGTAATCTCCTCCTTGACAATAGGTGCAAGCATACCCTCCATAGCAGCCTTAACCTCTTCTATAGCATCGTAGATGATAGAGTAGATGCGGATGTCAACACCCTCGTTTTCAGCAATCTTGCGTGCAGTTACCGAAGGACGTACCTGGAAACCAACAATGATGGCATCGGATGCTGCTGCAAGGCTTACGTCACTCTCTGAAATCTGTCCAACAGCTTTGTGGATTACATTAATCTGGATATTCTCTGTTGACAATTTGATGAGTGAGTCGCTGAGAGCCTCGATAGAACCGTCCACGTCACCCTTGACAATGATGTTGAGTGTCTGGAAGTTACCGAGAGCGATACGGCGTCCCACCTCGTCGAGTGTAAGCATCTTCTGTGTACGCAATCCCTGTTCACGCTGCAACTGTTCGCGTTTGCCGGTGATTTCACGTGCTTCGCGTTCGCTTTCAACAACATTGAATGTATCACCCGCTGCAGGAGCACCGTTCAAACCAAGGATAAGTGCTGGTTCTGCAGGCTTGATCTCCTTGATACGCTGGTTACGCTCGTTGAAGATAGCCTTGACCTTACCCCACTGTGTACCTGCTACAACGATGTCACCCACCTTGAGTGTACCATTCTGTACAAGCACTGTGGCAACGTATCCGCGTCCCTTGTCGAGTGTCGATTCAATGACAGAACCGGTAGCCTTGCGGTTGGGGTTTGCCTTGAGGTCGAGTAGCTCTGCCTCGAGCAATACCTTTTCCATAAGTTCCTCAACACCCATACCTTTCTTGGCTGAAATCTCCTGTGACTGATATTTACCGCCCCAATCTTCAACCAACATGTTAAGGTTTGCAAGCTGCTCCTTGATGCGGTTCGGGTCTGCTGTAGGCTTGTCACATTTGTTGATTGCGAATACTATAGGTACACCTGCTGCCATAGCGTGGTTGATAGCCTCCTTTGTCTGTGGCATCACGTCGTCGTCGGCAGCGATGATGATAATAACAATGTCGGTAATTTTGGCACCACGTGCACGCATCGCTGTAAACGCCTCGTGACCAGGGGTGTCAAGGAAAGTGATGTGCTTTCCGCTCTCCATCTTAACATTGTATGCACCGATGTGCTGTGTGATACCACCAGCCTCGCCGGCGATTACATTCGCCTTACGGATATAGTCGAGCAGTGAAGTCTTACCGTGGTCAACGTGTCCCATCACAGTAATGATAGGTGCGCGTGGGAGCAAATCCTCTTCGGTGTCAACATCTTCTTCAATTGCATTTGCAACCTCTGCGCTTACATATTCGGTAGTGTAACCGAACTCTTCGGCAACGATGTTGATTGTCTCTGCATCAAGACGCTGGTTGATAGAAACCATCATACCGATGCTCATACATGTAGCGATTACCTGAGTTACAGAGATGTTCATCATGCTTGCAAGCTCGTTTGCTGTTACGAACTCTGTGAGCTTGAGCACTTTGCTCTGTTCCATCTCCTCGCTCATCTGCTGCATCTGACGCTCGGCAACAAGGTCACGTTTCTCCTTACGGTATTTTGCAGACTTGTTACCCTTACCGCGGTTTGTGAGACGATCGAGTGTCTCCTTTATCTGTTTTGATACATCCTCCTCGCTTACATCGTTCTTGTCAAAACGCTTATGCTGGCGGTCGCGGTCCTTGCGGCTACCCTGTGAAGGATTATTATTGTTCTTGTTGCGGTTTGCACTCCAGTCCTTATTGTCGTTGCTGTTGTTGCCACCCTCCTTGACATCGTTGATGTCTACACGCTGGCTGTTGATGCGCTGACGTTTCTTCTTTTTGTCACCGCCTTCGCCACCAGCCTGCTGACGCTGTGCATCACGCTGCTGTTTACGCTGTTCCTCACGCTGCTTGTCCTTCTCTTCACGCTCCTTGCGCTTCTCTTCCTTGCTCTTCTTCTTGGGGCGTGTAGACTGGTTGATTGCAGAAAGGTCAATCTGACCCATAATCTTGAGCTTTGGAGCCTCAACCTCATCTATCTGTGTGAGCAGTACCTGAGCCTCTTTCTTTGCAGGCTCGCTTGCAGGCTCGGCCTTTGGAGCCTCCGGAGCAGGCTGTTCAACAACCTTCTCGGCAACTTTCTCAACCACCTTTTCAACTGGCTTCTCTTCAACAGGCTTTGCAATCTCCTGTACCTTCTTTTCTGGGGCAGCCTCTTTTATCTTTGGCTGGCTCTTTCTATTCAAGGCGTCAAGATCAATATGACCCTTTACCTTTATTGCAAACTCCTCCTTCTTTGGCTCTTCTGCTACAACGGCCTTTGGCGCATCTGCTACCACCGGCTTTGGCTCCGGAGCTGCTATAACTGGTTTTTCCTCAACAACAGGTGTTGCTTTGGGCTTCTCCTTGTTCTGGCGCTCCTTAGTGAAGTTGTCCGATTGCATTCGGGCTTTCTTGTCCGCGCTGAACTCCTCGATGAGCATGTTGTAACCCTCTTCAGGAACTACAGCATTCGGGTCTTCTTTAATTTCAAAACCCTTCTTCTGTAGAAAGTCCACGATGGTCGACAAACCGAGGTTGAGCTCTTTCTGTACTTTATTTAATCTTATCTTCATTATACGTACATTCTTTTAGGATTATTCTTCGTCCTCGAATTCTGCTTTCAGAACTTCAATGAGGTGGTCAACGGTATCCTCTTCGAGGTCTGCTTTTTCAATAAGAACCTCACGAGGTGTGTTCAAGACTGCTTTCGCAGTGTCAAGGCCAATGTTCTTGATAGCCTCGATTACCCATTCTTCAATTTCGTCGGCGAACTCTTCGATGTAGATATCATCCTCCTGCTGAGCATCAATCTCACGATATACATTGATTGTGTATTCTGTAATCATGCTGGCGAGCTTGATGTTCAAACCGTCCTTACCAATGGCAAGTGAAACCTCTTCCTTCTTGAGATTTACATCTGCAACGCGTTTCTCCTCGTCGAGAGTGATCTCCTGAATCTTTGCAGGGCTCAAGGCGCGCTTGATGAAAAGCTCGATGTTTGAGGTGAATGGAATTACGTCAATGTTCTCGTTACGCAATTCACGTACGATACCGTGGATACGTGAACCCTTTACACCAACGCATGCACCAACCGGGTCAATGCGCTCATCATATGTCTCAACGGCAATCTTCGCGCGCTTGCCTGGGATACGTGCAATCTTCTTGATGGTGATGAGGCCGTCATTGATTTCTGGCACCTCAAGTTCGAACAGACGCTGCAGGAACATTGGTGATGTACGGCTCAGGATAATCTTCGGGTTGTTGTTCTGGTTGTCAACTCGTGCAACTACGGCGCGTACGTTGTCGCCTTTGCGGTAGAAATCGCTTGGAATCTGCTCGCTTTTTGGAAGGATAAGTTCGTTACCCTCATCGTCAACAAGTAGAAGTTCCTTTTTCCAAATCTGGTAAACCTCACCGCTTACAATCTGACCAACCTTCTCACTGTACTTGTTGTAAAGGCTGTCTTTCTCAAGCTCAAGAATCTTTGAAGCGAGAGTCTGGCGAAGGTTGAGAATGGCACGACGGCCGAACTCTGCGAAATTTACGATTTCGCTTACCTCTTCACCCTCTTCGAATGTCTCGTCAATGAGCTGAGCCTCGCTCAAGCCAATCTCGAAGTTGCTGTCCTTTACATCGCCATCGGCAACAACTGTACGACGGCGCTGAATCTCGAAGTCACCACGGTCCGGGTTAACGATAACAGAATAGTTCTCGTCTGTACCGAAAATGTTAACTATAACTCTGCGGAAGCTCTCCTCGAGCACGCTGATCATTGTAGTGCGGTCGATGTTCTTCGACTCCTTAAATTCTTGAAATGTATCAAGAAGGCTGATTGTTTCTTCTTTCTTTGCCATTTTATTTGAAATTTATAATATACTTCGTGTACTTTACGCTGTCGTAGGCGAAACGTAGTTCCTCCTCGACAATCTGCGGGCGTTTTGCGCCCTCAACCTTTTCCTTCTTTGTTATTGTCAACGCAAACTCCTCGTCGTTGGCATCGGCAAGCACTCCTTTGAGTTTCTTACCCTCCTTTGTGAGGACCTCAACCTCAAGACCAATGTGGTTCTTGTACTGCTGAATAACCTTGAAAGGTTGTCCGAGACCGGCAGAACCGACCTCCAGTTCGTAATCATCGGCTTCGCCGTTAAGACCGTTCTCAATGTGTCGGCTAAGTTTCGCACAATCCTCAATCCATACTCCTTCGGCATGGTCAATCTCAACTGTGATCTTGTCATCCTTGCCGATAACAACATCCACTAAAAAATACTCCTTGTCAGCGAGCCACTCGTTTGTTAAGTCGATTACCTGTTGTCTTTCAATCATATATCTGAACTTCTGTTTTTGTGTATGATGTGATTATATAGAAAAGAGGGGCTCTCGAGCCCCTCATCATCATCAAATCCAATGCAAATATACAAACAAAAGCGTGTATATGCAAGTGTTTTTATAATTAAATTAGGTGTTTTGTTGTAATTGAGTCTTTTGGACGGGTTATAGACATTGGTTAGTCGTCTTATGGAAAAGTGTGTCTCTGAATAAATTTTGTATTTTTTGCTCAAATGATTATCTTCGCAAAAAGAAAAGAAATCTTATGCGTGCAAAAAAGAGCAGTAATTCAAATATGCGTTTCCTTTTTGGAAGCGTCATGTTTTTTGGTGTGGTGATAATGTCGGTGATATTGTTTACATACTATGCAATGCGTGAAGCATGGCGCAAGTCGCCCGAAAGGGAGTATGTGTATACCGTAAGTTTCTCGCAG
The DNA here is from genome assembly GCA_045630965.1 of Bacteroidaceae bacterium. GTDB lineage: Bacteria > Bacteroidota > Bacteroidia > Bacteroidales > Bacteroidaceae > HGM04593. Next base: position 25,621 of record JAZQTU010000030.1, on the reverse strand, counting down.
GATTTTTCAGGGCTTGATTATGCGGTTTATCTTGATGATAGTCTGCTCTATGCCGGCAATCCTTTTAATGCCGATACAGTGCTACGTGTGAAACGCTATTTTACAGATGAAAAAGTGAATATAGCTGGTATTGATACTGTAATAAAAGTACCACATTTTACATCCTCTTCGTCACTCTTTGTTGTGGATGGCAAGACAAATGTTCCAACCATTGTTAATGTGTTGGAGTATAACGATATACACCTTCGCCTGAATGGTGGTAAAGTGGTTGCCGGAATGGAGTGAAATAGTGTGCTTATTTCACAGGCGACAGTATCTTCTTGTAGCGCCCGTTGTCCTTTAGAATGGCGTATGCTTCTTTCAGGTCTGTGTCTTGGCGGAGGCTGTAAATAATCTCTCCCTCTCTACCGTAGTAGCGTTTGATTATCTCGTCGGCAATGAGGTCTTTTACATCCTTGCTGAAGTGGTTGAGTGAGTGGTCGAGATTGGCGTGCAACTTCTTTTCCAATGCCTCGATCTCCTCTTTTGTTATAGCTGTAAAGCCTTCGAATTCAATGAGTTTCTTTAGCTCCTTGAGTGCCTTCGCGCTCTGTAGGTCGTATGTAAAACCTCTCTTTTTGAGGTATTCGCAGAAGTTCGCATATGTCTCGTCGCTTATAACAAAGTTGTCAGCTCCGGCTATTTCTTTATTCTTCAATTTGAATTCGGTTGCAAAGTCGAATATCGCCATGTCCTGTATAAGATAGTAGAGTAGGGTTGACAGTTCCTCTGACTTTGGCTCTACGTCGGGGCGTATGCCGCCACCATCACGAACTTCACGTCCTGCAGCAGTGTAGAATACATTGGTCAGGCTGTCGGGAAGTCGGCTTGAACGTCCGTCGTCAATCATGTGTGAATAGTCAAGTGCCTGTACGCATCGTCCGCTAGGAATGTAGTACTTGGCTGTTGTAAGCTTGAGATGTCCTCCGTAGCTTACCGGGCGTGTACTCTGTACAAGTCCTTTGCCGAATGTGCGTGAACCTATGATTACAGCTCTGTCAAGGTCTTGCAATGAGCCTGCTACAATCTCTGAAGCCGATGCTGTCTGTCCATCGACGAGAACGGTTATGGGTGAAATAGTGTCAATTGGTTCGTTTTTTGTCTTGTATGTTTCGTTTGACTGTTTCGTTTTGCCTTTGGTGGTGACAATGGTCTTTCCTCTTGGGACGAACAGGTTTACTATCTCTACAGCTTCGTTCAGTAGCCCGCCTCCATTGCCGCGTAGGTCAATTATGAACGATTTTGCACCCTGCTTTTTCAATTCCATTATGGAACGGCGCATCTTCTTGGCGCAGTCGTCGGTGAAGCTTTCAAGAAGTATGTATCCCGCATCTCCGTTCTGTATACCGTAGTAGGCGATAGGGGGTAGGGCAATACTAGCTCTCTCAAGAGTGATATTCATCTTGCCTTTTCTTCCGGGGCGTTCAATCTCCAGCGTGAGCGACGTGCCAGGCTCGCCGCGCAACAGGTCGCTTACGCTGTCGGTGCTCATTTCCTTTACGTCGGTACCATTGACAGAGAGTATGAGGTCACCAGCTCTCAATCCGGCTTTGTACGCCGGCATGCCTTCGTATGGCTCGGCAATTACGGTTGTTTTCTTGTCGGTGTGGTAACGTATGACAGAACCAATTCCAGCATACTTACCTGTTGTCATCATCTTCAGTTCCTCGTTCTTGTCTTCAGGGTAGTAGACTGTGTAGGGATCAAGGTTGCGGAGCATGGCATCGATGCTCTTGTTTATCATCTTTTCGGGCATGATACTATCAACGTAAAAGAGGTTTAGTTCTTTTACAATGCTGTTGTATATCGACAGCTGGCGTGCGAGGTGCAAGCGGTGCTTGTCATCGGCATTGGCTGTTGTTATTAGGCAAAAGGAAAATATAGCCAATATTAGTATTCTGTATTTACTGTTCATGGGTATCTTTTTGTTTTATAGATTGGCGTTGTTTCATTTTAACAACGTTAAAAGAAACTTCGTTCTGCGAAGTTACTCTTTTGTATTCTTATTATATATATACAGCCTTATTTTTTATGTTTTTTTACCGAAAAAAGTTTTGAAACGTATTTTTTTGCTCATTGGCGTAAAAAATATACGAAAAATTTGCATGTGAAAAAAGGATGTACTACTTTTGCACCGTCAAACGACAAACGATATAAAAATTCTTCAGTAGCTCAGTCGGTTAGAGCACCTGACTGTTAATCAGGGGGTCGTAGGTTCAAGTCCTACCTGAAGAGCAAGCGAGAGGAGACTCGCTTTTTTAATGAAACTCCAATATTCTTCAGTAGCTCAGTCGGTTAGAGCACCTGACTGTTAATCAGGGGGTCGTAGGTTCAAGTCCTACCTGAAGAGCAAGCGAGAGGAGACTCGCTTTTTAATAAAACTCCAACATTCTTCAGTAGCTCAGTCGGTTAGAGCACCTGACTGTTAATCAGGGGGTCGTAGGTTCAAGTCCTACCTGAAGAGCAAGAAAAGCGAGAAACAATGTTTCTCGCTTTTTCTGTTTCTTATAACCTTATTTCTCAAAGCTTTGCCATAATTTGTCCTGTGGTACAGGGGCTGTAATCTGTATGAGTTCTTTTGATACCGGGTGTACGAATTCTATGTAACGTGCGTGGAGTGATATGCTACCGTCGGGGTTTGAGCGTTTTGAGCCGTACTTTAGGTCTCCCTTAATGGGGCATCCTATTGATGATAGCTGGCAGCGTATCTGGTGGTGGCGGCCGGTCTTGAGTTCTACTTCTATAAGGTTGTAGTTCTGTGATGCTGATATCAGGCGGTAGTAAAGTAGTGCGTTTTTGCTGCCTTTAACCTCTTTGGGGTATGAGAAACTTTTGTTCATCTTTTCGTTGCGCAGTATCCAACTGTTTATCTCGCCTGCGGCGGGGTTGGGGCACTCCTTTGTGATTGCCCAATATATTTTTTTTACTGCACCGTCGCGAAACATGGTGTTGAGTCTTTCAAGAGCCTTGCTCGTCTTTGCGAAAACCACAACGCCACTTACGGGGCGGTCGAGTCGGTGGGGGAGTCCAACAAAGACATTTCCCGGCTTTGCGTATTTCTCCTTGAGGAATGTCTTCATGGTGTCGCACAGCGATTTGTCACCGGTCTTGTCACCTTGTACAATTTCGCCAGCTCTTTTGTTTATGATAATTATGTGGTTGTCTTCGTATAGTACGTTCATTGTTGTATGCTGTTAAGTGTTCCTGTATAGCCGAGGGCGCTGAGTATGACTTTTTCGGTGAAGTGGTAGACAAATTTCTCGTCGTTGTTCTTGCTTACCATGCCGTTGATGAATGGCATTTCTATTCCTTTAAGGCAAAAGTGTAGGAAACGGGCTGCAAGGTCGGGGCTTTCGGTGTTGAACAGTCCTTTTTGTCGGCCTTCGGAAATTATATGTCGGAATATGGCTATTTCCTTTGCGTCGAAACTCTTGCGTATGTGTTCTACAATAACTATGTAGTCGGAATGCAGGCAACTGTTGCGTTGTATGATACTGCGTGTCAGTTGAAGGCGTACGAATATGAGCTTGATGATTTTCTTGTCGGGAGACAGGTCTGATACCGCTACTTTGGTCATTGCATTGGATATCTTTTTTACCTCCATTTCAATGGATGCTTCAAGGAGCTCTTCTTTGCTCTGAAAATATGTGTAGACAGTTCTTCGGCTCTTGTTGGCTGCTTTTGCAATGTCGTTCATCGTGATGTTGCCGATGCCCTGTTGTGCAAACAGTTTTCTGGCAACCTTGATAAGTAGTTCTTTGGTATCTGTTGTAGTCATTTATTCTATTTTGTTTTATGATGCAAAATTACACATTATTGCACATTTGTGCAATAATCGGTCGCTGAAAAAAACTTGCAGTTGTGGCTTTTTTTGAAACTTTTTCGAAAAAAAGTTGTGTTATAATTTGGAGCGTAACGAAAAAGGTATTACCTTTGCATCAGTTTTGAAAACCGCATCGCGGGGTGGAGCAGTGGTAGCTCGTTGGGCTCATAACCCAAAGGCCGGAGGTTCGATCCCTTCCCCCGCTACTCAAGGAGAACTCAACAGAGTTCTCTTTTTTTTGCTATATATAGCCACTTGCCTGTAACTGCGTTGTATCAGCATTTTTGTCGGTCAATTTTTGTCCATTAATGGTGGTGGTTTTTCTTATAATTGAACTTTTTGTAAAATTATCTCTTTTTCTTGCGCACGTACAATAATTAATAAGTATATTCGCAGTGAATTTGTCTCCCTTGTGGAAACAATAGTGTATTTATTCCATTTAATATAATAGAAGAACAATATAATTTTTTGTATCATGAAAACACGTCTTGAACATGATTCATTAGGTGAGATTCAGGTCCCTGCAGATGCTTATTATGGCGCGCAGACCTTGAGGGCAATGGTTAATTTCAAGGATATCAGTGGTATTACTATCAGTGACCACCCTTACTATGTAAAGGCGTTGGCTATGGTGAAGTGGGCTGCTGCTCATGCTAATATTTCGCTTGGTACGCTTGACGAGGAGATTGGTACTGCCATAAAAAAGGCATGTGAAGAGATAATGGAGGGTGCTTTGGTTGACCAGTTCCCTGTTGATCTTATACAGGGTGGTGCCGGAACATCGACAAATATGAATATTAATGAGGTGGTTGCCAACCGCGCTCTTGAGATACTTGGACATAATAAGGGTGAATATCAGTATTGTCATCCAAATGACCATGTCAACTTGTCACAATCTACCAACGATGCCTATCCGACTTCGTTCAAATTGTGCTTTATTCTCCACAATGAGGATCTTGTCCGTGAATTAAAACGTCTTATCGAGGCATTCCGTGCAAAGGGTAAGGAGTTTGACAAGATTATAAAAATGGGACGTACTCAGTTGCAGGATGCTGTGCCAATGACTCTCGGTCAAGAGTTCGAGGCGTTTGCTGTTACTCTTGACGAGGAGGTGAGCCGCTTGAATGAAATGGCCCGACTCTTCCTTGAGGTGAATATGGGTGCTACAGCTATCGGTACTGGTATCAATACCGAACCAGGTTATGCGCAGGCATGTGTTGATGCTTTGCGTGTAATCTCCGGTAAACCGTTCGTGCTTGCCGGTAATCTTGTTGAGGCTACTCCCGATGCGGGTTCATCGGTTATGTACTCTTCGGCATTGAAGCGTTTGGCTGTGAAGTTGTCTAAAATATGTAACGACTTGCGTTTGCTTTCAAGCGGTCCACGCTGTGGATTGAACGAGATAAATCTTCCACCTATGCAACCGGGTTCAAGTATAATGCCGGGTAAGGTTAACCCTGTTATTCCTGAGGTAGTTAACCAAATCTGTTTCCGCGTAATCGGTAATGATCTTACTGTGACTTTTGCAGCGGAGGCCGGCCAGCTTCAGCTCAATGTTATGGAACCTGTTATGGTTCATGCCATTATATCTTCTATACGTATGTTGTTGCGCGGTATGACACGCCTGCGTGTGTTGTGCGTTGACGGCATAACAGCGAATGAGGGTCATTGCAAGGAACTTGTTATGGGTAGCATCGGTATTGTTACGGCTTTGAATCCTGTTCTTGGTTACGAGAACAGTGCAAAGATTGCAAAGCGTGCCTTGAAGGAGAACAAGAGCGTGTACGATCTTGTTCTTGAAGAGGGACTTCTCTCAAAAGAGGAACTCGATGAGTTGTTGCGTCCGGAAAATATGATCTCTCCGCATAAGATGCCAACAAAGAGATATAGATAATATCATTAAAAAAGCCGAGCATTTGCTCGGCTTTTTTAATGATATGTATTTACTGTTATTTGCGCTCTGCGTTGTAACGCTCGTTCAGACCATTTGCAACCTCGTTGGTTATGTCGTATGCGGGGTTTGCGTATAGAAGGTTCTCACCAAGCTTTGTTATGATAAAGTCGTAACCTTTATCTTTGTTGTACTCGTTGATGAATTTGTTTATAGAGTCACGGAGAGCCTGGTTCTTCTCCAGACCTTCTTTCTCAAATTCCAATGTAAGGCTCTGCTCAAGCTGTGCAATTTCCTGCTCTTTCTCTAACAGACGGTTGTACTCGCTCTGTGCGCGCTCTGGTGTTGCATATACGTTATTCTTGTACTTACGCTCAAAGTCTGCCTGGTCTGCCTGCAGGTCTTTGAATTTGTCTGTGAGCTTCATCTTTATGTCTTCCTCCTTGCGCATCATCTCTTTATTTATATCTTGCGCGAGGTTGTACTTGCTCATCAATGAGTCAAGGTTTACATAAGCTATCTTTATGCTTTGTGCAGCAACTTCTGTTGGTTGCAATATTGTAGCTCCTGTTGTTGCTTCAGCTTCTTTTTGGGTACACTGTGTGAAAAGTAGCAATGATGCTAATGAGAATGTTAGAATAGTGCTTTTTCTGAAATTTTTCATAGATGATTTTATTTTTTATTTGTCTCTTTTACTGCCATGGGGTTATCCTTGCGCGCATCCCTGTCTTGTGACTGGGCGCATTTGATACCTCTTTTGCGCATGTTCCTGTTACCTCCGATGTGTGTATTCGGGAACTTGCCGTTTTTCTTAATTATTATTGTAATGGAAAGCAATGTAACGCTTATTGCAATAATTAACAGGGTAAACAATAAAGTCTTGAACATTTCCATTATATTTGTACTTAGTAAATAATGCGTGCTTTTGCATAGCATCTATTTGCAAATATAAGGTTTTTGTCTGCACTTTTTATTCTGCTTTTGTGTGAAAAATGTAAAAAAGAGTGCTCAAAAAGATTAAATTAAATATTTTTTACAATTAAAGGAACTGTGTTAACAAATTTTTATAGATATGAAACAACTTAAATTGAATCCGGAATCGGTGTTTGACTATTTTTTTCAGATATGTGCAATACCTCATGGCTCAAAGAATGAGGCGCAGATTTCTGCTTTTCTTCAGGAATTCGGTAAGAGTCTCGGGTATGAGACCATTGCAGACGAGGTTGGAAATGTCCTGATAAAGAAACCTGCATATCCGGGTTTTGAAAACCGCAAGACTATTATACTGCAGGGACATATGGATATGGTATGCGACAAACGTCCCGATGTGGAACATGACTTTACAAAAGATCCTATACGTACGTATGTGGATGGTGAATGGCTCAAGGCGCAGGGTACCACACTTGGTGCTGACAATGGTATAGGTGTAGCTGCTGCAATGGCAGTACTTGCCGACAAGGAACTGAAGCATGGTCCGGTGAACTGTCTGTTTACAATTGATGAGGAGACAGGTTTGACTGGTGCTGAAAAGTTGACATCAGAATTCTTGCAGGGAGATATTCTTGTAAACCTTGATTCTGAAGATGAGGGCGAGATGTTTATCGGTTGTGCCGGTGGTGTATGCAACTACGCGGAATTTACTCACGAATGGGTTGCTGTTCCCAGTGGTTATTTCTTCCTTAAAGTTGATATAAACAGCCTCACTGGTGGTCATTCGGGTGATGATATAAATAAGGAACGCGCGAATGCCAATAAACTCATGGCACGTTTCCTGAACCGCGTTTCAAGAAAGTTCGACTGTTATCTTTGTGAAATAAACGGTGGTAGCCTGCATAATGCTATTCCTCGCGATGCTTCTGTGGTGATTGCTGTGCCATCGGCAGACAAAGAGGCTGTTCGTGTGGAGTTCAATATATTTGCGGCTGAGATTCAGAATGAATATTCTGCTACAGAGCCTACAGCTCGTTTTACAATGCAGAGCACCGATGCTGTAGAGAAGGCTATCGACCGTGATTCGGCAAAGAAACTTCTGCTTTCGTTGCAGGCTGTGTTTAATGGTGTATATGCAATGAGTGCTGATATGCCGGGGTTGGTGGAGACATCGAGCAATCTTGCTTCGGTAAAGCGTGTCGCTGAAAACAAGATACTTGTCACTGCAAGTCAGCGCAGTTCTGTGGAGTCGGCTCGCGACAATGTTTCTGATACTGTACGTGCTGCGTTTGAACTGGGTGGTGCTGTGGTTACTACAAACGGTGGATATCCAGGCTGGAAACCTAATGTAAAATCGGAAATCCTTAAGGTGGCTTGCGATACATACAAGGAACTGTTCGGGGCTGATGCTAAGATAAAGGCTATCCATGCGGGTCTTGAATGTGGATTGTTCCTTGAAAAGGCTCCTTGCCTTGACATGATTTCATTTGGACCAACAATGCGTGGTGTGCATTCTCCCGATGAGCGTCTTGACATTGCTTCGACTGGACGTTGGTGGCGCCATCTTGTTGCCTTGCTTGAAAAGGCTCCGTTGAAATGAAACGCTGTCTGACCATTTGCAATAAATGTGTTTTTTTGCCGTTATATATATAAATATATGTACGCGCGATGAGAAAACAGGTTTTGACCTTGATTATGATATTGATGTCGGTATTCCTCGTTGCATGCAACGAGGATACCGGCTTTTCTTCTTCCCCTTCATTGAGATTGGAGTTTTCAGCCGATACAATCTCTTTTGACACTCTATTTACCGACCGTATTTCTCCGTCGGCAGGTGTAGTGGTGTATAACAGGAACAAGAATGTCCTGCGTATCAGCGACGTTCGTCTGGCAAGTGGTGGAGCGTCCGGTTTTAGCGTGATTGTGGATGGTCAGTACGGTAATCAAATGCGTGACCTCGAAGTGCGGGCAAAGGACAGTCTTTTTGTGTTGGCTTCGGTAAAGCTTGATAGGAATGGTCTTGAAGGACCTCTTTTGGTCAAGGATTCTCTTCTTTTTACTCTTGAAAGCGGAGTGGTGCAGAAACTTATGCTGACAGCCCATGGCAGGGATGTGATTTTTATGTATGGCGACAGTATTGTCTGTGACTCGGTGATACCGGCCGGTCATTATGTTGTGTATGACAGTCTGTATGTGAAGCCGGGTGTTACGCTTGGTATAGAACCTGATGTCACCATGTATTTCCATGACGGTGCATTCCTGAAAGTTGACGGTACGTTGAATGCCAAGGGCGAATATGGGGCGCCGGTGGTTTTCCGTGGTGATAGAACTGACAATCTTTTCGATTATCTCCCTTACGACCGAGTACCTGGAAAATGGGGCGGTGTGGTATTCTCTTCCACAAGCAATGGTAATGTAATAGAACACTGTGACATCCACAGTGGAGAATTCGGGGTAAAGGTAGAAATTGGTGATACGACAGTTCAAAGGCTCGTTGTAAAATCTTCAAAACTGCAGAATTTTACAGGGAATGGTCTTGAAACTTATGCGGCACGCGTCAGTGTGGAAAACTCTCTTATAGCCAATGCGCAGGGTAATTGTGTAAAGGTTGTAGGAGGTAATGTGTCGTTTGTACATTGTACCATTGCAAACTTCTATGTGTGGAAACAGCGTGATGTTGCACTTGCGTTGTACAACAATCTGGACGGCGAACCTATGCCTTTGTATGGAGCTGCATTCCGTAATTGTATAATTGCCGGAACTAAAGAGGATGAAATTATGGGCTATCTTACTGTTTATGGCGATACTGTTCCCAATGCTATAAACTACTGTTTTGAAAATTCTTTGATAAATACTGTTGATACCCAGGACAGTTGTTTTGTGAATGTCGTATATGACAATTATGATGTATCTCCTTTTGCAAAGGAACATTTTGTAAAGATAGACAACGAGGCATTTGATTATGACTTTCACTTGACAGAGGGGTCTACTGCACGCGGAATAGCTTCGGATACATACATTGATACACTAGTGTATGATCTTGACGGAATGGTGCGTGAAGCAGGGAATGTCGATGCCGGTTGTTATGTGTTCCGCCCTATTGAGGATGGGGAGTAGGCTACACGATAGTTTATTCGTGGTGGTAGGGCAGGTGGTTTATGATAGTGTATGCTCTGTATAGCTGCTCAATGAACAGAAGTCGTATCATCTGGTGAGAGAATGTCATTTTTGACAATGAAAGTTTTTCGTGTGCTGCTTCATATACTTTCTGTGAAAAACCGTAAGGTCCTCCTACAATGAACACAAGACGCTTGGTTGATATGTTCTGCTTGTGCTCAATCCATGATGCAAACTCTGTTGAACGGAACTCTTTTCCGCCTTCGTCAAGCAATACAACGCGGTCGCCGGGTGCAATTGATTTTAGTATTAGCTCCCCTTCCATCTCCTTCTGCTGTGCCTCGCTGAGTTTTTTTGCATTCTTGAGTTCAGGGATAACCTCCATGTCGAACTGAACAAAATGGCCTACGCGCTGTGTGTAATCTTTTATTCCTGCTATTATATTGTTGTCAACGGTGCGTCCAACGACGAGTAGTGTAATCTTCATGCCTTCTAAAGTGTAATACGTCACGAAGATACTATAAATTTATCTCTCTTCTTTGCTCCGATAATAATATTTGTATATCTTCGCACAAAATAGTTAATAAAAATCTATTGATATGAATGTAAAGGATGAACTTATCGATAAGCTTATTGATTTGGCTTTTGCCGAGGATATAGGTGATGGTGACCACACAACTCTTTCTACAATTCCTGCTGATGCAATGGGAAAGAATATGTTGCTTATAAAGGAGGATGGTGTGATTGCTGGTATTGAAATGGCCAAGAGAATTTTTGCACGTTTCGACAAGGATTTGCAAGTGCAAGTTCTCATTGAGGACGGTGCAGAGGTCAAGAAAGGCGATATTGCCATGTATGTGACTGGCAGTGTGCGTTCTTTGTTGCAGACAGAACGTCTAATGCTCAATGTTATGCAGCGCATGAGTGGTATTGCGACAATGACCCGCAAATACGTGCGTCAGCTTGAGGGTACAAACACCCGTGTTCTTGATACACGTAAGACGACACCGGGTATGCGTATCATGGAGAAGGAGGCTGTACGCATTGGTGGTGGTGTGAACCACAGAATTGGTTTGTTCGACATGATTCTTATCAAGGATAACCATGTTGATTTTGCCGGCGGTATCGAGCAGGCTGTTTCGCGCGCCAAAGAGTATTGCAAGGAGTGTGGAAAGGACTTGAAGATTGAAGTTGAGGTGCGTACTCTTGAGGATCTTCAGAAGGTTCTTGACATGGGTGGTGTACAACGAATTATGTTCGATAATTTCGATACTGAAAAGACACGCAAGGCTGTTGAAATGGTTGCCGGACGCTTTGAAACAGAATCGTCTGGTGGTATCACTTTTGATACATTGCGCGATTATGCTCTTTGTGGTGTTGATTATATCTCTGTCGGTGCTTTGACACACTCTGTCAAGGGATTGGATATGAGTTTTAAAGCTGTACAGTAATTATTAGAAAGACTAAAAAGTGAATTTCTGCGTTATACCTGCCCTCAAATTCCTCATTTACTCCAAGTAAACTGCGGTGTTTTCGGGCTTTGTAAGCCTTGAACTTCATCTTTTTATTCATCCTCATTTTCATAATGTGCGACTAGTTTTTTTTAGTCGCACGTTTATATAAGAACCTTGTTTCTTTTTTCTTGTTATTAATGTATAAAATAGAATGTTATGGGACACGAGGATTTTATGCGTAAGGCAATATCTCTTGCCGTAGAGAATATAAAGAATAGTGGAGGTCCGTTTGGTGCTGTGGTTGTAAAGAATGGTGAAGTTGTCGCAACTGGTGTCAATAGGGTTACGGCAAACAATGACCCGACTGCTCATGCCGAAGTTTCTGCAATACGTGCTGCATGTACAAGGCTCGGTACATTTGACTTGAGTGGGTGTGTGTTGTATACCTCATGTGAACCTTGCCCTATGTGTCTTGGTGCTATATACTGGGCGCATATAGACAAAATATATTACGGCGCAAACCAATATGATGCAGCAGCTGTTGATTTTGACGATTCGTTCATTTACCGTGAACTTGAATTGGCGCCTGCTGAACGTAAAAAACCAATGGAGAATATTCTGCACGATGAGGCTTTGATGCCATTCAATATGTGGCAGAGTAAAGATGACAAGGTGAAATATTAAAGATAAATGCGGGCTCAAAGGCCCGCATTTATCTTATATGTTCAATTCATAAGTGTCGTAAATTGTTCCTCGGCCTCCTAATCCTTCCTTTTGGGAAATGAGTCCTGTGTTGAGTATTGTTCCGTCCTGTTCTGTTGATATACCGAAATCGAGGTATTCAAATCCTTTAAGCCGCTCTTTTATTAGTTCGCTGTACAGGTAATCCAAAACGCCGATTCTTCGGCCTTCGTCTGTTGTGCCAGTATACTGTACATGTACAACATTCTTCATCATGTATAAAACTATTCCGCCCAATGTATCCTCGTTGTTGTCGGTGACTCTTATAAGTTTTATATTTTCAGGGAAACGGCTATGTAATAGTTCGATTTCTTCGAGAGTGTGTACCGGTGATGTCTGGTGTCTGCTTCTGAGCCTGTTTGTCAAAATATTCCAAAAGTCCCGGAAATTGTTGTCTTCGACGATATTCAGACGACTTTTCATTGCAGATGTAAGTTTTCGCCTTCCCTTGAACGGTAATGCATTTTTCAACCTGATGGTTGATGATATCTTGCGCTCTGTGAGTTTTGCATTATGTCTGAATAGTGCGTACAGCTCTTCTTCGCAAGGGTATCTGTGGTATATGTGAGGTACTGGTTTGTATATGAAAGTCTTACAATCACTGTTCTCCTTGAAATAATTCAGAACGGAATTGAATATGCATAATACATCTTCTGCACCCATATTGTCGTTCAGAAGCAATCCGCCGTATGTGAGTCCTCCATGTGATACAATACGATGTTCCTTCTTGTCTATGTTTGCCGGTAATAGTGCGCACAACTCTTTATTAATGTATATCATCAATGAACAGTCCTCAAAACGGTCAGCATGGTAGTCCATGTAGTCGCGCATGAACAGAAATGTTCCATTTCTTGATGATTTGACAAAGTTGTCCCAGCACTCCTTGTCAGAACTGTTGTATCTTGCTATTTCTACAGGCATAAAGTTATTTGTTTCTGTAAAAGTAGTCAATTTACCTCTTATTTACTAATATAATGATGTAAACTTAGGGTTTTGCAGCGGAGTTTTCTATTTTTTTGAAAAATAATTAGGTTAATGCTTGCGTAATCCAATGAATAGTTCTACCTTTGCAACGCAAAATAAGGGCGTAGGCTATACAAATGGAAGTTTGGGTGAGTGGCTGAAACCAGCAGTTTGCTAAACTGCCGTACGGGTTACCGTACCGGGGGTTCGAATCCCCCAGCTTCCGCTTATTTTTGCAAATGGCGCTTTCGTCTATCGGCTAGGACACATGCCTCTCACGCATGGAAGACGGGTTCGATTCCCGTAGGCGCTACTTTTTTATGTAATGCTTTTATGGCGCTTTCGTCTATCGGCTAGGACACATGCCTCTCACGCATGGAAGACGGGTTCGATTCCCGTAGGCGCTACCTCAGTTAGGACCTTTTAGGTTCTATTTTTTTATTTGCTATTCCAAAAGTCTAAATGCTTTTGCGCTACCTTGCTGGGGTGGTGATGCTTGTTTATAAAGGATATGCTTTCTTGTTGCATGCTGGTTATTTTATCCTTGTTTTCTATGAGCCATTTGAGTTTGTTATAGACGTCGTCTTCGTCTGGGATTACGTTGACCATTGGGCGTAATAGGTTTTCGTTGAGTATCAGGTAACACTCTTCTTCGGCTCCGCCAACAACAATTTTTCCCTTGGATAAGGCGAGTAAGGCATTCATGCCAGGAGAATAGCCATATAATTGGTCAAGTAAAATGTCGCAATCATTTACCATTCTTGAGTATTCTGCAAAAGGAACACTTTCTGCTTTTAGAATTTCGCAATCATTGGGAAACTCTCTGTGTATTCTTTCTAACGCACGAAGCATTATGTCTGTTCCTTTGTATATGCTTCGTGTTTTCTGTATGCCGATAAAGAATCTTAATTTCCTGTCGTTTGTATAGAATTTGATGTTGTTCTTGTTTTCGCATTCTATAGGGAATGGTATGTATGTGAGTTTCTCGGAATGCTTCTCTATGTATGCTTTGTGGTATTCGTACATGCCGGCAATGATGCCGTTACAATCATAGGCTATATCTTTGTTTAGTTTTGCCTTTGGGGTGTTTTTCCAATCTTTTTCCTGTTCTATTGTGTAGCTGTTTACGATTGGTTTGTTGCCGATATTAAAATCGGAATATCTGAATACATGTGGTGTCTTTGTGCATACGTCAACCCAATAGGCGTCCATGCCGTGTGCACACAGAAAAACTTTCTTATTATGTTTTTTAAGAAAATGGTATATCGGTGCAATAAGCTCGGCTTTAAGCTCAAGAAACATTGGGTTTATCAGTTGTACTACGTCGTAATTTCGCAGTTTGGGTAATAAGGATAGAACCTTTAATAAGTATATGATGCCTTCTGGTTTGCTATATGTTGTGCGTGTTAATGAGATGTCGCGTTTATAGTTTTTCCAAAAATCGCCATTGCTTACTACGCATACTTCGTGTCCAAGGCTGCGCAGTCCTTCGGCTAGTGTCCAATGTACATTGCTGTATTCTCCTATGAGTAATATTTTCATCTCTTTGCTGGCTTTTTGGATGGTATTGATATACGTAACAATCTCATACCTATTGCGCTGTTTGCAAACCAACGGAATATCCTGTATTTAAGTGAATATTTCGCTTTACGTAAAGGGTATAATGAAATGGGGGTAAGCCTCTCTTGGCATATTTTTCTAATCTCCTCTGCCCTCATTCCTACATACATCATGTTTAATATTGCATCAACGACTAATGTGTCAAGCTTGTGTGTAATGGCTCTTGTTTGTATGCTGTTGCTTGTTTGTTTGTTTGCTCGTGCGAAATTGTTTATTCTTTCTATTATGTGTATAATGTTTGATACACGTTTATCTTCAAATTCTTTGGAGTTGTTCGCGGTGGTAGAGCCACTGCGAATGCAGTAGCAGTATAATGTGGCATCACTCTCTATGAGTGTCTGGGCGTGATAGTGAAGAATAGTGTTGAATTCTTCATCTTCATGGAATATGTTTTCGGGAAATCTAATGTTTTTCTTCATGACGAGTTCTCGTCTGAAAAAATAGGTGCATGGACTCCCTGAGAGGTTCTTGTCTCTCATAAAGGATGCGCCGCTTATAGTGTTGCTGAACTTTATTTTTCTTCCTTTAGGGTTTTGTGTTTTCCTTCTTTGTTCTATAAGATATTTATAACGAAGGATTTGTGGCCTTTCTGCTTTTATCTTGTCGATACATTGCTGTATCTCGCCGTTGTTGAATAGGCGGTCGTCGGCATCAACGAACATTATATATTCTCCTTGTGCGGTTTCAATGCCTTTGTTGCGTGAACCTCCAGGGCCTGTATGCTCGCTTATTATAAGTTTGATGTTTGTACCGAGTGTTGTAGCCCAAGTAGGTGGGGTTGCTGACGCATCATCAATAATGATGATCTCATATTCGTTGCAATCCAAACCTGATGTTGCGATGCTTTTTAGACAGCGCTCGAACAATTCGCGAGGGATATTGTAATGTGGTATGATTATTGATAAAAACATGATAGTGTCAGCAAAGCTTCTTATTCAGCATTGAAAAAATGAAACAATGTGCTCTTACACCGAACAATGAATAAATAATGAATTTTATTTTTCTTATTGTTGGAATGTTCATTCTGAACAGTGATCTGATACTGATATGCTTTACGTTCTTCATCAAATCACGTGCTTTTTTATAGTCGTTCTTCTCTCCATCGCTGCAGCGGTGAAGGTCTATAAGTCTGTCAAGGCTTTTTAAGAGTAATTCTTTTGCCTCTTCATACATGTGGTATGTGTCATTGGTCTTTTTGTATAATGACAATGTGTTCCTGTATAAAAAATATTGTGATTTGAATGAATAGCTTGTGGTTATGCTGTTGGGGTGTTTATAGTAGTAATAGAAGCCGCAATCGGAATAATATACGTTGTATGCATTCTCGTATAATAACGGGGTCGCGTATATATCTTCATATAATTCTCCTTCGGGGAAACGTATAAAAAGAAACATCTCGGCACGGTAGATCTTGTTCCATGAAAAAATATGGTCATAACCTTTTCGTCTTATCCAGTCGTTGAAGATGTTTGTTGTGGAACCACAGACTTTTTCTTGCTTGAAAGATATTATTTTGCTTTTTTGAGATTCGTAATCCCAAATAACAGGAAATTCCAAAATATCTATATCGGGATTTGATTGCAAGATGCGCATATTGTAGTAATATGTTCCCGAAGCTATGGTGTCGTCGCCATCGACGAATGTAATGTATTCTCCTCTTGCTACGGCGATGCCGGCATTGCGTGCCGACGACAATCCGCCGTTTCTCTTGTGGATGACTTTTACTTTGTCACATTCTTGTGCAAAACGATCGCAGATAGCTGCGCATCCATCTGTTGAACCATCATCGACAAGTATAAGTTCATAGTCGGTGTATGTTTGTTGCAGTATGCTTTCAATGCATCTCTGCAAGTAATGTCTTATATTATAAACTGGGACTATGATGCTTAATTTCATCTCTTTGTTGAGTTGGCTTGTCTTTAGTATTGTGGCTGATACAAAGATACTAAATATGTCTGTAAATAACGATAATTTGCTGTAATTTATTTAATTTATTTTACGCTGTAAATTCATTTTTTATGTGTAAGTTTGCATTATCTTATAATTAAGAATATTTGTTCCCGTAGAACTGGTATGACAGAAAAAGAGGTGATTGGAAATACCAAAGAAGACGAAAATGCATATGACCATATAGTCAAATATACAGGACTGTTTGGTGGTGTGCAAGGTGTCAATATGCTTATAGGTCTTATAAGAAATAAAGTCGCGGCCTTTTTTTTGGGTACTTCAGGTATTGGTCTTATAGGTATTTATAATAAAGTTACGGGGCTTATAAGTCAAGCTACAAACTTTGGAATCTCATTCAGTGCTGTCAAGCATGTTGCGGAATTGATGGGTGATGCTGATGCGAAAAGTTTGAATGAATATGTTTGTACAGTGCGCACATGGAGTCTACTGACAGCTATGCTTGGATTCTTTGTGTGTATAATGTTGTCTCCGTGGCTCAGTCTGTGGACATTTGAAAATTTCGATTATACAGCCGAATTCAGTCTTCTTTCTTTGGTGGTTGCAATGATGGCTGTAACAGGAGGAGAAATTGCAATACTCAAGGGAATGAAGCAACTTAAAAAAGTTGCAGTAATTTCTGTGTTTTCAGCATTGGGGACGTTGGCTGTTTCCGTGCCACTGTATCTTGCCTGGGGGATTAGTGGTGTGCTTTGCTCTTTACTGTTGAGTAATGCAGTTGCGTTGGCGATACATTTGTATTACTCTTCGAAGGTGGTTCCATGGCGTTATACAATGGTTACGCTCAGGTCTCTCAAATCAGGTGCTCCAATGGTTAAATTAGGAGTGGCTTTTGTTCTTGCTGGTATTTTTGGACAAGGGGCGGATTATATAATTTTATCCTATATACAGAATCATGGTGGTATGGGGAGTGTCGGATTGTTTAATGCAGGATATTTTCTTATAACAAATATTGGCGCATTATTGTTTGCGGCGGTTGAAGCAGACTACTTTCCTCGTCTTTCTTCATTGGATAATGATGTCAGTAAGATTAATTCTATGGTTAATAGGCAAATAGAAGTATGCGTATTGCTGATGGCTCCTTTGTTGATGCTTGAAATATTGCTTATTCCTATAATTGTACCATTGCTTTATACGAATGAGTTTATGCAGTCTGCACCAATGGTTGTCTATGGTGCTTTTTACATGTTCTTCAAGGCCCTGACATTGCCTATTGCATATTTGGCTTTAGCAAAAGGTGATTCCAAAACATACCTTATTGCTGAATTTTTGTATGATGTATTTATCGCTTTGGCAATACCTTTTGCTTTTTATCGAAACGGATTGGCTGGGGTCGGAATTGCCCTTTCGTTGGCAGGACTATTTGATTTTATATTGATTCTGACATATTATGCTATAAAGTATAAGTTTAGATTCGAATTTAGGCTCATAAAGATATATTTACTCCAGCTTTTGCTTTTGGCTGTGTCTGTATGTATATTTTCTTATGCAACGATATGTCTTGGCATTGTGATTAATATATTGGTCTTAATGTGTTCTCTTTATCTGTCATACCGTTATCTGGGGGTGGGTACACAATTAATTAAACGTCTAGTCTGTAAGTTTAGACATAAAATCAGAGGGTATGAGTAAAGTTTCCGTTTTGATTGCCGTATATAACTCCGAGAGATATCTTAAACAATGTCTTGAAACTGTATGTTCGCAAAGTTTACGTGATATACAGATTATTTGTATTGACGATTGTAGTACAGATTCTTCAGCAGAAATATTGGATAAATATGCCAGATTGGACAAAAGAATTGAAGTAATACGTCTACAGGAAAATAGTGGTCAAGCAATAGCCCGGAATGAGGGGTTGAAAATTGCAAACGGAGAGTTCGTAATGATGCTTGACAGTGATGATTGGTTGGAAAATGATGCCATAGAAAAAGCATACATTTCAATAACTGCAGAGGATGACATAGACTGCTGTCTGTTTGATTTGCGGTTGTATTATCAGGATGAAGATAGAATTGAGTCTTTCTGTAACAATATAAAGAAAAAAACACTTACAGGCGAAGAGGCTTTTGAATTGTCTTTGTCTTGGAATATACACGGTTTATACATGATAAGGACATCTATTCACAAAATTTTTCCGTACGACTCTTCATGCCGTTTGTATAGTGATGACAATACTACTCATATTCATTATTTGTACTCGCGGAAGGTGGTTTTTTCCAATGGCGTTTACTTTTATAGAAAGCATTCCGGTTCTATGACCAACAGTGTTTCTATCAGAAGATTTGACCACATGGATGCTAATCTTAACATGAAACGCACATTGATATCGGAGGTGAAAAAAGGCCGTATCAAAGAGTCTGAAAAGATTATGAATATGTATGAAACTTACAGGTGGCTTAATATTGTAGATGCTTATTGGTTTTATTATTCAAATTATAATGTCTTTACAAAACAGGAGTGCAAAGAGATTGAAATACATATAAAAGAGATGTTGAAGACTGTTGAGAGATTTCGCATTCCTATTTCTTTGAAGCTCAAATTGGGGTATTTCCCATTCCGTTCGTATAAACTATTCTCCTTTGTCGAAAATATATATTTCCGTTTGCGTAAATTGTTTGGACGTGGTTGATTATCGGTAAAATGAAAATTGAATATAATGCAGAATAAAATACAGCGCTTTTTAATATTATTTTTGTTGTGTGTACATAGTTTGTGCTCTTCTGCGCAATTGTGTGACAGCCTTTTTGTCGCTCCTTTTGATTTTCCGTTGTTCTTGAGCGGAAATTTTGGGGAATTGCGTACAGACCATTTTCATTCAGGTGTGGACTTCAAGACACAGGGCGTTGTCGGAAAACCTATTATATGTGTTGCCGACGGTTATGTATGCCGTGCTTCTGTCACTCCGGGAGGTTATGGCAATGCACTTTATGTGATGCATGCCAACGGTTATATGACAGTATATGCTCATCTCGACCGTTTCCCGGCCGGCATTGAAAGGCGTGTTAGAAGCTATCAATATAAAAATGAAACTTTCAAAGCCAATTTATGGTTTGCACCGTCTGAATTCCGTGTGAAAAGAGGAGATTTCCTGGCTTACGCAGGAAATAGCGGATATTCGTTCGGGCCGCATCTCCATTTTGAGATTCGCGATTCTGAAGGAAATGAATTGTATGATCCAATGGCTGTTTATAAGGAACTGTTAATTGATACCCGTCCTCCAAAGGCGCACTCTTTGTCTGTGTATTCAAAGCGCGGCAAGGGTGCAGTTTTTGAGAGTGGTAAATCGCGTGCATATGATGTGGTAAATGATGGTATTGCGGAAGTAATCGAGGCATGGGGGGAAGTCGCTTTTGGCGTGAGGGCGCTTGATTACATGGATGGTACCAACAATAAGTATGGGGTGTACAGGATAAATCTGATTGTTGATGGCGATACTCTCTTCAATTCTGTAATGGATAACTTTTCGTTTGATGAAAACCTGTTGATAAATGCCTGGATAGATTATGGGCGTATGTATTTCAACAATGAATGGTATCAGAAACTGTATGTTGAGTCCAACAATCCGTTGAGGGCAATTGACTTTTGCAAGAATGGTGGTTGGTTGACGGTTGACGAAGAACGTGACTATAATGTGGAGTTATGCCTGAGTGATTATCATGGCAACTCAAGTTCATGTACATTCGTTGTTCGTGGTAAAAGATGCGGTGCTGTAGCATTGCCCAAAAGTACACATGTGTTGTATAGCAGTGCAAACAACAGGGTGGAGCATCTTGGCATGAGGCTTGAAGTTCCGAAGGGGGTGTTGTTTGATGATCTCTTCCTTGATATAAAATTGCAGGAGGGTAGTGGATTGTCATGGAAATATAATCTGACCGATTCTGTATATCCAATGCTGAAGGGTTCAAAAATTTCTTTTTGGCTTGGAAATGATTTGCCGGTTGACAAATCAAAACTTTATATACGTCATTTTGAATATGATGACACTTCATCCATAGGTGGTGTGTTTGAAGAAGGATGGATTACAGCTCCAATAACCGTTCTCGATTCATACGACGTGGCTATTGATACTGTACCTCCATTGCTTTCTCCTCTCGGTGAGGATGCTTGGATGAAAGAGGGAAAAGTCGTGTTGTCATTTGAAGATAAGGAGACTTCATTGAAGTCATTCCGCGGAACTTTGGACGGTGAGTTTATACTTTTTGAATATAACAGCAAGAATTCCGCATTCACATTGGATATGAAACGCGAGAAGGTCGCGCGCGGAAAACATTCATTGAGTCTTCAAGTTGTTGACGAGTGTGGAAATAAAGCACTCTTTGAGAAAGAAATTGAATATTGAAATTATAAATAACAGACTATGAAAAGAATTGTTTTTAGTTTGTCTGTGCTGTTGTTGTATATAGTGTCAGCCAGTGCATGTACAAATTTTATTGTAGGTAAAAAAGCGTCAAAGGACGGTTCGGTATTTATATCATACAGTGCGGATAGTTACGGAATGAGTGGTTTTTTGGCTCATTTCCCAGCAGCTGTTCATCCCGAAGGTGCGATGAGGGATGTTTATGACTGGGATACGGGCGTGTTCCTTGGAAGGATACCCGAAGCACGTGTTACATATAATGTGATAGGCAACATAAACGAACATCAGGTTGCTATTGCAGAGACAACATTCGGCGGACGTGAGGAACTGGTTGATACAACCGGCATAATAGATTATGGCAGTCTTATGTATATTGCCCTTCAGCGCTCCAGAACTGCTCGTGAGGCTATTGATGTCATGACCTCTCTTGTTCAAAAGTACGGCTATTACAGCAGTGGTGAGAGCTTTTCAATTGCCGACCCTGATGAAGCGTGGATTCTTGAACTTATTGGTAAAGGAAGCAAGGAGAAGGGTGCTGTTTGGGTGGCTGTCCGTATTCCAGATGATTGTATATCGGCTCATGCCAATCAGGCTCGAATCCGTAAATTCGATATGAAAGACAAGGAGAATGTCCTTTATTCAAAAGATGTTATAAAATTTGCCCGTAAAATGGGATATTACAAGGGGACTGATGCAGACTTTGATTTTGCTGCAGCATATTGTCCTGCCGATTTTGGAGGCCTTCGCTATTGCGATGCGCGTGTCTGGAGTTTCTTCAATATGTTTGCCGATGCAGACATGAGTAAATATATAGCATGGGCTGCCGGTGATGCAACAGCTGAGCCCATGCCGTTATATTTCAAGCCTAAGGCTCCTGTTTCATTGCAGGATATGCAGAAAGGAATGCGTGACCATTATGAAGGAACACCTTTTGACATAACCGGAGATTTGGGAGCCGGTCCGTTCAAGATGCCTTACCGTGTATCTCCATTGAGCTGTGAGGTTGATGGTAAAGAGTACTTTAATGAGCGTCCGATTTCAACATTCCAGACAGCATTTACATTTATAGCTCAGTTGCGTTCTTTTATGCCAGATGCTGTTGGTGGTGTGATGTGGTTCGGAACAGATGATGCCAACATGGTTGTATATACTCCTGTATATTGTTGTGCAACATCGGTTCCCGATTGTTATTCTGAACGCTATGCCGACCCTGTCGAGTTTTCATGGAACTCTTCATTCTGGGTGTTCAATTGGGTGTCGAACATGATATATCCCAAATATTCAATGGTTATAGATGATATGCGCTCGGTGCAGGGTGAACTGGAAAATAGAGTATTTGAACAAAGCCGTTCTGTTGAGGCCGATGCTCTTGATGCGATAACTGATTCTCCCAAACGTGCGGTTAAGATTCTTACGGATTTTACATGCAGCAGTGCGGAAACAGTTTTGGCTGAATGGAAAAAGTTCGGCGAGAAGGTTATTGTAAAATATAATGACTTTGTAGTGAAGAAGGAAGTCGGCGGAAAGATTCAGCGTTCCAATACCGGACTTGCCGGTGAAATTGTACGTCCTGGATATACAAAAGAGTTCTGGAAAAGAATTGCAGAGGAAACCGGAGAGCGATATCTTGTTCCTGAAGTAAAATAATTCAAACAAATTGTAAATATTTCGTTTTATTCAGATAAAATATTATTTTTGCGATACTTATAAATATTTTTTGAGCATACAATCTGTTGTATATATACAAATAATATAGTATTATGGATCAGGAATTGATTAAAATGGTAACGGAAAAGGCTACAGAGTGGCTTTCTCCTAATTATGACGAAGAGACACGCAAAGAGGTTCAGGCAATGCTTGACAATGAGGACAAGACTCCTCTTATCGATGCTTTTTATCGTGAACTTGAGTTCGGAACCGGAGGTTTGCGTGGTATCATGGGTGCCGGAAGCAACCGTATGAACATCTATACAGTCGGTAAGGCTACTCAGGGTTTGGCAAACTACCTCAACGAATGCTTCAAGGATATGGAGCAGATATCAGTTGTTGTAGGTCATGACTGTAGAAACAACAGCCGTCTGTTCGCTGAAATTGCAGCAAACATTTTCTCGGCAAACGGTATCAAGGTTTATCTGTTCGAGGATTTGCGTCCTACTCCGGAAATCTCATTCGCAATCCGTCACCTCGGTTGTCAGAGCGGTGTCAACATCACTGCAAGCCACAACCCAAAAGAGTATAACGGTTATAAGGCTTATTGGGATGATGGTGCACAGATGCTCGCTCCACACGACGTTAACACTATCAAGAATGTCGAGAATGTGAAGGTTGAAGATATCAAGTTCGTCGGTAATCCAGCTCTTATCGAGGTAATCGGTGAAGATGTTGACAAAGTATTCCTTGATGAGGTGCAGACTCTCTCAATTGCTCCAGACGTGATTGCCCGTCATAAGGACTTGAAGATTGTTTATACTCCTATCCACGGTTGCGGTCGTGTAATGATTCCTGCTTCATTGCGTCAGTGGGGCTTTGAGAATATACATTGCGTAGAAGAGCAGATGGTTAAGGATGGAAACTTCCCTACAGTAGTTTCTCCTAACCCTGAAAATCCTGAGGCGATGACAATGGCAATCAACCTTGCAAAGGAAATTGATGCAGATCTTGTTCTTGCTTCAGACCCTGATGCTGACCGTTTGGCTATTGCTTGTAAGGATGACAAGGGAGAGTGGGTTATCGTTAATGGTAACCAGACCTGTTTGATATTCCTCTATTATATCATCACACAGTATCGTGCTTTGGGTAAGATGACAGGTGATGAGTTCGTTGTAAAGACAATCGTTACAACAGAGGTTATCAAGGAGATTGCTGAAAAGAACAATATCAAGATGTACGACTGCTATACCGGTTTCAAGTGGATTGCTAAGGTTATTCGTGATAATGAAGGTATTGCAAAATATATCGGTGGTGGTGAGGAGAGTTTCGGCTTCCTGGCTGAGGACTTCTGCCGTGATAAGGACTCTGTTTCAGCTTGTAGCCTTGCTGCAGAGGTTGCTGCATGGGCAAAGGATAACGGCAAGAGCCTCTATCAGATGTTGATGGATATCTATGTTGAGTATGGCTTCTCTAAGGAGGTAGCTATCAGTGTTGTGAAGCCTGGTAAGAGTGGTGCAGATGAGATTAAGCAGATGATGGAAAACTTCCGTGCTAATCCTCCTCGTGAGATGGCTGGTAGCCCCATCGTATGCAGCAAGGACTTTAAGAGCCTTGAGGCACGTGATGGCGAAGGTAATGTGATCAAGCTTGATATGCCCGAAACATCTAACGTGCTCCAGTACTTCACTGCTGATGGTGGTAAGGTGTCAGTGCGTCCCTCTGGAACTGAGCCTAAGATTAAGTTCTATATGGAGGCTAAGGGTACCATGGCTACTCGTGGCGAATATCTCGAGGCTGATGCAAAGGCTGCGGCTAAGATTGAAGCAATGAAGAAGTCTTTGGGTATCTAAATACATTGTTGAAAGAATAAGTTTAATTTGTTATCGAAAGATGGGACGCCTTTAAGGTTGTCCCATCTTTTTTAGTGGTAAAGGATGGCTTGATGAATGTTGGATTTCTAAAGAGTTGTGTTTCTATTTTGTAGGGCGAACTTTTTTGCTTACTTTTGCACTATCTTACTAAGTGTGCTGAAGATGAAAGATATTATTATATTGGGTATAGAGTCTTCGTGTGACGATACCTCTGCGGCTGTGATCAAGAATGGGGAGTTGTTGTCTAATGTTACAGCCAGTCAGGCAGTGCATGAGAGTTATGGTGGAGTGGTGCCAGAGTTGGCTTCTCGTGCTCATGAACTGAATATAGTTCCCGTGGTAGATCAGGCTATTAAGAAAGCAGGTATTGCAAAGGAGGATATCTCTGCTGTTGCTTTTACGCGTGGCCCGGGTTTGATGGGTTCTCTGCTTGTGGGTGTGTCATTTGCCAAGGGCTTTGCTCGTTCGTTGGGTGTGCCTATGATTGATGTTAATCATTTGCAAGGCCATGTGTTAGCCCACTTTATACAAGAACCTGATGTGAAAAAAGAAACTCCTCAATATCCCTTCCTTTGCTTGCTAGTGTCAGGTGGTAATTCGCAAATTGTGCTCGTGAAGGCCTATAATGATATGGAAGTGATAGGACAGACTATTGATGATGCAGCAGGTGAGGCTATTGATAAGTGTTCAAAGGTCATGGGGTTAGGTTATCCGGGAGGTCCTATCATTGATCGCTTGGCTCGCCAAGGTAACCCAAAGGCTTTTACTTTTAGTAAGCCAAATATCGGAGGATATGACTATAGCTTTAGTGGATTGAAAACTTCATTTCTTTATTTCTTGCGTGATAGGCTGAAAGAAAATCTTGATTTCATCGAGCAAAATAAAGAAGATCTTGCAGCTTCTCTCGAGGCTACAATTGTAGATATCTTGATGAAAAAGTTGCGTCTTGCTTCAAAAGAGCTTGGTATTAAGGAAGTTGCTGTGGCGGGTGGCGTATCGGCTAATACGGGTTTGCGCAATGCTTTTCTCGATCATGCAAAACGCTATAAATGGAATGTATATATCCCCAAATTTGGATATACAACTGACAATGCCGCGATGATTGCAATTACTGGATATTATAAATATGTGGATAAGGAGTTTTGCTCAATAGACAAACCTGCTTATTCGCGCGTTTCCATCGGGTAATTCTTTCGAAAA
>JAZQTU010000029.1:0-34656 GCA_045630965.1 Bacteroidaceae bacterium | reverse complement strand
GCGGTTTGGGCTTGAGCATTTCATTTGAGTAATTAATTCCTTCACGTTTGTCAATATAAAACTATGGCTTTTAGAAAAGAAACTAAGACAAAAAATAATTTCTCGAAGATTACCATCGGTCTTGCTTCACCGCAGGAGATTTTGGGTAATTCTTGTGGAGAGGTGTTGAAACCGGAAACAATCAACTACCGTACCTATAAGCCCGAGCGTGACGGATTGTTCTGTGAGCGCATCTTCGGTCCGGTAAAGGATTACGAGTGCCATTGCGGTAAGTACAAGCGTATCCGCTACAAAGGTATTGTATGTGACCGTTGCGGTGTTATGGTAACAGAGAAGAAGGTACGTCGTGAGCGTATGGGACACATTCAGCTTGTTGTTCCTGTTGCGCATATCTGGTATTTCCGTTCATTGCCTAACAAGATAGGTTATTTGCTCGGTCTTCCAACAAAGATGCTAGATGCAGTAATCTACTACGAGAAATATATCGTTATCCAGCCGGGTGTAATGGCCCGTAAGGAGGATGAGACACGTCAGGACATTCCCGGTAAGGAGAATGTTCTCGACGGAGTATCAAAGTACCAGCTTCTTACAGAAGATGAGTATATCACAATCATGGATAACCTGCCACAGGGCAACGAGTACCTTGATGACAATGATCCTAACAAGTTCATTGCAAAGATGGGTGCCGAGGCTATCCAGGATCTTTTGGCACGTATTGACCTCGACTCTTTGTCATACGAGTTGCGTAACCGCGCCAACACCGATATGTCACAGCAACGTAAGAACGAGGCTTTGAAGCGTCTGCAGGTTGTTGAGTCGTTCCGTTCATCTATGGCGGCTTCTAACGGCAACAACCGTCCTGAATGGATGATCATGACAGTTATTCCTGTCACTCCTCCTGAATTGCGTCCTTTGGTTCCATTGGATGGCGGACGTTTTGCAACATCTGACCTCAACGATCTCTATCGTCGTGTTATCATACGTAATAACCGTTTGAAGAAGCTCATTGAAATCAAGGCTCCTGAGGTTATCTTGCGTAATGAGAAGCGTATGTTGCAGGAGGCTGTCGATTCATTGTTCGACAACTCACGTAAGGCCAGCGCTTTGAAGTCTGATGCAAACCGTCCTCTCAAGTCACTCTCAGACAGCCTTAAGGGTAAGCAGGGACGTTTCCGTCAGAACCTACTTGGTAAGCGTGTTGACTATTCAGCACGTTCGGTTATCGTGGTTGGTCCTGAGTTGAAGATGGGTGAGTGCGGTCTTCCAAAGTTGATGGCTGCAGAGTTGTACAAACCATTCATTATCCGTAAGCTCATTGAACGTGGTATCGTTAAGACTGTCAAGTCTGCGAAGAAGATTGTTGACCGTCGTGAGCCTATCATCTGGGATATCCTTGAGCATGTAATGAAGGGCCATCCAGTATTGCTTAACCGTGCGCCGACACTTCACCGTCTTGGTATCCAGGCTTTCCAGCCAAAGATGATTGAGGGTAAGGCAATCCAGTTGCACCCACTTGCATGTACTGCGTTCAACGCCGACTTTGACGGTGACCAGATGGCTGTTCACTTGCCTTTGAGCAATGAGGCTATTCTTGAGGCGCAGATGCTTATGTTGCAGTCACACAATATCCTTAACCCTTCTAACGGTGCTCCAATCGCCGTTCCTTCACAGGATATGGTACTTGGTCTTTACTATATTACCAAGCTTCGCGAGGGTGCCAAGGGTTCAGGTATGACATTCTATGGTCCTGAAGAGGCTATGATTGCCTACAATCAGGGTCGTGTTGCAATACATGCACCGGTTAAGGTAATGGTTGAGGACCGTGACGAAAACGGTGACTATATACAGGTTTTGCGTGAGACATCTGTTGGACGTATCATCGTTAACCAGATTGTTCCTCGTGAAATGGGATTCATCAATACTATTATATCTAAGAAGTCTCTTCGTGATATCATCACAGAGGTAATCAAGCGTGTGGGTGTTGCCCGTTCAGCTGAGTTCCTTGACGGTATCAAGAACCTCGGTTATCAGATGGCCTTCAAGGGTGGTCTGTCATTCAACCTTGACGATGTAATCATTCCTAAGGAGAAAGAGGAATTGGTACGTAGAGGTAATGAGAAGGTTGAGGAGATTCTTGCTGAATATAACCTCGGTCTTATTACAGATAAGGAACGTTATAACAAGGTTGTCGATGAGTGGACACACGTTAATGCTGACCTTGCAAACGTTCTTATGAAGACTATCTCTACCGACGATCAGGGCTTCAACTCTGTTTACATGATGCTTGATTCAGGTGCCCGTGGTTCTAAGGACCAGATCCGTCAGCTTTCAGGTATGCGTGGTCTTATGGCTAAGCCACAGAAGGCCGGTTCTGAAGGTGCACAGATTATCGAGAACCCTATTCTTTCTAACTTTAAGGAGGGTCTTTCGGTGCTTGAGTACTTTATCTCTTCTCACGGTGCTCGTAAGGGTCTTGCCGATACCGCTCTTAAGACAGCCGATGCCGGTTATTTGACACGTCGTCTTGTTGACGTTTCACATGACGTTATCATCAACGAAGAGGATTGCGGTACATTGCGTGGTCTTGTATGTACAGCGCTCAAGAACGGTGATGAGACTATTGCAACTTTGGGTGAGCGTATCATGGGTCGTGTATCTGTACACGATGTGGTACATCCTACAACTGGCAAGATACTTGTTCACTCTGGTGAACTTATCACAGAGACTATTGCAGATGAGATTGAGAAGTCACCTATTGAAAGTGTTGAGATCCGTTCAGTTCTTACTTGTGAATCAAAGCATGGTGTATGTGCAAAATGTTACGGACGTAACCTTGCAACAAGCCGTATGGTTGAGAAGGGTGAGGCTGTCGGTGTCATCGCTGCTCAGTCAATCGGTGAGCCTGGTACACAGCTTACTCTCCGTACCTTCCACGCCGGTGGTACCGCTGCGAACATTGCGGCAGATGCTACAATCAGAGCAAAGCATGCTTCTAAGCTCAAGTTCGAGGAGTTGCGTACAGTTGATTCACTTGAGGCGGACGGAACACCAGTCAAGATTGTTGTAAGCCGTTTGAGCGAGGTGCGTTTTGTTGATGTGAACACAGGTATCGTCCTTTCATCACACAATATCCCTTACGGTTCTAAACTTTATGCAGCAGAGGATGAGTTGGTTGAAAAGGGTAAGGTAATTGCTTCTTGGGACCCATTCAACGCCGTTATCGTTACTGAGGTTGCCGGTAAGGTTGATTTTGAATCAGTTATTGAGAATATTACATATAAGGTTGAGACTGACGAAAGTACAGGTCTTCACGAGATTGTCATCATTGAGTCTAAGGACAAGAACAAGATACCTACCGTACACATCAATGACGAGAATGGCAACTCACTCCATAACTACAACTTGCCTGTAGGTGGTCACGTAGTTGTTGAGAATGGCGATGTACTGAAAGCCGGTGACATCATTGTCAAGATTCCTCGTGTATTTGGTAACGCGGGTGACATCACCGGTGGTCTGCCACGTGTAACTGAGTTGTTCGAGGCTCGTAACCCGTCTAATCCTGCAGTCGTTTCTGAAATCGACGGTGAGGTTACAATGGGTAAGGTTAAGCGTGGTAACCGTGAAATCGTCGTGACTTCAAAGGTTGGTGATGTCAAGAAGTATCTTGTTGCGTTGTCAAAGCAGATTCTTGTTCAGGATGGTGACTATGTACGTGCCGGTACTCCGCTTTCGGACGGTGCTATAACACCATCAGATATCCTTGCAATCAAGGGACCTACAGCAGTTCAGGAGTATATCGTTAACGAGGCACAGGACGTTTACCGTTCACAGGGTGTGAAGATCAACGATAAGCACTTTGAGATTATCGTACGTCAGATGATGCGTAAGGTGCAGATCAATGAGCCTGGTGATACACGTTTCCTCGAGTTGCAGGTTGTTGACAAACTCCAGTTCCAGGAGGAGAATGACCGTATCTGGGGCAAGAAGGTTGTTGTTGATGCCGGTGATTCTGAGAACTTGAAGGCTGGTCAGATAATCACAGCACGTAAGTTGCGTGACGAGAACAGTACACTCAAGCGTCGTGACCTCAAACCTGTTGTTGCACGTGATGCGCAGCCTGCTACATCTACACAGATTCTGCAGGGTATTACACGCGCTGCACTCCAGACACAGAGTTTCATGTCTGCTGCATCGTTCCAGGAAACAACAAAGGTTCTCAACGAGGCTGCAATCAACATGAAGAGCGACTACTTGCTCGGTATGAAGGAGAACGTTATCTGCGGTCACCTTATCCCTGCCGGTACAGGTCAGCGTGAGTTCAACAGAATTATCGTAGGCTCAAAGGAGGATTACGAAAGAGTTCAGGCGAACAAGAGAAATGTTCTTGACTTCTCGGATGACGAGGATTAAAAAAGTACAATAAACAGTAAAAACGGGCATGCGTAAGTATGTCCGTTTTTTATATGCCCGATATTCACATAAAATATTTTGTATTGTTGATTTTTAACTCTATTTTTGCACATAAACACACTAAAAACAGACATAAGAATGAGTGATGTTATAAAGATTGACGTTGAAGCCATTCTGGCTGCAAAAGCAGGAAAAAAGGCCCGTTATGTGCCACGTTTTCTTGTCTCTTATCTTAAAAAGATAATTCATCAGGATGAGGTAAACCAGTTTCTTGAGGCGAATAAGGATAGATATGACATGGATTTTATAAATGAATTCATGAGATTCTTCAACAATTCATTCGAGGTACATGGTCTTGAAAATCTTCCCAAGGACGGACGTTTTACATTTGTGAGCAATCACCCGCTGGGTGCACAGGATGGTCTAGGCCTGGCATATATCCTTGGTCCTGTTTATGAAGGAAAGATAAAATTCCTTGTCAATGACCTTCTGATGTATCTTAAGAATATCTCTTCGTTTTGGGTTCCTATCAATAAAACCGGAGGTCAGGCACGTAACTTCCCTCAGCAGGTGAATGCAGCTTTCAATAGTGACAATCATGTTGTCATGTTTCCGGCAGGTCTCTGTTCCCGCAAACGTAAAGGTGTCATACGCGACCTTGAATGGAAAAAGACATTCATAACAAAGAGCGTGCAGACCCAGAGGGATGTCGTTCCAATACATTTTGAGGGTGAGAACTCTGCTTTCTTCTACCGTCTTGCCAATATCAACAGAATGCTTGGTATAAAGTTCAATATTGCCATGTTGTATCTTAGCGATGAAATGTTCAAGAATACGAACAAGCAATTCAAGGTTACCATTGGTAAACCTATTCCTTGGCAGACATTTGACAAATCAAAGACCCCTACAGAATGGGCACAATATGTCAAGGAACTGGTATATACTCTGTAACGTTTAATTTGTAAGTCTCAAATACTATGAAAGATATTATCGCTCCAGTTCCAAAGGAACTGCTCAAGGCAGAGCTCACAGAGGACAAGCGTCTGCGTTATACAAACCGCAGCAATAATGAAATATACATTGTAACAGCGTTTGATGCTCCTAACGTAATGCGCGAGATAGGACGTTTGCGTGAGATAGCTTTCCGTGCTGCCGGTGGTGGAACAGGCAAGGATGTGGATATCGACGAATTCGATACTATGGAAGTTCCGTATAAGCAGCTTGTGGTATGGAATCCTGAAAATGATGATATTATTGGAGGATATCGATTCATATATGGCGGTGATGTCCAGATGGATGAGAATGGAATGCCGATGATGGCTACAGCACACGGTATGTTCCGTTTCTCGGAAAAATTCATGAAGGAAATTCTTCCTTATACTCTTGAACTTGGACGCGCTTTCGTGGCACTTGATTATCAGTCGACACGTATGGGCTCAAAGAGCCTTTTTGCCCTTGATAATCTTTGGGATGGTCTTGGCGCTCTCGCAGTAGTTATTCCTGGTATGAAATATTACTTTGGCAAGGTTACCATGTATCCGTCATATCCCAAAAACGCTCGTGACATGATACTCTATTTCTTGAAGTCCCAATTCCCAGATAAGGACAGATTGGTAGAGCCGGTTGAACCTCTTTTGCTTGAAACTGATGAAGCTGAATTGAAGTCCATTTTCTGTAAGGATAACTTGAAGGAGAATTATAGAATTCTCAAGCAGGAGATACATAAACTGGGTCAGACGATACCTCCTATGGTAAGCGCATATATCGGATTGTCATCAACGATGAAAATATTCGGTACTGCAGTCAACTATGATTTTGGAAATGTTGAGGAGACCGGTCTTCTTATAACTGTCAATGAGATTTACGAGGACAAACATCAGCGATATATCGGCTCTTTTGCCGAATCCAATCCAGGCATGGTAAAATAACGGCAGGGATAAATGGAGTATACGTGATGTTGTGATATAAATAATTTTGATTGATAACTATATGCTCCGGGAACAATTATGTCTGCCCGGAGTTTTTAATTTATGGAAAATATGAAAGTTGAAATAATAAACAAATCGAAACATCAGTTGCCTGCATATGCAACAGATTTGTCTGCAGGAATGGACTTGAGAGCAAATATAGAAGAACCTATAGTTCTGGAACCATTGCAGCGTGCTTTGGTACCAACAGGGCTTTATATGGCATTGCCGGCTGGTTATGAGGCGCAGGTACGCCCTCGCAGCGGTCTGGCAATCAAGAAAGGTATAACAGTGCTGAATTCTCCAGGAACTGTAGATGCTGACTATCGTGGCGAAGTCTGTGTAATCCTTGTAAATCTTTCTAACGAGCCCTTTACTATAACAGACGGTGAACGTATAGCACAGATGGTTATAGCCCGTCATGAACAGGTTGAGTGGTGCGAGGTTGAAGTTCTTGGTGAGACAGAACGTGGCGCCGGTGGCTTTGGTCATACGGGGGTGTGATTTCTTATATGGCACGCGTCAAATACCTTATTGTTGTACTGTTGCTCTTTTTGGCATCTTATGTAGGGGCGCAGGATAAATGTGGAGTCTCTGATTCCGCAGCGCGTGCACGTGCCGTAGAATACTACTATCTTCAGGCACGTTCATATATGGAGCAGGATAGCCTTGACCGTTGTTTTGAGTTGCTGGAACATTGTCATGCGCTTGACCCGCACTCTTTGACAGTGATGTACGACCTCTCGTCATTCTATGCTTTCCTCAATAAGGATAGTATAGCTCATGATATGCTGGTGCGTGTCGTGAATGCCGATCCTGCAAATATCTATTACAACAAGGCGTTGGTCAACTACTACCTGAAGGTGAGGAATGTTCCTGCTGCAATCGATGTATACGAGAGATTGCTTGACAAGGTACATTCGAAGAGTGAGATATACATGTATCTGTTTTCATTATATTCCGAAACTGGTGACCATGTAAAGGCTATTGATGTCCTTGATAAACTTGAACGCCTTGAAGGTGTAAATGAAGATATCACAATAAACAAAGTGCGTCATTATATGGCACTTGGTGACAGTGTAAAGGCTGTGGATGTAGTGCTGGGCATGATTAAAGACAATCCCGATGACTTGAGATACCGTACATTGCTAGGAAGTACATATTCTATTCTTGGTGACAAGGAAAAGGCCTTGCAGTCGTTTCAGGAAGTACTTCTTGTAAAGCCCGACGATGTGTATGCTCTTGGCTCTCTTGCCGACCTCTATGCGAATGACAGTGACGATTCGCTATATTGTGATGTCGTGGAACGTCTGCTTGTCAATGAAAACCTCGATACAGAGTCTCGTATTACCGCTCTCATGCAATATATCGACTATAAACAGCCGACGGACAGCCTCAGGGTTAAGACTCTTTTGCGTAGAATGTATGAACTCCCGTTTGATGAGTTTGAGATAGCAGATATTTATAGCCGTTACCTGATATTCATCAATGCTGCGCCTGACACTATTGTACCGGTTCTTGAAAAGGTGCACTCTCTGGAACCGGAGAATGTACCGGCAATCATGAATTTGTTGGATTACGCCGTTAAGCGTAACGATATTGAAGATGTATTCAAATATGCAACCAATGCACAACAATATATGCCTGACAGGCTTGAAGTCTATTACTACAAAGGATTGTCACAGTATATGCTTGATTGCAAGGAAGAGTGTCTTGAAACATATAAAGAGGGACTTGCCAAGCGTTCCGGTGATACTTCTCCTGAACTGGTATCGGCGATATATTCTCTTATGGGTGATACGTATCATGAACTTGATATGATTGATGCATGTATGCAGTCTTACGATTCGGCTCTTGTATATGATAATTCAAATATCAGTGTTCTAAATAATTATGCCTATTACCTTTCACTTGAAGGCAAGGAGTTGGAACGTGCCCTTGAAATGAGTTACAGGACAATAGTAGACGAACCGGACGAGAATACATACATCGATACCTATGCATGGATATTATTCAAGATGGGACGTTATGAAGAGTCTAAAGCCTATGCCGGAAAATTATTGGCAAGCAGCGAGGAACTGAGTGCCGAAGTCTATCACCATTGCGGTGACATATATGCCAAGTGTGGTGATGTGGATTCAGCAGTCATTTATTGGATGAAAGCACGTGATGCCGGTGCCAATTCGAAAATACTTGAAAAGAAAATCAAAAAAAGAAAATATTACAGAGATGCGAAACGTAAAAAATAGAATAATTGTTCCCGTCATTTTGCTTTCTATGCTCCTGGTCGGGTGTAAGACAAAGGAGAATATCGCAAAGACAAAGGTAGTTGATATGGAGAGCTTCTCATTTGTTTCAACCTCTCCATCGGTTGTGTTGCCACGTACCAGTATGTCTGGTAATATTAAATTATCGGCAAATGTCGACGGCAATCCTATTACGGCAAAGGGTACAATACGTATAAAGGAAAATTGCGGTGTGCAGATAGGTGTTACTGCACTCGGACTATTGGAGGTCGCATGTCTTGAGTTCCTTCCGGAAAATATGCGCCTTATATATAAGTTGGGAAAAGAGTATGCCGATGTTCCGTATGCCGGCGTATCATTCCTGCAGCAGACCGGTATTGACTATAAGATGCTGGAGGCTGTATTGATGAACAGGATGTTCTCTCCTGATGGGCGCCCTGTGCTTCAGGCAATGAGGGAAATGTCCTTTGCCGAAGAGAATGGCTGTATAACAGCGACTACAGAAGAATATAAAGGTATTGTCTATAAATTCCATATAGACAGATTGTCGGGAGACCTTGTACAGTGTGAAGGATGGCATGACGGTGGTGGAAAAGTAGTATGTCGTTATTCCGATTTCAATACAGTTGACGGCAGTCGTTTTCCGCATACAGTCTCTCTCTCACTGGAGGGCGTAGGTGCCACAGCATCGCTGCAGTTCGTGATGAGCAAACTGAATTTCAGTGATTTTACCTTTTCTCCGCGTCAAGTATCTGCATCATATGATAAGATGGATGTCGAGAAACTGTTGAAATCACTAGGCGGTATTTGATTGATATTCTATAATGCAAACACAGAATAAATAAATGAACAATATAAATCTTAAATTCATAGCAATTCTGTTTGTGGCACTATTCTCTTTCTCTGCTCTCTCAGCGCAGAGTAGTGCAATAAAGGAAATGCGTGCGCAGGCAGGCTCTTTGCGTGAGGATATTGCTAAAAAAGAGAAGATACTCCTGTCATCACAGAAAGATGTAAAGGCAAGGCTCAACAATCTTGATATTATAACAGCGCAGATCAGGGATATCAAGAAGTTGATAACATTGTTGCAGAATGAGGTCAAGTTGATAGACAATGAAATCAATCTTTATAATAAAGAGATAGAACGCCAGGAAAAGATTGTTGAAATCTCACGTGCGGAATATGCCGAGGCTTTACGCAGGGCCCGAAAATTCAGCAATTCACAGAGTAAACTGCTTTTTATCTTTTCTGCAGATGACTTCAATACAATGGCGCGCCGTTACAGGTATGCCGGAGAGTTTATGAATGCCCATAAGGCACTTGCCGACAGCCTGAAGGTGCAGATTGCTACATTGGAGGTTAAACGTGCGAAGCTTGAAGCTACACGTCTCTTGAAAAAACAATCGCTTAGAGAGCAGGATGCGGAACGTTCCAAATTACAGAAACTTGAGAATAAACAGCGCAAAATCGTGGCATCTCTCAAAAAGGAATCAAAGCAGGTTGAACGCGAATTGAAGAAAAAACGTGCCGATTTACAGAAGTTGAATAAAGCCATAGACCGTGAGATTGAACGTGTTCTTGCCGAAGAGAGGGCTGCTAAGAAAAAGGCAGAGGCAAAGGGTAGTACATCTACGGCAAAGAAGGGTGCATCCGGTTACAAGGATGATGCCGGAGTTGCAGCAATGTCCGGTTCTTTCCTCAATAACAAGAAAAAAATGCCTGTGCCTATAACAGGTCCCTATCTTGTCGTAGAGAGATTTGGAGTCAAGAACGCAATATCAGGTAAGGGAAATGTTCCTATAAACACCGGTGGTATAACCTTTGAAGGCAGTAAGGGTGCTCAGGCACGTTGTATTTTTGATGGAAAGGTCACAGCAGTACTTGATACTGGTAACTACACCTTTGTACTTGTACGTCACGGAAAGTATATCTCGGTCTATTGCAATCTTGATAAAGTGCGTGTGCGTGGCGGTGAGGATATAAAGGCCGGTGATATAATCGGCGATGTGGCAGTAGATGCCAAGGAAGGAAATCCGCGTATGTTGTTCCAACTGCGTCAGGAGAAAGAGAAACTCGACCCTGCAGAGTGGTTGAAGATGTAAGGTAATAACATAGATGGAGGCAACAAAAACTTTTGTTGCCTCCATCTATGTTATTGTACTATTAGAAACCTGACGGTTTGAACTGCAGACCTACGGTTTCAGCAAGGCCGAACAGCAGGTTCATGTTGTGTATAGCCTGTCCGCTTGCTCCCTTCATCATATTGTCTATGATTGATGTGATAAGCAGTTTGTTGCCATGTTTCTCAAGGTGTATAAGACACTTGTTTGTGTTCAGCACCTGTTTGAGGTCAACAGGCTTTGATACAACATGTGTGAATGAGTCGCGTTCGTAGTACTTTTCATACATCTTGTATATGCTCTCTATGTCAAGGTCACATTTTACAACCAATGTAGCAAATACTCCGCGTGGAAAATCTCCGCGGTAGGGAATAAAGTCTATAGAACCATCAAAGTCCGGCTGCAACTGCTTGATGCTCTGCATTATCTCCGGGATATGCTGGTGCTGGAATGGACGGTATATAGATATGTTGTTGTTTCTCCAGCTGCTGCGTGTTGCTTCAGATTGCTGAGCTCCTTCGCCTGTACATCCCATGATTGCATTTACCGATACGTCTCCTTTGAGGAGGTGTTCTTTCGCGAGAGGCAGAAGTCCCAGTTCTATGCATGTGGCAAAGCCGCCGGGGTTGGCTACATAGCGGCTTTTACAGGTGTTTCGCCTGTTGAGTTCCGGCAAACCGTATATGAAGTCATGGGTGTGGCTTTTAATACGGTAGTCCATAGAGAGGTCAATGACCTTAAGTTCATCGGGCAGGGCATGGCTCTCCATGAACTTGCGTGTCTCTCCATGTGCAGTGCAAAAGAACAGCAGGTCGATCTGGTCAAATGGCATCTCGTCTGTGAAAACGAGGTCTGTGTCTCCGTATAGTCCGGAGTGTACATCGGCAACGCGGTTGCCGGCCTTGCTGTTGCTATGTATGAATTTAATCTCAACTTCCGGGTGGTATACCAACAGACGTATAAGTTCTCCCGCTGTATATCCGGCACCACCTAAAATGCCAACTTTTATCATATGGTCAGTTTATGTTATGTTAAATGTTCGGTATTATGTTTCTGAGGGCTTTCATTACTGATCCCTTGGTCGTGTTTTCTGCAATAATCAGCATTACAGTGTCATCACCGGCTATGGTACCGATAATTTCAGGGAAATCATAATTGTCGATGTTGTATGCCAAAGTACCTGCATAGCTGGGCTTTGTACGTATGACGGCGATGTTTCCCGAAAACTTTATTGACAGGAACCCGTTCATCTCCTGTTGTGGAGATACCGGGCGGACATCGCTTTCCCCTTCTTCATGTCTGTACTTGTGCTGTCGTGTCAGGACATATTTGTATTTGCCTTCAGCTGCCACAGTCTTAACTACGCGCAATTGGTGAAGGTCGCGCGAGAGGGTTGCCTGTGTAAGTTTGAAACCCTCTTTTGCAAGCTCGTTGAGCAATTCATCCTGGCTACCGATATCCTGTGTCGAAAGTATCAGTCTTATAGCGTCAAGTCTTGAATTTTTGACTTTCATATCTGTATATTTATTCCAGTGTTCTGCAAAAATAGGTATAATTAAACAACTATTGCCTGTTTTGGTGTGAAAATATATATCATGCTATAAAAAGAGAGCAACAACCGGTCGATTGCTGCTCTTTTCCTTCTTTAGTCAAGTTCCTGGTCAGCTTCGTAACCGGCAAATTCTCGAATTTTGTTCTTGAGCATTGC
This sequence comes from Bacteroidaceae bacterium, assembly GCA_045630965.1. Classification (GTDB taxonomy): domain Bacteria; phylum Bacteroidota; class Bacteroidia; order Bacteroidales; family Bacteroidaceae; genus HGM04593. The sequence goes on along the minus strand of JAZQTU010000029.1, from coordinate 22,205 downwards.
AAACTGTTTGAAGAGGTCATGTATTGGCTTCTCTCCATCCTTGTGCATAGGTGCTTTGCAGTAGAATGACATAAATTCCTGTATGCCGTATTCGCCGGCACGTAGAGCAATGTCGCTGAACAATATAAGGTCAAGTACCAGTGGAGCAGCAAGAATAGAGTCTCGGCAAAGGAAGTTGACCTTTATTGTCATCGGGTATCCCATCCAACCGAAGATATCAATGTTGTCCCAGCTCTCCTTCTCGTCACCGCGTGGGGGATAGTAGTTGATGCGTACCTTGTGGTACATGTCGCTATAAAGTTCCGGATATACATCGCTGTCAAGAATGTTTTCAAGAGCCGAAGTCTTGCTGCGGCGCTTTGTCTCGAAATTTTCGGGATTGTCAAGGACAACACCGTCACGGTTACCGAGGATGTTTGTTGAGAACCAACCGGTCACACCCAGCTGGCGTGTGAAGAATGCCGGTGCAAGAACAGTCTTCATCATGGTCTGTCCGCTCTTGAAGTCCTTACCGGTGATAGGTGTTTTTGTCTCCTCTGCAAGTTCCCACATTGCAGGAATGTCAACACATAGGTTGGGGGCTCCCATTACGAAAGGACATCCTTCGCGCATGGCTGCATATGCATAGCACATGCTTGGAGCAATGTTTGCAGTGTCATTTGCCTTCATGGCTGCCTCAAAAGCTTTTATACTTCCATGGACATCGTCATTACGTGAAATATATTTCTCGGTACTTGCAATCCAAATGACCACTACACGCTCACATCCGTGTTCGTTCTTGAAATTGCGTATGTCTTCACGCAACTGCTCGGTAAGGTCCCAACGTGTTTCTCCAATTTTTACGTTCGGGCCATCAATGTTGCTGGCATAGCTCTTGTCAAATAGTGCCTTGTATGGTCTGATAGCCCTCAATTCCTCCTTTACAGGTTCTATATCCTGAGATTTAAGGACGTTAGCCTTTATTGCAGCATCGTATGCATCATCCTCGTAAAGGTCCCATGCTCCGAATACAATATCATTAAGGCTGGCAACAGGAACTATATCCTTTACCTCCTTGTAGCATTTCTCTTTGCCTTTTCCGACACGCATTATACCTTCGCATGCGAATGAACCTACGGGCTTTGCAAGTCCTTTGCGTGCCATAAGTGTTCCAATGATTGTTGTAGTTGTTACCGCACCTAATCCGACACACATTACGCCAAGTTTTCCGTTGGCGGGTTTAACAATATTCTCCTTCATTGCAATAGTTTTCATTTATTCAGCAAAATAATCGCTTTTTATTGAACAAACCTAAAATTTTAGTAAAATGTTTGTTGTAATTAAATAAAATTTCATTTTTACTCAAATTTATTCTATTGTAGGTTATCTTTGTCACACTTAATAATGAACTTGCTATGAGAAAGCTATTTTGTCTTTATATATCTCTTTTGGTCTCAGCCGTGTACGGCCAGAATGATTTTGTGCAGTTTGTCAATCCGCTGGTAGGAACGCAGTCCTCATTTGAACTCTCTGCCGGGAATACCTATCCTGCCATTGCCATGCCGTGGGGCATGAACTTCTGGACACCTCGTACAAACAGGATGGGCGACGGTTGGCAATATACATATACATCCAACAGAATATATGGCTTCGAACAGACACATCAGCCGAGCCCATGGATAAATGACTATGGCCAATTTTCCATTATGCCTGTTTCTGGCAAGCCATCAATGGATGAGGCTGAACGTGCAAGCTGGTTCTCGCATAAGAGTGAGACAGCGCAACCGCATTATTATAAAGTCTATCTTGCCGACTATGATGTGGTGACTGAAATTACTCCGACAGAGCGTGCTGCAATGTTCCGTTTTACCTTTCCACAAGGTGAATCTTATGTCGTAGTTGATGCATATGACAATGGGTCATATATAGAAATTATCCCCCAAGAGAATAAGATAGTCGGTTATACAACGCGCAACAGCGGTGGTTTACCTGATAATTTCCGGAACTACTTTGTGGTGGTGTTCGATACACCGTTTGAATATTCTGCTACATTTGCCGGTAATGGAGGTACTGGAGGAGTAACTCTCTCCGAAGAGGTGCTGAAGAGCGATGCCTTTCATGCAGGAGCAGTCATTGGTTTCCCTACAAAACGTGGGCAGGTGGTACATGCCCGCGTGGCATCATCATTTATCAGTGCAGAACAGGCCGAACAGAACCTGCTTGAACTTGGCAATGATGCCTTTGATACCATAGTGGCCAAGGGGCGTGACCAATGGAACGATATGCTTGGCAGGGTAGAGGTCAGTGGTGGCACAACAGACCAGTTGCGTACTTTCTATTCATGTCTGTACCGATCGTTGCTCTTTCCGCGTAAGTTCTACGAAATCTCTTCTAAAGGCGAGATACTTCATTACAGCCCTTATAATGGAGATGTCTTGCCCGGATACATGTATACCGATACCGGTTTCTGGGATACGTTCCGTTCTCTCTTTCCGTTGCTTAATCTTGTTTACCCGTCGGTGAATGGCGAAATACAGGAAGGACTTCTTAATGCCTACCGTGAAAGCGGTTTCTATCCCGAGTGGGCAAGTCCAGGTCATCGTACATGTATGGTTGGAAACAATTCCGCATCGGTGCTTGCCGATGCCTTTATTAAAGGCGTACAAGTAGCCGATAAAGCGACTCTTTACCATGGACTTGTCAATGGAACAAAAGCGGTACATCCCACAGTTTCGTCAACCGGGCGTCTTGGCCATGAATATTACAATAGTTTGGGATATATTCCTTGCGATGTCGGTATTCATGAAAGTGTGGCACGTACGCTTGAATATGCCTATGACGATTGGTGTATACTTCAGGTCGCAAAGGCGCTAGGTCGTCCAAAGAAGGAACTTCGCGAGCTTGAAAAGCGTGCATTGAACTATCGCAATGTTTTCCGTAAAGATTATAATCTGATGTGTGGACGTAATGCTGATGGCTCCTTCGAAAAAGATTTCTCTCCATTGAAATGGGGCGGAAACTTTACCGAGGGAAATAGTTGGCATTATACATGGTCTGTATTTCATGACGTACAGGGACTTATAGATCTTATGGGAGGCAAGCGCGACTTTGTGTGTATGCTGGATTCGGTGTTTACTGTGCCGCCACACTATGATGACAGCTATTATGGCTTCCCAATACACGAAATTCGAGAGATGACAGTAATGAATATGGGTAATTATGCTCATGGTAATCAGCCAGTGCAGCATATGATATATCTTTATAATTATGCAGGGGAACCTTGGAAAGCACAGTATTGGGTACGTAAGGTTATGGATTGCATGTATAATCCGGCTCCTGACGGTTACTGTGGTGACGAAGATAACGGACAGACATCGGCATGGTATGTCTTCTCTGCTCTTGGCTTCTATCCGGTGTGTCCGGCCAGTGATGAATATGTTCTTGGAACTCCGCTGTTCAAGAGTGCTACCGTGCATCTTGAAAACGGAAATAAAATTGTCCTTGATGCTCCGTCAAACAGCAAAGAGAATATGTATATTGGTAAAATGCTTTTGAACGGAAATGAATATACGCGCAACTATCTAAAGCATGATACTCTCATGCGCGGTGTAAGGATAGAGGTTGAAATGGTGCCTGCACCTTTCAAGGGGCGTGGAATATTGCCAAGCGATGCGCCTTATTCCTATTCAGCCGGTAAATGATTATTTAATAGGTTCTGTATGGATGTTGACATGGGTCTCTTTGCCGAACCTCTCCTTAAGTGACCATTCTACTACAGAGGTCATCTGATGGGCTTTGGTAAGGGTTATATTGCCGTCCATGCGTATATGTACCTCTATTGCAAGGTTGTTGCCTATGCGTCGTGTACGCAGGTGATGTGGCGAAACAACCCCTTCGACCGACAGTATAATCTCTATTATTTCCTCTTCTGTTTCTTTAGGTAAGGAGTGTTCAAGAAGTTCCTCCAGGCTTCTTATAAGGATTTCAAATGCAACCTTAATAATAAATATGCTTACGATTATTGCAGCAATGGGGTCAAGTATGCGCCATGCCTTGCCAAGAAATATAGCTCCTGCAATACCCAAAAGTGTTCCTATTGATGAAAAAGCATCGCTCCGGTGATGCCAGGCATTGGCTATTACAGCCTGTGAATGGAGTGATTTCCCCTTGTGGACTGTATATCTGTACAGGATTTCCTTGAAAAGGATAGATATTGCGGCTGCGACAAGTGCAATGGTGCCCGGTGCCTCAATAGTCTCTCCATTTGATACCGCAATTATTTTTCTTATTCCTTCAACGAGTATTCCGATGCCTACTCCCATTAACATGCATCCTATCATTGCAGTTGCGAGTGTCTCGTATTTCCCGTGTCCGTAGCCGTGTGACCGGTCGGCCGGCTTTGATGAAATGCGTACAAAAACAATGACAATTATATCCGTTACAAAGTCCGACAATGAGTGCACTGCATCGGCAATCATTGCAGAACTATGTCCAACAATGCCGGCAATGAATTTGAATGTTGTCAAAAGTAAATTTACGATACTTCCTGCAACAGTGACCCTGTATATCTCATTCTCGCGTGGGCTATCGCTCATGGCTCTTATATTATAGATGTTGCTATCGGTTCAAATAGCATTTTATATTATCATCTCCTTGCAATTTACAGCAAAGATGTAGAATATCAGCAACGGAGTAATATAACGTAGCATGAATATAACAGCCGGAGCGATGAATCTGTTTACAGCTCCGTTATTGGTAAGTTCATCCTTCATGAAACGACGTTCAAGGAACCATGAAACAAGTATGCATGTAAACATTGCACCAAGAGGCATCATGACATTTGCAGTCAATTTGTCGAATATATTAAGAAAATCTATGCCGAACAGCGAACTGAATGTGAGTGCGCTCAATGCTATTGATATTGTTGTTGTAGTTATTGCTGCGGCTGGTCTTGACAGCTTGAATTCTTCGGCAAAATAAGCTGTAAGCACTTCATGGAATGATATTGTCGATGTCAGTGAGGCAAGCATCACCAATACGAAGAATATTGTAGACCACACAGGTGCAAACGGCATGTCACAGAATATTTCAGGCAATGTGACAAATACAAGCGAAGGGCCTTCCGTCGGCTGCAGACCGGCGCTGAATACTGCCGGGAAAATCACCAGACCGGCAAGCACCGATACGAACAGTGTTAGCAATGAGACGTTCAATGATGTAGAGACGAGATTGTTATCCTTTTTGAAGTATGAAGCATATGTAACCATGCATCCCATTCCCACTGACAATGAGAAGAATGCCTGACCGATAGCCATCATTATTGTTTCGGGCTTAAAAGCCTCGGAGAAATCGCACGACAGGAAGAAACGGTATCCCTCGACAGCGCCAGGCATGAATGCTACGCGTACAGCCATTATGATGAGTATCACAAACAGCAAAGGCATCATAACCTTTGAAGCTTTTTCTATACCTTTTTCCACCCCACGTGATACTATAAGATGAGTCATGAGAATGAATATCACGCCATATATGAGTGGCCTCCATGAACCCTGGAACTCCTTGAATTGTTCTGTAAATGGTAAGGCGGAATTGTACAACCCGCCAGTAGCTGAATTGACAAGATATTCCAGTGACCAGCCGGCTATAAGGTAGTAATATCCCGAAATGAACAGGGCGCATATTACTCCGCAGTATCCAAGCCAACTCCAACGCTTTGAGATGCTGCGGAACGCACCAACTGCATTCTGGCGTGTCTTTCGTCCTATCGCAAATTCAGCAAGCATGGCTGGTATGCCCACTGCAAGCACGCTCAAAAGGAATACTAATACAAATGCCGCACCGCCATGCTTGCCTGCGATGTAGGGGAAACGCCACAGGGCGCCAAGGCCTATTGCACTGCCTGCGGCAACAAGGATAACGCTGAGTTTGCCTCCGAATGAGGCACGTTTATTTTCGCTCATATGATTTCAGATAATAGAAATTGAGCCGCGAAATTAGTAAAAAAAGAGGAAACGGAGGTTCTTTTATACCTTCAGTTTCCTCTTTTTAATAATATTTCTGTTAAATGTCCTTTACACGAGGTGCGCAATGTGCTGTTCACGGTCGCCACAGAGCAGGTCAATTACCGGTATCTCAATCATTGTATAGCAACCGGGCTGCTGGCGCATTGTTGCGCGTGCGCAACAAACAAGTACCTGAGCTGTCAATGCAGGGTTGTTAATGCGCATGTTGAATTCAAACAATTGGTTCTGTGTAGTGCCCGATACGCCTTTGCGTGTGAGGTTTACACCGTGTCCCATGTCAAGAAGGTTGTCAACGCATGGAACCTTTATGACGTGTGTCTCATCGTTCACGAAGTAAGGGTCCGCCTTTATTGTTGCTGCAACCTGGTTAAAGTCATATCCTTCCTCAAGTTCAATATAAACCATACGGCGGTGTATGCCGGTACCTACAGGGATTGTCATTGACAACGCAGCCTTCACGCCCTCTACTGCCTTTACAGCAACAGTGTGTCCCATGCTCATGCCAGGACCGAAGTTTGTGTATGTGATACCCTTTGGAGCTATTGCCTCAAGTAGTGTACGCACTACAGAATCGCTTCCAGGGTCCCAGCCAGCAGAAATGATTGCTACGGCATTGCCGGCTTCGGCACTCTCGTTCAATGAACGGCGCAAATCAACAATCTTGGAGTGGATGTCAAAACTGTCGACAGTATTTATTCCAAGCGCCAGAATATCTTTAGCATATTTTTCTACGCTGCGTGTCGGAGTTGACAGAATTGCAACATCAACATCGCCCAATTCGCGAATGTCCTTCACAACGTTGTAGCCTTCAAGTTCCTGTGGAAGGTTTTCTGCCCCTGAACGGCGCACAATGCCGGCAACCTCAAAGTCTGGTGCTGCATTCAGTGCCTGAAGTGTATATTTTCCAATATTGCCATAACCAACGATGGCGGCTCTTATCTTTTTCATAAATGTATTTTTATTTTACATTGCGAAGATAAATAAAATCTTAAAATACACATTATGTAGATGCGTTTTTTATATTTATTTAGTAATGTTTTCGCTTAATCTAAATTTCAAATAGTAGATCTTTTATATTATCATTTTTCAGTTTTACATATTATTCTCAAAACAAAGAGAGAGATTGGTTTGCACCAATCTCTCTCTACCTTATATTTATAATGTACAATTATTCCTTATCGTTGCGGGGGCGACGCTCGCGCTGTTCGCGTGGCTCGCGTTCGCGACGTGGACGACGCTCGCGCTCCTCGTAACCTTCGGGCTTCTCAATGAGAGCCTTGCGAGAGAGCTTGAACTTACCGGTCTTTGGATCGATCTCAACAAGCTTAACCTGCAACTTGTCACCCTCGTTGATACCGGCCTCTTCCATTGTCTCGAAGCGCTTCCAGTCAATTTCAGAGATGTGCAACAAACCGTCCTTGCCTGGCATGAACTCAACGAATGCACCGTAAGGCATTACGCTGCGTACTGTACCTTCGTAAACTTCGCCAGCCTCAGGAATTGCAACGATAGCCTTAATCTTTGCGATAGCATCGTTGATAGCCTTGCCGTTGTTTGCTGCAATTTCGATGATACCCTCGCCTTCAACCTCTTCAATAGAGATTGTAGCACCGGTCTCTTCCTGCATGCCCTGAATAATCTTACCGCCAGGGCCAATAACTGCGCCAATGAACTCCTTAGGAATGCGCATTGTCTCGATGCGTGGAGCGTGTGGTTTGAGCTCTGCACGTGGCTCAGCGATGCACTCGGTAATCTTACCGAGGATATGCATACGGCCGTCGCGTGCCTGATTAAGAGCCTTCTCGAGGATTTCGTATGAAAGACCGTCAACCTTGATGTCCATCTGTGTAGCAGTGATACCGTCAACTGTACCTGTTACCTTGAAGTCCATGTCGCCCAAGTGGTCCTCATCGCCGAGGATATCGCTCAATACGGCATATTTCTCTTCGCCTGCGTTCTTGATAAGACCCATAGCAATACCTGATACAGGCTTCTTGATCTTGACACCGGCATCCATAAGCGCCAATGTTCCGGCACATACAGTAGCCATTGAAGAAGAACCGTTTGACTCAAGGATATCTGATACAACGCGAACGCAGTATGGATAGTCGGCAGGAATCATGTTCTTCAAAGCACGGCAAGCAAGGTTACCGTGACCAATCTCACGACGGCCGACACCGCGCTGTGCACGTGCCTCACCTGTTGAGAATGGAGGGAAGTTATAGTGCAACAAGAAACGTTCTGTACCCTGGTTCATTACATCGTCAACGATTTTTTCGTCACGTTTTGTACCAAGTGTTACAGTTGTCAAAGACTGTGTCTCACCACGTGTGAAGACTGCTGAACCGTGAGGGCCAGGGAGATAACCTGCCTCGCACCAGATAGGACGAATCTCTGTTGTCTTACGACCATCGAGACGCTTGCCTTCGTCAAGGATGCAACGGCGCATTGCCTCTTTTTCAACATCGTGATAGTAACGGTCGATGAGAGCACCCTTCTCCTCGAGTTCTTCCTCGGTGAACTGTGCCTTGAACTCCTCTTTGATTGCTTCAAATGCCTCGCCGCGGCCATGCTTGTCGTTGTTTCCGCTTGCAGCAACTGCGTATGCCTTTGCATAGCATGCTTCGTGTACCTGTGCACGGAGTTCCTCGTCGTTCACCTCGTGGCAGTACTCGCGCTTAACGGTTGAGCCAACCTCTTCCATAAGCTCCATCTGTGCCTTGCAGTGAACCTTGATCGCTTCGTGAGCAACCTTCATTGCGTTGAGAAGGTCATTTTCTGAAACCTCCTTCATCTCACCTTCAACCATCATTATGTTGTCGTATGTAGCGGCTACCATGATGTCCATGTCTGCCTCTTCGAGCTGAGCGAATGTGGGGTTAACCACGAACTCACCGTTGATGCGTGCAACACGTACCTCAGAGATAGGACCTCCGAAAGGAATGTCAGAAACAGCAAGAGCTGCTGATGCAGCAAGACCTGCAAGAGAGTCAGGCATGTCAACACCGTCTGCTGAGCAGAGCATGATGTTTACATAAACCTCGGCATGGTAGTTATCGGGGAAGAGAGGACGAAGAGCACGGTCGACCAAACGGCAAGTGAGGATTTCGTAATCCGAAGCCTTGCCTTCGCGTCTTGTGAAACCACCGGGGAAACGGCCGAACGCCGCATATTTCTCTTTGTACTCTACCTGTAAAGGCATAAAATCGGTGCCTGGGACAGCGTCCTTCGCTGCACAGACTGTGGCCAAAAGCATCGTATTGCCCAAGCGCAACATAACAGCGCCGTCAGCTTGCTTTGCAAGCTTACCTGTTTCAATGGTAATTATTCTACCATCGGGCAAAGCCACATTTTTTGTAACAACATTCATCTTGATTTATTTTTTAATAAAAAAATTTATTCTAATTCTCGCAAAGATATACAAATTCCCACATTTTAACTATCTTTGTTCATGAAATTTTACGAAATCAGATATCAAATCCCGACAAACATGGATATTTTGAAAATCAAGAACATCTTTTACGTCATAATCGCTGGCTCGGCAATGCTCTTTTCGGCATGTGAAAAAAAAACGGAAATTTCTGGATTTACCGTTAAAGGTAAAATAGCAAATGCCGAGGGCAAAATGGTTTACTTGTCGAATATTGGAACAAAGAGTGTTATTCTTCTTGACTCGGCAAGGGTGGGGAAGGATGGATCTTATATGTTCAGTCAGCCGCGTCCTGCAAGCTATGAATTCTTCTTTCTTGCCATTAAAGGTGAAAAACCTGTAACATTCGCAGTCGATTCTACCGAGACTATAACAATCAATAGCGATGCAAAGGATTTTTATGCTTCATATACTGTTGAGGGCAATAGTGAGAGCGTACAGATAAAGGAGATGAATGACCTGCAGTCTGCACTTGAAAAGCAGGTTGGGGAGATGCTGAAAAGTGAGTCGCCGGCTGTTGTGAAGACAAGAAACGAAATATATTCGCTTATAGGGGATTTTAAGGAAAATATTACCCGTCAATATATTCTTCCGGCGCCAAACAAGGCTAGTGCCTATTATGCGTTGACATTGTCACTCAACGGTGAGCCGTTGTACCAACCCAAAAACAACAGGAACGACAGCAAGTGTTTTGCGGCTGTAGCTACAGGTTTGAAGCACCGCTTCCCTAATGCAAGGCGTACACAGCACCTGTGCAAACTCGCCGAAGATGGGCTTGCGGCCACACGTCCCAAAAAAGAGAAAACCATTGAGGTGAAGGAGGGTGACATTACTACAACAGGGCTGTTCAATATAGAACTTCCTAATGCAGTGGGTGATACTATCGCTCTCTCTTCGTTGGCAGGCAAGGTCGTGCTTCTTGATTTTACTGTTTATGAAGATGCCAAGATAAGCAGCCGTAATATTAACCTACGCGAAATATACAGCAAGTATAAGGATAAAGGTTTTGAAATATATCAGGTGTCGTATGACCCTCGCGAACACTTCTGGCAGCAGTCGGCAAGTAACCTTCCGTGGACATGCGTGCGTGATGGTGAGGGTGTGCGCTCATCATACATAAGATTGTATAATGTACAGAGCTTGCCTACATTCTATCTGATAAACAGGGAGAATGAAATTGTGTTGCGTGACAATCAGATAGCTGACCTTGAGAATGAAATTGAGAAACTATTGGGTTGCTATTGATTAAAAATGAGATAAAAGCCCAAATAGACAAAAATTAACACGTTTTATTTGGTTTATAAGATTAAAGAGACTATCTTTGCCAAAGAATAAAAAGGGAAATTGGGTTCCGGCACTCGTGTTGGAATCCATTGTTTTACTGTTTTTAATTAAGAGAATATCATGAGTTATATGTCCGAAGAGGGCTACAAGAAACTGTTAGCCGATTTGAAAGAGTTGGAGGCAAAGCGCCCTGAAGTTGTACGCCAGATTGCTGAGGCGCGCGACAAGGGTGACTTGTCAGAGAATGCGGAGTACGATGCGGCAAAAGAGGCGCAGGGCTTGTTGGAAATGAGAATAAACGAGCTAAAGCTTGTCATTGCCGACGCCAAAATCATCGATACTACAAAGTTGAGCACCGATACTGTACAGGTTTTGACAAAGGTAGGTTTGAAGAATACCAAGACCGGTATGACCATGCAGTATACTATTGTACCTGAGAGTGAGGCAAACTTGCGCGAGGCTAAAATTTCAATCAATACTCCTATCGCAAAGGGTCTTCTTGGTAAGAAGGTGGGTGATCTTGCCGAAATTACTGTTCCTCAGGGTAAATTGTTCCTTGAAATCACAAGTATTTCATTCTAAACGGTCATGGCAACAATATTCAGCAAAATAGTCGCAGGCGAGATACCAAGCTACAAGGTTGCAGAGAATGAACAGTTCTATGCGTTTCTTGACATTAATCCTCTTGCCAAAGGTCACACGCTGGTGATTCCCAAGCGTGAGGTGGACTATTTCTTCGACTTGACTGACGAAGAGATTGGCGCTATGCAGATTTTTGCAAAGAAGGTTGCCGAGGGCATCAAACGCGCTTTTCCCTGCATAAAGGTAGGACAAGCTGTGTTGGGACTTGAAGTACCACACGCCCACATACACCTTGTTCCGATGCAGAGTGAGAAAGACATGCTCTTCACCAACCCCAAGCTACAACTCACTCCTGAAGAATTCAAGGAGATTGCAGAGAAAATAAACAAGGAGATTGCTTAACGGCAATCTCTTTTTTTATATATTCGCAAAGAGAAATCTCATTTTTGAAATGAAGAAATCATAATATTATGCGTACACTTATAAGCAATCCCATTATAGTAAACAACGGTGAGCAGTTTCGTGGCTCCATAGTAGTGAACAACGGCAAAATTGTAGAGATACTGTGCGGTGACGAGTTGCCGCGTGCTGAGTGTGATGAAATTGTTGAGGCATCCGGTATGTTCCTGATACCGGGAGTCATTGACGACCATGTGCACTTCCGCGAGCCTGGGCTGACAAGAAAAGCGACAATTGCAAGCGAAAGCCGTGCTGCTGCTGCCGGTGGTGTGACATCTTACATGGAGATGCCTAATACAGTGCCGCAGACAACAACTGTTGAGGCTTTGAAAGAGAAGTATTCAATAGCAGCTAAGGATAGTGTTATAAACTATTCTTTCTATTTTGGAGCAACCAATAGTAATGTGAATGATTTTGCAAAGTTGAACCCTAAAAAGGTCTGCGGAATAAAGCTGTTTATGGGCTCAAGCACCGGCAATATGCTTGTTGACAAGCAAAATGAACTTGAGAAGATCTTCAAGGAGTCGGCGAGAATAAACATGCCTATTGCAGTGCATTGTGAGGAGAGCTCTGTAATTGCAGCGAATACTAAAGCTATAAAGGAAAAGGAGGGTGACGACCCGGATGTCAGCTTTCATCCTGTAATACGTAGTGAGGAGGCTTGTTATCGAAGCACTGCAAGCGCTGTGGAACTGGCGAAGAAGTACGATGCGCGCCTGCATGTGATGCATATAAGTACAGCCAAAGAACTTGAACTTCTGGCAGCTGGTGCCCCCGAGGATAAGAAGATTACAGCAGAGGTGACTCCGGCTCATCTGACATTCTGTGATGCTGATTACGCAACATTGGGTACAAGGATAAAATGCAATCCTGCAATTAAGACTGCTGATGACCGTGAGGCTTTGCGCAAGGCTGTAAGCGAAGGGAAAATTGACCTTATTGGCACCGATCATGCGCCGCATCACCCCGATGACAAGATTGGCGGTGCGCTTAAGGCTGCGTCAGGTATGCCAAGTATACAGTTCTCGTTACTTGCCATGCTTAAGCTTGTTGATGAAAAGGTTATGACTATTGAGGAGCTTGTCGAGAAGATGTGTCATGCTCCTGCAAAGATTTTCAATATCGATAAACGCGGATATATTGCAAAGGGAAATCATGCCGACTTTGTCCTGTTGCAACCCAGTCAGCCACATATGATAACAAAAAATGACATTATAAGCCTTTGCGGATGGAGTCCTTTTGAAGGAACAACATTCAATTGGACTGTTCAGCAGACATGGGTGAACGGTGAGTGTGTATACAGGAACGGTGTCATTAACGAGGATGTCCGCGGTAAAGCTCTCAAGTTTAACCGATGAAAAGGTCTGTTTTTCGTTACGGGATAAGTGAAATTGCACCATACATAGACTGGAGCTATCTGCTTCATGCATGGGGCTTGAACGAGGATAAGGCAAAAGCCGGCAGTGAAGAGGTTGTGCGTGATGCGCAAGCGATGCTTGCTGGGATGAATGGTCGGTATTTTACGCAAGCGCTGTTTGCATTGTGTGATGCCAAAAGTGCTGGTGATGATATAGTTGTAGAAGGTAAAACAATCCATTTGTTGCGCCAGCAGCATGCACTCACAGGAAAACCCAATCTTTGTCTTAGCGATTTTGTTTCGCCACATGGAGACAAATTGGGGTTGTTTGCGACAAGTGTTGACGGCGTATTTGGTGAAGAATACAAGGATGACGCATACCTTCACCTGCTTGCGCAGACGCTTGCCGACCGTCTTGCCGAAGCTACGGCTACGTTCTTGCATATGAACGTGCGTCGTGATGATGTACTTTGGGGATATGCAGCCGGTGAGGAACTCGCTATAGAGGATATGCTTGCTGAAAAGAATCAGGGGATACGTCCGGCTGTCGGCTATCCCTCCTTGCCCGACCAGAGTGTGATTTTTGATATTGACAAGCTGATAGACCTCGGCGGTATAGGTATCACGTTGACTCCGAATGGTGCCATGACACCGCATGCGTCAGTGTGTGGCATGATGTTTGCGCATCGCATGGCGCAATATTTTGCTGTTGGAAGAATTACGGAGGAGCAGCTTGTCGATTATGCCCAAAGAAAAGGAGAAAATATTGAAAAACTTAAAAAATTCTTAACAAGGAATGTCGCTTCGGTACATAATGGGTGAAAGGCTTCCTATTAAAGATATTTTAAGGTATCTTTGCAAACAAAACAAAACCATACAATTATGTTAAGAAAAATTCTTCATCCCCTGTACGTGCTTTATCAGGTACTTTTTGCCTGGTGGGCCGCTTTGTTGGTCGTTGCTATAACAGCAATCGTTATTGACGTCTTTGGTCACTATTTCAAGATAAAGAATGCCGACCACACTCCGGCGATAATCTGGTGCCGACTGACCTGCTGGATATTCCTGATACCTGTAAAGGTTGTTGACCGCAATAAATATGTCAAGAAAGACCAGAACTATGTGTTCGTGGCTAACCATCAGGGTATGTTCGACGTGTTTATCATGTACGGATATGTGATGAAGCGTTTCAAGTGGATTATGAAGGATACACTGCGCAAAGTGCCTTTGATTGGTAAGGCGTGTGCAGATACCGGACATATATTCGTGAACCGTGATACTCCTCAGAAGGATCTGTTGCGTAACTCAATAAAGATACTCAAGAGTGGTGCTTCAATGGGTATATTCCCCGAAGGTACACGTTGTAGAAACGGTAAGATGGGACGATTCAAGAAGGGTGCGTTCGTTATTGCCAATATGGCGCAGACTCCAATCATTCCTATAGCCATTCAGGGCTCGTACGACATTCTTCCCAAGGGATGCAGATGCTTGCACTGGTCGCCGGTGACACTTACGTTCCACGCTCCGATAGAGTGTCAGGGACGTGACAGTGAAAGTGTGGAAAGAATGATGGAAGAGGCACAGAATATAATTGCCAATACATTGAAAAAGAAATAATAATTCTAAAAATAAAACATCATTATGAAGAAACTATTCATTGCACTGCTTATGGCAGTATTCACTGTGCCACAGCTTATTGCCGATGAAGGCATGTGGTTGTTGCAGCTAATGCGCCAACAGAATCTTGAGGACGAGATGCGCAAGCATGGTCTTGAAATATCTGTTGACGATATTTATAACCCAGATGCACCTTCAATAAAGGATGCAATCGGTATTTTCGGTGGTGGATGTACCGGTGAGGTTATTTCTCCCAACGGTCTTGTGATTACAAACCACCACTGTGGTTTCAGTTTTATACAGCAGTTGAGTACTGTAGAACATAACTACCTGCATAACGGTTTCTGGAGCCAGAGCTACGAAGAGGAGTTGCCATGTAATGGTATTGCTTTCACTTTCGTGGAAGAGATAAAGGATGTGACCGATGAAATCAACAGTCGCGTTGCTGACGGAAGACTGACTGAAGAACAGTCGTTCCAGCGTGATGTCTTGGCCAAGGTTGGAAAGGAACTTTTCGATGCAGACAACATTGCAGGCAAGGAGTATTTGTATCCTCAGTTGCTCCCTTACTTTGAAGGCAACAAGTATTACCTTGTATATTACAAGAAGTATACCGACGTTCGTCTTGTAGCTACCCCTCCCAACTCAATAGGTAAATTCGGTGGAGAGACAGACAACTGGATGTGGCCACGTCACACCGGCGACTTCTCAGTATTCCGTATCTATGGCGACAAGAACGGTAACCCTGCAGCATACAGCAAGGAGAACACACCGCTCAGCACACCAAAGCACCTGAACATTTCATTGAAGGGATTCGAATATGGCGATTTCGCAATGATCATGGGCTTCCCAGGCAGCACATCACGTTACCTCACAGGCGACGAGGTGAAGCAGAGAATGTACCAGCAGAACGAGCCACGCATTGCCATGCGCGACGTAACCTTGAAGATTATACGCGAAGAGATGGCAAAGAGCGAAGAGATTGCTATCAAATATGCCAACAAACAAGCACGTATAAGCAACTATTGGAAGAACTCTATCGGTATGAACAAAGCTATTGTTGACAACAAAGTTGTCGAGACCAAGCTTACCCAAGAGGCTGCATTCCAGACTTGGGCAAAGCAGATCGGCAACAAAGAGTATATGAACATTGTAGCCGATATCAATGCTTGCGTTGAGGATATGAACCGTACCGAATACCTCGCAACCGTAATCACAGAGCTTATCAGCAATGTTGAATTCATACAGCGTAACCTGTATAACAGCAAGGGAATTTTCAGTGAGCCAATGATTATCAAGGACAACTTGAATTCAATCTACAATTGGTTGCACAACCGCGACTACAACCACGCCATAGACTTGCGTATAGCAAAAGAGGTACTTCCACTCTACTTTGAGCTGACCGAGGAGAACGAACGCCCGGCATACCTCAACGAGATTTACTCAAAGTATAAGGGCAACCTCGACAAATACCTTGATATGGTATATGAAAAATCAATACTTGCCAATAAGAAGAATTTCGACAAGTTCATGAAGAAGCCCGACATCAAGAAGTTCGAGGCAGACCCTGCGTACAAACTCCGCTATGCCGTATTCACATCATATCAGGAGATTATGGCAAAGAGTGGAGAGTTCGAAAAGAGAATCAACCCATTGCACAAGACATACCTCAAAGGCTTGATGGAGATGGCAAATGGTGCGCCCATGGCTCCTGACGCAAACTTTACAATGCGTATGACATACGGAAACGTAAAGGCATACCAGCCAAAAGACGGTGTAACATTCAACCACTATACAACCTTGAAGGGTGTAATGGAAAAGGAGAACCCGGAGAGCAGTGAATTCATTGTTCCTGCGCGTCTTAAGGAACTTTACGAGGCAAAGGATTTTGGAGAGTATGCTCTTCCAAACGGTGAGATGCCTGTAGCCTTCCTTACTACCAATGACATTACCGGTGGTAATAGCGGTAGCGGTGTATTGAACTCTCGTGGCGAACTTATCGGTCTTGCATTTGACGGAAACTGGGAATCGTTGAGCGGTGACATCAACTTTGACGATAACCTGCAGCGATGTATCAACGTTGATATACGTTATGTACTTTTCGTTATCGACAAGCTCGGTAATTGCAAGCGTCTCATTGATGAGATGACAATCATAAAGTAAATATATGGCAATAAACAATTAAGGCTCGCACACGTGCGAGCCTTAATTGTTTTATTAAATGGTAACTTAAAATACTTTTTTCGGGAACAGCGGTAAATAATTGTCCTGCAAAAGTGGAGAATTCAGGCACTGTAGAGACTCTTTGAACTGTTCGGGAGTACGTGCACCTACAAGTACCGATGTGATTCCTTCCTGTGCCAATACCCATGCAAGTGACATGGATGCTAATGTTTCGCCTCGCTCAAGTGCAATGTTGTTAAGTCTGTTGAGGTATTCAAGCAGTTCGGGCGTCATCTTGTCTGCAGTAAGTGAACCGCCGCGTGACATTCGCGAATCGTCGGGAATTCCGTTCAGATAACGCGCTGTAAGCAATCCTTGTGCCAAAGCGGAAAAGGAGATGAAGCCTATGCCTTCCTTTGCGCAATATGCCGGAATTCCCTCCTCTTGTACGGCTCTGTCCAATAGGTTAAGACGTCCTTGGAAAATAAGTGGTGGCACTCCCTGTGAGCGGAGGAATGTGTTGGCATACTTCAGAGCATCGAGTGGCCAGCGCGATATTCCAATATAAAGTGCCTTTCCCGAACGTGTTATATCTACAAGTGCCTGCAAGGTCTCGTCAAGCGGTGTTACAGGGTCGTATCGGTGTATGTAGAAAAGGTCGACATATTCAAGGTCCAAGCGGCGTAGACTCTGGTTGAGGCTTGCCATAAGATGTTTGCGCGACCCCCAACTGCCGTATGGTCCCTGCCACATGTCGTATCCGGCTTTTGTGGCAATGAACAATTCGTCACGGTATGGGGCAAAATCGTCCTTGAGCATGCGTCCAAGCATCTGTTCTGCAAAACCGGGAGGGGGACCGTAGTTGTTGGCGAGGTCAAAGTGGGTTACTCCGTTGTCGAATGCAAGTCTTGCAATGGCGCGACAGTTGTCATATGAGGCATTACAGCCGAAGTTCTGCCAGAAGCCAAGGCTTATCTTTGGTAGCAGTATACCACTATTTTCGCAGCGACGGTACATGCCGTTGCGTGAATACCTCAAGTCAGAAGCATTGTAGTTGTTCATATATTCCGGTTTTATTTCACGAAACTACAAAAAGATTTTATTCAATCCTATATAAACATGAAAAGGATGGCGATTTGCCATCCTTTTTTGCTGTTATAATCTGTTTTAAGCTTTTTGCGCTTTCTGTTACTTGCGTTCAAGTTCCTGCAGCTCTTCCATCTTTTTGTTTGCAAGGAATTCGTATACTCCGCACAAGTGCTCGCGCACCTTACCGTGTCCGAATTCATATACCTTGGTAACGAGGCCGTCGAGGAAGTCACGGTCGTGACTCACGCAAATGAGTGTACCGTCAAAATCCATAAGAGCCTGTTTGAGAATATCCTTTGTCTTAAGGTCGAGGTGGTTTGTAGGCTCGTCGAGTATGAGCAGGTTTACCGGCTCAAGCAAAAGTTTCATTAATGCCAGACGAGTACGCTCGCCACCTGACAAAACCTTTACCTTCTTGGCACTTGCTTCGCCACCGAACATGAAAGCGCCCAAAAGGTCGCGTATCTTGTTGCGGATGTCACCTTTTGCTACATCGTCGATAGTCTGGAATACTGTCAGGTTCTCATCCAGCAGTGATGCCTGGTTCTGGGCAAAATAACCTATCTGTACATTGTGTCCAAGCTGCAGTGAACCTTCGTGCTCCAACTCCTTCATTATACACTTCACGAGCGTTGATTTACCCTCACCGTTACGACCGACGAAAGCAACCTTGTCGCCACGCTCAATGGTCAGCGACGCACCGGAGAATATACGTTTCTCACCGAAGGTCTTGCCCACACCGTCCATTATCACAGGATACTGTCCCGAACGTGGTGAGGGTGGGAATTTAAGCCTTAACGCAGATGTATCCTCCTCATCAACCTCGATGATTTCGAGTTTTTCAAGCATCTTTACGCGGCTCTGTACCTGAAGAGTCTTTGAATATGTACCCTTGAAGCGTTCAATAAAATCCTTTGTTTCCTGAATCATCTTCTGCTGTTCCTCGTATTGTTTCTGCTGCTGCTGACGACGCTCGGCACGCAGAACAAGGTACTGGGAATAGTTTACCTTGTAGTCGTATATACGCCCCATAGTAACCTCTATGGTACGTGTGGTTATGTTATCCACGAATTTACGGTCGTGGCTGATAACGACTACCGCCTTACCGTTATTGATAAGAAATTCTTCGAGCCAACCGATTGACTCAATATCAAGGTGGTTGGTAGGCTCGTCGAGCAACAGCACGTCGGGGTTACGCAAGAGCATCTTCGCAAGCTCTATACGCATACGCCAGCCACCGCTGAACTCACTTGTCTGACGGTTGAAATCCTTACGCTCAAAACCAAGACCAAGAAGCGTCTTTTCAACATCTTCCTCAAAGTGAGTCATGTCAATGGCGTAGAACTTCTCGCTCTTTGTTGCAACTTCTTCAATAAGCGCCATATAATCATCGCTCTCATAGTCGGTGCGGGTAGCAAGCTCATTGTTTATTCGATCAAGCTCCGCCTCCATCTCGTAAAGGTGGGCAAAAGCCTGAGAAGCCTCTTCAAAGACAGTACGGCCGTCTTCGGTCATAAGATGCTGGGGTAGATAGGCTATGACAGTATCCTTTGGAGCAGATACCACACCACGTGTGGCTGTACGTACTCCAGCAAGAATCTTGAGCAAAGTGCTCTTTCCTGCGCCGTTCTTGCCCATAAGAGCAATGCGGTCCTTCTCATTAATTACAAAAGAGACATCGCTGAAAAGCGTAGTCCCACCAAACTCAACCGTCAATCCGTCAACAGAAACCATATATAAATAGTATTACATAAAGACTATAAAATAAAGAGAGCAACGCTGCTCTCTTCTAAGCGTCGGAATGAGGCGACTCGAACGCCCGACCCCTACGTCCCGAACGTAGTGCGCTACCAACTGCGCTACATTCCGCCATTGATTTACACTGCGAAGATACTGTAAAAAAACTAAAATAAAAAATATTTTGAAGTTTTTTATCAAAACGCTTGCACGAACAAAAACTTTGTCATACCTTTGCACTCGCAAAAGCAACGGTGCCATAGCTCAGTTGGTAGAGCAAAGGACTGAAAATCCTTGTGTCCCCGGTTCGATTCCTGGTGGCACCACTTGCAAAAACTCCCAAAACGTTCTAAAACAACGATTTGGGAGTTTTTCTTTTATCTTAAAACCTAAATTTGGCTACAATTTGGCAACTTTTTGACTACATTTGATGTTTTTCGCCGTTTGAGATACTTGAAAGGCCGTTTTTGCAGGGCATTATAATAAAAGAAACAGAGTTGGGGACAAAGGCAGCTCGCTCCCAACTCTGCATAATAAGTTCAGTCAGTGTTTCCTTTACACTTATAATATACCCTATCGGGTGTAATTTGCAAGTGCTTAACCCATATTATACCTTATAGGGTATAATCTAAAACCGCCCTCGATAGCAACTTTGCAATACTCGTTCAATATCGCTTTCCCGATAAAGGATTTTTCCACCAAGTTGGCGGTACGGCAAAATGCCGTTGTTGCGATAGTCTTGCAAAGTGCGACGACTGATTTTCAAGCGTTGCGATAACTCCCTGTCGGTCAAATAGTGTTCGCCTCCCAACAGCGGTTGATTCTCATCTGCCATCGTTGCGGCATCTTTGGCAATGCGGTCTAGTTCTGAGAATAGACCGCGTACCCACTCGTGCTTGTGCGTGATAACTTCATTACTCATAGGCATAGAATTTATAGGTTAAACATCATTTTCAAAAAGTCGCTCCACATCTTCGGGGCGATAGTATATGCGGTTATTTATCTTAGAGTGTGGTAACCGCCCACTATCCCGAAGGGTTTGCAATGTGCGAGGACTAATCCTCAATGCCTGACAGACATCTTGATTATCCATCCAATCGCTCATACGCCTGTTACTATGCTGGCGGTTAATACTATCCATTCGTTTAACGAACTGCCCGAGGCGCAACACAAGCTCCTCAAAGGTCTTTTTCTCAATACTGATAATCTCCATAACTATTTCATTTTTACATTAAACATTCGATTGTTTCACGAACCCACTTTCGCTCGACAAAGCAAGTAAACTCCCTTTGCCCTCGCTTACTCGTGGCTTTCTGAGCGCTAAGTAAAAACAAAAAATAATACGTTCAGCAATCCTGACATAACGTGTCGTCAAGTGTCATTAGATTGCATTTTGAAGCGTCATAAGCGATATAAAAGATTATTGGTTGGTCATATGGTCACATTGTCTGTTGGTCGGTTGGCTTATTGGTTACAACAAACCAACTAACCAACACACCAACCAACCATTGTTTGTTGGTCATAACAGACCATATGACCAACCATTTCCAAGCGGGCTAATTAATGAGTTAAAAAGACGGGAATGTGTAATAATTTCCAGGCACTGGAAATTTATGTTCAAGCGAACATAGCAAGTTGTGTTTTGGGGCGCCCGAAATGTTTTCGGCGTCCCAAAACTACCTATCGGCATCCTACCCTCCAAAGTCGGTTGGAAATTCATCTATAAAACGCTATTATAAGACAGAGTAAATGCATTTTGTTACACAACTTTATATGCCGAAGAGAATATTTTGTTTAACTTTGCATGCAAAGTTTGCGATTATTGATTGCGATTTTGTAGGAGGAAAGAAACTTTCACCTATTCATTCGCTAAATTATCGCAAAGTCCTACGCCGATAGTTTTCTTGAAAGAGAAAACGGGAGGGTGGGACAAGACATATGAAAAGGCGTTTACTACGCTTTGGTTTTGACGTTCTGAAACTTCGCAACTTTCAAATTGTCTGTCAAAAACAAAGCAACGTGGATGCCCCGTAGGTGTGTTATATACATACCCCAAATACCGTATAGCCATTGGTGTATCCATACTTATGGTAACAAACGGTATAGAGGTTGTGTTATACATATCGGCGTGGGGCTTATGCGTTGCTCGTTTCGACAGACAGGGCAATGCGAAGGCCTCAGAACGTGAAGCGAGCGACAGTGCAGGGCTTCACGCTTTTTTTTGTGTCTTGTGAGAAGCAATACTAACCGGCGGTATTTGTAGCCCTTGTCCGCACATCATTTATGGGGCTATGTCTGTTGCAAAACAAGATTCCTCACAAATTAAATCTAAAGAAAGAGTTGCACAGCGAGGTGAGGTCTTTACCGCAGAGCGTGAGGTTAATGCTATGCTCGACCTTGTGGCGAATGAGTGTCTGCGGCCTGATTCCCGATTCTTGGAGCCTGCTTGTGGTGATGGGAATTTCCTTTCAGCCATTCTCAAACG
>JAZQTU010000028.1:0-5448 GCA_045630965.1 Bacteroidaceae bacterium | reverse complement strand
GCTGATGTTGAGACACTCGGACAGCTTGTTCAGTACAACAAGACCGACCTCTTGAAGTTCCGCAACTTTGGTAAGAAATCGCTCACTGAGCTTGATGATTTGCTCGAGAGTCTGAATCTTTCGTTTGGAACAGATATTTCAAAATATAAATTAGACAAAGAATAATTATGAGACATAAAAAATCTTTTAACCATTTGGGTCGTACTGCATCTCACAGAAACGCGATGCTTTCAAACATGGCAGTTTCTTTGATCATGCACAAAAGAATCACTACGACTCTTGCAAAGGCAAAGGAACTCAAGAAGTTCGTTGAGCCACTTATCACAAAGTCAAAGGACGACACAACAAATTCTCGTCGCGTAGTATTCAGCTATCTCCAGAGCAAGGAGGCCGTTACTGAGTTGTTTAAGGAAATCTCAGTTAAGGTTGCCGAGCGTCCAGGTGGTTATACACGCATCATCAAGTTGGGTACACGTTTGGGTGACGCAGCGCAGATGTGCTTCATCGAGCTTGTAGATTACAACGAGAACATGGCGAAGACTCAGGCTAAGAAGACACGCCGTCGTCGTTCAACAAAGAAGGCTGATGCTCCAGTAGCAGAGGCAGCTGTTGCAACAGAAGAATCTACACCAGCAGTAGCAGAATAAATTAATTACTTACTTAATAGATGTGAGAGGGTGCCGTGAGGTACCCTCTCATTTTTATACCCATTTTGCTGTAAGTCAATCAAAACTCGGGGATATAAAATTCCAAAACTTCTTAAAATAAATTAAAACATATGTGCATAATACAGAAATTTTTCTCTAAATTTGTGACGGATAATGTATTAACGTAACTCAATTTATATGCACAGAGTCGTAAAAATTTCTAAGGGATTGAATATCAATCTGAAAGGTGCTCCGGTTGCTGAGATGACATTGGTTGAGACAGCAAAGCTTTATGCTTTGATGCCAGCTGATTTCACACGTGTTACTCCAAAGGTGGTTGTAAAGCCCGAGGATGTAGTAAAGGCCGGTGATCCTTTGTTTGTTGACAAGACTATTCCCGAAATGCAATTCGTTTCGCCAGTGAGCGGAAAGGTTGTAGCGGTTAACCGCGGAGAGAGAAGACGCGTTCTTAGCGTAGTTGTAGAGTCAGACGGCAAGTTTGAGTCTGTAGAGTACAAAGCGAAAGATGTTCTTTCGTTGTCAGCCGACGAGGTGAAGGCAGACCTGCTCAAAGCGGGTATGTTCGCATTCATGCGTCAGAGACCGTACGATGTAATTGCTGACCCAAAAGATGCACCTCGTGCAATCTATGTATCAGCATTCGACTCAAAGCCTCTTGCAGTGGATTTCGAAATTGCCCTCAATGGTAATGAGAATGATTTCCAGACAGGTCTTGACGCTTTGTCACGTATCGCTCCCGTTCACTTGGGTATCTGCGCTTGTCAGAAGTCAACAGCTTTGCTCGTAGCAAAGAACGTAACAACAACAGTTTTCAAGGGACCACACCCTGCAGGTAATGTCGGTGTACAGATCAACAAGACAGCTCCTGTAAACAAGGGCGAAATCGTTTGGACAATCGGTGCCGAAGAGGTAATCTTCATCGGTCGTCTCTTCAACAAGGGTAAAGTAGACTTTACACGTACAGTAGCTCTTGCCGGTAGCGAAGTGAAGAATCCTTCATACAGCAAGGTTATTCTTGGTGCACAGATCTCAAATCTCGTAGCAGGTCGTCTTGAGAACAATCACGAGCTCCGTATCATTGACGGTAACGTTCTTACTGGCAAGAAGACAACTGCCGACGGTTTCCTCGGTGCCTTCTCTACAGAAATTACAGTTATCCCAGAAGTCATGGGCGGTGACGAACTCATCGGTTGGGCAGCTCCCCGTTTCGGTATGTACAGTACAAGCCGCAGCTACTTCAGCTGGTTATTCCCCAAGCGTAAGTACGCTATCGATGCCCGTATCAAGGGTGGTGAGCGCCATATGATCATGTCAAACGAGTACGACAAGGTATTCCCAATGGATATCTATCCTGAATATCTTCTCAAGGCAATAATAACAGGCAATATCGACAAGATGGAGCAGCTCGGTATCTACGAGGTTGCGCCCGAGGACTTTGCACTCTGCGAATTCGTTGACTCGTCAAAACTCGAGTTGCAGCGCATAGTACGCGAAGGCTTGGACAAACTCCGTGCCGAGATGTGCTAAAAATACGAGGCATGGCAGGCTAGCCTGCCGTTAGCCGAATTTTAATGCAAAATAAAATCTAATCGTATGAAATTTTTGAGAAACTATCTTAATAAGATTAAGCCCAACTTCGAGGAGGGTGGCAAGCTTCACGCTTTCCGTTCTCTGTTCGATGGTTTCGAAACATTCCTTTTCGTACCCAACGACACAGCGAAGAGTGGTGTAAACATCCATGATGCTATCGACAGCAAGCGCATCATGTCGCTTGTCGTTATAGCTCTTATGCCTGCAATGTTGGTCGGTATGTATAATATCGGTCTCCAGAATGCAATTGCAGCAGGTACAGTAGAAACCACAACATGGTTCAGCATGTTCCTCTACGGTCTTTTGGTAATGTTGCCAAAGATTGTCGTGTCATATGCAGTAGGTCTCGGTATCGAGTTTACAGTGGCACAGTGGAAGAACGAAGAGATACACGAAGGTTTCCTTGTATCGGGTATCATCATCCCGATGATTGTTCCCGTAGGTTGCCCATTGTGGATACTTGCATTGGCAACAGCTTTTGCTGTAATATTTGCCAAGGAGGTATTCGGTGGTACAGGTATGAACATCGTTAACGTGGCCCTCATTGCCCGTGCGTTCATCTTCTTCGCTTATCCTTCAGTAATTTCAGGTGACACCGTTTGGGTAGCAACAGAGTCAATCTTCGGCATTGGTGCCAATGCAGTTGACGGTTACACATGCGCAACAGCTCTTCAGTATGTAGCTAACGGTAATGAGATCCTTGGTGCATCAGGTGCAGCCCTTTCAACATGCGACATGCTCTTCGGTTTCATGCCAGGTTCAATAGGTGAAACAAGCGTTGTAGCAATCGCTATCGGTGCTGCAATTCTCCTGTTTACCGGCGTAGCAAGCTGGAAGACAATGCTCAGCGTGTTTGTCGGCGGTATCGTTATGATTTTCGTGTTCGGCGACAAGTTGCCCGAAGGCATGCCATTCTGGCAGCACCTGCTCCTCGGCGGTTTCTGCTTCGGTGCAGTATTCATGGCAACAGACCCTGTAACATCGGCACGTACCGAGTGTGGTAAGTATATCTACGGTTTCGGAATCGGTGCAATGACAATACTTATCCGCGTGCTCAACCCCGGTTATCCCGAAGGTATGATGCTTGCAATCCTGCTCATGAACGTGACAGCTCCGTTTATCGATTATTGCGTAGTGCAGTCAAATGTGAATGCACGTGCAAAACGTCTAACCAAAAAGAACTGATAGAATATGGCAGCAAAGAAATATGTATGTAAAGTGTGCGGATACGTACACGAAGGCAATGAAGCTCCTGCCACCTGTCCGGTGTGTAAAGTAGATGCTTCAAACTTCGAGGCTGTAAAGGAAGGCAAGAAAGGTCTTGACACAAACAGTGACATTTATGCCATCATCTATTCAGCAGTCGTAGTAGTTATCGTGGCATTCCTCTTGGCTGGTGTATCATCACTTCTCAAGCCAATTCAGGATGACAATATCCGTCTTGACAAGAAAAAGCAGATTCTTGCTTCTCTCAACATCAAGAACGTAGCCGATGCAGCAGCGGAGTATGACAATGTAATCAAGAATGACCCAATCATCAATTCAAACGGTGATGTAGTAAAGGAAAACGGTGGTTTCGAAGTTGCAAACGATGCAGTTGAGGACTCAAATCTTCCCCTTTACATTGCCGAGGTTAACGGTGAAAAGAAGTATATCATCCCTATGACAGGTAACGGTCTTTGGGGCGGTATCTGGGGTTATCTTGCACTCAATGACGACTGCAATACAGTATACGGAGTATACTTCTCACACGCAGGTGAGACTCCAGGTCTTGGTGCTGAAATTGCAGCAGACAAGTTCCAGTCACGTTTCCCTGGCAAGAAAGTGTTGAAGAACGGCGAAGTTGCTCTCTCTGTAACAAAGAAAGTTCAGGACGAAGCAGTTGAGGTTAACGCTATTTCAGGTGCAACAATCACATGTAACGGTGTTGACGGTATGTTGAAAGAGAAGATTGCTCCTTACAAGGCTTATCTTTTGGAAAATGCTAATGTTGAATCAAATAATTAATGGAGGAATAAATAATGGGACTTTTTTCAAAGAAAAATAAAGAGGCGCTCAACACTCCTCTGTTAAAGGAGAACCCGGTAACAGTTCAGGTGCTCGGTATCTGTTCAGCATTGGCTGTTACAAGCAAATTGGAGCCTGCTATCGTAATGGGTCTTTCTGTTACCATTATCGTGGCTATGGCAAACGTTATCATCTCTCTTATCCGTAACACCATTCCAATGCGTATCCGTATCATCATACAGCTTGTTGTTGTTGCGACTCTGGTAACATTGGTAAGTGAGATTCTTAAGGCTTTTGCATACGACGTGAGCGTTCAGCTGTCGGTTTATATCGGTCTTATCATTACCAACTGTATCCTTATGGGACGTCTTGAGGCTTTTGCAATGCAGAACAAGCCTTGGCCATCGTTCCTCGACGGTATCGGTAACGGTATTGGTTATGCGATGATACTTGTAATCGTAGCGTTCTTCCGCGAGTTCTTCGGCTCAGGTGCTCTTCTCGGTATCCAGATAATACCTCAGAGCTTCTACGATGCCGGTTATATCAATAACGGTCTTATGCTCATGACCCCAGCAGCGTTCATTCTTATCGCTTGCATCGTTTGGTTCCAGAGAGCAAAGGACAAGAGTTTACAGGAATAATAATTTTAGATACGGTAAAGAATAGTAATTATGGAACATTTCATTAGTTTGCTTGTCCGCTCGGTATTCGTGGACAATATGGTATTTGCCTTCTTCTTGGGTATGTGTTCATACCTGGCTGTATCTAAGAGCGTTAAAACCGCTATCGGTTTGGGTATAGCTGTAGTTTTCGTACAGGTTATAACACTTCCCGTGAACTACTTGTTGCAGACAAAGGTGTTGGCTGCCGATGGAATTCTTGGTGTAGACCTTACATTCCTTGCATTCATCCTTTTCATTGCGGTTATCGCTGGTATCGTGCAGCTTGTCGAGATGATTGTCGAGCGTTTCGCTCCGGCTCTCTACAACCAGCTTGGTATCTTCCTTCCGCTTATAGCAGTGAACTGTGCCATCATGGGTGGTTCGCTCTTCATGCAGCAGCGCATCGGCTTGCCCGCCGACAATTCACAGGCCATCACCTGTTTTGCCGATTCAATAGCATTTGCCAAAGTCGGATCGTAGCCATGTCGTTCTGTGAGCCAAGGAGTTGTACAAAAGGATTG
>JAZQTU010000027.1:0-5660 GCA_045630965.1 Bacteroidaceae bacterium | reverse complement strand
CGAACAGAGAAGTTAAGCCCGACAGCGCCGATGGTACTGCAAATGTTTGTGGGAGAGTAGGTCATCGCCACTTTTAATGAGAAGAGTTTTAGTTAAATGCTAAGACTCTTCTTTTTTTGTGTTGGGAGTTTTGGGTCTATTGGGTCTATTGGGTCTATTAGGAAGGGAGACTATTGGGAATATTGGGGAGGTGATTGTTTTTGATCTCCCTCTTTGATACTGGTCGGTGGTGCTGCAAATATTGTTTGTAATGCAGGTCGTACTCGTATTGTTGCTTTGAATTCAGATATAAATGCTTACATTTTCAGGAACGCTTTAACTTTTGCATCGGGGCTCTTGTTTTTTACGCGCTTCTGTGATAAATTTGCATTATAATAAAAGCAGAATTTTATTGACTTAAGCTGTTTGCATTATGGATATGAATGTAAATGAGAATAATCCCGAAAGGGGTATGGAAATCTTTGGGGAGTGCCTGGCTGGGATGCTCTATTCCGATGAGGAGATAAGAAGCACTTTGGCACAGGAGGATGCTGATGAATTCATAGCCTTGCGCAATGAACTCTTGCAGTCTCAGGGTGAAAAGGTTATTGGCCGTTGTTATGATGATGATGAGACCTCCCTTCCTTTGGCTGCTGAAGATGGTTCTGCTTATTGAGACCTTGCAGTGTTATTGGTTTGCTGAGTTCTTTTCTATAATTTGTGCAGCACGCTTGCTCTCGCTTTCGTTGACCATGACAATATAATCGCCGGCGGTGGGAGAATAAGGCGATGTAACAGCGCCGATAGTTTCGTTAAGCACTGTGCACGTTATATTGTTGCTTTCGAGCATACCTTTTATGACTTCGGCTTGCCATAGGGTTCCTGCAAAAACCTCCACGAGTTTCTCATTGCTGTTGTGCATAAAGCTATTTTTAACGGGTTGATGTTATTTATACTTTGTACATGGCAAAAGTATAAATAAAAAACAGAGTAGATTTTAGCTGGTTTATTTTTTAATTATTAAAAATACTTAAAACTAGGTTTGAATTCGCTCATTATAACTACATTTGTGATAACAGCAAAATTACTGTCCACAGTTTGTGAACACCATTTGTAAAATAGAAATAACTTAAATTAAAGAAATATGATAGACGTAAAAGCTTGTTTGAATGATGCTGAGGAGATGATGCAGATGAGTGTCATGCACCTTGAAGAAGAGTATTCGCATATACGCGCAGGTAAGGCCAACATACACATCCTTGACTGTGTGAGAGTAAGTTCATATGGTTCGGAGATGCCTTTGAACAATGTTGCAACAATTACCACTCCCGACTTGCGTACCATCGCCATCAAACCTTGGGACAAGAATATGATTGCGCCTATTGAAAAGGCTATTATCGACTCTCCTGTAGGTATTATGCCGGCAAACAATGGAGAGGTTATCATTATTGCAATTCCTCCTTTGACAGGAGAGCGTCGTAAGGACCTGGTAAAGCAGTGCTCACATGAGCTTGAGACAGCAAAGATAAGTATCCGTAATGCTCGTAGAGACGGTATCGATACCTTGAAGAAATCGGTTAAGGACGGTACTCCTGAAGATGTAGCAAAGGACGGTGAGGAGAGCTTGCAGAAGATCCACGACAAGTATATAAAGAAAGCCGAGGAGATTTTCGCAGCGAAGGAAAAGGAAATCATGACTGTATAAAAACGTAGAGGGTGCAGGGAACTGTTATCAGGAGTTCAGGAAGTGTGTATGGCGTGCGTGCTGTTGATGGTACGCTTGTTGACTGCAGGGTTAAGGGTAACTTCCGTCTTAAGGGCATAAGAAGTACCAATCCGGTTGCTGTGGGTGACCATGTGATGTTTGACATGCGTGAGGACGGTACAGCATATATTGTTGATATCCTTGAACGCAAGAACTACATTGTACGTAAGGCTTCAAATTTATCAAAGCAGTCGCATATACTTGCAGCCAATCTTGATTTATGTTTTCTTGTAGTGACGATAAGTCACCCTGCTACGGCCACTACGTTCATCGACCGTTTTCTGGCTTCTGCCGAAGCATATCGTGTTCCGGTTGTGCTTGTTTTCAACAAGACAGACCTTTACAATGATGCTGAAATCGAGGAACTGAACTATCTTACAGCGTTATACGAAAGTATTGGATACAGTTGCTTGCATACCAGCGCTGCTGCTGGCGAAGGAATTGATGCGCTTAAGGAGATGATGTGCGGCAAGGTATCGTTGCTAGCCGGTAATTCGGGTGTAGGTAAGTCGAGCCTTGTAAATGCCGTTGCTCCGGAAATCGCTGCCAAGACAGGCGAAATCTCAAAGACTCACGATACAGGAATGCATACAACAACATATACCGAAATGTTCGAGTTTATGCCTGACAGCTATATTGTAGACACCCCCGGTGTGAAGGGCTTTGGTACGTATGACATGGAGGTAGAAGAGATTTCGCACTACTTTGTAGAGTTCTTTGAACTATCCAAGGATTGCCGTTACGGCAACTGTACCCACACGCATGAACCCGGGTGTGCTGTCCTTGAAGCGCTTGAAAAGGGCGAGATTGCCCCATCGCGCTACCAGTCCTACTTGAGTATGCTGGAAGACAAGGAGGAGGGGAAATACAGAGCTTCAGAATAATAAAAAATGTCTCACTTCGTAATGAAGTGAGACATTTTTATTTTAATGGGAAATTACTTCTGTGGGTGTGCAATAAGATACTCTGCAATCTGTACTGCATTGAGGGCAGCACCTTTCTTTATCTGGTCACCTACAATCCACATAAGGATTCCATTCGGGTTTGTGATGTCCTTGCGGATACGTCCTACATATACAGGATCCTGACCTGCGAGGAACAGTGGCATTGGGTATACCTTCTCTTCGGGGTTATCCATGAGGATGAGACCTTCGCCCTCTGCAATGGCACAACGTACCTCTTCAACAGTCAAAGGACGCTCTGTTTCAATCCACAATGACTGTGAGTGTGAGCGCAACGCCGGTACTCGTACGCACTGTGCACCTACTTCGATGTCGCTGTGCATAATCTTGCGTGTCTCATTGTACATCTTCATCTCCTCTTTGGTGTATCCGTTCTCAGTGAAGACATCAATCTGTGGAATTACGTTGAATGCCAACTGGTATGCAAACTTCTCTACTGTTGGCTCTTCGCCTGCAAGAACCTGACGGTACTGCTCGTAAAGTTCAGCCATTGCAGCTGCACCGGCACCGCTGGCTGCCTGGTATGTTGATGAGTGTACTCGTTTGATGTGTGAGAGGTTCTCAATAGCCTTGAGCGCTACAACCATCTGTATTGTTGTACAGTTGGGGTTGGCAATGATGTTGCGTGGGCGGTTGTATGCATCGGTTGGGTTCACTTCGGGAACTACCAATGGCACATCGCTGTCCATGCGGAATGCGCTTGAGTTATCAATCATTACTGTGCCGTGTTTAGTTATAGTGTCGGCATATTCCTTAGATACACTACCACCGGCTGACACAAATGCGTAATCAATGCCCATGAAGTCGTCGTTGTGTTTCAACTCCTTGACAATATAATCCACGCCACGGAAGTTGTATACCTGACCTGCACTGCGGGCTGAACCAAAGAGTACAAGTTCGTCAATTGGGAAATTTCTCTCGTCAAGAACGCGAAGGAACTCCTGTCCTACCGCCCCGCTGACTCCTACAATTGCTATTTTCATTTTTATCTTGTTGGTTAAAATACAAAATCATTTGCAAGCATGTTGTTGAACATGCATTGCATTTGAGTGCAAAATTACTTAAAAATTAGATATTTATATACCGTAGTGGCTATTTTTTTGTACTTTAGCAGTCAGAAACGGCACATTCGGTGCCATAATGATATGTTTTATGGCAGATAATTGGTTGCAGCGCGGTGAGTTGTTGCTTGGTGAGGAGAAACAGAGAAGGCTCGCTGGGGCGCATATTCTTGTTGTCGGTCTTGGGGGCGTAGGCTCTTGGGCTGCAGAAATGCTGTGTCGTGCCGGTGTTGGTGCGTTTACAATAATTGATGCCGATGTGGTTGATGTTACCAATATCAACCGTCAGATGCCGGCATTGGCAAGCACTGTAGGAAAACCCAAGTGTGATGTTGTAGCAGAACGTATGCGTGCGATAAATCCTTCAGTAAACGTTTGCGTGAAACAGATGTTTATTGATGTCGATAATGTGCTACCGTTGATAAAAGAGGGAGGTATTGATTTTGTTGTTGATGCAATTGACACTCTTGAGCCTAAAGGAGCATTGATAAGGGCCTGCTGGGAAAATGATGTGAAGATTATTTCAAGTATGGGGGCTGGTGCAAAAGCAAATCTTGCCGACATACGTATCGGTGACCTGTGGAAGAGTGAACATTGCACGTTGGCAAAAAATGTTCGACGCCTGTTACGTGATTGGCGCGGAAAATATAAATTGCCTGTAGTGTACAGCAATGAGCAGCCGCGTAAGGATGCAATTCGCCCCAATCCTAATGGCGGAAAGCCTATAATAGGTTCATTGGCGTACTTTACAGCAACTTTCGGTTGCTATATGGCAGAATATGTAATAAAAGAGATATGATAAGGATTGAGAACCTTACAAAAAAGTTCGGTAATCTTCAGGTGCTTAAAGGGGTAGACCTTGAGGTGCGTAAAGGGGAGGTTATAAGCATTGTAGGCCCTAGTGGAGCCGGCAAAACAACCCTGTTGCAACTCATAGGTACACTTGACAAGCCTGACGGAGGCAAGATATATTTTAATGGAGAGGACCTGTCTCGCTTGAACAGTAAGAGATTGGCAGCTTTCCGTAACAAACATATAGGGTTTGTCTTTCAGTTCCATCAGTTGCTCCCGGAATTCACAGCACTCGAGAATGTCGTCATACCGGCTCTTGTTGCAGGACGTGAACGTAAAGAGGCTGAAAAAGATGCGCTTGAACTGTTGAGAATTATGAACCTTGAAGACAGGGCTGGACACAAGCCCTCAGAAATGTCAGGTGGTGAAAACCAACGCATAGCGGTGGCAAGAGCTCTTATAAACCGCCCCGATGTGGTGCTTGCTGATGAACCGTCAGGTAGCCTTGACAGCAGGAATAAGGATGAATTGCACAAACTCTTCTTTGACTTGCGTGACAAGTTCGGGCAGACATTCATTGTTGTAACCCATGATGAGAATCTGGCATCGCTGACAGACAGGACTATCAGAATGGTCGATGGCGTAATCGATGAAAAATGATAAGAAACAAGGATTTCTTACTTATCGAGTATTTCGTATTGTGAATGTTGGCTTTTGAACTCAGGAACAATCTGTTTCATCTTTCTCACAACCGCCATTGCATCATAGCTGAAACTTAACTGGAACAGCTCTTCCTCATTCTGTTGCGCTACCTGGTAGTCATATTCACGTACAGTAGCAATATTGATTTTTGGATGATGGGTTGGCTTTGTCTTCTCATGTCGTTAAGCAACTTATTGCCCGATTGTAAAAACGAATAACCCCTCGCAAGAGATTGTCTTACAAGGGATTATCTTGTTTCAGTACTCGAAGCGGGACTTGAACCCGCACGGCGTTTAAATGCCAAAGGATTTTAAGTCACCACCGAATCCACCATTCGAGCTACCTCTTTATCTCTTTTATCTGATTGTAAATCTTGTATTTAACCCAAACAATAACAGC
>JAZQTU010000026.1:0-2791 GCA_045630965.1 Bacteroidaceae bacterium | reverse complement strand
GTAATGTATAAAGGTGGCAATAGGTAAAGAATACAGGTTCTCTTTTATGTCTTTGTAAATACCTTTTACTGTATAACGCACGTTGACTTTTTTGGTTACCCAATCAAAATCGTAAATCTCTTTTCCTATGCAATCGGTTGTACCGAACATCTCCATCGCTGCCGAATATGATATATAAATGTCGTATACGTTGTCGAGCGGTTCCATTATATCTCCGGTAAAATAGTCTCTTATGCGGAACACTCCTGTGAGGTCGCCTCCTCCCTCGTATGACCACACTCTTGTCTCCTTCGCCTCTCCACCTAAGGTGCTTGCACTATCTGCCGTGTATGCTTCCTGTGACATGCTGGACAATGGAGAGAGACTGGCATAGGCAGTCGATTCAATCTCGGGAATCTCGGATACTCCTTTAAACACTTGCAATATATCATTATCCATACGTTCATATGCGCCGAGTTCCAATATATTGGGGTTATCCTTGGATGCATACAGTTCTATTCTCTTCGGAACATCAACCAATGCTTTGCAGATGTATACATTGTCGTAGTCGCATCCGACGGGAAACTGCCGTATGGCCGTGTATGTATACAAGGGGTCTATTGCCTGCCACAGGAATACTGAAATTACCACAAGCTCGGCAAAGAGCCACGCATTGCTGCGCCTCTGACTCCATAGCTGTTTGAATATCTTGTCTATCATGATTGTCAACGTTTGTTATATAATGATTGTACAATGTTGTTCTTGAGGGCAAACATTGCCGGCAGCAGTGCCGATGCAATGTTGAGCAATACGCATACAAGCAGCGTAACAATGAATATCCTTGGCGAGAACAGCATTTGCATAGGGGTGTCGTAGTCGACTGTGCCTCCTGTTATCAATGTGTGCAGGAATCTGAACAGATTACCTGTTATTATGTACGACAACGCCAGGCCGATGAGGCTGCCCAGGAAGGTCAGGAACAGGTTCTCCCAAAGCAGTTGCCACAGTATCTGTGCGTTTGTGGCACCGTATGCCTTGCGCACTCCAAGCTCGGCAAGACGGCTGTTCATGCGCGATGAAATCATGCCGCTGAGGTTGAGCGCAGGGATGAACAGAAACGCCAGAACCACGTAGAAATATTTCTTGAGTGCATCCCAGATTGTTGAATCCCCACCGGTAGCCAGAGCTTTCTCCCAGTTCCTGTATATGCGGATATCATAATCGAATTTGGTGAATCCTTCATTTTTGATGTATTCCTGGCTGTACCGGTGGTAGCGCTCTTCAATCTCTTTCTTGATATTGTCCACATCCGCCCCCGGCGAATATGTTATCAGCGCCTCGTAGTGTCCGTGAATGCCGTCCCACTTGTCATAGCTCCCTTTCAGGTTGATATAATTCAAAGGAAAGAATATGTCATAGCAGGTAAGTTCCATACATTCCGGTGCATCCTTGACTACTCCGACAATAGTGCACTCTCCATGCCCGTCAAGAATCATTTTCTCTCCTGCAACATCGGTACGGGCGAAAAGGGCCCTTGCATAGGACTCGCTTATTACAGCCTTTGCATCATTCAGTTCCTCTTTTGTGAACGGTGCTCCCGATATGAACTCAAAACCGAATGTCTTCCAATAGTTGTCATCTACACATATTGCGTCGGCACTCCAATCAATGCACTTGTCGCTTCCTTCTGTTCTTATGTTGCTTGGGTCAAATGACATTTCCGGTGATGCCGTAAGTGCAATCCGTTCAATGCCATCAATGTTTGCAATGACCTCTGTGGCGAATCCTCCGCTCAAATGGATTCCCATGTACTTGGTTATCTGTGTCGGAGGTAACGGCTCAACATCATTGAACTCTGCACCGTAGAAGATAAGTATCCTGTCGCGGTTGTACTCGGGATATCCCGGGGCGAGCTTTATGTGGAACACCATGAAGAGTGTCATTGCAAGGGCAAGGGATATTGCCGTACTTGCGACGTAGATACCGGTGAACAGCTTGTGCTGCCGCATCATAGTTATTGCCTGTGTAATGTAGTTCCTTATCATTTTATTGTTGTTTTATTCTTCGTGTAGTGCATCGGCAATGCCTGTCTTGCAGGCTCTTGCGGCGGGATAATTGCCGCAACTGCTGCCGTTACCGCAATTATCAGGTATGTTATCACTGTTATCACCGCAAAGCGCGGTGCCGTGGCAAATGCTTCGCTGTACCGGGCAAGCTGCTCGTTTGTAATACTGTTTGTAGGTTGTGCAAAGTCGTTGGCAATAACGAGGTGGGCAATCAATGGCAGTGCAACGGCAAATGCCAGACTCACCAGCAGCAGCGCCTCGGTCACAAACTGTCCTATTATGCGACGGCGGCTGGCTCCCATGCTGCGCATTATGCCAATCTCGCCACTACGGGCGCTGGTACGTATCCAGAATGTGCTCACGATGCCCAGGAAGGCACAGAACACGGCAAAGAACGAAAGGAACAACTGGAAATACTGGCCGTTTCTCTCCCCTTCTACCATAACGTCAACCTCTTCTCCGTACGGCTTGAGCTCGGAGCAGCTGTATGCTCCGGCCTGCAGCTTGCCTGCGATATTTTCGTTGAACTCCTTTACGAATCTCTCTTTGTCTACTCCATCTTTCAGCCTGAGCAGGAACCTTGAAGGCATATTAAGTTCACTGAGGTAATGTATAAAGGTGGCAATAGGTAAAGAATACAGGTTCTCTTTTATGTCTTTGTAAATACCTTTTACTGTATAACGCACGTTGACTTTTTTGGTTACCCAATCAAAATCGTAAATCTCTTTTCCTATGCAATCGGTTGT
>JAZQTU010000025.1:0-55992 GCA_045630965.1 Bacteroidaceae bacterium | reverse complement strand
GCATACAAACTTGCTATGTCAAGTGATGGCGAAATGTTCTAACCGTTGGTCTCATTTGGTCTCATCATCACCCTCCCCCCAGAGCAGTAGTTTCTGCAAGATTGTTCAAAAATGGCGAAAATCAATTAGTTATAATTGTTTGGTTGCTGTCAGTTTTGAATACAAGAATTACGGGTCTGGGTACTGAAACGGAGAGAGTTGAAAAACCCTCTCCGTTTTCTTTTTCATCCGACTTCACCCTCAAATAAGCTACAGATATATTCATTGACATAAACAAACAATAAATAACTATGAACTCAACCATTAGATTAAGAAATCTTTTTATACACATACTAATACTGTGGATGTGTACAGGTATCTCTTCATGCAATAACGGACCTGATGAGATAAAAGACCCATCTTTCAACAAGAGTTCACTTGTTGGAGAGTGGAAAGCTGTAGAAATTGAAGCCACATACATAAACGGCAAAGTTTCCACCTATACAGACCCGGAAGTCATTGAAAACGAACTTGAAAACATGTATTGGATTGATGTAACCGAAGATTATATCCACCCGAAAAATTCCAATCCATGGAATGTAACCCCATATGAACTTATAGACAATTGCATTATATTTGAGGGGGAAGATGGTCTTGTTTCATACGAGCTCATTTCTGTCACAAACACAGAAATGATTATTCGATACACAGGAACCTGGATATCACTCATTACATATAATAAAATAGTAAAAGAGCCTATTGACAAAAGAGATTATAACATATCGGGTAAGATAGAGAAAGGTCCTTTTGTCAGAGGTTCGTCAGTAAGCATAGAGGTATTAGACTCAAAGCTACGAGGAACAGGAAATGTCTACAACACCGAAGTCACAGACAACTTTGGCAGCTACTCTTATGAGTGTAACAATTTTACAGAATCATACGTAGAGATAAAGGCCAATGGATATTACTACAACGAAAAGCAAGACTCTATATCCAGAGGCACAATAACTTTGAAAGCATTGGCTGATTTAAGTAAAGGCTCAAATATCAACATAAATATACTGACACACCTTAAAGCAGCAAGAATCAAGAGACTTGTATCATCCGGTATGGATTTTAATTCTGCCAATGAGCAAGCGCAAAGAGAATTATTGGATACATTTGGTTTGGGTTCTATAATTAAAAATGATGTATCATCAATTTCAATGGCCAGTGGCACCAATGAAGCTGCAGCATTGATAGCTATATCCTCTCTTATATTGATGGATAGGAGCAATGCAGAATTGACAGAATATATAGCAACACTAAGTGCAGATTTTGGCGAAACGGGTTTCTTCACAGATGCCATCAAAGAACAAATTAAAGATGACACATACAATTTGGCACGTAACTTATCAGGCATTAAAGAAAACCTGACCAACAAATACCAACACCTTGGAAAGAATGTAAACATTAATGATCTATTCCATTTTATTGACTGGAACAGCGATGGCATTGTCGGCAATGAGGTCCTCAAAGAGGGTGAGAACGTTATTGTAGAGCCGTCTATTATTGACATACCAATAGAGGGAGGTTCTTTCACTGTGCGAATCACATCTCCAATACGTGTCTATTTGAAGCCACAAGTAGCCACATCCTTTAACGGAGCCTTAAACTTCGGCGGAATTTTCGACAGCACCACAAGAGCCTCAACATCAAAAGCATCAGACAATAACAAAATCAAATACGAATGCCTTATTGACGAGCATGACAATAGTCTACACATTAACGTCGCTACACTCGAGTACGGTGCGGCCCAAAATGAGAAGATAGAGCTATATGATTATGTTGGCAATGTCGTTGCTACTGTTGAATTGAGACCACAGGCAAACCCAGCCCGTATAGGATTTCATGTAGCAAACCAAAATCTTTCCTATTTTGACGTATATGGCACATCAAAAGAGAGCAATAGCAACACTAAAACCTTATTTGAAGGAACAGAGATAATCCGCAACTCATCATATGAGTGGGATTATAAACATGAGAACGATGTAAAATATTGGATGCCATCAACCGAATACAACTTTGCTGCAATTATAAACGCCACAAAAGTAACGACAGAGAATGGCCTCCCATCATTGATTCATTTCACATCAGATGGAGATACCGACTTATTATACACAGAACTCAATAATGTATATACAAATGAAAGCGGAATGCCTACAAGTGGCGTGCTTGAAGAGACATACGTTTACTTCTATGATTTTCAATCTTTGATGTCCAATATTCAATTAGAGTTCAAGAACTACACAGCAAACATCCTTACATGCAAAGTAAGCAACATAAGAATCAATGGTGTAAAAACTAAAGGCATTTATGATGTTAATGCAGAAACCTGGAAATACGACGGAGAGGAGACAACAAACCTTTATTTGGGCAACGCCACAAACTCAACAGAGCCAAACGCGCCTGCAACATACATTGAATACGACTCATCAGCAACTTCAAATTACACTTGCAAGATAATCCCAGGCACACAAGACATCACCATTACATACGACTACGAACTGTACAACGGAACAATCATGGTTAATCAACAGATAAACAATTCACTCACAGTAGGAAATATTCCATTTACCACAAAACACTTGACCAAACTTAGTCTTGAAGTAGGCACGTCCAATGTCAGCACAGTAGTTACCCCCCTCCTAAGGTATTAACAAGATAAAGCCGTACCATAAAACATACCATTATAGAGAAAGGGATTGCATTTTTTGCAATCCCTTTCTCTATAATATATAATAGGTAATATTCCTATTACTTTTTCAAAGTTTCAGACAACTCTGCCGCACGTTCCAAAGCAAGGTGTATATTCGAACATACATTCTCTTTACCAACAAGCATTACAATTCCAGCCTTGAGCAAAGATTTCTCTACGTTATCATGAACACCCGAAAGGATAATAGTTCTACCCTCCTTATGAGAAGCCTTAATAAATATCTCAAGATTATGCAAGGCTGTAGCGTCAACGAATGTCACCTTTCTCATTCGCAACACACGGATAGGCATGGCATCGGTATCACGTGTCAATTCGTCAAACTTGTTTGCGATACCAAAGAAGAATGGTCCTTCAATCTCAAACACCTCGGTATTTGCAGGAATAGCAAGTACCTCATCCTTTTCACCGTCGTGATGTACCTCCATTTCGTCACGAACAACAGAGATATGAGCGCTTTCCATTGCACGTTTCATAAAGAGCATGATAGCCATAACAAGACCAACCTCTATAGCAAGTGTAAGATCGAAGAATACTGTAAGCAACAAAGTTACGAACAAGACACTTGTTCCAGACATACTGCTCTTGCACATTGATACAATTGTTCTCCAACCACTCATATTATATGATACCATAACAAGCACACCGGCGAGACACGGCATTGGTATATACTCTACAAGACCACCAAGGAACAACAACACAAGAAGCAGCACCAAAGTATGTACAATACCGGCAACAGGGGTACGGCCACCGTTATTAATGTTAGCCATTGTACGTGCAATAGCACCTGTAGCAGGAATACCTCCAAAGAATGGAACTACGATATTTGCAATACCCTGACCTACAAGTTCTGTATTTGAATTATGACGGTCACCAATGACGCCGTCTGCTACCATTGCTGAAAGCAGAGACTCAATAGCACCAAGCATTGCTATTGTAAATGCTACTGGCGCAAGGTTCTGCAATGTAGCAAAAAAGGTCTCTCCCTCGGGCAAGGATGGAACAACAGGAGTTGGAAGCCCTGAAGGCAATGTATACAAATCACCGATTGTCTTGATAGAAGTCACACCAGCATACCTCTTCAAAAGAAGCGCAATAACAGTCATAACTATAATCGCAAGCAACGAACCGGGTATTTTCTTTGAAAATTTAGGTGTCACAGCAATAAGAGCAACACTCAACACACCCATTGTAGCACTCCATACATCGATATTTCCGAGGTTACTGAAATAGCATATCCACTTATCGATGAAGTTGGCAGGAACATTTTCTATACCCAAGCCAAAGAGGTCATTAATCTGAGTAGAGAAGATTGTAATAGCAATACCTCCGGTAAAACCTATTATAATAGGGTAAGGCATAAACTTTATTATTGTTCCAAGACGACACAGACCCATAACAACAAGCATAACACCAGCCATAATGGTAGCGATTGCCAAGCCTCCCAGGCCATACTGCTGTATAACACCATATATAATGATGATAAAAGCACCGGTCGGGCCACCTATCTGTACTTTTGAACCACCGAATACCGAAATAAGAAAACCGGCAATAACAGCGGTCATAAGACCCTCCGCAGGACCTACACCACTGGCAATACCGAATGCAATTGCCAAAGGAATAGCCACAATACCAACAATTATACCAGCCATTACATCCGCCGCAAATTTGTCTCGCGAATAGCTCTTAAATGTCTCGAAGAACTTAGGATGAAAATCAATCAAATTCTTTGCTTTCATGTATATTTTGTATTTAGAACATCATTCATGCAAAATCGAGCGCAAAGATACAAAAAAATGTTAAATACAAATATGCAATATACGGCATTAACACCACATATTGCATATTTTATAAGATTTATAAAAAAATCCATGAAAAGGATTTACACCTTTACCCCACTACCTCTTTTTACATTATAACAGAACTTATACTCCTTCCAATATTTGCTTGGCAGCATTCTTGGTATCCACTTTTGTTATCACGCGCTCAACTACACCATTTGCAATAACAAAAGTAGAACGGACAATCCCCATATACACCCTGCCAGCCATCTTCTTTTCACCCCATGCACCAAAAGCAATTATAGCAGCCTTGTCAACATCCGCAATTAAAGGGAAATTAAGTTGTTGTTTCTCTTTGAAACGGGTGTGCGACGCCATGCTGTCAGCACTCACACCAACCACAGCATAACCGGCCGCTACAAGTTCATCCATACCGTCACGCAAGGAGCACGCTTCGGCTGTACAACCGGGAGTACTATCCTTTGGATAGAAGTATACCACAAGTTTACGACCTGCATAGTCACTGACACGAACCTCTCTACCGCAATCATCAACTCCAAGAAAATCCGGAGCTTTATCACCAATCTGTAGCATATAATACCAAATAATGAATTTATTGATGCTAAATTAATAAAAAAAGGCGAGTTGCAAAACAACTCACCTTTTATACTATCATAAAAGATACTCATCAGTCTCTCAAACGAAAGCCTAAAGCCTTTGCTATTATCTTTGCCTCCTGACGACGCACCAGAACAAATGTCATGGCATTCAACCCCAAAGCCATCAAAGGCATAAACATCGGCCAAAGCATCAAAACAGCTGCTCCATTTGTCAAAATAAACAGATAAACCAGCAAAAGTACATAATATCCTGCGAGAAGCAACATTGACAGTATGGTACACCTTTTCTGAAGAGCGAAGTTGCTGTATAATGAAACCATCAGCGCAAACGCATCCACAACCACTGCCGTTATAAGTACTACGCCCAATGCAACAACAGCACGTGAAACGACACCCTCAGCCGAAGTATATCCGAAATTGTTCATTATTGCTGTTGCACCGTCCGGCTCTATAATATTTACAACCGGTTTGATTAGCGCCACAACAAGGAACGCCATCGTAACAGCATACAACAACTGATAAAAACGGAATTTCATACCTTAATGATATTCGGGATATCAAGCCTCCTCGTCCTCAGCCTCCTTGGCGGGATCACGGAAGTAAACATCGCCATCAAGAAACTCCTGCGCAGCAATCAATGTTGGCTTTGGCAATCTCTCATAATAGCGAGATATCTCTATCTGCTCGTGGTTCTCGAACTGCTCCTCAAGGTTGTCTGTAGATGAAGAAAACTCATTCAACTTCTTGAGAAGTTCCTCTTTCATCTCTGCTGCAATCTGATTGGAACGCTTGCCAATGATAGCTACAGATTCATAAACATTACCGGTCTCATTCACAAAATCCGCCATGTTACGTGTAACAGTGTTTGTCGGAGCATTTGTCTTTTTGTAATCCATTTTATCTTAAATTTTAATTTTATCAGTCCTCTACAAATTTTATTGCCTCTTTATAGTACTTGTCAGCCTCTTTCAGATATTTGCTGTCAGGAAATTCTGTCTTGAAAGCATAATATTCATCTATTGTGGCACGGAATCGTTCTTCCTTCTTGCTTTCCACGCTATGAAAAGCCATTTTATAACGCGCTCTCAGAACAAGCACCGAAAGTTCCTCACGGAATTTTGTATAAGGATAATCGTTCATTACATTCTGCGCTGTGATTATGCATGCCTGATAATTGTTACCCATGTATGCCATATAATCACCCAACTCATAATAGAGTTTTGCCGAAAGATATTCCTTTTCAACAAGAAGTTCATGCATTCTGAGAATCATCTCCTGCGCCTCGTCGCGATACTCGCTGTATGGATAATATTCCATAAAGAGCTGCAATTCGTTTATCGCCGTATAAGTATTCGACTGGTCAAGTTCCGGTTCCGTAATACCTTCATACAATGATTTTCCTGAATAAAAACGTGCATATTCAGCAAATTCGCCTCTAGGATAATTTGAATAATAGACCTTGAAATACTGTGATGCTGTCTCAAAATCCTTTGAATTATAGTAACAACGTGCCAGAAGAATAAGAGACTCTTCGGCCTTGTCACTACCCTTCAGCATAGTAACCATTGTCTCAAGCAACTGTGAAGCCTTTGAATAGTCTCCGGCGAAATAATAAGCCTTGGCAGCCTCATACTTGTATTCGATATCCGATGACTTATACACCTTGTTGAATGTATCACAAGATGCGAGAGTCACCATTACAAGCAATAGTATGTAAGCTATTTTTCTCATTATTACACCAAAAAGCCTTACAGTTTTCAAAAATAAACTGTTTGCAAAGATAGTACATTTCCGCTGAAAATACAACCCATAAAGAACCATTATTATTCCCAGAAACGTGAAATAAACATAAAACATGACAAAAAAATGTGACCGCATCACTTTGCGGTCACATTTTCTGTCATACCAGCCAGCAAGGCTACTTTACAAAGAGTTTGTTTCCACAAACAAAATAGACTCCCTTCTGCAAGAAAAAATGATGTTTCCCTGCCACATGTTTTTCGGCAACCTTACGACCGGCCATGTCATACACGACAACATCGACAGGCTTACCGGTTGAAACCTCCACCGCGTTACCTACAACATTTACAGCAACATCATCGGATGCCACAACAGACGACACTCCAACCGTACCCGAAGTATTTACCATTCCTTTCTTCTGATATACACGCACCCAGTCAAAACGTGTCTCATAGGTATGAGTTATGTCTGCATTTGCAGCCCAGGCATTATTTCCCACACTTTGATTGAGAATAAGATGAAAATGCTTGTCAAAAGGCCACTGCCCCTGGTCAAGATGTGACTGATTGGTCGATTTTGTATATTTACCGACCTCCTTTCCATCTACATACCATGTAAGAGAAGTCTCGTCCCACATGAGGCCGTATGTATGATAACGGTCGTGAGAAGTAGAAACATTGAAACTAGACTGCGGATTGTTTGTTTTACCGAGGTCGTATGTCCAATTACTATGAACTGTATGCCAAGAACGTTCCTGTTCATCAATTGTCTCCCAAATATCAATTTCTCCACAGTCGGGCCATCCTGCACTCTGATCTTCAGGCATCATCCAGAAAGCCGGGAAGTTTCCGGTCCAAGGATTACTTTTGATACGCCCCTCGACATATCCGTATGTAAAACCAAAACGTTTGTTACTCTTTATACCACCGGTAATCATATCAACAGGATCACTTGCCTTGTCGGGATTAGGAATAGCACGAGCTACCAAGTCGCCGCCTTGCAGATAAATAACCTCTTCACTATCACTCAACCAACGGTTCCATGTAGCACCGTAACGCTGGCAACGCATCCACTTTTCATCAACTGGCTGTGAGTAATCATCAGCATTGAATTCGTCATTGAAAACAAGTTCCCATTCGCTTCCATTTTCTGGTTCAAACCTTGCAGAGAGAGTCATATCACCATCAA
This sequence comes from Bacteroidaceae bacterium, assembly GCA_045630965.1. Classification (GTDB taxonomy): domain Bacteria; phylum Bacteroidota; class Bacteroidia; order Bacteroidales; family Bacteroidaceae; genus HGM04593. The sequence continues at coordinate 47,929 of JAZQTU010000025.1, read as the reverse complement.
CTAGCGAAGCACTTACCTGAGCCTTGCCGTTGACAACCGGCAATACATCTTCACGCCACTGGATATTGCCGTTTACAACTTGTTCTGCAGCAAGATTATGACCGTGACGGACAACAACCTCCTTGCATGTATATCCGGGAGCACCACGCAACACCGCAGTAAAACCCTTGCCTGGAGTTACATACATAGGCAGTGCCGAATTGTTTTCACCATCAATACTTCCGTCAACAGTATACAATGACAATGCCTTATCACCACTTACAAGGTTAAGAAGAAAATCGACAATCACTCCATTTTCCGCTATAAAATTATCACAGCCGGCAGGGTTCACATTATTCTTATCCAATTTGAGACGGGCACGATAAACACCATCGGGAAGCACCTCATTAAATTTATACAGAGGCAATGCACCACCAGCGCCATTTACTGCAACATCACCATTGCTATTCTTGCCATCGTGGCAAGCAAAAGCAATAAGTTCGCTTGACATTCCAGGCAAGCCGTCAGCGTTCAACAACACGTCAAAACGACTATCGTTATCAAAATCGACATATAGATATGCGTCCTTACCGGCAACACCGGCAATATCGAACAACAGTTTCCTGGTTCCTGAAAGCAATACAGGGTTCGCTGTAAAATCATAATAGGCAACATTTCCTTTTATTTCAAAATTAACGCCGTTGATACCAATTCCAATATCATGATTATCTGCAACCGTTGCAGCCTTATCAAAAGAGAGAGCATAGCCTTCGCCTACCGTTTCAGACTCTTTTGACACAAACTGCGCTGTAATTCTCAAATCACCATCGACATATTCTGCAGGTATTGTGACTACATCTCCGTCAAGCATATAAGCAGGAAACACAAGTTCATCATATTGAGCCACGCCATATATATCTGCCTCACCATTAAGGTTGTGTCCATGGAGAACTGTCATCGCATCGAGAGAATATCCATCATTTGCGACAATCTTCACAGTAAAAGGCTTTCCAAAAGGAACTTCGGAAGGCAAAGATGAACCATCTGCGGCAAGCAATGAACCGTTATTGGCAACAGCTTCAAGAACGCAGTTCTCGTTATGTACATTCAGTACAACATCACATATTGCACCACCGTTCTGGAGAATACCATTGCCATCCTCGGCACGACCAGCTGGGTCTATTGACGCCCAGTCGACTTTGTAACGCATACGGTAGAATCCGGGGGCGAGGTCTGCTGGCAATGTAAACGAAGGTGGATTAAGCACATTGGTATTTGTCACTCTCTCGCCCTTGCTATTATACCCTGTACCCGAGCCTAAATTCGGTTCGGCATACGAAAATGCCATAATATCGCTTCCGGCAGGTATTGAACCGTCGGCATTGAGTTCTGCCTCAAAAGCGCCATCCTGTCCACGGTCAAGATAAACGAAACCGTTCATCCATGTACCGGTAAAGCCGAATGTTGGAGTAAGAGTTGCACCCGGCACTGCTGTAAAAAAGCCATCATCAACCTTGCTATATACCTTCAATGGAGTCGGCAACAGCAATCTTTGTTCACCAAGCGAAACACTGTTCAGACGACGGCTACCATGAGTATAACCCTGGTTCTTGTCAAAGATAATGGGATAATACTCTACTGTTTCAGGAGCACTCTTGTTTACAAGCTGCATCTTGTCAATATCGCCCATATATCCATTTTCATTGAAAAGACGCACCACATTCTCGCCCTTTTCAAGAACAACATCAAAATCAGCAAAACCTACAGTGCTCCAACCACCAGAATTGCCGGTATATGTAATAGCATCGCCACCATTTACGCTGAGTTTCATTGTACGGTCCTCACCTGTGATGAAATATACACGCAAGGTATACTCACCACCTTCCTTGCTATAGACATTACGCCACTGAATGTCATTACTGTCCCTATTGCCAACCCAACTTACGGCTACACCACCCGAACAGTTACTCTTCTCGGAATATATTGCAGTACCATAGACCTCGTTATTCTTTATTTCCTGATAATCGGTAAGCCATGCAGTCTCAGCCTCATAAAGAGTGCGCTCAAGACGCTCCTGCGCTTCAAGTTTGAATATTCTTGTTCCATGTGCAGGCACTGTAACTGCATATGAGCCTTCATAGACACCTACATTTCTTTTTTCGTAAAGGTCGCGTACAACCACTTCACCAGCAAGGTCAAGCTGTGAAAAATCGATACTCATATCAACAGAAGCATCTGTAGGGTTATAGAAAGCCACAGCACGCTTTGTTCCATACTTTTCATCTACATCCTTCACAAGTACATAAGCACCATTATCACGCTTTACAACGTATGCCTGCAGACCCAAATCATTCTGATTGAGAGCTATAAGTTCCTTGTTCTGCATAAGTTCAAGTGCATTGCCTTTAATATCATTCATATCACAACCTATGAGCAATGGCGAACTCATGATACACCACATTCCAAAGTGGGTCTTATCCTCTTCTTCGGTCAGGCCACGACCGACCTCAAGCATATCCATATCGTTATAACGTCCATAGCTTGTATATGCCGACAGATAAAGGCTTTGGTTAATGATACTCTTTACCGATTCCCAACCAAGATATATATCTTCTGTTGTACGCCATGAATCAGCTATTTCACAAGCCCATGTTCCTGGAAATGCCCAACGGCATATATTCCATGTGATATCGTCACGATCAACAGCTTTTATAGCCGCTGCAATCTCTTTATAGCGCTGTTCAACGTCAAGGTCAAGCCCCTCATCGTTATTATTGGCATCTGCACCGCAATAGTCAATCTTGATAAAATCGAAATTAAATTTTTCAGGGTTGAAGAACAGATCAAAATCGGCGGCATCATGACCATAAAGACCAACACCGCGGCCAATTTCATCCTTTGGTTTTCCCCAATACGAAGCACAGGTATTACGACCTGCATCGCTATATATACCGGCTTTCAGGCCTTGACCGTGAATATAATCAACAAGCCCACGCAACCCATTGGGGAAGCGTTCGGGGTGTATCAACAAGTTACCTTCGGCATCACGTCCACCAAAGAAACCGTCATCGATATTTATATGATTATAACCACAATCCTTGAAGCCAAGCTTGACCATAGCGTCAGCCTGTGCCTGAATTACAGAATCGTTTATCTGGAAACCATAGGTATTCCAACTGCTCCATCCCATCAAAGGAGGATTTTCAGCAACAGCCACAAAAGAGGCTAATAATGTCACTAGTAAAGAAACGGTAAATTTTCTCATAAAAAGATTTTTTCATTAACAATGCGAATATATAAACATATTTTCAATTATATGAAAGTAATACGAAATAACTTCAAGTGAGTATTATAATGTGTGGCATATTCCATTTTTATTTATATATTCGCAATTCCTAATTTTACAACGGAAATGAAATTCGAACTTGTATCAGAATATGCCCCTATGGGCGACCAGCCCGAAGCAATTGCGCAACTTGTAGAAGGCGTTAAAGCCGGAACTCCGGCACAGACCCTCCTTGGCGTTACTGGTTCGGGAAAGACTTTCACCATGGCGAATGTCATTAAGGAAATTAACCGGCCTACCCTTATATTGAGCCACAACAAGACACTCGCAGCACAGCTATACAATGAATTCAAGGGATTTTTCCCGAACAATGCCGTTGAATACTATGTATCATACTACGACTACTACCAGCCTGAAGCATATATTCCGTCAAGCGACACTTATATAGAGAAAGACCTTGCCATAAACGACGAGATTGACAAGTTGCGCCTTGCCGCGACATCGGCATTGCTGTCGGGAAGAAAAGACGTTGTTGTAATATCATCCGTTTCATGCATATACGGCATGGGAAACCCGAGCGACTTCTACAACAATGTCATTGAAGTACGTGTCGGCGACAAAATTGACCGCAACGTTTTTCTTCGCAAGCTCGTAGGAAGCCTGTACACCCGCAACGACATCAACCTCGAACGTGGAAACTTCCGTGTCAAAGGAGACACTGTTGAGGTAAGCCTTGCCTACAGTGACCACGTGTTACGCATAACATTCTGGGATGACGACATTGACGGCATTGAAGAGATAGACAGCATCACCGGTGTACGCATCGCCACTTTTGATGATTACAGGATATACCCTGCAAACCTGTTCATGACCACAAAAGAGAGCACCGAACGCGCCATATACGAAATAGAAAAGGACCTTGCCGACCGCGAAGAGTATTTCCGGGAGATTGGAAAGCCGCTTGAAGCCAAACGATTGCATGAGCGAGTCACATACGACATTGAGATGTTGCGTGAACTGGGACACTGCTCCGGCATAGAAAACTACTCTCGTTATTTCGACGGGCGAGAAGCCGGCACACGCCCCTACTGCCTACTTGACTTTTTCCCAAAAGATTTTCTTCTTATAATTGACGAAAGCCATGTAAGTGTACCTCAGATACATGCCATGTATGGCGGAGACCGTGCCAGAAAGAAGAACCTTGTGGAATTCGGATTCCGACTACCGGCAGCATTCGACAACCGCCCATTAAAATTTGAAGAGTTCGAATCCTTGACACCGCAGACGATATATGTAAGCGCAACTCCAGCCGACTATGAACTGGAAAAGAGCGAAGGTATAGTTGTTGAACAGGTAATACGACCAACAGGATTACTTGACCCTATTATCGAGGTACGCCCCATAGCAAACCAGGTCGACGACCTAATGGAAGAGATACAGCTACGCGTGGAACACGAAGAACGCGTACTTGTTACAACTCTTACCAAGCGAATGGCAGAAGAACTTACCGATTACCTGCTGAAGAACGGAGTACGTTGCAACTACATACACAGTGACGTAGACACCCTTGAACGAATACAGATAATGACAGACCTTCGTGAAGGGCTATATGACGTACTCATTGGAGTAAACCTGCTGCGTGAGGGTCTTGACCTGCCCGAAGTTTCGTTAGTAGCAATCCTTGATGCAGACAAAGAGGGATTCCTGCGTAGTCACCGTTCATTGACACAGACAGCCGGACGCGCAGCACGAAACGTAAACGGGCTTGTGATATTCTATGCCGATAACATTACCGAAAGTATGAAATGCACCATGGACGAAACGACCCGACGCCGTGAAAAACAGATGCGTTACAACTTGGAGAATGGAATAACACCGAAGCAGATTAAGAAAGAGATTTCCAATGCACTTGCCCTTGATAGAAAAGATGAGAATAAAAAGGGTGGAAAGAAATTCTACAACGAAGATATTCAGACAACAATTGCATGTGACCCGATTGTGGAATATATGAGCGCCGAACAACTAAAGAAAAGCATTGAACGTACACGCCGCCTGATGCAGGAGGCTGCAGACAAGATGGAGTTCATCGAAGCAGCACAATACCGCGATGAGATGTTCAAACTGCAGGAACTGCTGAAAAACAAATAAACATAATGCCGAAAATCAAAAATTTTCGGCATTATGTTTATTTGTACAACAAGAATATACAAGGTATCTTGCTTAAATCAGGAACTTTTTCTTTGACAACATGCATTTGGCGCAACCCGCGCGGCACGACTAAAATCCGTGCTACGCGCGACCATTTGCTATGCATGTTGCCGAAGGTCGCGTTTTAGACATTAGACATTGTGGTCATTTGTACAACAAGAATATACAAGGTATCTTGCTTAAATCAGGAACGCGACCTTTCCATTCCTTAACGGTACGCGTCTTAGCATACTCTCCCTCACATGTAAGATTGGCTGCAATACATAGCTTTGTCTGCGGACGACAGGTGGCAAGAATGTCCTCAATCATCTTACCATTACGGTAAGGTGTTTCAATGAAAAGCTGTGTCTGGTCTTCGTTATATATACGCTGCTCCAGTTTGCGCAATGCTTTTATGCGTTCATCGGGCTTTACAGGCAGATAACCGTTAAAAGCAAAGCTTTGACCATTGAATCCAGATGCCATAACTGAGAGTATTATACTTGACGGACCGACCAAAGGCACCACTTTCAAGCCCTTACGCTGTGCTATAGCCACGACATCTGCTCCCGGGTCGGCAACAGCAGGACAACCGGCTTCTGATATGACTCCCATAGACTTACCACCTTGCAACGGTTTAAGAAAACCTGAGACATCTTCGGGAGATGTATGTTTATTCAGTTCATAGAATACAGAACCGTCAATATCAAATTGCGGATCAACCTTACGTAGGAAACGACGCGCTGAACGTATATCCTCGACAATAAAATGGCGTATTCCCGCGATTACCTCGCTGTTATATTGAGGCAAGACATTGCTTAAAGGGGTATCGCCCAAAGTGACTGGTAAAAGATAAAGCGCTGTTTCCATTTTTTTATTTCTTCAAGTCATTAAAAAGTTTTCTGCCACGTGAATAATACTGCCATAGCAACATAAACGGCATTCTGCCTACTAGGTGATGAACAACAGTTTTTTCCATATTTTCCTTGCGGAGATTCTTATAACTGCCACGCACCTGTTTGTACTCTTTGCGCGCTTTCAACACAGCCTTGAAATCACCCCAGTTCCCCGACAGTAAGAACTTGAATGCCGCAACATAATCCAATACGGCACGCCCACACATTACCTGATGCAACTCTTTTACGGGCAGGTTTTTGTACAGCATCAATAAGTTGTTACGAAAATTGAGGAATGTCTTGCGAGGGTTACTTTTGTCAAGAGTAGCACCGCCCACGTGATACACGACACTTTCTGGAACACAATAAATTTCACCGCCACGCGCCTGCATTCTCCAACAGAGGTCTATCTCTTCCATGTGGGCAAAAAAACGACCGTCAAGCCCTCCTGCAGCCCAATAATCCTTACTACGTACCATCATTGCTGCACCTGTTGCCCAGAATATACGACAGATATCATCGTATTGTCCGTAATCCTTTTCTACTGTAGTGAAAATACGTCCCCGACAATAAGGATAGCCATAACGGTCAATGAAACCACCAGCAGCTCCGGCATACTCAAAAAACGACTTATTCTTGTAATCAAGCAATTTGGGTTGGCATGCCACTGCATTACCATTACAGTCCATAAACGACAAAAGTGGCGCAATCCAGCCTTTCGTCACCTCCACATCCGAGTTCAGCAGAATATAATATTCCGCATCCACAAGCTCCAAAGCCTTGTTATAGCCGTCGGCAAAACCATAATTGCGGTCAAGTTCAATCACGCGCAAAGCCGGAAAAATCGTTCTTACATATTCAAGAGAAGTATCGTCCGATGCATTGTCTGCAATAATCACATCTGCCTCTGGAGAAAAATCGACCACAGACGGCAGGAACTTTTCAAGCATTGATACACCGTTCCAGTTCAATATGACGACAGCAACCCTTTTCATTGTATCAACCGACAAATCCAACAATCCTTTCAACTAAAAGAGCCGACTTATCCTCATTGAAACCGCCAAGCACAACACGTACAAGTTTATTGACAAGGGCTGCGTCATTTTCAGTTTCCACTCTAATATAATTTGAGGTAAAACCACCTACAGGCATTCCGGAACGCGGTTTTTCAAACAGCACAACGGCCTCTTTTCCAATATGTCTTTCATAGAATGACAATCTTTTCTCCTCACTCAATGCAATGAGCATCTGACTACGTCTGTGCTTTTCGGCAGGAGAGACAGCACCATCAATTTTAAGCGCCTGAGTACCGGGACGCTCCGAATAGCTGAATACATGCAGCTGGGATATGTCAAGCCCTTTGATAAAGTTATATGCTTTTTCAAAAAGCTCTTCACTCTCGCCACGAGTACCGACAATTACATCGACACCAATGAAGGCGTCGGGCATCACTTCACGTACTTTATTTATCTTATGAGCAAAAAGAGCTGTATCATATCTACGATGCATTAACTTGAGCACCTCATCACTTCCGGCCTGCAACGGTATATGAAAATGAGGCATGAATGCACGTGACTGAGACACATACTCTATTATCTCATCCGTAAGCAAATTGGGTTCTATTGATGATATGCGGTAACGGAAGATTCCATCAACTCCATCAAGCGCCTTCACGAGTGAGACGAAACTTTCACCTGTGGATTTTCCAAAGTCACCGATGTTTACACCGGTAATAACGATCTCCTTGCCACCCTCTGTAGCAGCTTGTTGCGCCTGAGCAACCAGATCCTCCACTTTAGGATTACGGCTGCGTCCGCGGGCAAAAGGTATTGTACAATATGTACAGAAATAGTCACATCCGTCCTGCACTTTAAGGAAATAGCGTGTACGGTCGCCACGAGAGCACGAGGGAACGAAATTACGCACATCCTTTGTCGGGCGTGCATACCACTCGGCACCATCATTATGTTTTTCAAGATTTCCGAGATACTCAAGCACGTCGCCTTTTTTCTCAACACCTAGCACTACGTCCACACCAAACTCCTTTGAAAGTTTTTCTGCCGACAGCTGCGCATAGCAACCTGTAACCACCACATATGCGCCAGGGTGCTGACGTACCAGCTTATGAATAGCCTGACGACATTTCTTTTCGGCCTCCTGCGTTACAGCACAACTATTCACAATGCAAATATCAGCCTTTTCGCCACGTTTTGCAGTGCGTATTCCGGCATCCTGAAGCTGACGCTCTATTGTTGCAGTTTCAGAAAAGTTCAGTTTACAGCCAAGAGTATAATATACCGCTTTTTTATCTTTGAATACCGTTTTGTCTATCATCTTAGCAATTCATGCATTCAATCAAATCATTCAATAACCTCTTCACCATTCAGATACAGCTTAGTATCCTTGTTCTCAAGAGGACTGGCATAAGTACCGAACTCTATAGCCTGCCATGCAGCAAGGTCGGAAATATGAACCTCCTTAAGAGCCGAACAACCATAGAATGCTAAATTTCCAACACTCTTTACGCTTGCCGGAATTGTAACACTTTCAAGAGCTGAACACTCGTTGAAAGCCAAATCTCCTACAACCTCAACACCTTCAGGTATCACTACATTTTCAATAGAAGAACAACCTGAAAAAGCATACTCACCTATATTAGTTACAGAATTGGGGATAACGACATCTGTAAGGGCAGAACAATTCTGGAATGCACAATAACCGATTTTTTCAACACCGTTTGGCATTTTAACCTCAACAAGCGCATTACTGCCACAGAATGCATACATGCCTATTTCCTTTACACATACAGGCAATTCTATCGACACAAGTTCCGCACGTTCACGAAAAGCCCTACCGGCAACAGAATCAATATCGCTCTCAAATGTTATGATGCCACGTCCGTTTTCGTATTCATTTGAAACAATTGCTGTTCCGAACACGGCAAGAGTATCAATATCTCCAAACTGCAGAACCTCATCATTAACCGTTTTATATATGATTTGGCAAATATCGGGAACTGTATCTTCCGGATTCTCTACAGCGGGATTATCCAATTCATCGTCAAGACCATTATTTGACCTGTTGCATGAAGGCAACAACATCACTGACAAAAATGCCAAAAGAAGGAATATCTTTTTCATAATCATTATTTTTCCTGTTTACATTTTATACACGACATTTCATCATAAACCAAACAGTTTTATGACTGCACAAAATTAAATATTTTTTGGTGAATAGCAAACCTGTTAGCCGTTTTTGATTCTGTTAACAAAGTATGAAAGGTAAGACTATACATATAAACAGACAAGTCGCAATTAATTGCGACTTGTCTGTTTATACATAACCCCAAGGGTATCAGTGTCAAAAAAAAAAGAAGTATAGTGTCAATCTCACTCATAAGAGGAGATTGACAGACTTCTAGACTTCTTACTTAGTAGCCTCTTTAACAGCACCAGGAACTACGTCTGTAGCTACCTTACCGCCGTTTTCTGCGCTAGGAGCTGCTGCAGGAAGAACCTCAGTTGCTGCTGCAGGAACGATGTCTGTTGCGTTAGAAACCTCAGCGTTCTTTTCTGCATTGCCACAAGCTGCAAATGCAAGAGCCATAACTGCTACATAGAAAAACTTCTTCATAACAATATAAAAGATTAAATATTAAAACATTACCTACTCCCTTTATAGCGTTTCGGCAACCTCTTTCTGAAATTTTTTGCAAAGGTACTACTTTATATTAATATTTCACCTTTTTTTTATGATTTTTTTGCAAAAAATGACAAAGTTTGTTTTTTTCTACAAAAAAACCGATGTCAGAGGTAAAAAACTGTGGCAGCAACATAATTGTCACTGCCACAGAAAGTGAAATTTATTAAAGCAGAATCTTATATACAATTTTTCCTTTTGCAGTCTCAACGACAATTATATATGTTCCATGAGGCTGATTTGCCACCGGCAATACAACTTTTCCATCGGTCGCCGTAGATGAAGACACAAGAACACCACCCATGTTATATACGGAAACGGTAGTTCCAAGTTCAAAACCACCTTCGCAAACTAAAACGCCTTCAACGACATCAAAGCGTACCATATCTCTTACCACATTCTCTATACCGCTTTCTATACCAGAAACCGGAGTGAAAAGCAATGAGCAATTATATTTTTCACCATACGGTATAAGATACTTATCCAAGGTAACCACATTACCGCAGCTACCGTTACCGATTCCCTTTTGAGCGCAATCAAAATGAGCATATACATTACCCTTCTGCAACTCCCATGTATGATTTGCATTCTTCAGGTGCTCATCACTATAATGCAACAGAGAGAATGCGACATTGCCACGAGTCTCAACCTTTACACCCACACCCTTTTCTGCATTGTAAAGCAACAAGTCACGAAGGCCCTCACGATTACCCATACTCTGAGGCATTGGATAAGGTTCAAACATGTCGCTTACAGTTGTATAGTAACGACCGAGTGTTGAACCGCCCCTACGGTCAACATAATTTTCATATGGACCGTATGCATAGTATTCAATCTGCTCAAAGTCTGCAGGGAACTCCATTGTCATACCAATGCGACGCGCATCAGAAACTGTTGCCGTATATGAAGCGTCGATAAGCATTGTTCCGTCAGCCGCAATAGTATATACAAACTTATAGTCACTGCACCAGGTAGAAGCATTCACCTCAACAAGAACAGTTTTCTTATCTTCGCTCAATGTAAATGTCGCAGATTTAGACTTTATACCGGGGCCTACAGCATACTGGCTAAATGTTTCTGTAGGCTTGTCATTTTCAACCCAACGGTAATTGCCATACTCGGGACCGACCTCCATAAGTTTATCGCCATCAACCACCCAAGACTGCATTGTTCCGTTAGTAGCGAACTGCATCTCCATCTTTGAGCTTTTCACAGTATAGCCTTTATCTGTTTTCTCAAGAGACAACTCCTCACCGGCATTTACAGCAAGCGCTGTCGTATCACGCTCAACAAGAGTGTATTGTTCTGTCGCAATAACATAATCTGCATTAACCCATGTCTGCTCATCTTTATAGCACAATTCTATGTCAAGAAGCATCTCCTTGCCAACAACAGGCTCTGCACCATAAGGAATATCAACAACCGTTGTAGCACCGGGTTTAACCGCAGGCATAGTGACCTTACCTTTTTCAACCACTTCGCCATCCAGAAGCACTGAATATCTCAAATAGAATTTATCGAGAGAAATGAAATCGTAATCATTCTTGATTGTCAAACTGCGTGTTGAAACATTGTATGACAGGAATTTCACATACTGATAAACATATTTCACATTAGTCAATTCAGGACTCCATGCTCTGTCGGCTGTAACAAGACCATTATTGACAAAGTTACCCTGATGAGGACCTGGGAAGTCAAAGCCTGAACGATACTTATTCATGCCACTAACCTCAAATTCACCTTTTGCGATATCCTCGAAATCGTATATCGACTGGTCTGCCCAGTCCCAGATACAACCACCGATACCGTATTTGCTGTTTTCAACCATATCCCAATACTCCTGCAAGTTACCAACGGCATTACCCATGGCGTGAGCATACTCACACATAAAATAGGGCTGGCCTTTGGAATTACCATTTGCATGCTTGTTCACATCGTTCAATGTAGGATACATCTCTGAGTAGATATCCGTGTGGGCTGTTCCGGCACGTGATGAACCCTCGTAATGGATTGGGCGCGGATCAAGTTCACGGACAGCGGCATAGGTATGAGCAAAATTCTTTCCACCACCACTCTCGTTACCAAGCGACCAGAAAATTATTGACGGGAAGTTACGGTCACGGTACACCATACGCACTGTACGGTCGATATACTGCGCCTTCCAGCTATCCTCATTAGTAATACCTCCGTTTTCACCACCTTTCTCCCAACTGTAATGACATTCAACGTCAGCCTCATCCATGCAATAAAGACCATAATAATCGAACATTGCATTCATTTTTGCCTGACGGGGATAGTGGCTGGTACGAACAGTATTCATATTGGCCTGCTTCATCATCTTGACATCGTTGAGCATTGTAGCAACATCGACCGAACGACCTGTCACAGGGTGAGTATCCTGCAAATTTGCACCCTTGAAGAGCACCTTTTCACCATTTATATAAACAAGACCACCCTTTATTTCAATATCACGGAAACCGTATTTTGTTGAGAACACATGCTCCTCGTTGCCATTTGCATCCTTTTGAGCAACCACTACAGTATAAAGATTTGGAGTTTCAGCGGTCCAAGCCTGCAAACCGGAAAGGTTCTCAAACGCAACATTCTTTACTGCAGATTTCTCTCCATAAGCAAAGTTTACATCTATATCTTTAAATGCCACAGTTGCTCCGCCTGGCGCAACAAGCGAAACCCCAACCTTTTTATTTACAGCAACACCGGCACGATTATCCATTGACAGCTCAACATTCATACTACCACTTGTATAACCGCTGGTAGCATCAAGTTCAGAAGTTATATAATGGTCACGCACAAATGTTTCAGGTGTTGCAAAAAGGTATACATCACGATGGATACCGCTCATATGCCACATATCCTGACCTTCGAGATAAGATGCATCGCTCCAACGTATAACCTGCACGCATACGTTGTTGTTTTCAGAACGCAAATACTTTGTAACATCGAATTCCGCATCGTTATTACCACTTTGAGTATAACCTACATAGTTACCGTTTACCCATACAAATGCAGCACCGTATATACCATCGAAATGCAAGAAAACATTCTTCTGGCTCCAGCCGGCTGGAACATCAAAGGTACGGCGGTAAGAAGCCACCGAGTTGAGCAGGCCATCCTTCATCTCAATCATCGGAGGATTGTTCTTGAATGCATATTCCACATTTATATAATAAGGATCGCCATAGCCGTTCATCTCAAGACAAGAGGGAACCTCAATATCATCCCATGCTGAAACATCCACGCCATCACCCCAGAAAGCATCCTTTCCGGGACGTTGTGCTGTACTTTCAACCCAATTCAGTTTCCATGTACCGTTAAGACTCATGTATTCAGCCTTTTCAGGTTCAAGCCAAGGAGTATCATAGCGTTTGTCACTCTTCATTGCAGAAAGAGAGGCATAAGGCACATATGATGCATGACCTTCCTCCTTGTTTTCACCGAAGAATGTTTCATCCTCCCAAACATTTGGCATAGGAACGTCATCTGGAGTAAAATTTTCAAGCACGAACAAAGAACCGACATCATATCCTTGACGTACCGAAAGATTACTTCCTTCAGCAACTACGCCATACCAAGTTCCGTTTTTCTTTGCATTGATACGATAGACACCCTTCTCACCGGCAACCGGCACAAAAATAACCTGTTGATTTTCATTGCTGTAAGATGGATCCCAAAGCAATGGATACTGCACACCTCCAAGAGCAACGTCGATAGCCTTGCTCAAATAAGGAGCATACAGCTGACAATATTCCACACCCGAAGCCGTACGGCGCAATTGCCATACAAAATACGATTTATCACTCTCGTTATAGCTGTCAAGATAAACCCTTGCATTATTGCTACCGCTATTACGCGTATTCAACGCCTTGCCCGAGTTTTTCTCCTTAATTATATAATAACGTTCGGCAACAGGAAGATAAGTCACCTTATCATTCTTTACATACTGTAGACGGAATTGGGTAGATTCACCACTTGCATTCGACACCATAGAAAGCGAGCCATCGCCTTGCACCTGCAACACCTTTGAACGGTCTGTATGACACTGCAACTGCACGATTCCTGCAGCCTCATCAAGAACATTCACATAGAACGCCTGATTGTCGGTACATGTACCTTCCCACTGCAAAAGCCTGCCGGGATTACTTGTCATATCGGCAGCCTGACCATAATTGATATTGTAAAGAGCATACACTGGCTCCTTGTCCGACAAAGAGACCAAAGACCACTCCTGTCCTTTGGACAATGCATTGACATCTGCTACCGACAGGTAGGTATTGTGTGCAGCAACGTCACCATTAGTCACAGCCTTACCATTGGATACATTTACAAAACGGTAAACATTACCATCCGCAGGCAATACAACCTGCGCATAAGTTCCGATACAAGAAAATACAAGTACCAGCAGAAGTAAAATACGGTTTTTCATTTTATAGTTAATTTGTTTTTCAAACGATATCAGCTAATTAAACCTTGTAAAAATATAAAAAAAATGCATGCCGACAAAAATTAAATGAAATATTTGGTTGCCGGGCACACGCCAAACATAAATTCACATAATACCACATATACAAACACAAAAAGCCGACCTTTCGGCCGGCTTATATACTGCATAAGAAGAATATTATTCCTCTACAGGAAGTTCTGCGTTATCAGCAGCTGTTTCGTATGTCTCAACAGCCTGGCTGTCAAAAGAATCAACAACCTCTCTTGTTGGGAGAGAGTATGCTGCAAGAATACTTATTACAACCATAAGACCAGCAAGAGTCCATGTTGCCTTTTCAAGGAAGTCAGTTGTCTTTCTAACACCCATAATCTGGTTTGATGAAGCAAAGCCCGATGCCAATCCACCACCCTTAGAGTTCTGGATAAGAACGATCAAACACATGAGCACCGACACGAGAACGATAAGTGAAACACAAAGCAAATACATATTATTTTCTTTTTGTATATTTTATTATTTTTTCCAAAAATCTTATTTGGTCTGCAAAGTAACGATTTTTATTCGGATATTCCAAACATAATCGCTGAATAATTTCAAGTGCTTTCTCATATTTACCCTGCTTGATGTAAATATTGGCAAGCGTTTCTGTAAAGAAAGAGTTTTCAACAACCTGAGCATCCTCCACAACAGGAGATACATCTTCGCGCAAATAGAAATCATCGCCAAGATCTATAGTTATTTTCTCATTACCCCCCGCAAGGAATTCATCGATTATATTCTGCCCACGCATAGCCGGAGTTTCATTACTGTATGAACCATCCTTTAGATATGCCGAGGCATAATCGACTGCAGCAGCACTTTCCGCCTCAAGGGAGAATGTATCAGCAGGCAACGTCCCAAGAAACGAATCAATCAACGACATAGTCCTGTCAACAGACAACGGTTCAGAAGATAGAGCATCCACCACCGCTTCTCCATACCCCGAGATAAGATTAAACAACGGGAGGCGGTCCTTCAGGTACAACGCAGCCTTACGCAACTCCTTGCCGAAACCTATATCATGAAGAACATAGAGATTCTTGAGCATGAGCAGACGCGCAACGTCATAGTATGGATACCTCTGCACAAGATTACGGAGCTCGTACAGAGTATTCCTGTCAAGCGCTTCGGGATGCGATATGTAATACGTAAGTTTTTCCATACACCACCTTACCAGTTCGCCACAGCCGCATTGAATATAGATTCAACAATCTCCTTTATCATCTGTGTAACAAGATCCTCCTGTACCGAATCAAGCGATTGAGAAGCGTCGAAATCACGTGTAGCACTGAACTGACGTTCAAAATCCTCATCATGGTTGGTATTGTTCGTAAAGCGCACATTTACCGTCAGTTTCAATTGCACCATAGAAGAGTAACCCGAAGACGAAATAGACTTGTTGAACTGGTCATATGCAACGATTTCACCGTCAAGTTCCAGATCTCCGCCACGCTGTACCTGTTGCAATTTAGTCTGCTGGACAAAGGCATCGTTCAATTGCTCGTTAAGCATTGTTGTCATAGGTGCCCACTGGTATGGCGCACGATTCTGGAACTGCTTGATTGCAACAGTTTTTACCTTCTCATAATCAATTGATGCACCCGTAAACTTATAGCTGACAGTACAACCGACAACAAGAAGCAGCAAGAGCACTCCAAACATAGGAGCAAACACTCCAGACCTTTTATTCAATGCCATATTCCTTAATTTTCCTGTACAATGTACGTTCCGATATATTCAACTCCTTTGCAGCATTCCTGCGTTTTCCCTTATTCCTCTCAAGAGAAGCCAATATAGCCTTTTTCTCCATGTCATCAAGAGAAATAGCCTCCTCCACATACTCTTCAACCATGCTGACCGAAGGTTCAAAATGCTCCTGCGCAACAGGTATCTGATAGGAGTGTGATGAAGGATGGGGCACCACCGCCACCTCCTGTGCTCCGGGATACTGCGACGACGGATAGTACGACAGATGAGAGTCATCCTGACGCGACATACGGATATCCTCAAGCTGCTTTTTCAGTTCTGTTATGTCACGACGCATATCGAACAGCACACTGTAGAGAATCTCACGCTCGCTCTCAAAGCTCTTTTTGTCGGCATGCTGACCGGCAAACATAGGCAGATTACTGTTCTTTTCTTTGGGAAGATAATGCGACATAACCTCACCCGTAACATCACGGTTAAGTTCAAGAATAGAAACCTGTTCGGCAATATTCTTCAGCTGTCGTATGTTTCCAGGCCATGAATATCCCATTATGGCACTCTTTGCACTTGCATCAAGCTGTACTTTCGGAACCTTATACTTTGCAGCAAAGTCCATACAGAACTTCATGAAGAGTAATACAACATCCTCTCCACGCTTACGCAAAGGAGGTACTGCAATAGGCACTGTATTCAGACGATAATACAGGTCTTCACGGAAACGGCCGTCAGCAATAGCCTCTATCAGATTAACATTCGTCGCACAAACAATGCGGACATCGGTCTTTTCAACATCAGAAGAGCCCACACGCAGAAATTCACCATTCTCAAGCACACGCAACAGACGCGCCTGAGTAGACATAGGCAGTTCCGCAACCTCATCAAGAAAAATGGTACCGCCGTCAGCCTCACTGAAATATCCCTTGCGTTCATTCACCGCACCGGTAAATGCACCCTTAACATGACCGAAAAGTTCCGAATCGATTGTTCCCTCCGGAATAGCTCCACAGTTCACGGCAATATACTTGCCATGCTTCCTGACACTGTTTGTATGAATTATTTTAGGAAAAAACTCCTTTCCCACACCACTCTCTCCAGTTACAAGGACTGTCAAGTCGGTATGAGCCACCTGAATGGCTGTATCTACAGCCCTAAGCAGCGCCGGATCGTTACCTATTATCCCGAACTGCTGTTTTACTCTCTGGACCTCTGTTACATTCATCGCCACAATATTTTGCTGACAAAATTACATATAAAATAGCATAAATACGCAATTTTGGCAGAATATTTTATTATCTATCAGAACGGGAACAGTAAAGGAAGAACCAAAATCATTACTATTCCAAGTATCAACTGCAAAGGCAAGCCGACCTTGACGTAATCGGAGAATTTATATTGTCCAGCCGGCATCACAAGCGCATTAGGCGGTGTTGAAAACGGCGAAGCAAAACAGAGACTCGCGCCCAATGTTACAGCAAAGAGCATCGGCACTGGACTGACACCGACCTGCACAGCACTGCTCATTGCAATAGGCGCCATAAGCACGGCTGTAGCCGTATTGCTTATAAACATGGTCATGAACGACGTCGTGAAATATATTCCAGCAAGCAGTAATAGCGGGCTATGACCGCCAAGGCTAGACACAAGCGCGTTTGATATCCATGATGAGACACCGGTTTTCTGCAAAGCCACAGACATTGGCATCATCGCAGCTATAAGCACTATACTCTCCCAGTTGATAGTCTTGTACGCAGCCTCAACATTACGGAAACAACCGGTAAGAACCATCAACAGAGCCGCAACAAGAACTGCCGTAACCGGAGCAACAGGAATAAAGTCAAACACCATGACAGCCACCATTGCCAACATTATCACAGCCGCAACAGGTGCCTTGTAATCAAGAGTAACCTTGGCAGCCTCTTCCATTGGACGACCTACTACGATCCATTCCGAGCTCTCCTTTTCAAGACTGGCTATATTGGCCCACGTACCCTGAACGAGCAGAACATCACCCGTGTGGATTGTCTCCTCAACAATACCCTGAAGGATATACTTGTTCTTACGGCATATTCCAAGCACACTCACATTATACTTTGAACGGAATTCCACCTCTCTGACAGTCTTGTTGACTACCGAAGAGGAAGACATGATCACAATTTCGGCAACACCGATATCATAGAAATCCAAAGCATTTGAAGTAGCCTTTTCATCTGCAGTGATTATTTCAAGCTTGTATTTTTCGGCAAAAATCTTCACTATAGTTTCATTACCCGACACATAGAGAATATCATCGACACGGAGCACTGTGTCAGAATCGGCAGCCTGCTGCACAACACTCTTTGAAAGCGGGTTACGCTGATTGCGTTCAATATGACGTACCTCGATGATATTAAGACTATAGTTCTTGCGTATATTCAGTTCGCCAATCATTTTACCAACTACAAGAGAGCCGGCATTCACCTGCAGACGATGAAGGTTACTTGCTATACCATACTCCTTGACAAGCGATTTAAGAGTTTTTCCGCTGCTGGCACTCTCTCCACTCAATGCACCTGGTTTGGAAAGAAACTTTTTGCTCAAAGGAAGAAGGAGAATGGTTCCAACAGCCGCACATATAAGACCGACAGGAAGAAATGTAAAGAATCCAAGTCCCGGATATCCATTTGAGACAAGTTCCTCATTGATGACAAGGTTTGGCGGTGTACCGATAAGAGTCATCATACCGCTCATACTACTTGCAAACGCCAACGGCATAAGAAGACGTCCCGGATTCATCTTTACACTCATAGCCATGCTGACAACAATAGGAATCATTATCGCCACAGTTCCCGTGTTGCTGACAAAAGCTCCCATAAGAGAGGTCACAAGCATGACAAGCACAAACAGACGTGTTTCACTATTCCCGGCCAGTCTCATCAACCTTGAACTTATCATTTTGGCAAGACCGGTCTGGAATATAGCACCTCCAACGACGAACAGCCCCACCATCATTATGATAACGTTGCTCGAAAAGCCGGCCAATGCCTCATCAGGGGTCAATATGCCCAAAAGCATCAATGCCACAAGAGCACAGAGAGCCACAATATCGGAGCGGATTTTGCCACTGATAAAAAAGCCGACTGAAAGAAATAGTATTACAATTGTCTCTATCATTTTTTTCAAGTTTTTATTCCATAATGCAAAAGTACTATAAATCGCTCCAAATTCAAAGTAAAAATGACCACACGGTCACATTATTTAATAAAAAACTTACGATGATTCCGTTAAAAATTGCTATCTTCGCACAATATATACATGTACCACAAACCAAAACCCCAAACACTATCAAAGCGCTTAAGCACATATTCATCATCATTGCAGCGACAGTAGCGATCATATATGTAGCATCACTGTCGTTAAGGCTTGACAGTATCCAGAAAAGCATAGCGGCAACCATCTCCGAAAAAGTTGAGGAACTGCTGGACATACACGTCAATGCCGAAGCAATTAGAATCAGGCACTTTGACGAGATAATCCTCAAGGACATTACCATTCTTGACCAGCAGGGGGACACAGCGTTGTACACAAAAGAGATCACAGCACACATTTCGCCATACGAGCTTTTGAAGAACAGGATACAGGTCAACACCTTGGCCGTTGCAGCGCCCGATATAAGACTACGGCAGGATTCAGCCGGTTCACCACTCAACATACAGTTTATCTTAGACAAACTCAAAAGCGAAGAGAACAAAGAGGACAAAGCCGTAGCCGTACGCATTAACCAGTTGATTCTATACGACGGCAGATTCAGCTATGACAGACTTGACATTCCGGAGAAAGAGGAGGGATTCGACCCGGCACATATCGCAGTCAACAAGATACGATGCAACATTTCATTGAGAAAACTCCAGAAGGAGGAACTCGACCTGTTTGTACGCTCAATCAGAGGAGAAGAGAAGAGCGGCCTTGAACTGAAAAGACTCAAAGCGAATGTAAAGGCTGTAAAGGGCTATTACAAGCTTGAAAATATGGAACTGGAACTGCCCAACAGCCGTATAGAGTCCGATTCCATCGCAGTAAAATTCAACCCACAGGAGCCGAAGGGTCTTGAAATAACCGCTGATATCAACAGCAACCGCATAAACCCGGCAGACCTGTCAGCCTTGGACGCAGAACTTACAAGAAAGATACCGGCACTGGCGTTCAGCATCAGCAACCGTTCAGACAGTATCTCTTCACGCACAACCGTTTCGGCAAGAACCCTGAACAACGACATATCATTAAAGACCATTGCAACAATAGAAAACCCATATGAGAATGACAGAAAAGTCAATCTGTATGTAAGAGAGCTCGACATCAACAAGAACGGGCTAACATCGTTGCAATCCTTGATAAAGAACCTTAAGTTTGACATTGCAGACAGGATTGGCAGCCTAAGCATGACCGCGGAAGCCGAAATAACAGAAAACGGCATAGCCGGCAATGCTGTTGCAGAGACCGGGAACGGCAACATCACAGCAGAAGGAGCATACAGCAAGGATGGGGAGTTCAACATGACCGCAAGCGGATATGATATAGACATAAGCAACCTGGCAGGCATCGACAAGCCGATGAAATGCTCGTTGCAGACCAAGGCCAATGGTTGCATAAGCGAAAACAAGAAAGAAATAAATTTTGACGGCGGCATAACAGAACTTGAAAGCAATGGTTACACATTCATGCCGATAGAGTTCCTTGGAGCCTACGACATTTCAAGCAACAAGTTCAATACAAGTATAAAGACAGAAGACCCGGGCATAACAGCACGCATGAACATTGATTACAACTACAACAATGAGCACAGAGCTGTAATGTCACTTGATATCGATTCCATAACACCACACAACATTGGTTTGAACTGGAAAGAAAAGGGAACATTCTCATTCAATTTTGACGGAGAATTCAACATGGCCGACAGCAGCAGCCTTTTCAACGCCAAGGTACAAAACCTGAAATACAGCGACAGCGAAAAGACAAGCATTGTACGCAATCTACATTTCTGCGACACACGCAACGAAGAGCAGAGGCTCGTCATACTGAATTCAGACTTCATGGACTGCAGCATTGTCGGCGATTTCAATTATAAATCTATCATAAACAGCATATACAGACAGACGCTCAAGCACATACCATCACTTGTTGCAGACATCGACACCACAAAGAGCTACAGCAGCAACTACATATTCAATTGCGACCTCAAGGACAGCCATTTTGTAAGCCACGTACTGAAGCTGCCTGTCGTGATAAACGGTGAATCCTTCGTTAATGGAGTATGCAACGACAATAACGACATGTTCACAATAAATACAGCGCTGAACGACGTCAATATAAAGAAAAGCAAATACAGGAGCATTGGTTTCAATGGCAAATCGACAAACCGTTCCATGGTTCTTGAATCATTCATCATAAAGCCCGAAAAGAAAAGCGACGGAAATGAGTTGAAAATAGACATGAGCTGCATGATGTTCAATGACACGATCCTAAACCTGCTTGTCTGGAAAGACAACAAGACAAAAAGGAGAAAGAGCGGCATCCTGCGCATGGAAGCGACAATAGAGAGAGATTCTGCAAAGAATCTTTTCATGAATGCCAACGTACAGCCGGACAGCATAGTACACAACGACAGCATTTGGTACATTTCAGGTGGCAACGTTTGTGGCAACATGGACAAGATTGACATCAATGGACTTTGTCTGTACAATAACACGCAGCATCTGCGACTGGATGGCGTTGTAGGCAAAAGTTCAAACGACATACTGAACGTCAAAGTCCGCAACTTTGAAGTATCCACCATACTTGATTTGGTAAAATTCAGGATTCTCAAGTTCAATGGCAACGCAACAGGAGCAGCATATGCATCTGCCCTACTGTCCGCGCCCGATGTAAGCGGAAGATTTGATGTTGACAGTTTCAAGATAGACAACGGATATCTTGGAAAAGCCGACCTGAATATCGGCTGGCGCAACAGCGACAAGTCCATTTTCCTCAACGCAGACATTCTCAACGACCACGGAAAGATTTCAAAAGTAAACGGTATACTTTCACAGGCCAACGACACCATACATATTGGTATTGACGCAGATGAGCTTAATGCGTCATTCATCAACAAGATGACAAGATCATTCATGTCGGACATTACAGGTACGGGAAGCGGCAAAGTCAATATACATGGTAAGTGGAGAGCCATTGACATGACAGGAGCTATCGCCTTGAATTGCGGTGCACGTATAAACCCGACAAAAGTAAGATACACATTCCATGGCGACACTCTTCGCTTTACAAGAGGAAAACTCAGCTTTGACAACGCCCTTGTAACCGACAAGCACGGCAACAAAGGATGGCTGAGCGGAAATGTCACACACCAGAACATGGGAAAATGGTCCTGCGACCTGAGCGCAAAGACTGAGAACATACTTGTCTATGACACCCACAATTTTGACGAGTTGCCCATTTATGGAACAGTTTACGCCACAGGAGACGCAAACCTGAAGGCCAACGCAAAAGGACTGTTCCTGAAGGCAGAAATAAGTAATGGACCGAACTCACGTATAGTTTACAATGCAAGCAGCTCGGGAAGCGTACGTGACAACAGCTTTGTGACATTCATTGACAGCAACAAGAAGAACAAGGACGACAACACCATAAACGAACACAGTAAAACACAGCAGGACCTTGAGAGCAAGCTTAACCTCGACTTCCTAATAGACGCAAACGAAGGATTGGGAATAAAAGTGTATACCAACCTGAAGAGCGACGACTACATTGACATATACGGAAATGGAACAGTAAATGCCGTCTATGACGAAAAAGACGGTTTTTCACTCAAGGGCAACATAGATTTGGACCGAGGTGCGTACAAGATAACGATACAGGATATTTTCACCAAGGAATTCAGCATTTCCAAAGGAAGTTTACTGCATTTCAACGGCAACCCCTACGACGCCAACCTTGACATAAAGGCGAAATACCTTGTACCGTCAGCATCGCTCAGCGCACTCACCACTGAAGTGACAAACAGAAAGAGCGTAAAGGTCAACTGCCTGCTTGGAATAACAGGAACACTTGAATCACCAATTCTCAACTTTGACCTTGAATTGCCCGAAGGCAGTGAAGAGGAGAAGGAGATGCTTGCAAGTGCAACAAGCACCCCCGAACAGAAGAACATGCAGTTCATTTACCTGCTCAGCATAGGTAAGTTCTACACATATGACCACAACAACACTCTTGCGACAAACACACAGAGCACTACAGCCGTTGAGTCGTTGATATCAAACACCCTGTCGGGACAGCTGAACAACATGCTTGGACAGATCATAGACAACGGAAACTGGAATATTTCGGGTAACATTTCTACAAGCGAAAGAGGCTGGAACAACATGGAGGTTGAAGGAATGCTCGAAGGACGCCTGCTGAACGACCGCCTGCTGATAAACGGCAACCTCGGATACCGCGAAAACCCTGTTGCAAACAGAAACTTCATCGGCGATTTCGAGTTGCAGTGGTTGCTTAACAAAAAAGGAACTGTAAGCCTCAAGGCATACAGCAAGACAAACGACCGCTACTTCTCAAAGACCAACCTCACCACCCAGGGCGCCGGCATAATGTTGCGTCACGATTTCAACAAGTGGATATGGTGGAAAAAGAGTGATAAAAAGAAGAAAAGTACAAAAAATAAGGATGAGTGATGCTCATCCTTATTTTTTGTCATATCAATATTACAATCAGATTCTGTTATGCTTGTCAGGAATTATGACCTTGGGGCTGAATGAATGAGCCTCTTCGGGAGTCATTATTGCATAAGCCATTATTATAACCACATCACCGGGCTGGAACTTATGCGCAGCTGCGCCGTTAAGACATATGACTCCGGAGTCACGTTCTCCTTTTATAATATATGTAACAATGCGCTCACCGTTACTATTATTCACTACATGTACCATTTCGCCCTCTATCATACCACAAGCCTCCATAAGAGTCTCGTCGATAGTAATGCTGCCCATATACTGAAGATTGGCTTCAGTAACCGTAGCACAATGGATTTTGGATTTCAATACCTGTAACAACATATCTTATTTATTCTCCTTATATACAATGTTATCAATCAGACGCACCTTGCCACAGAAAAGTGCAATACAACCTACAACGTAATCACTGTTACCCCACTCCGCAATCTCCTGCAACGTATTTCCGTCTACAATCTGATAATATTCGAGGTCGAGCCCCGGTACATTGTTTATTTCGGACTCAACAAACGCGCGGGTGGCTGCCAGAGTATTCGCCTTGGCATATTCAAGACTGCTGAACAGTGTTCGGGATATCGCAAGCGCACGTCCTCTCTCCTCTTTGGACAGAAGTGTATTGCGACTACTCATAGCCAGGCCATCACATTCACGGACGATTGGACAACCGACGATATCCACATCGATATCCAGCTGACGTACCATTTCACGGATGATTGCAAGCTGCTGGAAATCCTTTTCACCGAAATACGCCTTGTGCGGCTCAACAGCGTAGAAGAGCTTGCTTACAATCTGTGCCACACCATTGAAATGTCCCGGACGGCATGCACCCTCCATAACAGTATCAAGTGGGGCAAATGTAAACACACGTGTATCCTCTTCGGGGTACATCTCCTCGACAGCCGGTGCAAACACGATGTCTACCCCCTCCTTTTCGAGCAGGCAGCAGTCGGCCTCCAGTGTGCGCGGATAGTTTTTGAGGTCGTTCTTGTCATTGAACTGTGTAGGATTGACGAATACACTTACTACAGTTATGTCATTCTCCATGACAGAGCGCTTGACCAAAGAGGCATGTCCCTGATGCAGTGCACCCATTGTAGGGACAAGAGCTATAGATTTTCCTTTGACACGATATTCGTCCAAAAGCGATTTCAATTCTGTTTTTGTGGCAACTACCTTCATTTCAGGTAAATTTTGATGTTTTTCAATATCAAGATGCAGAATACAAGCGCCGTCAAAGCCCTTGCCTGCGTTTCGGAATGCAAAGTAACAAACAAATAAGCACAAAACGAAACAAATAAAATAAAATATTTTACAGCCGGGTGATTAAGAAGAGTTCAAAAAGCAAGATACAGCATGTGATTCTGTGAAAATCATTCACATTTTGTCATAAAATGACTTAAAACAGAAGTACTATTTGTCCATTTGGCATTTTTTTTGTAATTTTGCAAGAAATGGGGAAATCCCGTGTAAACAGAAGAGATGGAAGCAGAAAAGATTTTATTTATCACACAGGAAATGACACCGTTTGTCCAGGCATCTCCTTTAGCTACCGCAAGCCAGGAACTGCTGCAGGGAATACAGGACAAAGTCAAAGAGATAAGAATGTTCACTCCATTGTGGGGAACAATAAATACAAGACGTAACAATCTGCACGAGGTAATACGTCTTTCGGGAATGAACCTGATAATCGACGACACCGATCACCCTCTGATAATAAAGGTTGCATCGTTGCAGTCGGCAAGAATGCAGGTATATTTCATCGACAATGAGGATTATTTCCACAACCGTCTGTTGATAAGCGACGAAAACGGAAATGAGTACAGCGACAACGACGAGCGCACAATATTCTTCAACCTTGGTGTTATCGAGGCTGTAAAGAAACAGCGTTGGTGCCCCGAGATCATACATTGCTGCGGTTGGGTATCGGCCCTTGTACCGTTGTATATAAGAACTGCATACAAGGATGAGCCATCGTTCTGCGATTCAAAGATTGTACTCTCACTATTTGACGATGATTTCAAGCAGCCATTTGAAGCATCATTTGCACAAAAGCTTTTGTGCAAGGACATGAGCGAAGATTTACTCGAAGGCATGCCGATACCTACAACATGCAACGATTTGCTGAAGCTTGCGATAAGACACTGCGACGGCGTCACAATTAATGGAGACAACATTTCCGAAGAGTTGATTGAATATGCCAAATCATTAGGCAAGCAGATATTCACCAAAGATTCCGCAGAAGAGAACGGCAACAGCTGCTACGGTTTCTACAACTCATTACTTGGATAAAGAATTAATCAAGCAACGTCACACTGTGGGGTTGCTTGATTGATAAATAAGAAACGGTTTAACACCTGTTTGATAATCTTAACAAAAAAAATGATGAAAAAGTTATCATCTCTTTTGTTGACCATAGCAGCCCTGCTCATAGCAACTGCCTGCGACGACACCACAGGAACTATCGGCGACACCATTGTTCCCGAGATTGACAAGATTATAACAAGTACAGACACTTGTAAAGCCACCAGCCGCACTATAATGGCAAATGACTCGATACTGGCAAATACAAGTGACATATACTTGGGACAATACACCGACGAGGAGACCGGTACAATCTTCAATTCAGGCTTCATCACACAGTTCGGATGTACCGAGGATTTCATATTCCCTGAAGAGGGTGTCGTAGGTGGAACTGCTACATACACAAAGCTGAGACTATATTTAAGCGAGTATTACGGCGATTCACTGAACGCCATGGCTTGTGAGGTATACGAGCTGGACAAGACACTTGTTGAAGGAAAGCCATATTACACCAATTTGGACCCAGAGGAGTTCTTCTACGATGCTGAAAAGAGCCCCTTGGCAACAAAGACATTCAACGCTATTGACTTTACCCTGCACGATACAATCCTCAACGGCGACTACACAAGACACATTGAGATAAACCTCCCCGATAGCATCGGCAACAGATTCATAAGCAAGTTCTACGGAGAGAACGGCAAGGAGTACTATGCCAATTCAGAGGTTTTCATCAACAATATCTTCAAGGGCATATATGTAAAGTGCACACACGGTGACGGCACAATCCTCAAGATTTACCGCGCCCGCCTTGACATAGGCTTCCAGCGCAAGATAAAGACCAGCTCCGGCAACGATTCTATTCAGGACCTGTCAGCTCCCTTCTATTCAGGCAAAGAGGTTCTGCAGTCAAACAAGTTCGACAACACCGGACTTGACGAACTGGCGAAAAACAGGGAGCACACATACATAAAGACACCAGCAGGATTGTTCACAGAAGTTGAATTGCCAATAATCGATGCCATAGAGTCAAACAATACCATCAACACAGCAAAGATAGTGTTCACAAGATACAACGAGGAGGACAACGGCATCAACACACCACCTACCACCCTATTGATGGTCAGGAAGAAAGATATGTACCGTTTCTTCCTCAGGAACGACCTGCCCGACAACACCACTTCGTACCTGACAACACTCACAAGCAGTACAAACGAATACCAGTTCAGCAACATAGCCAACCTGTTGAAGCACTGTTACGATGAATACACACAGGGCACAAAGGAGAATGCCGACTGGGAAGCAAAGAACCCCGACTGGAACAAGGTTGTACTCATCCCTGTTAAAACAACCCTCGACTCCAACAACAGCGTGGTAAAGATTACACACGACACAGACATCAAGAGTGTAAGACTTCGTGGTGGCGACAGCTATGAGATACCGATAGAAATCATATCGAGCAAGTTCAACGACTAAGAACATATTATAATAAAAACAATGGACATTTTTGAAATGTCCATTGTTTTTATTGGATATCTGCAATCAGGCTTTTGCCTTCTTTACAGCCTTTTTTGCAACCTTTTTAGGTTTCTCTTCCACTACAGGCTCAGCAACGGGCTCCTCTTTCTTTGCAGCCTTCTTTGTCTTTGCTGCAAGCTTTGCTTTCAACTGCTCTACTTCGGCCTCGAGCTGGATAATCTCAACCTCCTGGTTGTCGATCATCTGCTGCAATGAGCCAAGTTCCTCGTTATCCATGTCGGGGTACTGTGCACGTACGCGTGCAAGGAAGTCGCCAAGGATGTTCATGTAATTGGTGAATGCATCGTAAGGAGACTCATAAATGCAACGCTCGGTGATGATACCGTTCTGCTTTGTTGTCATGAAACGGAGGTTTTCAGCTGCCTGCAAGTAGTCGAAATCCTGCTTCAACTTCTTGTCGTCGGTGAGCATGATACGCTCAGCTACGCTGTACAACTTGTCGAATGCCTCACGCTGCAATGTGTTACCCAACCATGAGCTTGCGTCGCGTTCCTCGTCCATCCATGAGAGAGGATATGGTACCTCAAGAGGACCTACTGACTTGTGGTTGTCGATAATCTCTGATGGTGTAGAGAATGTGATGCCCTTGGCTGCTGCGCATGCTGGCAATGCCTTCATGAAGTCAAGGATATTTGATGACAAAGGCTGTGCCATACCAATGGCTGAAAGGTTCATGAAGATATTGATAACATTCTCCTCCTCGGGGAACTGTGAAATCCAGTCGATGTACTTCTCAGCAAAGAGTGGATACTCGCTCCATTCAGGATTAGAGAAACGTAATGAGATATCGTCAGAGAGCTTATAGTCGCGCAACAGAAGCTTCAAATTTGAAGCGAGTGAGCAGTTATACACGAAGTGTGGGCTCTTCCATGCGAGGATATGTTTTGCACCCTCTGAAAGCATACCTTTGAAGCCCATCTGAGATGCCATTTCACCAATCTCGTCAGAATAGATAAGACCTGAGTTACGCAATACTTTAGGTTTCTTGCCGAACAACTCCTTGATTTTGCGGTTCTGACGCATAACCTCTTCCATGAACACCTCTTTTGATGCCAATGATGAAAGACCGTGTGAATATGGTTCGCAAAGGAATTCGCAGCAACCTGTCTTGTTGATTTCGTGCAACAACTCAATAACCTGAGGTGCATAAAGTTCCAACATCTCAAGACCGACACCTGAAACGGACAATGCAACCTTGAAAGCACCGTTGCTCTCACGTATCATCTCCAAAAGTGTCTGCAATGCCGGCACGTATGACTTCTCGGCAAGTTCAAATGTCATGCTCTCATTGGCATAATCATCGTAGTAGTAGTGATCTGTACCGATATCGAAGAAACGGTAACGTTTCAACTGTCTGATTTGATGTAATTCAAAATAGAAACAAATTGTTTTCATATCTTATATGCTTTTTATTATTACCAACCCAATACTTTCTCATACATTCTGCGCAGCTTCAACGCAACATCTTCCCATGTAATGCTGTCTACCTCCTTACGGCCCTCTACCTTGAGGTATTCGTAAAGCGATTCGTTATTACAGATTGAATAGATAGCGTCGGCCATGGCATTGATATCCCAATAGTCGGTCTTGATACACTTGTCAAGAATTTCGGCACAACCCGACTGCTTTGATATGATTGAAGGCACATCGCACTGCATCGCCTCAAGAGGTGATATACCGAAAGGCTCACTTACCGAAGGCATGATGTATACATCGCTGGCCTTGAGACACTCGTAAACCTGTCGTCCGCGCATGAAGCCGGGGAAGTGGAAACGGTCCGAAATACCTCGTTGAGCAACAAGGCGTATCATGTCGTTCATCATATCTCCACTACCTGCCATACAGAAACGTATGTTCTTTGTCTTCTTGAGCACCTGCGCTGCAGCCTCAACAAAGTATTCAGGTCCCTTCTGCATGGTTATACGACCCAAGAAAGTCACAACCTTCTCACCTGGTATCTTCTTTGGAACGATATCGAGGATATCCTGTGAAAGAGGTGTTACAGCATTATGCAATGTAGAAACCTTGCTTGGATGCTGATGATACTTTTCAATTACAGTACGGCGTGTCAACTCGCTCACGCAGAAGATGTGGTCGGCATTGTCCATACCGTTTTTCTCTATTGCGTACACTGTAGGGTTGACATTTCCGCGGCTGCGGTCAAAGTCGGTAGCATGCACGTGGATTACAAGTTTTTTACCAGATATCTGCTTTGCATGGATACCTGCAGGGTATGTAAGCCAGTCGTGTGAGTGGATAATATCGAACTCTTCGGTACGTGCCACAACACCTGCAATGATAGAGTAGTTGTTTATCTCTTCGTGAAGATTGTCGGGATAACCGCCTGCGAACTCCATGCAACCGAGGTCATTGGTGTGCATGTGGCTGAAATCGCTGTATATATGCTCTCTGTAACGGTAATACTCCTCGGGAGTCATTACATTGCCGACACGTGAATTGACATAATCGTAGTTGACATCCTTCCACACGATAGGCACAGAGTTCATAGCTACAATTCTGAGGAAACTGTTATCCTCATCACCGTATGGTTTTGGGATACAGAACTTGATTTCGACGTCGCCCTGCTGAACGAAGCCCTTTGTCAGTCCGTAACTTGCTGTACCGAGTCCTCCTGAAATATGAGGAGGAAACTCCCAACCGAACATTAATACTTTCATATCTATTATCCCTCCATTTTAGATTCGTACTGTTTTAGTATCTGGCTTGTTCTCAGGATTGCTGCCACGTTCATAGCAAACGCTACGGCACCACGTCCCTTGAAAGGCGGGTTACCATCGAACACTTCGGGTATTGAACCGATACAGTGCTGCACAATCTCATCCTCAAAACCAATCATCTGACGCTGTACAAACGATACACCACTCATCTTATAGGTCTTGAGATAAGCCTCATAATAGAAGCCGCCTAACCATGGCCATGCTGTACCTTGGTGGTATGCATAGTCGCGCTGTATCTGCGGGCCAACATAGTTGGGGTTGTAACCGACGCTCTTTGGTGACAATGAACGCAAGCCACGTGGAGTAAGCAGTTCCTTGGTAACTGTGTCAAGCACCTTCTTGCGCTGTTTTGAGTCAAGCGGAGAGTAATCGAGTGCTACTGCGAAAATCATGTTAGGACGCACGCTCCAGTCAACATAGTCTCCGTCGACATAGTCGTACAGGTAACCGTATTCATTGATGAACACCTCGGTAAATGCCTTTCCTACAAGCGGGATAAGACGTACCAGAGAGTTCTGCACCTCTTCGTTGCGTGTAAGCACAGCCATCTCCTCGATAAACTTGAGGGCGTTGTACCACAATGCATTGATTTCAACTACATAACCTGTACGTGGAACTACTGGGCGGCCATTGGCTGTAGAGTTCATCCATGTAACAGCCTTGTCCCTGCCGTTGGTAGAGAGAAGACCGTTCTGGGTAACACGCAGGTTGCTGTGTCTGTTGTTACGGATAAAGTCATATATCTTCATGAGAAGGTCACCGTATTTGTCACGGCATGCTTCGATACCGCACTCCTTGGCATACTGTTGCAATGTCCATGTTGCCCAAAGGAGAACGTCGGGATGTTCCATCTCATATATCTTGCATTCACTCTGCTTGCCATTGATGAAGTCTTCGATAGCAATACGCGCAGTCTTCATTACGCGCTCGAACTCGTCGATATGTCCCTGTGAAAGAGCAAGACCGGGAAGCGAAACGAAGAGGTCACGTGCACGGCACTTGAACCAAGGATATCCGGCAAGGATATATGTGTACTCGCCCTGTACATTGAAGAACTGGTTACCGGCACACTGCATACAGTGCATAAAGTTGTCACGTGGGTCACGGATAGCCTCCTCGTGCTCGAATGCGGCCTTCATTGTACGTGCTGTCATTGGAGAGACACCACCTGAGAAGACAATGCTTTCGCCGGCCTTCATCTTGACTTCAAAATAACCGGGAACATAGAGGTCCTCGTTGAAATCATAACCGCGCTCCAACTCCTTGACGTACTCTATTCCACGATACCAGTCAGGTGTATACACGAACTCGTTCTTCTTGTTGAGCTGCATGTAGAGATCGGGGTAGTCGGCATACATGCGCATGCTTATACCATTCTCCACCTCTTTGTAGCTGCGGTCGGCAATATTGTTCTCGTGAGTATATTCACGAACACTACGGAAAGCGCAGAACGGACGCAGGCGCAAGGTAACAGCAGTGTTTGCCTTCAAAAGGGTGTAACGGATTAGGATTCTGTTCTCGTGATGTACAAAGGCTTTCTCTTTCTTAAGCCAAACGCCACCCACATTATAAATTGTGGTCGGCACACGCTCCCAGGCAAACTCACGGATATACTTGTTGCCTCGAGGACTGAAGTTGTCGGCATTGTACTTGTGCAAGCCCAAGTTGAACTCTGCACCATGGAGCACTACAGTCTCGTCAAGAGATGACAACAACACATGGTTCTCGTCATCAAGTTGCGGAATGGGGACAACCAACAAGCCATGATACTTACGGGTGTTACAGTCAACAATTGTCGAACAGTGATAAGCACCCGAACGGTTAGTCCTCAAAATTTCCTTTTGCAACGACTCTTCCAAGTTCGTCATCAGCGTTTTTTCGAATCGCAAATAACTCATCTCGTATAATTTATATATTAAACCAAATTACTTATCACAACTCCAAATGTAAGAATTATAAAATTCAATTACAAGCAAGCAAAGCGATTTTTTATAAAAAATGTAAAAAAAGAGGAATTTACCGCATAAAGCATGCCAAACATGTTTTTCGCATGACAAAATATACTGATAAAGAATGTATTAATAAGGAATAATATATGTAGCCCAAAGAAAATTTGTCATACAGAGCAAAGCAACGAGACGAGTTATTGAGGGATTACCCCAAAAACCGCAAAACTACACAAGAGATATCTCACATATGTTCGATATGACACATACGCGGAATTTCTAGCTTTGAGTAAACAGTTACACAGTTTCTATTAATTCTATTTTCTGAATTTTGACGGAATTATGAGATTCAGGCTCTCCGGTTCAACAGTGACAAGCATAGGCATTGCGGGCTTGAAAGAACGACCGTCTATGCTGAGCGGTGCGCCTTCGAGCGATTCAAACGAGATTTCCGCTGTGCGGAACGGAGTAACCAATTCATAATTGAGTATCCTGCGGTGGGCAAGCATAAGAAGAGCTTCGAGAATACCGAACAACTTGGGCATGCGTATAGCCGAAACATCCAGAAAGCCGTTATAGGGCACAGCGCTCGGTGTCAGGCCGTAACTGAAAGAATTTCCGATACAGAGGGTCATCAGCTTTTGGTCGACCAGCTGATTGTTCAACCTGAAACGCATGTGAAAGTTCTGTCTGTGGAACAGTATATAGAAAAGTCCCAGGACATGATATATAAGACTGGCAAAAAGTAATGGTTTTCTTTTATTGGCAAGTTCCACGACATGAGCCGAAAGCCCTACGTTAAGCGCATTAAGGAAATAGCGCTTTTCTTCGCCATGTTCACCGGCAAATGAGCAACACCCGACATCGACCTTTCTGATACGGCGTGCAATTATACTGTCTATCGCCGTTTTATAATCACCGGGCTGCAATCCCCAATAGCGTGCAAAATCATTGGCGATACCATTAGGAATGATTCCCAAACAGACATTCGCCGCACGGGAAGAGGACATTATGCCGTTCAGTGCATCCTGCAATACTCCGTCACCACCCACAACAACGACTGTTTCATATCCGTTGTCGGCAAACATACGCGCCTGGCGCTCCACTGAAGCATAATTTTCCGATTCTATGAAATCATACTCCACTCCTTTCGAAACGAGATATTCACGTATCTCCCTCCAGCGTTTCATGAGCCTAAAAGTGCCTGCCTTTGGAGAATATATTATACCCCAACGACGTCGGTTAAGATTACGGATATCAATCATACAACAGTTGCTTTACCTGTTCAACCTGTTTTTCGCGAGGCTGCATGGCATCGATCCAATGTATATGCACCCCACGTTTTTCCATTCCCCTGAACCAGGTCATCTGGCGTTTGGCAAACTGATGAATGGCTATCTCCAATCCCTTGACCATCTCATCATATGAGAGTTCACCTATTATATATTGTGTAAGGTATTTATATTCCAAGCCATAATACATGAGTTGTTCCGGTGTCACTCCCTTGTCAAGCAAGCCTTGCACTTCGGCAACCATACCTTCTTCGAGGCGCTCATGCAAACGACGGCTTATTCTTGCGCGCCTCACCTCGCGGTCGACAGCGACACCCACTGTCAAACAATTGATTTGAGGAAAAGAGCGTTCCTCTACAGGGCAGGTGCGGTAGTACTCCTCTATCTCAATTGCGCGTATCGCGCGTTTCTTTGTGTCAGTATCCGTGTTGTTGTGCAAGGATTTGTATTGTGCCAGAATGTCTGTAAGTTCCTCTAGACTCTTTTCCTCAAGAGAGGCCCTCAACACAGGATTTTCAGGCACGGGAAGCAGACGATAGCCTTTAAGCACCGATTCCACATACATGCCGCTGCCTCCGCACATGAGAGGGAAGGCGCCACGCATTCTAATATCATCGTAAGCCACAAGAAAATCGCGCTGGAACTCAAAGAGGTTATATTTTTCACCTGCATCGACAACATCAAGCAGGTGCGCAGGGACAACCCTATTCCCACGTTCATATTCCGACAAATCCTTTCCTGTACCGATATCCATACCACGATATACCTGTCGGCTGTCGGCACTGATAATTTCAGCACCTTCAACAGCCAAGGCTATATCCACAGCAAGGGATGTCTTGCCCGATGCTGTAGGGCCTACAACTGCAAGCATATCATATTTCTCTTTACGGCACAGCATATCTTTACTATAAGCATTTATACAACGCGAAGTTAATGCAAGTTACGCATAAAAACAAAACTGCGGGCAAGTTTCTCTTGCCCGCAGTTCCTGTATTGATTGTGATTTTTACATTGCAATCTTGAATGAGCGTACTGCCTTGCCGTTATTTGATATCACAACGACATATGTTCCAGCAGCGGCACCTTCCATTGAAATTTCACACATTTCGCTGTCAGAAACGTCAAGTACCTCTCTAACAACCTGCTTGCCGTCAGCAGCGTAGATAGCAACATCATAAATGCCACCCTTTGCAAAGAGTACGTTAGCTACGCGTTCGAAAGGTTTAGGATAAACCATATAACCAGCCTCACTTGCTGCAACTTCGTCAATTCCTGTAACAACGATATAATCCTTTATAGTCTTTGTTGTAGAACCCCAAGAGTTGCTTGCAACAAGCTTAACCTCATATTCTCCAGAATTACCATAATATGTAACGTCGGCAGATGTTTCGGTAGAAGAATTAACTCTTGCACCCTCAACATACCACTTTGATGACTCATAATTCACAGGATATACACCTGTAAGCATTGGTACACCAAGAGTTGTTGTAAACTGGTTCTGCTTGTAGTCTGTAGTTACACCATTCTCCGATTTACCAGTTGTCATGTAACCGCCGGGAACTGTTGATGCAGCTTGACCTGTATTGGTAAAGTATACATATCCCTCGCTGTCGGTCTTTGACTCCTCGAAAGTAAAGTAACCCTCAAGATTTTTAGGAGCAGTCTTGTAACCCATCATAGCCTCCTTAACCTCTGCTGCAGAAAGAGCCTTGCTCCAGATCTGAACCTCATCTACCCAACCGGTCAAACTTGCAAGGTTAGTCATTGAACCACCTACATAGAATTTGGCACCCTTCCAGTCCTTTGGACCACTACCACGTGATGAACCGCTTGCAATAAGCTTACCGTTCAAATACATGCTCAAGTTTCTACCAGATTTGACTACACAGACATGGTACCAAACACCTGGCATAAGGCTATAGCCGTCAGAGAGGATATCGACATCATTATTGTGCTCATAATTATAAGTTCCTGCAGGAGGAGCATCAGCACAAAGTGACAACTCATTTTCAGCATTATCACGTTTCAGGTTATTGTTCTTTGCATAACCTGCAGGACGGATAGCAGTCCACATCTCACCCCAAACCTGATCGGTCCATGTACCATTGTAATTGCGGTTAACCTTTGTCATGAGCAGAGTTCCGAGTGAAGCATGCTCAAATTTCTCAACCTTGAACCAGAGAGCAAATGATGTATTGTTATACTCCTTCATAATTGCTGCGTCAACAGTAAACTGATATGGTTCACACATATACAATGACTGAGAAACAGTACATGGGTTGCCTTCGTATGTATCACCCTTGTTTATTTCTGCCATGTATTTGGCATTACCATTATCGTCCTTTGAAGCCTCATCAGCCTTCAGGCTTACGATTTCTGGCAAACGTCCTGTCTCCTCAGGGCTTACAAGAATGAGCGAACGGTTCATGAATGTATCATCGATTGTCTTGATCTCAACATCGTAGCTACCTACTGCTGGAAGTGATGTTGTCAAAGAGAGAGCCATACCGTCTGTGCTGGCCTTGAGTTCACCTGTCAAAGCGTCATAAATTTTGATTTCTGCAACCTTGTGATTAGGATCCTCAAAACCGATTGTAAACTCTTCACCCGGCTTTATTACATCCTTATCCACTGTAAGTGTCTCA
The DNA here is from genome assembly GCA_045630965.1 of Bacteroidaceae bacterium. GTDB lineage: Bacteria > Bacteroidota > Bacteroidia > Bacteroidales > Bacteroidaceae > HGM04593. The sequence goes on along the minus strand of JAZQTU010000025.1, from coordinate 11,462 downwards.
ATGACAGTAAGAGGCTCATTAAGATATGTTGACCATCTGATATCGCTCTTAGCGCGGCCATCCAAACCTACAGCACGAACACCAATCTGCAAGCGGTCAACACCTTGTTGCAATGATGCATCTACAACATAAGCTGCCCAAGATGTTGTTGTGGTAAGCAGAGTCTCTACACCACCCTGTTTGATATAGATTTCGTAGTACCAAGTGTTTACCTCTTCGTTATAAACTGGACATCCTTCATATTCAGGTTTACGAGAATCAGGTGCAGGCATTTCGAAAACAACCTTTATATCAGCACGGTTGTAGTATCTCTTCATAACCTCTGCATGAATAATGTCTGGTCTTTCAGGTTCTACATCATAGCCTGCAGGTACAAAGGCAAACTCACCAAGAAGTACTTCGTAAGAAGCATCGGTATTCTTTACAGAAAGACCTACGCAACCTACAACATCACCGGCAGCAAGGCCTGCCTCAGAAGCCTTGATTACAACCTCGTTCCACTCATCAGCCTTTACGTTACCTGCAACAGGAACATATACAAAGCTGTTTTCGCCATTCTCCTTGGCAATCATAAGCTCAAGGTTTGTAGCACCGCTGCTCTTTGGCTTGAAGACAAGGCGGAACTCATCATTATCGTCTGCCACACTCCACTTTGTTGCGAAGAGACGCACGTCGGAACGTGTTGTAGCACCATGCACCTTCAAACATGAACCGCCAAACCATGCGTCATCGTATGTAAAGTCAAGATTTACAGCATCGGCTGGAACGCTCTTACCATCACCGTTGTCAATCCACCAACGCCATGTTGGCAACAAGTCCTGCATACCATAGTTATACCATTTGTGATTCCATGTGGTAACACCTTCATTATTGAAGAAACGTCCGTTACCAAGGTTGAAACGTGTCACAAAAGGAACCTCATTCAATGGAGAACGCTCGATAACAGCCTTTGCATAACCATGCCAATCGCTAAGGTCGCTAAATGATGAGGTTACAACCTTATTATTCAATGCAGGCAAATTCAAGACATTGCGGTTACCTCCAGAGAAGAGCATCTCCTGCTTCTTCTGATACTCGTTCTGTACAGCATAGTCGCTCTGACCACCTTCGGTTGAAGATATATAAAGCTGATTACGGTCGTGAGCACCCCAAATCACAAGAGAGATAGGATACTTCATAAGAACTTCCCAACCGGCATTGCCATATGTACCATAACCACGTCCCTGCATGTCATAACCTGCATATACGTCAAATGATGAACGGCCCATATTCTGTGCTGTCTGCACACTTGTCTGCAAACCAGATTCGCTCCAGTTGTAGTTAAGCATAAAAACATCGGTAACAGGCTGGTTGTAGGTTGTATTGTGGAACCAGTTGTTATTGTTTGTACTCAATTTACAGCCGTTGTCATTCAACCCACCATTATTGGTAACGAAAGAATACCAGTCAACGTGGAAAGGCCAGTTCAACTCCTCTGCAATCTTGTGACATTCAGCAAGGAATGGAATGAAACGATTATAAACCTGCGCACTCCAATTTCCTTCCGGGTTAAAGCAAAGACCGTCAATACCATAATATTTGAGGAACTGGATGAGTTTACGTGAATATTTATACTTGTCTCCGTGTGAATTTGTTCCTGGCTCAGCCAACTCATACAGTGTCTTACCTGCTGAAGATTCTGCATTAACTTCGGCACCCCAGTCGATAAAATAGGTACAACCGGTCTTTACACCATTCTTGTGCGCAACGTCGTTGAACGCACCGGGAACACGCCAAAAGCTGTTTGTCCAGTTTGAATGGATATCAAGATACTGCCACATGTTGAAATTGTCGGCATCAAAGTTGTAACGTGGCAATGCGCCCCATTTCTTTGTCATTTCACCGGTTGGCGCCATCCAACAGAACTTTTTGTTGTTGTCATCGTTCAGCGCATCATTGGCATAGTCTCCAGGACGGAAACGGTTTTTCAAAGGAACACGTGAAATCCAGAAGTTCTCATCGACATAGTCCTGATCTCCGTTCCATGGTTCTCCAGGTTCCCAATTCTCAAGAGCCTCAACGATGTTGTCGGGTCTACCGTCCGTTACGTACATTTCGTGAGTAGGAACACTCTGCGCCACGACACCTACTGCAAAAAGTGCCATGACCCAAGAAAATAGATTACGTTTTTTCATAATATAGTTAATTTAAGATAGTTTTCAACTGCTAAAATACACAAATAAAATTAACAAAACGCCTTTTTAATATTTTTTTGAAAAAGACATCATTCTTTTAGAAATAACAAAAGAACAGTACTAGAATGAATTTTCCTTAAAAAAATCAAAAAAGAGAAAGAATAGATACTATTTTGTTTGTTGATTAGTTACTAATGGAGTAAATTTGAATTATACAATTTTAATATTTTATGTACGAAAGCCTACTCTCCCTACCCTATTTTCAGGGAATGAGCAGAGATGACATAACATCAATACTTGACAAAGTGACATTTGAGTTTGTCAAGTACAGCGATGGTGATACAATTTGCCATTGCGGTGACGCATGCGAGAAAATTGTAATTCTTGTACAGGGTAAGATGCATACTTTTACGGAAGCGCCCGACAAAAGCTACAGGCTGGCAGAAGAGATGACAGCGCCGTATGCCATAGAGCCATATTCCATGTTCGGCTACAGTACATGCTACCGCAGAGAGTATGTTGCAAATGGCAACTGCACTGCCTTGATTATTGAAAAGAAATTCCTGTTCAGCGAACTGACACGACACCGTGTCTTTACCATAAATTTCCTTAACCTGATAAGCTGTAAATCACAGAAACTGGAAAACATGATATGGAGCAAGACTCCTCCCGGAATAGCTGGCAGAATATACAGTTTCATAATTTCACGATGCGAGCTACATCATGGAAGAAAGATCTTGTCAATAAAGATGGAGACTCTTGCATCAATATTATGTGAGACCAGACTCAACATCTCCAAAGCTCTCAATGAAATGCAGGATGCAGGCATTGCAGAATTGCACAGGAAAGAGATTGTAATACCATCATTGAACAAGCTCGCCGAGTACACGGGAAAATAGTGGGACACATATACACAAAAAAAGAGTGCAGCATTTCAAAAATACTGCACTCTTTTTTGTTGTCGGGGTGACAGGATTCGAACCTGCGACCCCCTGGTCCCAAACCAGATGCGCTACCAACTGCGCTACACCCCGAAACATTTATTAAAAACTTTATTCCTGATTGTCGGGGTGACAGGATTCGAACCTGCGACCCCCTGGTCCCAAACCAGATGCGCTACCAACTGCGCTACACCCCGATAACCGAAATTAAAGTTTATTTACCCTTCGTCAGCCACATTTTATACATGCCCTACGAAAAGACTTTGCAAAGTTAGTTCTTTTTTTTCAAGAAGCAATAAAAAATGAACAAAAGTTGCAAATTAGCCTCAAATTAAGAAGAAAATCACTCTTTCACATAGGCTGAATCGGAATATCCGTATCCAGAATAGCGACTATGTGACTTATAATAGCTAATCATCTTCTTTGTCATACCGTTTATTACGACTGACACATTCTCAAGTTTACCCTCAGCAATGATATTATTAAGGAACACAACATCATCCTTGTGTGTATAGTCAAGTCGCAATACATAAACTATTGCATCAGCAACACGGCTTACAATCATTGCATCCGAAACAATACCTACAGGAGCTGTATCAACAACAATATAATCATACTTTGTCTTGAGGTATTCAAATGCCTTGTCAAGATTCTCACAAGAGAGCAACTCCGAAGGATTTGGAGGAACAATACCTGCCGGCAACAGGTCAAGACCTTCAACTGTATCGGACTTGATAATACATTTGTCGAGTATATGCAGGTCTTTAGCATCAGCTACAAGATAGCTTGTCAATCCTTCTGCTTTACGGTTTACATTAAACACTTCGGCAAGACGAGGACGACGTATATCTGCACCGACCAACAGCACCTTCTTTCCAAGCAGAGCCAGACCAGCCGACATATTTGAAGAGATAAAAGTCTTTCCTTCACCAGATGATGTTGATGTAAAGAGTATCACCTTGCCGGCTGTATTCTTCATCACAAACTGCAAATTGGTACGTAATGAACGGAAGGACTCTGTCAATACATTATTTGAGTTCTTGGACACCACAATAGAAGATACACCTTCTTTTACCTTTAGTGACAATGGTATTATACCCACCAGAGGTGCATTGAACATTTTTGTGGTTTCATCCAATGATGTAAGTTTTGTCTGCAAAAGAGACTTGACATATACCAGAGCCGCAGGAATTGCCAATCCCATAAACAATGATACAAGAAGTATCATCTTTGAATTGGGAGATACTGCTGGGCCTATTGTCGGCGCATCAATGCAACGGAGATTGTCCGCTGTAACCGCAAGGCTTAGAGCATTCTCTTCATACTTCTGAAGCAACATGACATAAAGTTCTGACTTGATGTTACATTCACGTGTCAGAGCAAGAAGTTCACGTTCAATATCTGGAGACATCTCAAAACGGTCTGTGTAGTTCTCTACAAGAAGTTCAATGGCGCCACGCTGTACCTTAAGAGACTTGTCAAGAGCCACCACTGCTGTACGCAAATCTTCCTGCATAGCCTTTACCCTTGCTGTAAGAGCCCTAAGCGACGGGTTATTCTCTGTAGCTGTAAGCAACATGGCATTTCTTTCCACAACTTCTTTGTTGTAGTTGTTTATAAGATTCAGCAATGAGGGGTCGATAGTCATACCGAAGGTTGTTGGAATCACCTTCATGTCATTGCCTGGATCATTCACGAAATCATTCAGATATTTTGATGACTTGATCATCATATCCAACTCCTCCAACTGCTTCACATATGCTGTCTTGTTCTGCACAACCTGTGGAGCGTCGAGTTTGGGATCGACAAGCTGGTTATCCTTCTTATATTTGGCAAGATGTCCCTCTTTTTCGGCAAGTTCTATTCTCAGAAGATCAAGACGGCTGTTTATGAAATCCTCTGTCTTACGGGCCACCTGACGCTTGTCATCGTTGGTTACATTGTTGTAGCTTTCAATAACTGCATTCAGATAATCCACGCCCTCGGCTGGCACGGGAGTATTGATATTCAGAACTGCAACTGAAGAGGTCTTTGAGACCGGAGCCACTGCAAGACGTGACATATAAGAACGTGCTGTCGCCTCAAGCTGATTTACAACAACCATAAATTCCCCACTCAACGGTGCGTTACCCGCAGAAACAGGCTTTCTCATATCATAAACCAGCACATCACCGGCAGGAGTACTCAATGTATAAGGGAACGATGTAATTTCCGTTTCCTGAGTCTTCATATCGTAACCCATTCCTTCATTGATGTATTCATACCTTACCTTGACAGGATTTACACCGTGAAATGCAAAGTACATTCTTATTGGTGCAACCATAGACATGAGCACATCGGGGGTTACTGTAACATTAACCGGGCTTGCCTTCTTGTATATCGGCATATCCTTCAATCCCATCCTTACATATGAGACATAGACACCTGAACTATAGACAGCACCACGCGCCACAGACATTGAGTTTATGACCTCAATTTCGTTCTCAACATTTGAATTGGCCATTTGGTATCCAAAGTCGGCAAGCATGTCGGCCTGTGAAGAGAAAGAGCCCTTCTGGCTGTCCGAAAGAAGTATTTTTGCCGAAACACGATACTGAGGTACAGAGAAATATAGTTTCACTACACCCAATGCCAGACACACTACTACCGATACAAGAAACAGTTTCCAATGAGAAATGAAAATTGAAACTATTTTACCGATATTGATTCCCTCCTCCTCAAGCGGAGCATTAATGTTTTTATTGTCCTGCATAGTAGTATCAATTTAGGATATTAATCAAAAGAGAGACAAGTGATATTGCAATAGAGGTACCTGAGAACCACAATGATGTAGAAGAGCCTATATCGGAGTTCTTTGCCTTTGACTTATTTGGAGTCACATATACAACATCGTTCTGCTGCAGATAGTAATAAGGAGAGTTGAGCAGAGAGGCATCGTTAAGATTCACCTCATGGACACTCTTTGCACCATTGGCATCCTCGCGCACAATCTTCACATTTTCGCGCACACCATACACTGTGAGGTCCTTTGCCAGCGCCAAAGCCTCAAGGATATTGACTTTACCATCCTTTATTGTATATGTACCGGGAGCTGTAACTTCACCGAGTACAGAAATATTGTAATCGACAAAACGTATTGTAACTGTAGGAGGTACAGCAAAAGCGCCTTCAACCTTGCTCAATATAAGATCTTCTGCAGCTGGGAGTGTCATACCTGCGATATGCACCTTGCCGACATTCGGAATATCGACACAGCCTTCTGTATCCACAATATAATTCTGTAAAGCTGGCTGTGTTGTAAGTGACCCTACCATATTTTTATCAACTGGCATAACAAGATTGTATGACATTGCAGTTTGCGGGTCCTGAGAATTGACTACGGTAATTGTCAGCATATCCTGTGGCTGTATAATGGGTTCATACAACTTTGCCTGCTGTCCAGACGGTTCAAATTCCTTGCTATTCTGAAGATAAGGAACTTTCTTGTACGAAGTACATGAAGCCATAAGCATCACAAAAAGCAATGACAAGAGCATTACAACATCTGTTTGTCTCCTTTTCATATTCATTTGTTTAGATTTCATTATCAAGATAATATATACACCTATCGCATAATAGCATATATCTTTGCAAAAGTAAGAAACATTGGATGATTTCACAATTTTTTTAACAAAAAAACGAATAACTCGGACACTGAAGCCTGTTATTGAGACATTTGTGTTTTCGACATTATTATTGTACCTTTGCATAACAAGCAAATATGTAACAATATAAAAATAATGAAAGTTGGCAAAATTTTATTTTTTTTCCTATCCATTGCAATCATCATCGGATGCTGCGCAGGTGGCGTACTCGGATACGGATACTATCTTGTAAAGATGCAGAAGATTGACATCGACAAGACTGAATACATATACATAACACCAGACGACAACGCTGCAAGCGTCATGCAGAAGATTAACGAAACTGCAAAGCCGAGTTCATTAAAAGGATTCGAAATACTTGCAAAGCATAATAATTTTGACAAGCACAAGAGAAGCGGCCGTTTCGCCATCAACAATGGCGACAACATGCATTCAATATACCGACGCATCGTAAGCAACGAGCAGACTCCAGTAAAACTAGTCATACCTTCTGCAAGAAATCTGCAACAGCTTACCGGCGCAATAAGCCGTCAATTGATGCTCGACTCCCTGGAACTGAGCGAATTCGTAACGAACCCGATATATTATAAGACCATTGGCTATACCAGACAGACACTTCCTTCCCTGTTCATACCAAACACATACGAGGTGTACTGGGACATCAAACCTGAAAGGCTGATGACAAGACTCATGGCTGAACGCCGTCTTTTCTGGAATGAGGAGCGCACTGCCAAGGCTAAGAAGATTGGGCTTACACCTGAAGAGGTAGCAACTCTTGCATCAATAATAGATGAAGAGACAAACAACGACGAAGAGAAGCCTATTGTAGCAGGAATGTACATTAACCGCCTGAAACGTGGCATGCCACTACAGGCCGACCCTACTGTAAAATTCGCACTCGGCGACCCTACACGCAAACGCATACTCAAAAAAGACCTTGAGATAGATTCACCCTATAACACATACAAATACAAAGGCTTACCGCCAGGACCATTGCGCATCCCTACAGTACAGGCAATAGAGAGCGTGCTCAACTACACGAAGCACAGCTACCTGTATATGTGTGCCAAAGAGGATTTTTCGGGCAAGCACAATTTCGCAAAGAGTTTAAGCGAACATAATGCAAATGCACGCAGATATCAGCAGGCACTCAACAAACTGAACATTAAGAAATAAAATCCATGAAAAGACTATTCATCATACTTGCTGCATCAATTTTTACAAGCCTGTCAATGACGGTTTTGTCACAAAGCAACACTGCAGCACTCATACCAATGCCTAACCATATTGAAAAGAACAAAAAGGGCACAACGACACAATTAGACGACAGAACAGTTATATGCACATCATTACCGGATGACTGCTTTATTATACAGGAATTAAGACGTATAGTAGACAAACAGTTGCATTTGACCCCAGCAATAGATAGCAAATGCAGAAAAAACAGGATAGAGATTAATATCGACACCACCCTGAACGACAGAGAACGCTACACCCTTGAAGTGAACAATAGAGGCGTAAAAATAGAGGGTTGTAGCGAAGGTGCGCTCTACATGGCATTGCAGACATTCAATCAGATTCTAGTTGGAGACATATGCAATACGAGCCTACGACGCATTGAGCACATTAGGATTGATGATAAGCCACGTTTTGCACACCGCGCAATCATGATTGATCCGGCACGTCATTTCCTGCCGGTAAAAGATGTAAAGTTCTTCATTGACCAGATTGCACGCTTCAAATTCAACACGCTGCAGATACACCTCACCGACGACCAAGGTTGGAGAATTGAGATAAAGAGCCACCCAAAACTTACAGAAATAGGAGCATTCCGCAACAATGGCAAATCCCCAAGCCCAGACAATGGCTACTACACCCAGGAAGATATAAAAGAAATTATTTCATATGCCGCCGATAGAAATATTGAGATAATACCCGAACTTGACATACCGGGCCATTCTGTCGCCATACTTGCAACATATCCGGAGCTTGGATGTGAATTCAGACAGAACGAGAAAAAAGAGCTTGGTTCGACAACAAACATGATGCTTTGCGCTCACGAAGAAAAGGTATATGATATATATGAAGATATTATCGGAGAGATTGCTGCACTATTCCCCTCAAAGAAGATTCACCTTGGCGGTGACGAAGCTGCCGTGAACGCCAATTGGGCAAAATGCGATGAATGCCTTGCTATGATGAGAGATCACGGATATGACGAACCGTCAAAACTGATGATACCGTTCTTTAACCGGATGCTTGACATTGTACGTAAGAACGGCAAAGAAGCTATATTATGGTGTGAACTTGACAATATATGGCCACCGGCCAATGAATACCTCTTTCCATACCCGGACGACGTAACATTGGTAACATGGCGCAACGCCCTCACTCCAAAATGTATTGAATTGACATACAAACACAATCACAAACTCATAATGGCACCCGGGGAGCACGCATACCTTGACTACCCGCAATACCCTGGTGACCTGCCGGAATTCAACAATTGGGGCATGCCTGTAACAACGCTTGAAAAAGTATATGAACTTGACCCAGGATACGGTTTACCAGAGGATGAGCAGGCACACATACAAGGTGTGATGGGCACATTGTGGGCTGAAGCCATCAGAGACATCAACCGCCTGACATACATGACCTTTCCGCGTGGCATGGCCATAGCCGAAGCAGGATGGAGCAACATGGAGCAACGTGATTGGAATAGTTTCAAAGAACGAATATACCCCAACATTATGGATATGATGAAAAGTGGTGTATCGATAAGAGTTCCTTTCGAGATAATAGAAAGAAGATAAGATTACGTCCTTTCATATACAACAACAGCTTGCCTTTTATAGGGCAAGCTGTTGTTGTATATGAAAAAAGTTTTGCTGTATGAAAAGAACGACGAAACTCCGAGAATACAAGATTTGAGGGCTCCTGTCCTTTGTAATCCACCGGCTCTCTAAAGCTACCCGAAGGCGTGGCCCGCCATTGGACAATTCGAAGCTTACTCGGTTTTCGATAATAATTGATGAGTTTCCCAGTCAATCGATACAGCAAAACCGTATACAAACATAACAAGCTTTTTTTATGAAAGCAAGAGATAATGCCACATTTTCTGTTTTTTTAATGAAAATAGAAAGATTTTAGTACACCTCGCAAGCTACCATTTAATCAACATTTTCTTACCATCCACGATATATATACCCGGAGCGTCAACCACATTCAAGCGATTTCCACATATATCATATACAATATTCTTACCGGCGCACTCCAAGAACTCCGAGACAGAAGTCACGTATCCACTGCGTTCGATACTAATATTGGCAGCTTCACTTATCACGGGAAGTTCAAGATAAGCTTTATTGGCATTATTCTTGAATGCCTTTCCATTCTTTTTATTAAGCGCTACTTTACAGAAACTGACTTCATCATCTACAAGTGACAGGACATAGGCTGTACCTACCGGAGAAATCTCCTTGTCACAAACAGTCCCTTTTAATTTGTCAGATATAGGCACGACTGTCGCATCATCCTTTGTATAGACAAAATCATATACTCCAGCCGGAGCATTTACAACAATTGGTGTATTCGCGCCAAGGATACCGTAAGCCTCCTTTAACCTTACACGTCCCTCATCAACAGTTTCTAAGATATATGCTTTGAAACCTTCATCAGCAGGAATAACAGCATTGAAGGCAAGAACAAGGGTTGCCCACTCGGAAGCGCCAACTTCAAGTTCATGAATCAAATGAGTAACCTCGCTTATATAATATAGGCAATGAACGGTTGGATTACCTCCCCAGTACGCAAGTATTCCATTGGCTTCATCAGTAGACAATTTACCTTCTGTTCCAGAATACTTAATATACAGTTCATCATTAACAGTTGAACCCCAAGTTTCATTCAGTACAATATCAAACACAGCAATATTGCTTTCAATTGTTGTCATAAATACATTTGAAATACCGATAAATTCTCCTGTATGCACATTCTTTATTCTGTATCCATATCTATAGTTATAATTTGTTCCAATAAACTCCCAGACAGCATTAGGAGATTCTGCATCAGCACCTTTATAATAGATATAAGGAGTACCATTTGTTGATTGATACAGATACGAATCTCTGGAATAGGATTTTATAGAATATAAATTACCGCTTTCCAACAGACTTTGAGCAAAGAGATTAGCACAAGGATACAATAATATAAACAGATACAGAAGTGCTTTCATATGAGATAACTATAATTAAAATAAAAAGGCGTCACAAAAGTGACACCTTTCATATCAAAGACAAGAAGCTATTTACTTTACCTTGTCAACGATTGCCTTGAACGCTGCAGGGTTGTTCATAGCGAGGTCAGCGAGAACCTTACGGTTGATCTCGATACCAGCCTTGTGAAGAGCACCCATAAGCTGAGAGTACGACATACCCTCGAGGCGAGCTGCAGCGTTGATACGCTGAATCCAAAGTGCGCGGAACTCACGCTTCTTGTTACGACGGTCACGGAATGCGTATGTCAAACCCTTCTCCCAAGTATTCTTGGCTACGGTCCATACATTCTTTCTTGCACCAAAGTAACCTCTGGTCAAACCTAAAATTTTCTTTCTTCTTGCTCTTGAAGCAACGTGATTTACTGATCTTGGCATAGTTTTAAAATCTTTTGAATGTTAGCGTCGCCGTCTTGCGAACTTTTTTGCT
>JAZQTU010000024.1:0-39601 GCA_045630965.1 Bacteroidaceae bacterium | reverse complement strand
CCTCGTTGGGAAGGTTTGAAGAATATACAAATTGATGAAGATAATTAAAAAGTAAGAAAAATGGCACATCCTAAAAGAAGACAATCAAAGACTAGAACTGCCAAGAGAAGAACTCATGACAAGGCAGTAGCTCCTACATTGGCAATCTGCCCTAACTGTGGTGAGTGGCACGTATATCACACCGTATGTGGTGCGTGTGGTTATTACAGAGGCAAGCTCGCTGTAGAAAAGCAGGCTGCAGTCTAAATAATTAATCTATCGCATTGGCTAATGCCGATGTGGCAGTTTGTACGTAATTAAAAACGCACCTTGGCTATTGTTATGGGTGCGTTTTTGCTTTTTTGTAGAAGAATAATATGCATAAAGCCGGTTTTGTTAATATTGTAGGTAACCCAAATGTAGGTAAATCTACATTGATGAATTTGCTTGTCGGAGAGAGAATCTCTATCGCGACTTTCAAGGCGCAGACTACACGTCATCGTATAATGGGTATTCTGAATACCGATGATGCGCAGATTGTATTCTCTGATACCCCAGGTGTTCTAAAGCCAAATTATAAGTTGCAGGAGGCCATGTTGCGTTTTTCGCGTTCAGCACTTCGTGATGCTGATGTACTTCTTTATATGACCGACATGGTTGAGACCCCTGACAAGAATATGGAGTTCATAGAGGAGGTACGTAAGCTAGATGTGCCTGTAATGGTGCTTATAAACAAAATCGACCTTGGAAATCAGGAAGAATTGGTCAAGAAGGTAGAGCAATGGCATGAGATTCTTCCTGAAGCAGAGATTCTTCCGATATCGGCTATTGCAAAATTCAATGTCGATGTCGTGATGAAGCGTATTATGGAGTTGTTGCCTCCTTCGCCACCTTATTTTGATAAGGATCAGCTTACAGATAAACCGGCGCGCTTCTTCGTAACAGAAATTATACGTGAGAAAATCCTTTTGCATTACGACAAAGAGATTCCTTATGTGTGTGAGGCTGCCGTTGAATATTTCAAGGAAAAAGAAGGAAGTATATATATAAAGGCTCTGATTTATGTAGAGCGTGATTCGCAGAAGGGTATTATTATCGGCCATGAGGGTGCAGCCCTGAAGCGTGTGGCAACAGATGCACGCCGAGAATTGGAAAAGTTCTTTGGTAAGAAAATATTTTTGGAGATTTATGTAAAGGTTGACAAGGACTGGCGAAACAGTGACAGACAGTTACGCCGTTTTGGATACGACCAGAAAGATTGATTGGTTATGGGAAATTTGGTAGCTATAGTTGGACGTCCTAATGTGGGAAAATCCACTCTGTTCAACCGTTTGACAGAAACAAAACAGGCAATTATCTCAGATGAGGCTGGTACAACACGTGACCGCCAGTACGGTCGTTGTCTGTGGTGCGGAAAGGAATTTTCGCTTGTCGATACAGGCGGCTGGGTGCGTAACTCAGACGATGTTTTTGAAGAGGCAATATGTGATCAGGTCACATTGGCTCTCGAGGAAGCAGATGTGGTTCTCTTTGTGGTAGATGCCATGAATGGTCTTACAGATCTTGACATGGAGATGGCTTCAATGCTTCGTCGTTCAAAGAAGCCGGTTCTTGTGGTAGCAAACAAGGTTGATACTTATGAAATGCAGTATGCTACTGCGGAATTCTATAGCCTTGGTCTAGGTGATATGCACTGTATTTCTGCTGCAAATGGTAGTGGAACAGGTGATTTGCTCGATGATATTATTTCGAAATTTACAAAGGAAGCAGAAGAGGCACCTGCGGAGGATATACCTCGTTTTGCCGTTGTCGGACGTCCTAATGCCGGTAAAAGTTCAATAATTAATGTATTTCTAGGCGAAGAGAGAAACATTGTTACCAATATTGCAGGTACGACACGTGACTCAATTCTTACACGTTATACAAAATTCGGTTTTGACTTCTATCTTGTCGATACAGCCGGAATACGTAAGAAAGGTAAGGTTAGCGAGGATATTGAATATTATTCGGTGTTGCGCTCAATCCGTGCGATAGAGAATAGCGATGTTTGTATTCTTATGATTGATGCGACACGTGGTATCGAATCTCAGGACTTGAATATCTTCTCTATTATCCAGCGTAATCAGAAGGGACTTGTTGTGGTTGTAAATAAATGGGACCTTGTTGAAGATAGAAGTGAGAAGGTGCAGAAATTCTTTGAGAATGCTATTCGTGAGCGTGTAGCTCCATTCGTGGATTTCCCTATAATATTTACATCGGCTGTTACCAAACAGCGTGTGTTCAAGGTTCTTGAAACTGCAAAAGAGGTCTATTTGAACTCAAAGACAAAAATCTCTACAGCTAAATTTAATGAAGAGATGTTGCCGCTTATAGAGGCGTATCCACCGCCATCAATAAAAGGTAAGTATATCAAAATTAAATATTGTATGCAGTTGCATGAGACACGTGTTCCGTCATTCTTGTTCTTTGCTAACTTGCCACAGTATGTAAAAGAGCCTTATAAACGATTCCTTGAAAACAAAATCCGCGACAAGTGGAACTTTCATGGAGTGCCGATGAATATATTCATCAGGCAGAAATAAAGTAGGCGTAGCCAACTTTGTTTAAGCAATATATATTCATCAGGCAGAAATAAAACATAAAAAGGGAATGGCGCTTAAGTGCCATTCCCTTTTTATGTTTTATTCTTTGGATTACGTCAGAGAGATCCTTGTTTTGCCATGTTGCGTACTTTCTTTAAGATATCGCTTGAGAACAAGAAGTCATTCAAGGTCTCGTTGTCCGTGTGTAGGATTTCATCCTTGTTGCCTTCCCATGATAGATTTCCGTCGGCCAGGAACAGAATGTGGTCGCCAATGCCCATTACGGAATTCATATCGTGTGTGTTGACGATTGTTGTTATTTGGAAATCCTTTGTGATGTCATGTATAAGTTCGTCAATCCTGAGTGATGTCTGTGGGTCGAGACCTGAGTTTGGTTCATCACAGAACAGGTATTTAGGCTCAAGGGCTATTGCTCGTGCAATGGCTGCTCGCTTTTGCATTCCTCCTGACAACTCATCTGGGCGTTTGTCCTGTGCTTCAAGCAGGTTTACTCGGTCAAGGCAGAATTGTGCGCGCTTGACTCTTTCCTTGTAGGTCATGTCGGAAAACATATCAAGAGGGAACATTACATTCTCTATCACACTCATGGAGTCGAATAGTGCGGCACTCTGGAACAGCATTCCAATCTCGCGACGCAAAAGCATTCTTTCCTTCTTGTTGAATGTTATGATATCGCGACCGTCGTAAAAGATTTTACCTTTGTCCGGCGAAAGCAGTCCTACGATGCACTTGAGCAATACTGTTTTTCCAGCTCCGCTCTTTCCTATAATCAGATTTGTCTTTCCGCTGTCAAATATGGCACTAATTCCTTTAAGAACGGCCTGTTGCTCAAAATTTTTGTATATTGACGAAACTTCTATCATTGCATAAGTAATTGTGTGAGTATCATGTCGGCAAACAATATCAGTGCGCTGCAACTGACAACGGCATTTGTGCTGGCCTTGCCGACCTCTAGTGAACCGCCTGTGACCCTGTATCCATAAAAAGATGATACGCTTGTTATTATGAATGCGAATGCGACTGATTTTATGACGCTGCACCATACGTACCATTGCTGGAATTCATACTGTAATCCTATCATAAGGTCCTCGGGTGTCATAATGCCGGTGAATTTTCCAATGGCAAATGCTCCGGCGGTACCAGCTGCGATGCTGAATATTACAAGCATTGGAATCATTGATATGAGTGCTGATATTTTAGGAAGTATCAGGAAACTCGCTGAATTTACGCCCATTATTTCAAGAGCGTCAATCTGTTGAGTTACACGCATGGTGCCAATCTCCGATGTTATGTTTGATCCGACTTTTCCGGCAAGGATAAGGCACATTATTGATGATGAGAATTCCAGGATGAGAATTTCGCGCGTAGAGTATCCTACGACCATCTTAGGCATCCATGGGCTTTCAATATTTAGTTTTAACTGAATGCATATTACAGCGCCTATGAAGAATGAAATCAGCAGGACTATTGGTATGGAGTTTACTCCGAGCTGGTACATCTCGTGCAACATCTGTCTGAAGAAGACTCTCCAGCGTTCGGGTTGGGCGATTACGCGTTTCATGAGAAGAAGGTATTCGCCAAAAGTTTTTATTGAATCAACAAGTATCATTGTTTATCGTGTGACTGTCTGTTTGTAAAACTTTGCAAAGGTACTAATTTTTTATCTTACTGAATGTTAATCTTTGTGACAATCTTGTGTGTGTGATGCTTTTGGTTGCATAAAGCCATGGTTTTGTTGCGGAAAAGGTGAAAAAGCATTATCTTCGCTTGCAGAATTTATCAATGCTTAATGTATGATTAATGAAGGTGCTGGCATAGAATTGGACGAAAAAATGGTGCTTCGTACAGAGGGACTTATAAAGCGTTATGGCAAACGTACAGTGGTCAATAATGTCTCTTTTGATGTCAAACAGGGTGAAATTGTAGGATTGTTGGGTCCTAACGGTGCCGGAAAAACCACATCTTTTTATATGACGACCGGCTTGGTCGTACCTAATGGTGGTCATATTTTCCTTAATGAAGAGGAGATAACGGATTTTCCGGTTTATAAGCGTGCGCGTGCCGGAATTGGATATCTGGCCCAAGAGGCAAGTGTGTTCCGTAAAATGACTGTTGAGGATAATATTGCATCGGTTCTTGAACTTACCGGAAAACCAAAGGAGTATCAAAAAGAGAAACTTGAAAGTCTTATCGAAGAGTTTCGTTTGCAAAAAGTCCGCAAGAATCTTGGAGACCGTCTCTCCGGTGGTGAACGACGTCGTACAGAAATTGCGCGTTGTCTTGCTATTGATCCTAAATTCATTATGCTTGATGAGCCTTTTGCTGGTGTAGACCCAATTGCTGTTGAGGATATTCAGTATATTGTGTGGAAACTTAAAGACAAGAATATCGGTATTCTTATTACAGACCACAATGTTCAGGAGACCTTAAGTATTACAGACAGAGCGTATCTGCTTTTTGAGGGACGTATCCTTTTTGAAGGAACTTCGGAGGAACTTGCCGGTAACCCTATTGTGCGTGAGAAATATCTTGGACGTGATTTTGTCTTGAGAAAACGTGATTTTCAATTGTAATTATCCCTTTCAAGAAAATAATAGCGGGTTGTTGATTGTCATTTCAACAACCCGTTTGTTGTATCTATAGTCTATTTTTGAATTGTAATCAGTGCTTTTTTTCTTAATGATTGAGCAAAATATTCTTTTTTTTGGATATGTCCCTAATAAATTGTAATTTTGCAAGTCTAAATTCGGAATAGAATAATATTTAATTTATATATAATGGAAATTACACTTAAAAATCAAGACGCTACAAGCGCAATCCTTTCTGTAAACATTCAGGAGGCTGATTATTCGGCATTGGTAGAAAAACAGTTGAAGAACTTCCGCCAGAAGGCTAATTTTCCTGGTTTCCGTCCAGGTATGGTCCCAATGGGCTTGGTTAAGAAGCAGTATGGTACAGCTGTAAAGGCTGAAGAGATCAATAAATTGCTTCAGACAAAGATCTTCGAATATATCAAGGAGAATAAGGTTGACATGCTTGGCGAGCCTCTTCCTATTGAAGAACAGCAGGCTGGTATCAATATGGCAGATGACAAGGAGTTTACATTTGAGTTTGAGGTTGCACTCGCTCCAAAGTTCGATGCAGTCCTTGACAAGAACGATGCTTTGGCGTACTACAGAATTGAACCTTCTAAGGAGATGATCGATGGTCAGGCTAACGCTTTCGCACAGCGTTGTGGCGAGTACAAGCAGGTTGAGTCTTATGAGAACGGTGATATGCTCAAGGGTACTTTGGCTGAGTCTGTAGAAGACGGTATTGTTGTTCGTGAGGCAGTGATGATGCCTGCATATATGAAGAATGATGAGCAGAAGGCTCTCTTTGTCGGCGCAAAGGTTAACGATGTAGTGACATTCAATCCTTCTGTAGCTTTTGATAACAATGAGGCTGAATTGTCTTCACTTTTGAAGGTTGAGAAGAATGAAGTTGCTGCTCACGCAGGTGAGTTTACTTTCGCAATTTCTGAGATTACACGTTTTGTTGCCAGCGAAATCAATCAGAATGTTTTCGATGCAGCATTCGGTAAGGACGTTGTAACAACAGAAGAGGAGTTCCGTGCTAAGATTGCAGAGCAGTTCGCAAACCGTTTCGAGGTAGAGAGCGATTATAAACTTTTGATGGATGTTCGTGCATACTTGATGGAGAAGATCGGTAAGCTTGAATATAACGAGTCTATCTTGCGTCGCATTATGGAAATGAGCAAGGCTGAGGGTGAGACTGTAAGCGAGGAGGAATTCCAGAAGAGCCTTACAGAACTTTCATGGCACCTTGTTAAGGAGCAGCTTGCAAAGAAGTTTGAGATAAAGATTGATGATAATGATGTTCTCGGAGTTGCCAAGGAGGCTACACGTGATCAGTTCGCTCAGTATGGTATGGCAAATGTTCCTGAGGATTTGCTTGAGAACTATGCTAAGGAGATGTTGAAGCAGGACAAGACACGCGAGGCACTTATCAACCGTGCAGTTGATGTTAAACTTATCCATGCTATCAAGGGTGTTATAACCTTGAATGAGGAGACTGTTTCTGTTGAGGATTTCAACAAAAAGGTGTCTGAAAACGCTTAATATATAATATTGTATATAGTATTCTAAAAGATTTGTTGTATGGAGAGAGATGATTTCAGAAAATATGCGACCAAGCATCTTGGATTGAACAGTATGGTGCTTGATGATGTAATCAAGGCTCAATCGCAGTACTTGAACCCATATATTCTTGAGGAGAGACAGCTGAATGTTACACAGATGGATGTCTTTTCTCGTCTGATGATGGACAGAATCATTTTTCTCGGTACACAGATTGACGATTATACAGCAAATACTCTTCAGGCCCAGTTGTTGTATCTTGATTCTGTGGACAGTGGAAAGGATATCTCTATCTACATAAACTCTCCGGGCGGTTCTGTGTATGCAGGACTTGGAATTTATGATACAATGCAGTTTATTTCAAGCGATGTGGCAACTATCTGCACTGGTATGGCTGCAAGTATGGCTGCTGTTTTGCTGGTGGCAGGAGCCGAGGGCAAGCGCTCTGCGCTTACACACAGCAGGGTGATGATACATCAGCCCCTCGGAGGTGTGCAGGGCCAGGCAAGTGATATTGAAATCACAGCTCGTGAGATACAAAAACTGAAGAGGGAATTGTATACTATCATTTCTGATCATAGCAAACAGCCTTTTGACAAGGTGTGGGCAGACAGTGACCGTGACTATTGGATGACGGCTCTTGAAGCGAAAGAGTATGGTATGATTGACAATGTTCTTACTCGCAAAAAGTAACAGTTGACAATGGCAGAGAAGGGTAAGAAAAGGTGTAGCTTCTGTGGCAGGACTGAGGAACAGGTCGCTTTGCTTATGACTGGAATGACCGGTTATATATGCAATGATTGTGTGGAGCAGGCTCATGCTATTTTGCGTGAAGAAGCAATGTTGCCTAAAAGCGACTTTGAAATGAAGGAACTGCCTAAACCAAAAGAGATTAAGGCTTTTCTTGATGAATATGTCATTGGTCAGGACGATGCAAAGTGTGCGTTGGCAGTTTCTGTATACAATCATTATAAACGCCTTATGCAACGTGACACATGTGATGATGTTGAGATTGAAAAGAGCAATATTATCATGGTGGGTAGTACTGGTACCGGAAAGACTCTGCTTGCACGTACTATAGCACGTCTGCTGAAGGTTCCTTTTACAATTGTCGATGCAACAGTTCTTACCGAAGCCGGTTATGTCGGTGAGGATATTGAAAGTATACTGACCCGTTTGTTGCAGGTCGCTGATTATAATGTAGAGGAGGCTGAACGCGGTATTGTGTTCATTGATGAGATTGACAAGATTGCACGCAAGAGTGACAATCCTTCTATTACGCGCGATGTGAGCGGTGAAGGTGTGCAACAGGGCTTGTTGAAGCTTCTTGAGGGTTCTGTTGTGAATGTACCACCGCAGGGTGGTCGTAAGCATCCCGACCAAAAAATGATTCCAGTCAATACCAAGCATATCCTGTTTATATGCGGTGGAGCTTTTGATGGTATAGAAAAGAAGATTGCCCAACGTTTGAATACGCATGTTGTCGGTTATAATTCTGTGCAGAATTGCAAGCATGTTGATAAAAGTGATATGATGCGTTATATCGCGCCTCAGGATTTGCGTTCCTTTGGACTGATTCCTGAAATTGTCGGACGTCTTCCTATATTGACGTCTTTGCGCCCGCTTGACCGCAGTGCTCTACGTAATATTCTGACAGAACCAAAGAACTCCATAATAAAGCAGTATGTGAGGTTGTTGGAAATGGACGGAGTGAAACTTGAATTTGCACCTTCGGCCTTGGATTATATTGTAGATACGGCTGTAGAGTATAAACTTGGTGCACGAGGATTGCGCTCGATTGTTGAAACTATAATGATGGAAAAGATGTTCGAGCTACCTTCAAGTGGAGTAGATACATGTTGTATAACCGAAGAGTATGCACGCAGTCAAGTGGAAAAAAGTTCCGTGATTGCGGGAGTATAATGAATGCTTTTTTGAAATATGAAGGCCCTTTCAATATGGAAGGGCCTTTTTTTGTTGCTTTTGATTTGTTTTCTAAAATTATTTTCACAGTTTTGTAAAAAATATATTTGGTAAATGTTGTGTGTTTTCTCGATATATTTATAACTTTGTTTTCAAATAGGCATACTGTAAAATGACTAAGAATTGTAATTTGACGGAAGTTCTGAAAGAGAACTTCGGTTTTGATACGTTTAAGGGGGATCAGGAGGCTGTCATAAAGAACTTGTTTGAAGGTAATGACGCTTTTGTCCTTATGCCAACGGGTGGTGGCAAGTCGTTGTGCTACCAGCTCCCGTCTTTAGTTATGGAGGGTACTGCCATTGTCATATCTCCGCTGATAGCCTTGATGAAGAATCAGGTCGATGCAATAAGAAATATGAATGAGGAGGATGGCGTTGCGCATTTCCTGAATTCGTCATTGACCAAGCAGTCTGTCGATGCTGTCAAGGAGGATGTCTTGTCTGGAAAGACCAAACTTCTTTATGTCGCTCCGGAATCATTGACCAAGGAAGAGAATGTAGAGTTTCTCAAAAGTATAAAAATCTCATTCTATGCTATTGATGAGGCGCATTGTATATCGGAATGGGGACATGATTTCCGTCCGGAGTATCGTCGCATACGTCCTATAATAAATGAAATTGGAAAAGCGCCAATTATAGCCCTTACTGCAACGGCTACAACGAAGGTGCGCGATGATATAAAGAAGAATCTTGGAATTCAGGATGCTCCTGATTTCAAATCATCATTCAATCGTCCTAACCTCTATTATGAGGTACGTCCTAAAACAAAGAATGTTGATAAGGATATTATAAAGTATATAAAGTCCAATCCTGGAAAGTCTGGCATTATTTATTGTCTTAGCCGCAAGAAAGTTGAAGAGCTCGCAGAGATATTGCAGGCGAATGAAATATCTGCCAAACCGTACCATGCCGGTATGGAGTCGGCTTTGCGCTCGCAGACACAGGACGATTTTATAATGGAAAAGATAGATGTTATCGTTGCTACGATAGCATTTGGTATGGGTATTGATAAACCTGATGTCAGATATGTTATACATTACGACATTCCCAAAAGCCTCGAGGGCTATTATCAGGAGACTGGCCGTGCAGGTAGAGACGGGGGTGAAGGGCAATGTATAACGTTCTATAATAATAAAGACTTGCAGAAGTTGGAGAAATTCCTCGAAGGCAAACCGCTTGCTGAACAATATATCGGTAGGCAGTTGTTGCATGAGACTACGGCTTATGCTGAATCTTCTGTTTGTCGCAGAAAACTATTGTTACATTATTTTGGAGAGATTTACGACGTGGAAAATTGTGGAAATTGTGACAATTGCCAGACACCTAAGAAACAGGTAGAGGCAAAGGAACTGCTTGAAACTGTATTGGAAACAGTTTTAGCATTGAAGGAGAACTTTGATGTTGAATATATTATAGATGTTCTTATGGGTAAGGAGACTGCAGATATCCTTTCTCATAAACATGATGAATTGGAATGCTTTGGCTGTGGTGATGATGAGGATTCAAAACGTTGGAACGCTGTTATACGTCAGGCACTCATAGCCGGTTATCTTGATAAGGAAGTTGAAAACTACGGTATAATCAAGGTGACAAAGCAAGGTAAGGATTTTATGAAGAAACCGGTATCCTTCAAAATCGTGGAAGATAAGGACTTTGAAGAAGAAGAGACAATAATACAGACCGGTAACTCTTTTGCAGTGGATCCTGAACTCTTTGCAATGTTGAAGAACTTGCGTAAGAAATTGTCAAAACAGTTGGAGTTGCCTCCATATGTGATATTCCAGGATCCTTCACTCGAGGCTATGGCAACTACCTATCCGATAACAATCGATGAATTGAAAAATATTCCGGGTGTAGGAGAAGGTAAGGCTAAGCGTTATGGTGAAGAGTTCTGTGCATTGATTAAACGCCACTGTGAGGAGAATGAGATTGATCGCCCCGAAGACATACGCATAAGGACTGTTGCTAATAAGTCGAAGTTGAAGGTTGCGATAATCAATGCAATTGACCGCAAGGTTGCTCTTGACGACCTGGCAATAAGCAAGGGCGTGGAATTTGATGAACTTCTTGATGATATTGAGTCTATCGTATATTCTGGTACCAAGTTGAATATAGATTATTTCCTTGAAGAGATTCTTGATGAAGAGAATCTGTATGAGATTTATGATTATTTCAAAAACTCTGATACTGACAACATCGATGTTGCGATAGAGGAACTTCATGGAGAATACAGCGAGGAGGAGATACGTCTTGTGCGTGTCAAATTCATTTCAGAAATGGGAAATTAAAAATATAATATATACAAGCTATGAATGATTTTATAAAAGAAAAAATTGTAATGGATGGTTTGACCTATGACGATGTGTTGCTTATCCCTGCATATTCGGAGGTTCTTCCTAAAGAGGTTTCACTAAAGACAAAATTCTCAAGAAATATAGAACTCAATGTACCGTTCGTGACAGCTGCTATGGACACTGTTACTGAAGCCAAGATGGCTATTGCTATAGCACGAGAAGGTGGTATTGGAGTTATCCATAAGAATATGTCCATTGCAGAACAGGCGCATCAGGTAGCTATTGTAAAGCGTGCTGAGAATGGTATGATATACGACCCTGTTACAATACAGGCTAATGCTACTGTAAAGGATGCCCTTGACATCATGGCTGAATATCACTTTGGAGGTATTCCTGTCGTTGATGAGGTGAACAAACTTGTCGGTATTGTAACAAACCGTGACCTGCGTTTCGAAACAGACATGACACGTCCTGTATGTGAGGTAATGACAGGTGCCGATAATCTCGTTGTTACACATCAGCAGACTGATATGGATGCTGCTGCGACAATCCTTCGTGAGAACAAGATTGAAAAGTTGCCGGTTGTTGACAATGAGGGACATTTGGTTGGTCTTATCACATACAAGGATATAACAAAGGCCAAGGATAAGCCAATGGCTTGTAAAGACAGCAAAGGCCGTTTGCGTGTGGCTGCCGGTGTCGGTGTCACCATGGACGCAATGGACCGTATCAAGGCTCTTGTAGAAGCAGGTGTGGATGCTGTCGTTATTGATACAGCACACGGACATTCTGCAGGTGTTGTAAAGAAATTGAAAGAGGCTAAAGCGGCATTCCCACAGATAGATATCGTTGTTGGTAATGTTGCTACAGGTGAGGCTGCAAGAATGTTGGCTGAGGCTGGAGCCGATGCTGTGAAAGTCGGAATCGGTCCTGGTTCAATCTGTACAACCCGTGTCGTAGCTGGCGTTGGTGTACCACAGCTTTCTGCAGTGTATGATGTGGCAAAGGCGCTTGAAGGAACAGGTGTCCCCTTGATTGCAGACGGTGGTCTTCGTTATTCAGGAGATGTGGTTAAAGCTCTTGCAGCCGGTGGATATTGTGTTATGATCGGTTCTCTTGTTGCCGGAACAGAGGAATCACCAGGTGATACAATTATCTTTAATGGACGTAAGTTCAAGTCATATCGAGGAATGGGTTCGCTTGAAGCTATGGAGAATGGCTCAAAGGACCGTTATTTCCAGGCAGATACAGCAGACAAGAAAAAGTTGGTGCCGGAAGGTATCGCAGCTCGCGTGCCTTACAAGGGAACACTTTTTGAGGTTATCTATCAGCTTGTCGGTGGTCTCCGTTCTGGTATGGGATATTGTGGTGCAAAGGATATTGCTTCATTGCACAATGCCAAGTTTGTCCGCATAACAAATGCCGGTGTTTTGGAAAGCCATCCACATGATGTCTCAATTACAAGTGAGGCTCCAAACTACAGCCGTCCTGAATAAGAATTGACTATGAAGAGGATTGCTATATTTCTTTTGTCGTTGACTTTTGTCATGAGTCTTGTTGCGCAGGTCGCCGATCCGGTTCTGATGACTGTCAATGGCAAAAGTGTCTTGCGCTCCGAATTCGAATATGCATTCAATAAGAACCGTGACAACCTCAGTGACAATACTGTCGATGTTGACGAATATCTTCAAATGTATATCGATTTCAAGTTGAAGGTAGCGGAGGCTGAAACTCTTGGATTGGATACGCTTGCTTCATTCAGGGAGGAGTATCGAAAGGACCGCAGCCAGCTTGCAGAAAGTTATCTGACTGACCCTGACTATGTAGAAAACGAGGCTTACAGGATATATGCAAAGGATTCGGCAGAGATTGGTGTCGATGGCTTTGTAAATGTTGCCCATCTGTTCTTTATGGCCAAGCAGAAGGATGACTTGGTTACAGTGGAGATCTCAAGGGCAAGAGCCGATTCTGCATATACAATGCTCTGTAACGGTGCTTCATTTGAGGAGGTTGCCGGCTATTTCTCAATTCCAAAACAGTCTATATCGCCTTTTGAGATAATCAAAGGGCAAACATATAAGGAATTCGAGAGTGTAGCATTCTCTCTTTCTGATGGTGAGATTTCAGCTCCGTTTGAATCTCCTGTAGGTTTCCATGTCGTTAAACGATATTCATCTCGCCCATTCGGCAGTTTCGAGGAATATCGTCCGGCTATAATAAAGATGCTTGAAAGGGAAAACATACATTTGCAGGCACGAATGAAGAGAGGTTTTGACCTTGCAAAGGAATTTGGTGGCAACATGACACCTCAGGAGGCTCTGGCACGTGAGGATAGCCTGCTTGAAACCAAATATCCTGAATTCGGTAATCTTATGCGTGAATATTACGACGGTCTGCTTTTCTTTGAAGTATCAACGCGCGAAGTCTGGAGTAAGGCTACTAGCGATGAGAAGGGCCTGAACAAGTATTTCAAGAAAAACATAAAGAAATACCGTTTTGAAACACCTCGCTTCCGTGGTGCTGTGATATATGCCAATTCTCAGGATAATCTTGATATGGTAAAAACAATGCTTGAAGGTCAGGATTATGCCAATTATAAGTCTGTGATTGAGAATGGTTTGCCAAAGGATTCTGCGCGTGTAGTTCGTGTTGAACTTGGAATCTTTGCAGTTGGAGATAATGCATGGGTCGATAAATATGCATTTGAGCAGGGTGAAGGTGGTGAATATCGTAAAGGTTATGCTTTTGTCGATGTTTCAGGAACTGTTATTGAACAGCCCGAATCATATAAGGATGTAAAGAGTGTTGTGCAGAACGATTACCAGAAGTTCCTTGAGGACAAGTGGGTGAAGGGGTTGCGCAGAAAATATAAGGTCAAAGTTGACAAAGAGGTGCTAAAAACAGTTAATAATCATAACTGACAATCTGTATACTGCATAATTTTATTATTTTCGCGGAAACAGATTCCTGTATGATAAAGATTGCTGGACACTCAATGAATAGAAAAATGATGATTTTATGCCTCCTTATGGCGCTTATGGCTATTGCCGGCTGCTATAAGGAGGATATTCATAAGGGAAGGATACCTGTGGCTGCTGTTGATGGCACATACCTGTATAAGGATGAGGTCGACCTGCTTTATGCTGTATACGGACAGGAGTCGGACAGTGTCCGTTTCTTCAATGATTACATTGAACGTTGGGCGGCGGAGCACCTTTTTTACAGTAAAGCAACTGAAAATGTTGTGCCGACCGATGGCATTGAAGATATGGTCGAGAATTACCGTAAAGGGCTTATATTGAGCTTGTATCAGGACCGTCTGGTAAATCAACAACTTGTTCCTGATATTTCACAAACAGATATTCAGGAGTTCTACTATGCGAATGAGGAGATGTTTGAACTGGAAGAACCTATGTTCAAGGGATTGTTGCTTAAGGTGTCGGACAAGTCTCCTAATATTAATAAATTGCGCTCTTGGTGTATAAGGAAAAGCAGTGAGGACTTTGAACTGATTGAAAAGTATAGTATTGCCAATTCGGCATTCTATAATAACTTTCAGGAAGAATGGCGTACAATGGAGGATGCTGCAAACATGTTGCCAATAACCGGTTTTCAGTTGAACGAGCGCCTGAAGAGGAGAGAAACAATAGAATTCCGTCATGAAGGCTACACCTATTTTGTGAGTGCCGATACTATATTACAGAATGGTGACATGAAGCCCTTGGAGATGGTCTCTGCGGAAATTACTGATCTGTTGATAAATTCAAGAAAAGCAGAATTTATCAAGGAAAAGAAGAGATCAATGTATGACGAGGCTGTAAAAGCCGGAATGGTTGAACTTTTTTGAGAATGAATTGCTTAATGGCATGAAAATATGAAAATGAAGAAATTTTTGCTTGTTTGTATATTCTCGCTTGTGCATGTACTATCTGTCGTTGCACAGGATAATGTCATAGACCGTGTTGAATGGGTTGTTGGTGACAAGTGCATCTTGCGCTCCGATATTGAGGAGGCAATCCGTTTCTGGCAGGGTAATGGTCGTAAATTTGAAGGTGACCCTTATTGTGTGGTAGGTGAGGATCTTGCTGTGCAGCAGCTCTTCTTGCATCAGGCGGCTTTGGACAGTATCGTTGTTGATGAGGCCGATATAATGAGGAAGGTTGAGGCACAGGTCAGCTTTGTGATACAGAAGATAGGCTCCAAGGAAAAGATGGAGGAGTACTTTGACAAGAATTCTGCCGAAATCAGGGAGATGTATCGTGAACAGCTTTACAATATGGAAATGATGGAGAAGATGAAGCAGAAAATTGTCGGTGATATCAAGGTATCTCCTATGCTTGTCCGCAAATATTGTGAGTCCTTGCCTAAGGATAGTCTTCCATTCATACCTCAGCAGGTGGAAGTTCAGGTTATAACGCTTGAGCCACAGGTTAATATAGAAGAGATAGAACGTGTTAAAGGTGAGTTGAGAGAATATACTGAGCGTGTGATGAACGGTGAAACCAGCTTCTCGACATTGGCATTGCTCTACTCCGAAGACCCAGGATCGGCACGTCGTGGCGGTGAACTTGATTTTATGGGTAAGGGACAATTGCAGCCCGAATTTGCAACAGTAGCTTTCAGTTTGACCGACCCTAACAAAATATCTAAAATTGTGGAAACTGAATATGGCTTTCATATAATACAGCTCATGGAAAAGCGTGGTGATCGTGTAAAGGTCCGTCATATCCTTAGAAAACCACAGCGCTCTGCCGAGAATATAAAGAAGATGCTTTTGCGTCTTGATTCAATTTCAGCCGATATAAAAGATGCAAAGTTTACTTTTGAGGAGGGTGCAGAGATTATTTCACATGATAAGGAGACACGTAACAACTATGGTATAATGTATAACAAGGAGACAGCTTCGTCGCATTTCAGACTCGACGAGCTTCCTGTTGACGTGGCTCGTGTTGTTGAGAGACTTGATGTCGGAGAAATATCCCAACCGTTTACATGGATGCTTGACAACGGAAAGACTGTCTGTGCAATAGCAAAACTAAAGTCAAGGACCGATGCGCATGTGGCTACTATTAACGATGACTATGAAGCGTTGCAGAATTTGTATCAGGCAAAACTCAGTGACGAACGTATCCGTGAGTGGATAAAGGACAAACAACAGAATACTTATGTGAGGATTAATCGTGACAGCCATAGTTGCGAATTCTTATATCCTTACTGGAAATTTTACGAGGAATGATCGTTTGATTGTACATGCGGAGGTTCTGTTTTATAATACTGCTGTTTTTGTTGGTACTTCCTGTTGCAGCTCAGGATACAACAAAGAATAATAGCTCTTTGAACAAGTCAAAGAGCTATGTGCATATGTTGCATACCGACGTTACTCGTTTTGATGAGAAAATAAATCCTGATGCATGGATATTGGTAGGCGATGTGCGTTTTCGTCGTGACAGTATGTATATGTTCTGCGACAGTGCACACTATTATCAGAAGGTGAACTCTTTCAAGGCGTTCGGCAATGTTCGTATGGAACAGGGAGATACGCTTTTTCTTTATGGTGACTATCTTGATTTTGATGGTAATACAAATATTGCACGTGTGCGTGAGAATGTACGTCTTATTGACAAGAATACAGTCCTCACAACAGACAGTCTCGACTTTGACCGTAATGTCAATTTAGGCTATTTCTTTAATTACGGAACGTTGACCGATGAAGAAAGCACGCTTGAGTCATATTATGGACAGTATAATGTCGATTCAAAGATTGCGTTTTTCAAAAAAGACGTAACACTGCAGCATCCCGACTTCAAGATGACGTCCGACACCTTGCTGTATAATACAGGTAACAAGGTCGCTACAATTCTTGGTCCAACAAACATGTATAGCGATGAGAGTGTTGTATATTCCGAACGCGGACGTTATAATACTGCCGAACGTCTGGCTTTTCTGCTTGACCGTTCTGTTCTTTATAATGACAACAAGGACGTCACAGCCGATTCTATATTTTATGATATCAGCAATGGATACAGTGAGGTTTTCGGAAATATCGTTTACAATGATACTGTTAACCGTAATATGCTGACCGGAGAATATGCATATCTGAATGAAATCGTCGATTCTGCATATGTTACCGGCAGGGCTGTAGTTACTGATTATTCGCAACGTGACTCTCTGTTCATGCATGCCGATACAATTTGGGCTGTATCATACAATCTTGATACGGATTCCTTGTATAGGCAGATAAAAGCGGCTCATAAGGTTCGTGCATGGGGGAAGGAGATGCAGGCTATATGTGATTCTCTTGTCTTTGATTCGCGTGATACATGTATGACAATGTACAAGGATCCTATAATATGGAATAAGGGGATACAACTTTTGGGTGAAACGGTGAAGGTGTATATGGACACAGCTTCGATTGAATGGGTCCATGTCATTAACCAGACCTTGTATGCAGAACCAGTAGACTCAGCTGATTATAATCAGGTTAAAGGTCAGGAGATGAAATTCTATTTCAAGGATGGTCGCATGAACGAAATGGAGGTAATAGGTAGCGTGGAACTCATATTTTATCCTATTGATGACAGCGACAGTACGTTTGTTGGTATGAATACGACAACAGCCGGGCGTCTGGTTGCTTATCTTGAAGAGGGGCAAGTGAGCAAACTGTTTGTACCCAAAGAGGCTAAAGGTGTGCTTTACCCAATGGGACAACGTCCTCCAGAGGAGTGTTTCCTTGATAATTTTGCATGGTTCGGCAACCTGCGCCCATTGAGCAAGGAGGATATTTTTGAATGGCGTGGCAAGGGTGGCGATATGCAGCTTAAGGTTATCAGGCGTGACAATATTCCATTGCCGACCTTGGAACGTTTTAAGAAAAAATAATAGAGGGTTATGGGAATGTTTAAGATGCGTGAACCGCGTAAATTCAATCATAAATACATATTTGTTGACGAGCGTAAGGAAAAACTTGACAAGATTGTCGAGAATGCCAAGCGTGATTTGGGTATGTTGCCTCCCGAAGAAAAGGATTACCGTGAACGTTTGCAAGGGGCCTTTTCTGATGAGAACTCCCACGTTGCGCGCCGTAAGGCCAACGGAACTAAGGTGACAACCCGTTTTGCTGTTGCCGCATTGTTGGTGTGCATCTTCATATTATATTATCTCTTGAGAGAAATTTGGATTTTATAGTTTAGGATTGAAATGAAAGATATTATACAACTGTTGCCGGATTCTGTGGCGAACCAGATTGCTGCAGGTGAGGTCGTTCAACGCCCGGCATCTGTAGTCAAGGAGTTGATGGAGAACTCCATTGATGCTGGTGCTACAAAAGTACAGGTGGTTGTCTCTGATGGCGGCAGGACTCTTATACAGGTTATCGATAACGGCAAAGGTATGTCCGAAACCGACGCTCGTCTTTCTTTTGAGCGTCATGCAACGTCAAAGATAAGATGCGCCGATGACCTTTTTGCTCTTACGACCATGGGCTTCCGCGGTGAGGCTCTTGCTTCAATAGCGGCTGTGGCGCAGGTTGAATTGGTTACAAGACGCGAAGAGGATGAGTTGGGAACTCAAATAGTGCTTTCCGGCTCCAAGGTGGAAATGCAGGAACCTGTCATGGCGCCTGTTGGCAGTAACTTTAAGATCAAGAACCTGTTTTTTAATATTCCGGCACGTCGTAAGTTCCTGAAGTCTACCCAGACAGAACTCAACAATATTGTAACAGAGTTTGAGCGTGTGGCACTCGTTAATTGTAATGTGGAATTTTCTTTGTCGCATAATGGGACGGAAATAGTGCAGTTGCCTCCCTCTTCGTTCAGACAGAGAATTGTAAACCTGTTCGGCAAAAAGATAAACCAGCAACTTGTTGAAGTTGAGGTGGCAAGTCCATTGATCGATATGAAAGGGTTTGTCGGTACACCGGAAAGTTCACGTAAGAAAGGCGCCTTGCAATATTTCTTTGTTAACGACAGATATATGCGTCACCCCTATTTCGCAAAGGCAGTGAACGGCGCTTTTGAAGATATAATACCGCAAGGTGAACAGGTGCCGTTCTTTTTGCGTATAAATGTTGACCCATCCCGTATTGACGTAAATATACATCCTACAAAAACAGAAATAAAGTTTGAGGATGAGCCGAGCTTGTGGAAAATCATTTCTGCTGCGGTCCGTGAATCCTTAGGGCGTTTCAACGCTGCCCCCAGTCTTGATTTTGATGACGAGAATATGCCCGATATCCCGGTTATGGATGTTTCGGGAGTTGACAATGCGCCAGTATCTGCACCTCGTATATCATATAATCCCGGATATAATCCTTTCAAGAATCATATGCCGGAATACAGGAATAGTAATGAAAACTCTTGGGAGAGCCTTTATGACGGGGTCAGAGAAAGCAGGCCAATGGACTTGTCTCCGTTTGAGGATTTGCCGGTTGAAAGTATGAACTTTTCGAATAACGAAGATGTTGATGATATTCCCGTGGTTGATGAACTTTTTCCTATGTCGCAGTATAAAGGGCAATACATACTAATTCCGGTAAAATCGGGACTCATGTGGGTGCATCAGCGCAGAGCGCATATAAATGTCCTTTTTGAAAAATATAAGGAGCAGATAAAAGAGAAGCATACCGTTTCGCAAGGTCTGCTTTTCCCGGAAAGGGTCGAAGCTACACTTAATGAGAGCGTGACTATCGAGAATATACAAGATGAACTCTCTTATCTTGGATTTGATATCTCCTCTCTTGGTGCCGGAACTTTTGCTATCAATGGAGTGCCGGCCGGTATTGACGGTCTTTCTCCTGCGAAGTTGCTTATGGATATAGTTCATGTAGTTATGGAGCAGACTAACAATATGAAATCAAAACTTGATGACAGTATTGCGCTTTCTATGGCGAAAGAGGTGGCGATTGTTAGCGGTCAATTGCTCTCCGCTGAAGAGATGAGTACGCTTGTCAGCGATTTGTTCAGGACATCAACCCCTTCAATGACTCCTGATGGTCATACTGTTATTCATATAATGCCTGATCAGGATATTGACCGTTTTTTTGCACGGTGAACTTGATGCGTATTGTTAAAAATACTTAACAATACGGCGTTTTGGGTTTTTTAGGTGCTTCGTATTTATGAAAAATATCTATATTTGCAATATATTCTGTTGATTGTCTTGATTGTAGGCATTCATTTGAATAAACATTTTGATGCATTGTCTGTTCTTATAACAGACTGTTCTGAATTGAAAAGAGTATAATATATTAATTGGTTTAAGTATGAGAAAATTTATGATCTCGCTGGCTATAGCCAGTATCGCAATGTTCTCTTATGCACAGGAGACTGTCGTAGAAGAAATTGTGGTTCCTACAAAGAAACACTCTGTTGAGACCAACCGTTTCGGCGCAAACTGGTTTGTTTCGGTAAATGGTGGTATCAACCTTTACAATGGTGTTGTTACAAATGGTGAGAATCCATTCAAGCATCTTTCACCTAACCTTAATGTATATGCCGGCAAGTGGCATACTCCTGGTTTTGGTTGGAGAGTTGCTTATAGCGGTTTGAATGTGAAGGCTTTTGAGGACGCAGAGCACTATGCTTATGCAAACTTCCACTTTGACGCATTGTTCAACTTGACAAACCTTTGTTGTGGTTACAAGGAAGACCGTATATATAACGCTATTCCTTACGTAGGTTTTGGCTGGGCTGGCCGTAAGTATGAGGGCGGTGGTTCAACTCTTACCGGTACACTTACAGCAAACTATGGTCTTATCAATACCTTCCGCATAGCAAAGCGTTGGGCTGTCAATGTTGAGTTGGCGGGTCTCTTCCTCCGTAATGGTTTCAGCGGAAAGGCAGGTTATTCTGGTCATGACATGATGTGGTCTGCTACAGCCGGTGTAACATTCCGTCTTGGCAAGCCCGATTGGACTCCTGCAGTTGATGTTCCTGCTCTTCAGGCGATTTATGGTGGTATCATCGCAGGTCTTGAGAACGATTTGAACAATGCTAATGAGCAGAACAAGAAGGCTCAGGGTGAAATCGCAAACCTCAAGAACCAGTTGAACAATATAAACAGAAAGTATAACGAGCTTGCAAGTCAGCCGCGTTTTGTTGATCTCAAGCAGTCTACATTCTTCCCATTCGGTAAGGCTAAGTTTGACTCAAAGAGAGAGGAAATGAATATCAAGGCGTATGCAGAGGCTGCCAAGGCTGCAGGTGTTAAGCTTCGTGTCATTGGCTATGCCGATACAGTCGGTGCAGAAGAGTACAACCAGAAGTTGTCTTTGCAGCGTGCCGAGGCTGTTGCTGAAATCTTGAGAGCAAACGGCGCTGAAGTTGAAACTGTTGTAGGTCAGGGTGAATCAAGCGAGTACAGCACAAAGTATTTGAACCGTCGTGCTGTGATTGAGGTTGCAAAGTAATCTACACAATATTGAGCAAAGAGTAGTGGTTGTTCCACTCCTCTTTGCTTGTTTATATGCCTTTATGCCTGCTTGAAACGGTGGGTTTTGAGAAATTTTTGAATTTGAGTCAAAAAAAAGTTCAAAATATTTGGTGGTTGTTATAATTTGCAGTACTTTTGCATCGCAAATGAGAATTGCAACTTATTGGACGTTTAGCTCAGCTGGTTTAGAGCATCTGCCTTACAAGCAGAGGGTCGGCGGTTCGAATCCGTCAACGTCCACCAAAAACTTGAAATAATGGACGTTTAGCTCAGCTGGTTTAGAGCATCTGCCTTACAAGCAGAGGGTCGGCGGTTCGAATCCGTCAACGTCCACGATGCCGACCTACGCAAAGCGTGGGTTATTTTTTTGTCTTGTTGCAGCGAATAAATATCAGATAATTTCAGGTTGGTGCTGTTTTTTTGATAAACTTTATGTCTGCAATGAGTGTTTATGGCTAAAAAGTACTATTTTTGTATTCTTAAATTGTACAGAAATGGGCTGTGTTCGTTGTGAAATGTAAAAAACTTTTTTTGTGTTTCACACGCTTATGCTATTTTGTAAAGAAAAACGTTTTTTATAATACTATAATGGAACTTAATATTCTGACAGCCGTATCACCTATCGATGGTCGTTATAGGGGTAAAGCAGAGCCTTTCGCAGGCTATTTTTCTGAGTATGCACTTATCAAGTATCGTGTTTTTGTAGAAATAGAGTACTTTATTGCTCTGTGTGAATTACCTATACCTCAGCTTGAGGGCATGGACAAGTCGCTCTTCCCACGCCTTCGTGAGATATACAAGAATTTTACTCTTGACAATGCTACACGTGTAAAGGATATCGAAAAGGTTACAAACCACGATGTAAAGGCTGTAGAATATTTTATAAAGGAGCAGTTCGATGCCATTGGCGGTCTTGATGCATACAAGGAGTTCATACATTTTGGTCTCACCTCTCAGGATATCAACAATACATCAGTGCCTTGCTCAATCAAGGATGCACTCAATGATGTTTACTATCCTGCAATAGAGGAACTCATTGCGCAGCTCAGAGAGTATGCTTTGGCATGGGAGAACATTCCGATGCTTGCACGTACTCACGGACAGCCTGCATCTCCTACACGTCTTGGCAAGGAGGTGATGGTATTCGTATATCGTTTGGAAACACAGTTGGCAGAGTTGAAGAGATGTACTATTTCGGCAAAGTTCGGTGGTGCAACAGGAAACTTCAATGCTCACCGTGTGGCATATTCTTCAATTGACTGGAAGGCGTTCGCCAACAAATTTGTTCAGGAGAATCTTGGATTGCAGCGTGAGCAGTATACAACACAGATTTCAAACTATGACAATCTCGCAGCGCTGTTCGATGCTATGCGTCGTATCAATGTCATAATCATGGACATGGACAAGGACTTCTGGCAGTATATCTCAAACGAATTCTTCAAACAGAAGATAAAAGCCGGTGAGGTTGGTTCAAGCGCTATGCCTCACAAGGTTAATCCTATCGACTTCGAGAACAGCGAGGGTAACCTTGGTATAGCGAATGCGATTCTTGACCACTTGTCAATGAAACTTCCTATATCGCGTTTGCAGCGCGACCTTACAGACTCTACTGTGTTGCGTAATGTGGGTGTTCCAATGGGTCACATGCTCATCGCCATCAAGAGCTCTCTTGTAGGTCTTCGCAAGCTATTGCTCAACGAAGGCGCAATCTATGACGAACTTGATAACTGCTGGAGTGTATGTGCAGAGGGTATACAGACAATTCTTCGCCGTGAGGCTTATCCAAATCCTTATGAGGCACTTAAGGCCCTTACACGTACCAATGAGGGTATAAACCAGAATACTCTATTGCAGTTTATTGATGGTCTTGATGTGCCGGAGAGTGTGAAGGAGGAACTTCGTGCAATCACTCCACATTCTTATACAGGTTTGTAATAAACTGATTTAATTTGGACCGTGAGGTTCGTAAATATATTTTCAGATGAATGATTTTAGAAACAAGCGCAACAATGGTGGCGCTCCACGCGGAAATGGTGAAAGAGCATCTTTCAATCCCAATTTCGGCAGTGACAACAGATTGAAGAGACGTCCTCATTTCAATGCAAACGGTGAAGAACGTCCACAGTACGGTCGTACAAACCGCGATGGCGAGGCCCGTGCAAATTTTGGTAACAGAAGGTCATACGACCGTAATGCCCGTGACTTCGACGGTAACCGTTTCGGAGGTGAAAGAGGTTCTTATAACCGTTATGCCGGTGAGTCACGTCCTGCTGCTGGTGAAACACGTACAGGTGGTTTCCGCAAGAACAACTATCGTGCAGGTGGCGAAACTGCGAACAATTATGGTGCAGAGCGTCGTGGCGGTTACGGCAATAAGGTGAACAGAAAGGGTGCTTATGACCCAAATGCAAAATACAGCGCAAAGAAACGTGCAGCATACAAGGAGGCTATGCTTGACCCTAATGCTCCGTTGCGTCTTAACAAGTTCCTTTCCAATGCAGGTATATGCTCACGTCGTGAGGCTGACAACTATATTGGTGCAGGTCTTATAACAGTAAACGGTGTTGCCGTTACAGAATTAGGTACAAAGGTGTCGCCGAACGATGATGTACGTTTCAACGGCGAGCGTATCAATCCTGAACGTAAGGTATATGTTCTTCTTAACAAGCCCAAGGATTGCGTGACAACTGTAGACGACCCCCAGGAACGTAAGACAGTCCTTGATTGTCTGCGCGGTATCGGTAAGGAACGTATCTATCCGGTAGGACGTCTTGACAGGAATACCACAGGTGTGCTTTTGCTTACCAATGACGGAGATATGGCTGCAAAGCTTACTCATCCCAAATTCATGAAGAAGAAAATCTATCACGTTACTTGTGACAAGAACGTTGCAATGTCCGACATGGATCTTCTCGTGAACGGTATTGAACTTGAGGACGGCCCGGTATATGCCGATGAGGTTACATATGTAAATGAGGCTGACCGCTCGCAGATCGGTATTGAGATACACTCTGGAAAGAACCGTATCGTGCGTCGTATGCTCGAGCACCTCGGCTACAGGGTAAACAAACTCGACCGTGTGCTTTTCGCAGGTTTGACAAAGAAGAATCTTCGTCGTGGCGATTGGCGTTATCTTACAGACAAAGAAGTTAATATGTTGCGCATGGGCGCTTACGAATAATAAACAAAACAGCATGCCCCGGGCATGTTTATATAACACAACAATCGTATGAAAACGATAAAACGTACAAGAATTTCCGACCTTCTCAAAAGTAAAGAAGCCGGTGTTGAGGTAAATGTAAAAGGATGGGTCAGAACCCGTCGTAGTAGCAAACAGGTCGCTTTTGTTGCACTAAATGACGGTTCTACAATAAATAATGTTCAGGTTGTAATTGACGCTGACAAATTCGATGAGGAACTTGTAAAGCAGTTTACTACAGGTGCATGCTTGAGCGTAAACGGTATGTTGGTTGAGTCAATCGGTGGCGGTCAGTCAGTTGAGATACAGGCTACAGAAATTGAGTTGCTCGGTGCTTGTGACAGTACATATCCTTTGCAGAAAAAGGGTCAGACAATGGAGTTCATGCGTACAGTGGCTCACTTGCGTCCTCGTACAAACACATTCGGCGCAGTGTTCCGCATACGTCATAACATGGCTTATGCCATACATAAGTTCTTCCATGACAAAGGTTTCTACTATTTCCACACTCCGCTGATAACAGCTTCGGATTGTGAGGGTGCCGGTCAGATGTTCCAGGTTACAACAATGAACCTTTACGACTTGAAGAAGGACGAGAATGGTAGCATAATCTATGACAACGACTTCTTCGGCAAGCAGGCAAGCCTTACAGTGTCAGGTCAGCTTGAAGGTGAGTTGGCTGCTACAGCATTGGGCGCGATATATACATTCGGTCCTACATTCCGTGCCGAAAACTCAAACACCCCACGTCACCTTGCTGAGTTCTGGATGATTGAGCCCGAGGTTGCCTTCAATGACATCTATGACAATATGGAACTTGCTGAGGAGTTTATCAAGTATTGTGTACAGTGGGCACTTGACAACTGCTTGGAGGATATTACATTCCTCAATAACATGTTCGACAAGGAACTTATTGAGCGCTTACGTTCAATCGTGAATACAGAATTCGTTCGTTTGAGCTATACTGACGGTATCAAGATCCTTGAGGATGCTGTAGCTGCAGGTCATAAGTTCGAGTTCCCTGTTTATTGGGGTGTAGACTTGGCATCGGAGCATGAGCGTTATCTTGTTGAGACACACTTCAAGCGTCCTGTAATCCTTACCGACTATCCAAAGGATATCAAGGCATTCTACATGAAGCAGAACGAGGATGGCAAGACTGTACGTGCAATGGACGTACTCTTCCCAAAAATCGGTGAAATCATCGGTGGATCGGAGCGTGAGGCTGATTACAACAAGTTGTTGACACGTATCGAAGAGATGAATATCCCAATGAAGGATATGTGGTGGTATCTTGACACCCGCCGTTATGGCTCATGCCCTCACTCTGGTTTCGGTCTCGGTTTTGAGCGTCTATTGCTCTTCGTGACAGGTATGTCGAATATTCGTGACGTGATACCTTTCCCACGTACTCCAAATAACGCGGAATTCTAAAAAAAAGAAGATATCGAAATAGGTTTTGATTTTCCAATCAAAACCTATTTCGTTTTTTGGGGAATAATCTTGGTCTAGCATATCAGTTTTCCTCAATACGTTCCTCGTTGCTCATTTTCAGAATGACATGGTTCGCAATACAAGTGCTGGTAGCTCCGCTACTATAGTTATTGTGACAATATTTGTATTCTTTTGCCGTTCTGCTGTTTACCCTCCCATTGTGTAAAAGAAACTTAAATGCTTTTTATTCTGCGATAAAAATGTTATACTCGCGGTATGAAATAAAAATGTGGCAATGAACAGTAATAATTATTGCGTTATAATGGCTGGTGGTTTGGGTACGCGTCTGTGGCCTATGAGCCGTAAGGCTTGCCCAAAGCAGTTTCTGGATGTTCTGGGCTGTGGCAGAACTCTGTTGCAACAGACATATGACAGGTATTCGCGTATAGTTCCGCCAGAAAATATAATAATATCAACACATGTCGATTATACCTCCATGGTGCATGAACAGTTGCCCGATGTGCCTAGGGAGAGGGTGGTGCACGAGCCGGCTTTCCGCGGAACAGCTCCAAGCATTGCCAATCTTGCATGTCATATACGCGCTCTTAATCCAAAAGCCAATATTGTTGTTGCGCAGAGTGACCAGTTGGTTCTTAACGAGGATAAATTCATTGAGACTGTGAGCCGTGGTTTTGATTTTGTTACCGACAGTGATAAACTTGTGGTCATAGGAATAAAACCGTCGTGCCCCGAAACCCGTTACGGCTATATTCAGGCCGAAGGAGATATCGTGGACGGGCTTTTCTACAAGGTGAGGACATTTACCGAGAAACCGGCTATAGAATTTGCGCGCGTGTTTGTGGATAGCGGTGAGTTCTATTGGAACTCAGGCATATATATATGGAATGTCCAGTCTATAATAGACACCATGTCGCGTTGCTTGCCCGAAATGATGGGTGTGCTTGAGGATATATATGAACGTATACCTGACCGTGCGCAGCGCCGTAAGCAGGCGTATGAACTCTAT
The DNA here is from genome assembly GCA_045630965.1 of Bacteroidaceae bacterium. GTDB lineage: Bacteria > Bacteroidota > Bacteroidia > Bacteroidales > Bacteroidaceae > HGM04593. The sequence continues at coordinate 12,516 of JAZQTU010000024.1, read as the reverse complement.
ACCTCGTTTCCTACGGCTTCCTTTGATATGACGGTCATGGAGCGTGCCGACAATGTGCATATGGCTGTAGGGGAGTTCGGTTGGGCCGATATTGGAACATGGGATACTCTTTATGGTACTCTCCCCAAGGACTGTGACGGTAATGTGTTCTTGGGTTGCAAGACATTGAAGTACGACAGCCATGACAATATGGTGGTACTTCCCAAAAACAAACTGGTTGTGATGCAAGGTGTGGAAGACCTTGTTGTCGTAGATACCGATGATGTGCTTATGATTTGCAAGAAGGGTAACGAACGTGATATACGAAAGTTTCTTAACGATGCCAAGATGAAGATAGGCGAGAATATGGCATGATAGAGGTTGTCTCTGTCATGCCATATTGTTATGCAAATCCAAATATCGGGCCTCCCCTATTGATTTGCATCGCTTTTTTTTGTTACTTTGTAAAATATTTGGGAAGCTTTTTTCCTGATATCTTTTTGACAGTTTTATGGGAGAATTTGAAATGATCGCAAAGACCTTTCAGGGGCTTGAGGAGGTCTTGGCAAAAGAGCTGGTAGCTCTTGGTGCAAACAACGTCCAGATAGGACGTCGTATGGTTTCGTTCACAGGTGACAAGGCGCTTATGTATAAGGCTAATTTCCACCTTCGTACAGCAGTCCGTATTCTGAAACCGATAATGCACTTCAAGGCGTCAAGTGCCGACGAGGTATATGAGGTTATAAAGGCAGTTGATTGGGAACAATATCTTGATTGGGGTTCTACATTCTCGGTCGATTCTGTGGTTTACAGTGATGTGTTCCGTCATTCGAAATTCGTGGCATATCGTGTAAAGGATGCCATTGCCGATTATTTCAATGAGAAGCATGGCAGACGTCCTTCGGTACGTCTCAATAACCCAGACCTTGTATTCCATATTCATATTGCAGGCGAGGATTGTACTCTTGCCTTTGACAGTTCTGGTGAGTCATTGCATCGACGTGGCTATCGTGTCGAGACTGGTGCCGCTCCTATCAATGAGGTGCTCGCTGCCGGTATGATCATGCTTACGGGCTGGACTGGCGAATGTGACCTTATCGACCCAATGTGTGGTTCTGGTACTATCCCCATTGAGGCTGCGCTCATTGCGCGCAATATTGCACCGGGTGTGTTCCGTCAGGGATATGCCTTTGAAAAATGGAAAGATTTTGACAGCGACCTATTCCGCTCAATATATGAGGATGATTCGGCAGAGCGTGAATTCAAGCATAAGATATACGGTTACGATGTAGACGGTCGCATGGTTGCTTGTGCACGCCGTAATGTAAAGTCGGCAATGATGGGCGACATTATTGAGATTGAGTGTCGTGACATCAAGGACTTTGTTGAGCCAGCGGAGCGTTCAATGATGATTGTCAATCCTCCTTATGGTGAGCGTCTTGTACTTGATAATCTTTTGAACATATATAAGGAACTGGGTTCTCGTCTAAAGCACTCTTTCCAGGGTAACGAGGCGTGGGTAATAAGCAGCAGTTATGACTGTTTCGATTCTATCGGTCTCAAGGCTTCGGCACGTATACCGTTGTACAATGGTGATCTCGATTGCGAGTTCCGCAAGTACGAACTCTTCCAGGGAAAGTATAAGGGATTCCGTGATGAGGGCAATGCCTTGAAGAAAGATTTTGCTCCTCTAAAACGCAAGTCTCGCTTGACCGGTGCCGATGGTGAACAGCGTCCTCCACGTAAGGAACGTGAAGCCGACAACTTCTCAAGTGAGATTGATAGCGAGTCAATGCGTCGCCGTCGTGAATTGGAGTCATACTTTGATTCATACAGGTCTCGAAAGAATGTACAGCGCAAAAAGTACAACGAGGAGCGTCGTGACAACGAACGCGATAATGAGAGACCGCGCAATTACGAACGTCGTGACAATGAACGTGGTAATGACGCACCACGCAAATATAACGGTGCTGCTCGTGGAGAGGGACGCCCCGCTGCACGTGACAATAGAAAAAGGGACGATGCACGTCCATACTCACGCGGTGGTAAGCCGGAGTCGCGTGCAGGCAAGCCTGCCAAGAAGGAGTACGGTCGCAAGCAGGGTGATTTCAAACCATTGCGTGGCGGAAAAAGAGTTAAGAATCAATAATAGCTAAATAATCATAACTATGAAAATATTGCTTTTAGGTAGCGGTGGTCGCGAACATGCCCTTGCATGGAAAATTGCTCAAAGTCCAAAGGTTGAGAAATTGTATATCGCACCGGGTAATGCTGGAACAAAGGAGGTTGGAGAGAATGTAAATATCAAGGTTACAGACTTTGAAGCAATTGCTGCGTTTGTTCTTGAAAATGGAGTACAAATGGTTGTGGTTGGTCCCGAGGATCCATTGGTAAAGGGTATATATGACTATTTTCAGGCCGATGAGCGCCTCAAGAATATTGCTGTCATAGGACCTACCAAAGGTGCTGCAGAACTTGAAGGTAGCAAGAGTTTTGCAAAAGACTTTATGCAACGTCATGCTATACCTACTGCGGCATACAAGGCATTTACTGCAGCAGAAAAGGAAGAGGCTTACCGTTTCCTTGAGGGTTTGAAAGCACCATATGTATTGAAGGCTGACGGTCTTTGTGCTGGCAAGGGCGTTCTTATCCTTTCTACACTTGAAGAGGCAAAGAAAAGCCTCGATGAGATGTTCGACGGTATGTTCGGCGATTCATCAGCAACAGTTGTCATTGAGGAGTTCCTTGACGGTATTGAATGTTCTGTATTTGTGTTGACAGACGGTAAAGACTATGTTATACTTCCCGAAGCAAAGGACTACAAGAGGATTGGTGAGGGAAATACCGGACTGAACACCGGTGGTATGGGCTCTATCTCTCCGGTACCATTCGCTACTCCCGAATGGATGAAAAAGGTTGAGGATAGAATTATCAAACCAACTGTTGACGGTCTTGTAAAGGATGAGTTGCTGTATAAGGGCTTTATCTTCTTTGGCCTTATAAATGTTGAGGGAGAACCTATGGTCATTGAGTACAATGTTCGTATGGGTGACCCTGAAACCGAATCGGTGATGCTACGTCTTAAGAGTGATATTGTTGAACTCTTTGAAAAGGTGGCTGCAGGAACATTGGCTGGTACAACAGTTGAGTTCGATGAGCGTAATGCTGTTTGCGTGATGCTCGTTTCAGGAGGTTATCCCGAGGAGTATGAAAAGGGATTTGTCATGACCGGCTTCGAGAATGTAAAGGAGAGTATCCTGTTCCATGCCGGTACTGCTGAAAAGGATGGCAATGTAGTGACTGCCGGCGGACGTGTAATAGCAGCTGTTTCTTATGGCGCAACTCGCGAAGAGGCTCTTGAAAAGTCATTCCGTTCGGCCAATGCAATCAATTACGAAAAGAAATATTTTAGAGGAGATATAGGTTTTGACTTACAGTAAGTCGTTGCAGGGACGTTTCGTATCGGGCAGGTATACCTCGTTGGTACTTCTTGGCGTGTCGGTTGTAATGTGGCTCGTCGGGATGTTGTTTGACCGTCCTGTAAACGATGTATGTGTATATGGTCTGGAAATAGGGAACGTGGTGTCAAGGTGCATCACGTTCGCTTGTTTTGCCGTGTCTGCAGTAGTATGGTCGTCGTTGTATATATTTGACCATCGTATAAGATGGCAATTTCCTTTGTTGCTCTTTTTGCCGGGTGTGTCAATTTTTGTACATGGTTGCGTTGAGCCGGCTTTGTCGTTGCTCTTGTTTCTGCTTGTGCTGTACCGTCTTTTTTCATGTACTCAGGGAAAGGATAACCGTTATACCTTGTTCTCGGCGTTTCTGTTGTTTGGGCTGGCGACAATGCTGTATCCACCCTTCATTATGTTGCTCCTACCGTTCGTGTTGTACGTTGCAATGTTGTCTTTGGCGGGAGTGAAGGAGGTGTTGGCTATTCTGCTTGGGTTGCTTACACCGTACTGGTTCTTGTTCGGCGTTGATTATATTTTGCATGATACAATAGGTACAGCGGGTCTCTTTGAGGCTCCATTGGGGTATCTTAAGTCTATTGAATTCCAGTTTCCTTCGTTGTTCGGTTCAATTGTCTTGCTTGCAGAACTGTCTGTTCTACTTCCCTTTGTTCTGCTCTTTTCCGGTTCGGCATCGCCCGGCAAGCCATTGTTGAGGAAAAGGCTGCGCTTCTTTGCTTTATTTGAAGCCTATCTTCTGCTGCTTGAACTTCTTTGTGGAAGTGATTTTAATATATATTATATATGGAGTCTGCCTGTTACCGGCATTATGCTGACATATATATATTCATTGAAAAATACATTGTTTTCGAGATATTATTTTGTTGTCATTAATATAATATGGCTCCTTATGGTGCCTTTTAGTTTATGGTTGAAACACTTATAGAATTTTTCAAAGATTATGGTTATTGGGGAATGGGTATGCTCTCTTTCCTCTCCGGAACTGTTGTACCAATAGCAAGTGAGGTCCTGTTGGTAATATTTCTTGGTTTGGGGCTAAATGCTGTGGGTATAACTCTTGTGGCTACCCTTGGCAATACGCTGGGTGGCATAACCTGTTTTATGCTTGGTTCGCTGGCGAGCAAGGAGTGGTTGTTGAAATTCTTCCATGTACCCGAGAAACAGATGAAACGTGCCGACCGTATAATTCAGAAGTATGGCTATTGGGCTGCGGCATTCTCTTTTGTTCCGGCGCTTGGCGAGGCGTTGCTGATAACTCTTGGTATCCTGCGCGTAAACAAGGTGAAGGTGATTATTGTTATGGCAGTCGGTAAACTCATTCGATATGCCTTGATAACAGCCTCTTATCTTGGCTTGGCTTCCTACTTCGGCTTTTGATGTGAAGTGCCTCAATATGAGGCGCTGGCTTTGATTCCCTCTTTTTCAAGCATGGCCACGATGCGGTCAAGTTCCTCGTGTGTGGCCTTTAACAAGCCTTCCTGCGGTGTCTCACGGTCAATTGTGTATATCATGACTTCGCGGGGGGCAATGCTTTTTATTGTCTCTATCCAAGGAAGTACATGACTGTCCCCGGTGTTGTTCACATCAATGCCGTTTACATTCCCTTTCAGGAACATTGTCTGTATCACAGCTTTACCATTGAAAGCCTTCATGCGTTCAATGATTCTTGTTATATCATATATACCTGTCGGGCGGTCGAGGAATGATATGTAGTTGCTGTCAACAGTGTCGAGCTTCAGGATGTTGTTGTCTACCTTTTCAAGTGCTTTGAATACGTTCTCTCTTGTTATGAGTGTGGCATTGGAGAGTACGCTTATCTTTGCATTGGGGCAATATCTGTTCCTTAGGGCTATAGTGTCGTCTATTATGGCATCAAATTCGGGATGTACTGTTGGTTCTCCGTTTCCGGCAAAGGTCAGAACGTCGGGGAATTCGTTTTTCTCTGCCATATCTTTCAGTTTATTCTCAAGTGCAGTGGCAACCTCATGGCGTGTAGGGAATTTTTTCTTTGTACGGTGCGTGGCGTTGAAACCGCATTCGCAATACAGGCAATCGAAGGTACAAACCTTGCCGTCATCGGGCAGTAGGTTTATTCCCAATGATATTCCAAGGCGACGGCTTTTGACCGGTCCGAATATTGGTGACGGAAATATTATTGTTGCCATGTGTTGTATCTTGAATGAATGTAGGATATCCTTTTCTGTTACAGAACGGCTTCAGATATCAATTGTTCATGCCTGATTATTTTCTGCCGAAGTCGGCTGGGATTTCACCCCATTTGTCGGTCTCCCATTTGAGAAGAGGAGTCGAATAACGGTTCTCTTTCAGCCACTTTTCGGCGCGCTCAATGTATTTGAACAACTCTTCACTCCTGTGGTCTTTGGGGAGCTTGGTTTTGCATTGTTTGCCTTTAACCCAAAGCAGAGCATTTCTGCTGTCGGAATAAATCGGAAGCTCTATACCTCGTTGCTTGAGTAGTGCCAAGCCGTGTACTATAGCGAGAAACTCTCCAATATTGTTTGTTCCGTACATGGGGCCGAAATGGAAAATCTCCTCTCCGGTACCCACATATACTCCTCTGTATTCCATTGCTCCCGGGTTGCCGCTACATGCTGCATCAACAGCGAGAGCGTTCAGCAATACCTCATTCGGGAAACTTCCGGTCGTGTTTCTCTTCTCCCTCTTTTCGCCTTGTCCTATGTAATCGTGCGGAGAAGAGCTGTATGCCCGTTCGGCCTCTTCAAGAGTGTCAAATGATTTGTAAAGAGTCTGTTTGACGCCCTTTATCTGTTCTTGACACTCGTCCCAGCTGCTGTATATGCCGGGTACGAGTCCGCTCCACACTACATAGAACCTCTTTTTTGCCATACTGTTTGTGATTACATTCTTTCGGGAACTTCAATACCCAAAAGGTTCATGGCATTCTTTATTACCTTGCCTACATTGTGTGTAAGCTCTATTCTGAACGACTTTATGGCCTCATTCTCCTCCTTGAGTATGCTGAAGTCGTGATAGAACTGGTTGTATTCCTTGGCAAGTTCGTATGCGTAGTTGGCAATGCCCGATGGTGAATAGTCGTTTCCAGCCTGTTTAACAACAGTGGGGAAGTCATTGAGCATGCGTATGATTGCACACTCCTTATCGCTTACACTCTCCGGTCTTGCATCGCTTCTCTCAAAGCCAGCCTCTATTGCCTTGCGCTCGATAGAACGTGTACGTGCGTATGTGTATTGGATGAATGGTCCTGTGTTGCCGTTGAAGTCGATTGACTCCTTGGGGTTGAAGAGCATGTTCTTGCGTGCATCTACCTTGAGCATGAAATATTTCAAGGCTCCGAGTCCTATTATGCGGTTGATGTCTGCCTTCTCTTCGTCTGTGAGGTCGTTCAGTTTACCACCGAGCTCTTCTGAAGTTTCACGGGCTGTTCTAATCATTTCGTCCATAAGGTCATCGGCATCTACCACAGTTCCTTCGCGACTCTTCATCTTGCCTTCGGGGAGCTCTACCATGCCGTATGAGAAGTGCACAAGGCCTTTACCCCATGAGAAACCGAGCTTGTCAAGCAAGAGTGACAATACCTGGAAATGGTAGTTCTGTTCGTTGCCCACAACGTAAACCATCTTGTCAATAGCGTAGTCTCGGAAACGTAGCTGCGCTGTACCGATATCCTGTGTCATGTAAACCGATGTGCCGTCGCTGCGCAACAACAACTTCTCATCAAGTCCATCGTTTGTAAGGTCTGCCCAAACCGACTCGTCCTCTCTGCGGTAGAATATTCCTTTCTCCAATCCGCCGAGAACGGTCTCCTTACCTACGAGGTATGTGTCGCTTTCATAGTATATCTTGTCAAAATCAACGCCAAGACGCTTGTATGTCTCGTCAAAGCCTTCGTATACCCAATTGTTCATCTTTTCCCAAAGTGCGCGCACCTCTTTGTCACCGGCCTCCCATTTGACCAGCATATCGCGTGCCTCTGCCATAAGCGGCGAAGCTGCTTCTGCCTCTTCCTTGCTCATGCCCTTTTCCATGAGCTCGTTCAATTCAGCCTTGTAGTGCTTGTCGAATGCTACATAGTAGTCGCCTATGAGGTGGTCGCCCTTCTTGCCGCTGCTTGCTGGAGTTTCGCCTTCTCCCCATTTAAGCCACGCAAGCATCGACTTGCATATGTGGATACCGCGGTCGTTGACAATATTTGTCTTTACAACTCTGTTGCCGTTTGCCTCAATGATGTTTGAGAGTGCGTAACCGAGCAGGTTGTTACGTATGTGTCCCAAGTGGAGTGGCTTGTTTGTGTTTGGTGAAGAGTATTCAACCATTACCAGCGGAGAATTCTCTGTTACTGGAGTGATACCCCATTTTTCGTTTTTGTTGATTTCATCGAGGAGATTAACCCAGTAGCTTGGTGAAATTGCAAGGTTAAGGAAGCCTTTTACAACGTTGAATGAGGAGATTGCAGATACATTGTTTTTCAAATATTCTCCAATCTCCTGTGCGGTCTCTTCTGGGCGTTTCTTTGAAAGTGCAAGGAAAGGGAATACAACAACTGTGTAATCTCCTTCAAACTCCTTACGTGTTTTCTGCAACTGGATCTTTTCTGCGCTGAAATCGGCGCCATAGAGGTTCTTGATTGCCTCTACTACACTCTGTACCAATGATGTTTCGATATTCATTCTATTTGTTTTTTTATTTTTATCCTTTATCAGTTGTCGTTTCTTTGCTAAAGCAACTACAAAGTTACGAAATATATATCGTTTTCTTGTTTCAAACACTTCTAAAAAACGAAAAATAGTTATATAAAATTAAAATAATAAACTTGATTGGCATTTTGGAAAGTTAAAATCGCTGCTTTGTATTATCTTTGCAATTGTTTTACGAATATAATCATGGATAGAATACCTGTAGTTACAAAAAATCTTCTTGCCATAAATGTGCTGATGTTTTTGGCGCTTCTAGTCGCCGAAAAGAACGGTGTTGACCTGAACAATATTTTGGGATTGCATTTCTTTATGTCAGAAGAGTTTCATCCCTATCAGCTGGTAACATACATGTTTATGCACGGTGGCTTTACTCATCTGTTTTTCAATATGTTCGCTCTTTTTATGTTCGGACGTACTCTGGAATTTGTGTGGGGACCAAAGCGCTTCTTGATTTTTTATGTTGTTGCGGGAGTCGGAGCAGGACTTGTACAGGAACTTATAGGAGCGGTAAGGTATTTCACGGTGGTCGACGGAATGGATGCCGAATTGGTCAGGCTGGTCTTTGAAGAGGGGGCTGCGGCTTTGCGTGAAGGAAAGAATTTTATATTGCCACAGCTTGCAGAACTTAACATTGTGCTTAATATGCAGACTGTCGGTGCGTCAGGTGCTGTGTATGCCATATTGCTTGGTTTCGGAATGCTCTTTCCGAACGAAAGAATGTATATTTTCCCAATACCATTCCCGATAAAAGCTAAATTTTTCGTTATTGGCTATGCAGTAATCGAATTGTATATGGGTGTTGCAGGAACGCCTGACGGTGTAGCGCATTTTGCCCATCTTGGCGGTATGCTTTTTGGTCTGGTGCTGATATTATTGTGGCGTAAGAAAGGAGAAATCGGAGGGCCGTATGTTTAAGGATCTATTACAAAAATTCAAGTTTCAGAATATCGTTGGCAAATATATATACGTCAATGTTGCGGTGTATATAATTGTTGTTTTAATCGGTGTTTTTTCGGTGTTGTCCAATGTCGTGGATGCCGGTAATTCTTTTGTGCGTTATTTTGAATTGCCGTCGTCGTTGTGGTTGCTTATGCACCGTCCCTGGACATTGTTTACATACATGTTCATGCACCAAGGCTTTATGCATATCCTTTGGAATATGTTCGCCCTCTATTTTTTTGGCCGGATATTCCTTGATTTCTATTCGGTCCGCCATTTCGTTGGTACATACATCCTGGGTGGATTGTCAGGCGGTGTTGCTTTTGTGTTGGCATATAATATTTTCCCCTATTTTGCTTCGTATGTCGACAATTCATTTCTTGTAGGAGCGTCGGCCTCTGTTATAGCAATAGTGGTTGCTTCTGCAGTGCGTAATCCTGGGTATAGGATAAATCTTTTGCTGGTGGGTAGCGTGAAGCTTTCTACATTCGCTGCTATAACTGTTGCCATATCTGTATTCATGCTTGCCGGTAATAATGCCGGAGGTAATTTTGCCCATCTTGGCGGTGCAGTTGCCGGTTGGTTGGTGGCTTATATGCTCAATAAGGGTGTGGATGTGACTGCAGTTGTCAATAAGCCGATAGACTGGTTTACAATGTTTTTTAGTAAAGGGCTAAAAGGCACTGCACGCAGGAAAATGACAAAATTCAAGTATACGGCAGGCAGGCGTACTGCTGACTATGAATACAATGCCCGCAAAAAGGCTTCAGAGACCGAAATAGACAGCATTCTGGAGAAAATCAAGAAAGGTGGATACTCATCGTTGAGCGAAGGGGAGAAGAAGCGCCTTTTCGACGCATCTTCAAAGTAATAGGCAAACCAATCGTTTACAGTTATAAGGCAGGTCTCGTCGGTACGATGCCTGCTTTTTTGTTTTAGACTGCGTTTTTTCTCTTTTTTATTAATGTGTGTTGATAAAAACATGACAAAAGGCATACACTTTGAGAAAAAAACATTATATTTGCGCGATTTTGTCAAAAGAAACAGAATAAATCACAATAAAATTTAATAAAAATGCAGAACAAAGGATTTGTAAAAGTTTTCGCAGTACTGCTGACACTTGTATGTTTGTTCTATTTGTCATTCTCTGTTGTTACCAGCTATCATGCTGGTAAGGCCGAAGAATCTCAGGATAGCAAGCACTACATGGATTCAATGCAGAACAAGAAGGTTTGGCTTGGAATCTACTCTTTGAAGGAGTGCCGCGAATTAGAGATTGGTCTTGGTTTGGACCTTAAAGGTGGTATGTATGTAATTATGGAGGTTTCTGTACCTGACATTGTTAAGGCTTTGGCCGGCAATAAGGAGGATGAGGCTTTCAAAACAGCATTGGAAAATGCACGTGTTGCCACAATCAATGGCGGTGATTATATCACAGCTTTCGTGAATGAGTATCATAAAGCAGCTCCAGGTAGTAAGTTGGCTTCTATTTTTGCAACTTACGATTTGAAGGAGAGAATCTCTCAAAGCTCTACCGATGCAGAGGTTGAGTCTGTTATCCGCGAAGAGGTTAAGGCTGCTGTTGACAATTCATACAACGTGTTACGTTCACGTATCGACCGCTTCGGTGTTGTTCAGCCTAACATTCAGGCAGTTGAGGGTGGTATGGGACGTATCATGATTGAGCTTCCTGGTGTTAAGGAACCTGAGCGTGTTCGTAAGTTGTTGCAGGGTTCTGCAAACTTGGAGTTCTGGGAAACTTATTCAAATGATGAAATCGCAAAGGTTGTTTTCCCTGCACTTGAGGAACTTGATCAAAGAATTGCAAAAGCATCTTCTGATTCTGTAGTATCTCCTTTGATGTCACGTTTGCGTGGTGCATATGGCTCACAGTGTACAGTTGCTGTTGCTCACTACAACGATACTGCAGCTATCAATAATATGCTTGCCAGCGTTGATGCCAAAATGGTTCTTCCACGCGATTTGCGTTTGATGTGGAGCGTTGAGGCTTATGAGGCTGATTCAACAAAGAGCTACTATGAGTTGAATGCAATCAAGTTGACTGAGCGTAACGGTGCTGCTCCTCTTGCAGGTGATGTTATTGCTGACGCAAAAGCCGGCTTTGATAACAATGGTGCTCCATGTGTTGATATGCAGATGAACGTAGAGGGATCAAGAAAATGGGCTACATTGACAAAGAAGAATATCAACCGTTCTATAGCAATCGTTCTTGACGGTTATGTTTATAGTGCTCCTAATGTAATGGGCGAAATCCCCGGTGGTCGTTCACAGATTACTGGTAATTTCACAATTGAAGCTACTCAGGACTTGGCTAACGTGCTTCGTTCAGGTAAGATGGCAGCTCCCGTACGTATTATACAAGAAGAGGTTGTAGGTCCTTCACTTGGTCAGAAGTCTATCGAGCAGGGTATCGTTTCTTTCATTGTTGCGTTTATCCTTCTTATGATTTACATGTGTGCAATCTACGGTGTAATCCCAGGTTCTATCGCTAACCTTGCACTTTTGCTTAACCTATTCTTTACAATGGGTATCTTGGCATCGTTCCAGGCTGCTCTTACAATGTCAGGTATCGCAGGTATAGTTTTGACATTGGGTATGGCTGTAGATGCTAACGTACTTATCTATGAGCGTGCTAAGGAGGAGTTGCGTGGTGGTAAGAATACACGCCTTGCACTTGCTGACGGTTATAAGAACGCATTCTCAGCAATCTTTGACTCTAACTTTACATCAATTATAACAGGTATTATTCTGTTCAACTTCGGTACAGGTCCTATCAAGGGCTTCGCTACAACATTGATTATCGGTCTTCTCTGCTCATTCTTTACAGCAGTGTTCGTTACACGTGTTATCTATGAGCACTTCATGAACAAGGGTAAGTTGCAGAACTTGACATTTACAACCAAGTTCTCGGAGAAGATGATGAGAGATACAAACTTCAACTTCATTGGAATCTCTAAGAAGACATTCATAATTGTTGCTGTTGCTGTTGTTGCAGTTGTTACTTCATTTGCAGTGCGTGGCTTGAGCCAGTCAATCGACTTCACCGGTGGACGTAACTTCGTTGTTCAGTTCGAGAAAGAGGTTGAGCCTGAGACTGTACGCGATTTGTTGAAAAAGAAGATTACCGAGGATAATGTACAGGCAATCGCTCTTGGTACCGACGGTAAAACAATCCGCGTTACAACAAACTATATGATCAATGATACAGCAACTGTTGCCGATGACAAGATTGCACAGTTCCTTTATGATTCATTCATGGAGGGTGGTTTGTTGAGCGAGGGCTTGACATTGGAGACATTCCGCGATTATGACAACCATGCAGGTGGTTCAATCATCAGTTCACAGAAGGTTGGTCCAAGCATGGCTGAAGATATACGTGACAGTGCTATCGTATCGGTTGTTCTTGC
>JAZQTU010000023.1:0-12528 GCA_045630965.1 Bacteroidaceae bacterium | reverse complement strand
TCCTTATCCAACAACAACACGCGGTCAAACTCCACTGTTGTGTCATTCTGAGCACCCTTGATGTGGTGCACGAACAGCTTCTTACCAGCCTCAGCCTTGAACTGCTGTCCATTAATCTCAACAATTGCGTACATTTAATTTTATCGCTTTTATTGTGAATTCCGTGAGGTGCATGCTCTTCGTGAGCCTGTCTTCTCAAACCCCTTCGGACTAAATCGGGTGCAAAGATAGGAAATATTTTCTATCTTGTAAAACTTTTCGATAATTATTTTCCTATCCTTATTATATATTCATATAAAAAAGCGAAGGAGCAGACACTCCTTCGCCAAATAATGCTTATATGATTTACTTGCTTGACAAATAACGTTCAGCCTCCATAGCCGCACGACAGCCACTGGCAGCAGCATTGATCGCCTGACGGTAATGAGGATCAGCAACGTCACCAGCTACGAATATACCGGGAACAAGTGTCTTTACACCGCTCGCATCCGCCGGAACAAAATAGCCTGTCTCATCAGTCTTGAGATATTTCTTGAAGACATCACTGTTTGGTTTATGACCAATTGCAAGGAAGAAACCATCGATAGCAAGGTCGTAGTGCTTTTCATCCGCTTCACCCTTGCGAGATACAAGATGTATACCTTCAACACCATCCTCACCAAACAGGCCTTCTGTATTATGCTCAAAAAGGACCTCGATTTTAGGATTACTCAAAGTTCTGTCCTGCATAGCCTTTGAGGCACGTAAGAATGGCTTACGGACAATCAGATACACTTTTGCTGCAAGCGATGCAAGATAATTAGCCTCCTCACATGCAGTATCACCTCCGCCGACAACAGCAACAATCTTCTTGCGATAGAAGAAGCCGTCACAGGTAGCACATGCACTTACACCCATGCCCTGATACTTAACCTCGTCGGAAAGACCAAGATATTTTGCAGCAGCACCTGTAGCCACAATTACAGTCTCTGCTTCAAGAACCTTACCGTCATCAAGTGTCACCTTGTATGGTTGTTCTTCAAAATCAACATCAACAACACTACCCGAGCGTATATCAGCACCAACATTTATTGCCTGCTGACGCATATTCTCCATCAATTCGGGACCAGTAATTCCCTGAGGGAAGCCGGGAAAGTTCTCAATGACAGTTGTCTGAGTCAACTGACCACCAGGTTGCATACCTTCAACAAGAATAGGTGACAAGTTAGCACGTGATGCATATATCGCTGCTGTATAACCGGCAGGGCCTGAACCAATCACCAAACATTTAGTCTTATTAATATCCATAATCTTATATTTTGTCTTATTATCTCATATCTACAATTTCCGCATCAGGAAAATCCTCTACCGGACATTTATACACTTCTGTTGCAAAATTACACTTTATTTGGTATTTATCAAGTACAATTGCAATGTGTCCTTGCTCCGGCATGAAAATTTTCAAAGATTCAAGCCTGTAGCTTTCAGAATCGATGCCAATCACAACCTTTTCAATATCACAACCGGCCGGTGTGTTCAATGTAACAAAAGTGACACCACCCTGTTTCTCTACCTCTTTGGAGCATCCTTGGCGGTAATTCTCCATAATAAATAAAGGAGAGAGATTTTCCGCCTCGTCCGACGACGAATCAGTAATATAAATTTCATCCAATTCAAGCATATAGCTCCATTGTGTCTCGCCATCGCACCACACACCCATCTTGTCCATAACAAGCGAATAACGGTTGCCGTCAAGCCTCATGATTCCTTTATCTTTCATCACCACAGCATCATCCTCATCATAAACAGTATATGAATAATCCATCTGCAACGGAGCATCGGATTTCATAACACCTACTGCCTTGTCAAGAATGGCATCGGCATCAAGCAACTGCGCACTGCCATACAACGGGAACAACAAAAGAAAAAGAAATATGTTTTTCATAACAACATGTAATCAGTTCAGCAAAGATTTCAAACGGAATTCAAGGTCAGCCTCATCAGCACATAACACCTGACGCGGCTTACTACCCTCCTGCTCGCCAACAATACCGGTTTGACAAAGTTGATCCATAATACGGCCAGCACGGTTAAATCCGACATTGAATTTACGCTGTATAAGAGAGGTAGAGCCATGCTGTGCCAACACAACCGTACGTGCAGCCTCTGCAAACAACGGATCAAGCTTGTCCGACGAAATTTCACCGCGCGGAGCACCACCGTCACCACCCATTTCCATGGATTCATCAGGTTCGGGCAATATATATGCAGTCTGATATCCCTGCTGCTTGGCAATATGAGCGCAAACGCGTTCAACCTCCTTGGTCTCAACAAGAGCACATTGCACACGCACCGGATCATTTCCTGCAAGAAAAAGCATATCGCCTCGTCCCTGTAACTGGTTTGCACCCGAACGGTCAAGAATTGTACGCGAGTCGATAACAGATATCACTCGGAATGCCATACGCGCCGGGAAGTTCGCCTTAATGGTACCTGTAATGATATTTGTTGTAGGGCGCTGGGTAGCTATAATCATATGAATACCCACCGCACGCGCCTTTTGGGCAATACGGGCAATCGGTTGCTCAACCTCTCGGCCGGCAGTCATCATCAAATCGCCGTACTCGTCAATAATCACGACAATATAAGGCATAAAACGATGCCCCTTTGTAGGCAGCAACTCCTTGTTGAGGAATTTTTCATTATATTCCTTTACAGAACGCACCGACGCCATCTGCAACAGTTTGTAACGATTATCCATCTCAACGCAAAGCGACTTCAACGTACGTACCACTTTGCTTACATCTGTTATGATTGGTTCATCTTCACCGTCAAGCTTTGCCAAGAAATGTTTCTCAAGAACGCTGTAAAGACTGAGTTCTACCATTTTAGGGTCAACCATCACGAACTTGAGATATGCTGGGTGCATCTTATACAGCAATGAAGTAATAATTGCATTCAGACCAACAGATTTACCCATACCTGTAGCACCGGCAACAAGCAGGTGAGGCATCTTCGCCATGTCGACCATATACACCTCATTGGAAATGGTCTTTCCCAAAGCAAGCGGCAGCGCCATATCCGTCTCCTTATACTTACGGCTGTTAAGCAAGGATGCCATAGGCACTATCTGCTTATGCTTGTTAGGAACCTCAATACCAATGGTACCCTTACCAGGTATAGGAGCAACGATACGGATACACAAAGCCGAAAGACTCATCGCAATATCGTCTTCAAGATTTCTAATTTTTGATATTCTTATTCCGGGAGCAGGAGTAATCTCATACAAAGTGATAGTAGGACCTACCGTAGCCTTTATAGAACTGATCTCTATACCAAAATTCTTGAGTACTTCAACAATTTTGTTGGCGTTTGCAGCCTGCTCATCCTTGTCAATAGACTGAACAGCCTGCTCATATTCATCAAGCAAATCTATTGTTGGCGGCTTGTAATAGCTGAGTTCATCCTTTGGATTTATCGGGCGCAACATATCTCCACCCATGTCATCATCACCATCAGCCTTTTCAACCTCCATAGAAAGGAGTGCTTCGTCAGAAGTTGCTGTTTCACCAATAGACTTTGACATTGCATCGAACTGTGCAGCAAGAGCGTCGTCATCCAGAACAACCTCCTCTGCAGCACATTCCACTCCGTAGTCACCGGCAACAGGCTCGTCAGCAACATCATCCTCAATATCATCAGCAACTGTAACCTCTACACCTGTTTCCTCACCAATAGTCACCAACACCTGCGGAGACGACACCTCTTCGCCTGCATCGGCATCATTTTCAGTTTTCACAGCTTCCTCCGTCTCGTTTCCTGAGCGTTTGAAGACAAACAGCATCCTTATCCTATCGATTGTACTGCGTGACACATATATCATAAACAACAGGAATGAGACAACAAGCAACAATATCAGGCCGACAATGCCGATATTATCCATAAAAAATAATTTCATATACTCTCCATGAGCTCCTCCTGGTGAGACATAGCTAGTATCAAGAATGTCACCAAAAACAAGAGCAAAGAGGAGAGAAAACCAGATCATGGAGAAGAACGAATAGAACATCCACCTGCCAAGCCTGAAAGTAAATATACGCATAAGGCGGATTGCCAAAAGAAAGAACATCGGCAACAGAAAAAGAGATGCCCAGCCGAAGCAACCGTTTATCAGATAATCGGCCACAATGGCGCCTCCCTTACCCGAAGCATTGTCCGCAGAGGCTTCTGCAACAGAATTCGCAACATTTTCAAGAACAGTCTGGTCATTTCCTCCGACTATAAAGAAAGAGATGAATGAACCGCATAGAAATATTGAAAAAGCGAGCATCAGCAACCCCGCCACAAATTGAACATTATGATTTCTAAAGAAGACAACAGTTCTGCGATAAATATCCAACACTGAAGAAAATTTTCCTTTTTTATTATTTTTTTTAGCCATAAACAGATGGTTTCGTCCTTTTTCAAGCCCACATTCATCATGCAGGAAATTCATAAATGCGAAGATATAAAAAAAATAGATACCACCACCCGACAACTCCGCTATTTTTTATATCTTTGCAGTACGAAAACAAGTACCGGCAAAATTATGAAAAAAGAAGATATTGTATTTTCAAGAAACACCGTTGAATTCGTCACCGTTGCAGCAGAATTCTGCGCATATCTTGAACGCACAAACGAATATTCACGTAAGGAGTTCGTTGAAACCCTTCTAAAGTTGTTGCCATTGCTCTATATAAAAGCACAGATGTTGCCTGAAGAAGAGAGAATAAACGACGAAGACATGGAGGATTTTGTAACAGAAGACAGCTACGAAGTTCTTCGCATGACAATATTCGACCTGCTTGCCGACAAAGACTCATACCTAGACGTATTCGTTGCAGAAATGAAATACAGTGACACCCCTGTCACAAAGAGCATTTCAGAAGACTTGGCAGACATATATCAGGATGTCAAGAATTTCGTTTGCCTATTCCAGCTCGGCATAAACGAAACCATGCACGATGCAATCATTGAATGCAATGAACATTTCAGTCAATATTGGGGTCAGACACTCGTAAACACTTTACGCGCACTACACGACATTAGATACAGCACAAATCTTGAGGAAGAGGGAGATGATGAATAACTACAGTGCACATATCGAAAAGAGCGAGATAAGCACACTGCCGACAATCGCTTTCGAAGGACGCATAATAACAATAGACACAGTCGAAGAGACGGACAAAGCCGTTAAAGCACTATCAAAGGAGACCGTATTGGGAATAGACACTGAGACACGCCCATCTTTCAAAAAGGGAGTGCAACACAATGTATCGCTCATACAGTTATCCACAATCGACACATGCTTTCTTATAAGACTGAACCGTGTCGACATGCCAGACTCACTTGTTTCACTACTTGAAAACAAGGCTATAACAAAGGTCGGTATTTCATTGCACGACGATTATCAGGCACTGAACAAACGCAGAAAGTTCAAAGCCGGCGGTTTTTTCGATTTGCAGAAATATGTAAAAGAATTCGGCATTGAAGAGATGAGTCTGCAGAAGATATTCGCTATAGTATTCGGTGAGCGCATATCAAAAAGCCAACAATTGAGCAATTGGGAAAACGATGTTCTCACAGACAAACAGAAACTATATGCAGCTACGGATGCATGGGCATGCCTGAGATTATACAACCAACTGAAACAAAACAAATAAAACAAATATGGAAAAAGCTGTTATACTAAAGCGAGGAAAAGAGGAATCGCTGCAACGTTTCCACCCCTGGATTTTTTCAGGAGCCATACAACGTATTGACGGTAAACCCGAAGAGGGCGATGTCGTTACCGTATACACAAATGACCACACTTTCATAGCACGCGGACATGTACAGGTAGGCAGTATAGCAGTACGCGTCCTTACATTCAAAGACGAACCGATAGACCAGGCTTTCTGGAACAAGCGCATAGCCACAGCATACGACCTACGCGAACGTACTGGCATATCATCCAGAGAAGACAACAACACATATCGACTTGTACACGGAGAGGGAGACAACCTTCCCGGACTTGTCATAGACATATACGGAGACACCGCCGTAATGCAGGCACACAGCGTTGGAATGCACGTCAGCCGCATGCAGATAGCAGATGCGCTAAAGGAGATACTCGGTGACAAAATCAAGAACATATACTACAAGTCCGAGACCACTCTCCCCTACAAAGCAGACATTACTAAAGACAACGGATACATAATGGGCGGCAACGCATGCAACATCTCAACAGAGTACGGTCTGAAGTTCCACATCGACTGGCTCCGCGGTCAAAAGACAGGCTTCTTTGTCGACCAGCGCGAAAACCGTTCTTTGCTTGAAAAATACGCAAAAGGGCGCAAACTGCTCAACATGTTCTGCTATACAGGAGGTTTCTCAATATACGCCCTACGTGGTGGCGCCGAAATAGTTCATTCTGTCGACAGTTCATCAAAAGCCATTGACCTGACCAACGCCAATGTTGAAATCAACTTCCCTGGCGACAAGCGACACACTGCATACGCCGAAGACGCATTTGACTTCCTCGACCGCATGGGCAACAATTACAACCTCATAATACTTGACCCACCGGCATTTGCCAAGCATCGCGATTCTTTGCGTAACGCCCTTATCGGCTACAGAAGACTGAATGCAAAAGCTATTGAAAAGATACAACCCGGAGGTATCCTGTTCACATTCTCATGTTCACAGGTTGTAAGCAAGGAGAATTTCCGCACAGCCGTGTTCACTGCAGCCGCAATTGCAAAACGCAATGTACGCATATTGCACCAGTTGACACAGCCCGCCGACCACCCTGTAAACATTTACCACCCAGAAGGTGAATACCTCAAAGGATTGGTACTATACGTAGAATAAATCAATTTTAATCAAAACTTTTAGGCAGAAACACTTTGTCACAAAAAAAAGTTTTACTACCTTTGCGCTCCGAAAGCTTATAGCACACGTTTTATACACGTGTCGACGGCATATAAAAAATTTTAAAAATATAAGAAAATGAAAAAAGACATCCATCCCGCAGCTTATCGTCCGGTTGTATTCAAGGACATGTCAAACGGCGACTGCTTCCTTTCACAGTCTACATGCAACACAAAGGAAACAATTGAATTCGAAGGCGAGACCTATCCATTGATCAAGCTTGAAATTTCAAACACTTCTCACCCATTCTACACAGGTAAGGCTAAACTTGTTGACACAGCAGGTCGCGTTGATAAGTTCATGAGCCGCTACGGTAAGACTTTGAAGAAGTAATTGAACTTAAAAGATATCAAAAAAGGTGTATGCGAATACACCTTTTTTTAATGCAGGCAAGCGAACAACCAACAACAGCTAAAAAAACTGGCAACAGACGTTTACGCAATACATGAAAAGACTATCCATACTATTATTAATCACCACTTTATTTACGGCATGCGACAACATCACAAACCCGTACTACGGAGCCGAAGATAATGAAAATGCCAACAACAGCACCCACAAGTACGCAGGGCGCATTGAAGTTCCGGCATTAAATGATGAGGATATATTCATCACCCACACAACAACCGTAAACGGAAAAGAATACATAACATACAGCATTTCGCAAAACCCAGAACGCCAGCATTGCCGTTGGACCGCATTCACATTCGATTCTTATAATAAAGAGATTAATTGGAAGCGAGACAACTGGGACAATACCGAATGGGGAGGTGACCCATTCCAGAGCACTCCATCGTTACCAGAAGATGCCGAAATGACAAAACAGCAAATCAACAACAACGGTTTTGTACGAGGTCACATTGTAGCATCATACGACAGAGTCTATTCAAAGGATGCAAACGAACAGACCTTCTACTACAGCAACATCTCTCCAATGCACAGCAGATTCAATACAGGAGCTTGGAATGATTGCGAATCAATGATACAGTCTTTGGCCAGAAGTAAGGATTTTCGCGACACCCTCTATGTTGTAAAAGGTGCTACCATAAGAGACGGAGAATACCGAACAGTAAGGAGCTGCCCGACAGTACCGAACTACTATTTCATGGCATTACTTTGGCTCAAGAACAACACATACGAAGCCATAGGTCTATTATTCAAGCATGTCAATGGCGTCAGCAAAACAGAAGCATGCTCCATAGATTATCTTGAAGAGTTCACTGGCATAGACATGTTCTGCAACATCCCCGACCGCGTCGAAAATATAGTGGAAAGCATTTACAGACCAGGGAAATGGCCCGGATTATACGATTATACAGATTTAGGAAAATAAAATAGACAACATATGGGCAGAAAGAAATTCTCTCAACGAGAAATAGATATAATACGCAAACTGCTAGGCAGAAAGATGGCCGGCAACCGTGCACAACAAAAAATGGTACGACACACTATGCGCACTGTATTTGAGTTCAACATTTCCGATTTCAACATACAGGGAAAAGCATTCGGGCCTTCAGACCTTGATGAATGCATACGTCGCGGCAGAATACACATTCTCGACGAGGCTACAATAGAGGCCATGAAGATACGTCATGCCGAAAAGAAACAGCATGACGAGGCACTCATACAAGCCGAAGCAATCGCCGACGGCGAAGCTGTAGACTGGCAGAAGGTTCTTGAAGAATGGAATGAATATTACGCCAACAACCCTGAATAAATAAAAACATATACAGAAATGATAGCGGCACCGACAAGAATATTGTCGGTGCCGCTATCATAATAAACATTTATTTCCGCTTTCTCAAAGCCTTTATAACAGCCTGACCAATTATACCATCAGGACGAAGTCCATTGAATTCCTGAAAATGCTTTAATGCTTCAACAAGACGCCCTTCGTAAACGACTCCCCCATCAGATGTATACTTCAGCTCTGACTCATCTATGTAAATTTTATTTACCAATATTTTCGCAACAGAACGCACATCCCGCCCACTATCACCAGGCATTATGAGACGTTCACCAAGAGTATATACTTTAGCCGAATACGACAACGAGTCAATTTTACTCTTTTTAGGTTTTGATACATCCTTGCGAGCAGACGAAACACCGCCACCCACACTCTTTACAGGTATGCTGTCATTCACAGCAACACGAGTTGAAGCACACGTATCTGAAGAAACCTTCTTATACGATTTCACCACCCTTTTGCCAGCAACTTGAGCCTGAGCCGCAGATAAAAGCAACACAAGAAAAAAAGCCAGAAAATATTTGAAAAAGTGATTACTTCTCATTCAGACACTTTTCAAAGCTCACAGGTACAGGAGTCTCAAAACGAAGATGCTTTCCTGTTACAGGATGAGCAAAACACAACATATAAGCATGCAACCCGAGACGTCTTATCGAATCATTCTTACTACCATATTTAGCATCACCTACCACAGGATGACCAAGTTCTGCCATATGCACACGAATCTGATTCTTACGACCTGTTTCAAGCACACATTCTACCAGCGAATAGCCATTAGACGAAGTTAAAACTTCATAATGTGTCACAGCATATTTTCCACCGTTATCAATTGGGCTAGAATGTGTTACAAAACGTTTATCTTCTGTAAGCCATGAGCGTACAGTTCCACGCGGTCTTTCAAACGTTCCTTCAACAAGAGCTATATATCTACGGTCGGTAACAAGCTCCTGCCAGCCATTTATAAGAGACTGCTGCGTCTGAACATCCTTGGCATAAACCATAAGCCCGGACGTATCACGGTCAAGACGATGTACAAGATGCGATGTACTACGTCCGCCACCCTTTTCCAAATAACGGTTAAGAACAGCCTGTGCTGTCAACTGACGAGTATTATTGCTCATAGAGAGAACACCAGGGTGTTTATCTATAATCAGCAAGTACGGATCCTCGAAAACAATATCCAAATCCTTACTGCTAAACGACCTTTTATGCTTTGAACGGTCAAGTTGCACAATTTGCCCAGGCTGAAGTTCTGTCAACGGATGAGTCGTTATGGTATTATTAACCAACACAACACGATTAGATATCAAAGCCTTTGCACGGTTACGGCTTATACCGTGCATCTTTTCCATAATAAATTCAATAAGAATGGCTTCTTTTGTTACATTAAAAGTCAACAACGACTTTATATTCTTCTGCATATTCCTAATTTTCAATAACTTATCTTATCTACGTTCAAGTAACACAACATTCTCGACATGATGTGTATGAGGGAACATATCAACAGGCTGCACAGCTACAACCTTATAGTCACGGTCAAACAACTGCAAGTCACGCGCCTGTGTGGCCGGATTACAGCTCACATATACAATACGTTCTGGTGCTGCAAAAAGAATTGTATCGACAACATCCTCATGCATTCCGGCACGTGGAGGATCTGTAATGATTACATCAGGACGGCCATGTTCATTTATAAAATCACGGGTAAGAATATCCTTCATATCACCAGCAAAGAATGTAAGATTATCAAAGCCATTCAGTTCAGCATTGATACGCGCATCAATGATTGCATCCTCAACATACTCAATGCCGACAACCTTTTTGGCTTTTGCTGCAACAAAGTTTGCAATAGTTCCAGTACCTGTATATAGGTCATACACAACCTCATTTCCACTCAATTGAGCAAAATCTCTGGCGACTTTATACAAATTATACGCCTGCTCACTGTTGGTCTGATAGAAAGACTTTGGTCCGACTTTGAATCGCAGCCCCTCCATCTCTTCATATATAACGTCTGCCCCCTTGAATGTTACAACTTCAAGGTCACCGAAAGTATCGTTACATTTATTGTTTATTACATAAAGCAATGATGTAATCTCCGGGAATTCATCCGCAACAAATTGTAAAGTTTTTTCCAGCTGAAGTTTATCATTGTCGCATTCAACTCTTGCCTGAAGAAGAAGCATCACTTCACCCGTGGTCGAAGTACGTATCATCATACTTCGTAACACGCCAGAATGAGAACGCAAATCATAGAAAGGCACGTTCTCCTTTTTCGCAAATTCTCGGATACCATTACGTACTCTATCATTCAGCCCCTGCATAAGATAGCACTCGTCAATATCCAGCACTTTGTCAAATGCACCAGGTATATGAAAACCCAAAGCATTCATGTCGTCATACTGAGTACCGGCCTCAACCTCTTCCCATGTAAGCCACCTTTTATTGCTAAAGGTGAATTCAAGTTTGTTTCTATATTCTTGAGTCTGTTCAGAACCAAGAATAGGCTTTATTTCAGGTAACTCAACCTTGCCAATACGTGTAAGTACGTCAAAAACCTGCTGCTGTTTGTACTTCAATTGATGTTCATAAGCCAGACACTGCCATTTACAACCACCACATATACCATAATGCTTGCAGAACGGAGTAGCTCTCTCTGTTGAATACTCATGGAATTTTACAGCCTCAGCTTCGGCGTAACTGTGTTTCTTTCTACGAACCTGCAAGTCAACCACATCACCGGGTACGACATAAGGTACAAAAACCACCAAGTCATTTACACGTGCAAGCGCCTTTCCTTCGGCTGCAACACCGGTAATCTGTATCCGCTCAAGTAGCGGCAATTCTTTTTTCTTTCGAGCCATTATATTTACAAACTTTCCGTCAACGAAAAGCACTGCCTTGCAAATGCAAAGTAGTGCAAATTATAAAATTCATTGCGAAGATAGTGCGAAATTCCCGATAAACCGAGCTTTTGGCAAACGAACTTAAAATTTTTATCTAACCATACGATATTTCTTATTATAAATTTCGCAGTACAAACATTTTTCTTATATTTGCAAATTAGTTGAGAAGCCTCTCCAAAAAGGCATCCGACTACGTGAAAGTTAAAAACATTTTTTATTTATCAACAAACAATAAACTCAAAATTTTATGGCAGACAAAAGAGTCTATACCTTTGGTAATGGCCTTGCTGAAGGTAATGCGTCAATGAGAAACTTGTTGGGAGGTAAAGGTGCTAACCTTGCTGAGATGAACCTCATCGGCATTCCAGTACCTCCGGGTTTCACCATCACAACTGAGGTTTGTGGCGAGTACTACAGCCTCGGTAGAGAAAAGGTAATTGAACTTCTCCAGGCAGAGGTTCAGGCCGCAGTAAAGAACATCGAGAACTTGATGAACTCTACATTCGGCGACCCAACCAACCCATTGTTGGTTTCAGTTCGTTCAGGTGCCCGTGCTTCTATGCCAGGTATGATGGACACAATCCTCAACCTCGGTCTTAACGACATCGTAGTAGAGGGTCTTGCAAAGAAGACAGGCAACGAAAAGTTCGCTTGGGACTCTTACCGCCGTTTCGTACAGATGTACGGCGACGTTGTTCTTGGCATGAAGCCAACAAGCAAGGAGGAGATCGATCCATTCGAAGCTATCATCGAGAAGGTTAAGGAGGAGCAGGGTGTTGTTCTTGACAAGGACCTTAGCGTTGAGGCATTGAAGGACCTCGTTGCAAAGTTCAAGGCTGCTGTTAAGGCACAGACAGGCAAGGATTTCCCAACAGACGCTTACGAGCAGTTGTGGGGTGCTGTTTGCGCAGTATTCGAGTCTTGGAACAACGAGCGCGCTATCCT
>JAZQTU010000022.1:0-27952 GCA_045630965.1 Bacteroidaceae bacterium | reverse complement strand
AAAATTTGAAAGTCAGGATCGTCGTATCAAGCAGATCCTCGCTGTACTTAACGAGAACGGTATCGCTTCTATCGAAGAGGCAAACGAAATTTGCGAGCAGTACGGTATTGACCCTTACAAGATTTGTGAGGAGACACAGCCTATCTGTTTCGAGAATGCAAAGTGGGCTTACGTTGTAGGTGCTGCTATCGCATTGAAGAAGGGTTGTTCAAACGCTGCTGATGCAGCTGAGGCAATAGGTCTTGGCTTGCAGGCATTCTGTATCCCAGGTTCAGTAGCTGACGACCGTAAGGTAGGTATCGGCCACGGTAACCTCGCAGCACGTTTGCTCCGCGAAGAGACAAAATGTTTCGCATTCTTGGCAGGTCACGAGTCATTCGCAGCTGCTGAAGGTGCTATCAAGATTGCTGCAAAGGCAGACAAGGTACGTAAGGAGCCACTCCGTTGTATCCTGAACGGTCTTGGTAAGGACGCTGCACAGATTATCTCACGTATCAACGGTTTCACATACGTACAGACAGAGTTCGACTACTTCACAGGTGAGTTGAAGGTTGTACGCGAAATCGCTTACAGCGATGGTCCTCGTGCAAAGGTACGTTGCTACGGTGCAGACGATGTACGCGAAGGTGTAGCAATCATGTGGAAGGAAGGCGTTGACGTATCTATCACTGGTAACTCAACAAACCCAACACGTTTCCAGCACCCAGTTGCAGGTACATACAAGAAAGAGCGCGTTCTTGCAGGTCAGAACTACTTCTCAGTAGCTTCAGGTGGTGGTACAGGCCGTACACTTCACCCAGACAACATGGCTGCAGGTCCTGCATCTTACGGTATGACCGACACAATGGGCCGTATGCACTCAGACGCTCAGTTCGCAGGTTCTTCTTCAGTTCCAGCACACGTTGAGATGATGGGCTTCCTCGGTATCGGTAACAACCCAATGGTTGGTGCAACTGTTGCTATCGCAGTTGATATCGCAGGTGCATTGAGCAAGTAATTTTAACTAATTACTAAATATTAAATCCTTGTAATCGAATAGGTTACAAGGATTTTCTTTATCTTTACGCTATTCAACATCTATAGCAATAAGATTTAGACAATGCAGAACTCAAGAATTATTTCAAGAAATAGTTTTCTATTTATTATATGCATGATTCTTTTGTCGGCCTGTCAAGAGGTATATGACTTGGAAGATAATGCTACTTATCATTATAATATTGAGATTGATGCCACATATAAAAGTGAAGTAATTCCCAACTTGGTTTCAAATCTAAATGTTTGGAATATCAACTCCAACACTTTCAAGAATCCAACCCCAAACGAAGAAAACAATATTTTTGATTTCATCGAATATATTCAATTAATGACAGCCACAGGCGGGTCTGCGGATAGGGATCTTTTTCATGACCCAACCGATAAATCTACATACGAAGACTATAAATTTGAAAATCTTATTGAAAACTGCAGAGGAATTCTATCACTCGGCTGCAAGCCGCATATCAAATTAGGGAATGTACCATCAAAATTCACAAAAGACTATAAAACCGCAGCTTTTGGAGTAAATATTTATGCGCCAGAAGACTATAAGGCTTACTATAATTATATAAAAGCAATAGTTCAAGCATTGGTAGACACTTTCGGAAAAGAAGAGGTAAAGAGTTGGCATTGGGGTGTATTTACGGAATATGAGAATTCTGATTGGT
This sequence comes from Bacteroidaceae bacterium, assembly GCA_045630965.1. Classification (GTDB taxonomy): domain Bacteria; phylum Bacteroidota; class Bacteroidia; order Bacteroidales; family Bacteroidaceae; genus HGM04593. The sequence goes on along the minus strand of JAZQTU010000022.1, from coordinate 26,249 downwards.
TTATTGGAACTGACGGAACTCCGGAAAACGCGGCCAATGAGTTCTGCAAGATATATGATTGGAGCGTCCAAGCTGTAATAGATATCCTTGGTGATGACATTTATATTGGAGCACATTCAATGACTGTAACGGAAGGGTTATGGGATGAAGAAATTTTCATTCGCCACGTTGCTAAAGGGAAAAACCATTCTACCGGAAAAACAGGCACACGAATAAACTATCTGTCAACTTCCTTCTATGATTTGGAAGCGGGAATTCCGACATCTGGTAAACAAATTGAAGAATGTATAAGCTATCTGAAGAATACTGCGGAGAAATATGGACTTACTGGCTTGATTTATGGAGTAGATGAAGGAAGGATTCTCTACGGAAAATCTGGAGCGACATCCCGAGACCTATTCTCACGCACTGTCGGACATACTTATATGGCTGCATATGATGCAAGATTGTATACACATCTACTTAATTCCGGTGGTTCATACCTATCTTCTTGGGATTATCTTTCAGAGAGCCTTTTTGAAGGCAACCCCAACATCTCATACCATTTTGCCAAGAATATTCACACAATGGCAGGAATGAACCGAATACAAACAACCATAAAAACAGAGAATTCAGCCATAAAAACAGAAGTAGGATCCGTCGCAGGAGTAGACTCACAAACTGGCAAAATATGCATAATGATATACAATTTTGGAAACTCACTCACCTATGCATCAAAAGCAAAAGTTAACCTTTATATAAAAACAGAATCCGACAAGGAAGAGTACAATATAAAAACAATAAAAGTTGATAATAATTGCAATTGGTTTGACGAATGGGTTGATGACCGTCAAAGATTAGGAATAAAAGACTATATGTTCAACTGGTCACCCGATGATGCATGCGGCATTATACATACAATAAACAATGAATGGGCAAAAGAACAATACAGGTCATTGTTATCAAAATATAAGAAATGCAGCAAGCTAATACCAGAGACAAGTACAATAATATCAAACTCACCCCAAACTCTCACATTTGATATTACCCTTCATCCCAATACTGTATGGTTTGTTCATATCGAGTAACACTATTGAAAAGGCTGCAGTTTCTTCAGTTACTCCATTGTAAATATTATAATATCTCCAGGTTCAATAGTATATGATGATGCAACAGGGGCTTCTGTACCATCTTTTGCTACATATGCCGCTTCTGTGTCAAAGTTGATTTCGAGTGATGTTTCTGAGGTGCAACTTCTGTTGACAAATGCGATGTAGCGTTTTCCTTTATTTATAAAATACGACACTACAGTGCCTTCGCCCGTTGTTTCAATCTTTGTAATGCCGGCCGGACAGGATGTAAGGGCTTTCGTTCCTCTTGGTATTGCATTGCCTGTATGCCAGATATCTTTTATGTCAGCTCCAAGAAAGATTTTCTCCATCTGCTTCAGTTCTTCATTAACCTGCTTTACGATTGGGTATATGTCAGCTACAATATCATTTTCCCAAACGATAGCACGTGTTGTGAAGTACTGGAATGCTACAGCTCCGTACACAAGATTGCTGAAGTGTTGTAGACGCAGGTCGGCAAGGGTCGGCTCTGCATTATTGCCAAGCGCTTTAGACATGGCAAAAGCCCATATAGGCACCTGTGCTTCGTTTGCCGCAGTGCGTATATCTTCAAGGTTATGATACCATGCATCGCGCAACACCCTATTGCCATCTTGCATTATTACAGGATAGAAGTCGAACGATAGGAAGGAAACCGGTACATTCTTGAGGTAATGTCTTAATGTTTCCAGATAACGTTCCTCAACCCATTCGTCCCATGCGTAATTGGGTAACAGATTGACGTAACAGAAATGTGTATCATCGTATTTATAAATCTCTTTGATTCTCCTGACCACCTCGGGATATTCATAAACGTCAGGCTCGTCCCAAACATTGTATCCAAACAGAGACGGATGTGCCGACATTGCTCTAACCACCATTTCTGTTTGGATTGGGTCATGCAGTTCTGGACATTCAACAACTATTTTCATGCCGGTCTTGTCACCTAATGTCAACAGAGCTTCGGCTTCCTCCAAAGAGTTCAGACGATAATCGAAATAGGTATTGAAACCTGCTTCTGCAAGTTTCCGCAGTCTCCATTCGGCACTAAGTTCCTGATACTGATCAAGCAAGGTATCTTTGTCAATATCTACCAGTTCGTACCAAGAGAGGAATACAAACTCTTCCGGGACCATTATCGGTACACATGTACCTACTCCATTATTGGTATCATCATCCGGAGTTGTATAATCATCATTAGTATTTGTTGTGCCAATACAAGCTGAAAAAATCATTGCTACTGCAATGCATATCATAACAGGAATTCTCTTTAACATAGCTGTTGAAAAATGAGAATTTGAATATTTTACTTTTTTCAAAAATACATAATCTTTTGAAATAAAGACAAGAACTTTACAGTATCAAGCAACTCATTACTTTACTTGTGCCATTTCGGCATTAAGAGCCAGTTTCTTGACAATAATGACGAACAGGCCTGTAAGCACCAGGTTAGTAAGAATTGTCAACAAAGATATTACCAGCAGAGGCCCTCCCAAGCCATATCCCAATGCAATGAAGACTATTCCGGCTCCCACTTCGCCTCGAGTGAACATTCCTATGCTCAATGCCAACCTTTCTATAAAACTACGGTCTCTATAAAAAAATACAGGAAGTAACTTTCCGATATTTGACAGAATTGTTGCTACAGCAACATGAATGGCAATTTCTCCCCATGTCATATTACCGACATTGGCTATTACACTTTCTCCGGCTGTCGCTGTAAAGTCAACCCCGATAAAAAGAGGTGCGCTCAAACCGACAAGAAACATAAAAAGATATGATATTACAGATGACGCTTTCTCAGCCATTTCGGAATGGGCCTCTTCTGTTTTCATTATCATTCCCAGCACAAATGCCGGCAGCAAAATCTCGATATGTATAGCAGAATCAGGGCCAAAGAATTCTTTGGTGATTAGATATATACCCTGAAACACGCATACAAGTATAGTGGAATACCCAAGAATTGCCGGCCATGTCTGATTCATCTTGTAGGCATTCAGTTTGTTCCAAGCCAGGATAAGGCAGAAGAATACAAAAACCACTACGACCCCCAATTGCCACTTCAGTCCAATCATAAGTACTTGAAGAGGAATCATCAATAGAATTGTATCCAAGTCATCAAAAATAGCAAGCACACGGGTCTTGTTGAATATCCATGATTTCTTCAACCCTGCTGCAGCAAGCATTGTAAACAGTATTCCCGCAGATGTAGGTGCCGCAAAACGGCTAAGAAGCAATGTCTCCTTCCATGTATCCCAGTTACCACGATAGGCAACCGGCATAAGCAGAATGAAATATCCGCATATAAGCAACCATGGTACAGCTGCTGTTGCCATGGCAATAAAGTAGTCTGCAGTATATGATTTCCACTGTTTCTTCTCCAGTTCAAACTCACGTCCCACATTAATCATTATATACGCAAGGCACACATAAAGCATACCATCGAAAAATGGCTTCAAGTGGGAATAGTGTTCTGCACCAAGAAGAGCTGGAAGGGTTTGCGAGCCGGTCAGTCCTAAAAGAAGAAAAAGGGAAAACAATACTATTTTTCTCATATTTACTATTGAATTTTCATACGGTTGTTTTCGTAAAAATATTACTTTTTTTTGAAAAGTCCCTCATAAAAACTATTAAAATAGCCACAAGGACTTATCATCAATGTATTCAACTTTTCTACAAACACCTGTAACCACCACACATAAACCATGAAATTGTGCCTGATATGGCATAATTAAGGAAAATCTGCAACTCTTTTTTTACCTAACTTTGCGCCACGAACATTGTTGATTTTACTATGAAGATACTTATTGTATGCAACAACGCATATATGAGGGGTAATGGAGTATGCTCGGCTGTTACATCATTGAGAGACAAGTTATTAAACAATGGCATAGAGGTGCGTCTCTTGGCTTGTGAGAACCCGGAAAAGAACGGCATGCAACCCGATTACCACCTAAAGCACTTTGTCTTCCCGATATTTGAGCCTATTGTTGCCGCCAACGGATACCGTTATCCGCAAATAGATAAGAAGATTATCAGCGAGGCTGTGGAATGGGCCGACTTGATACACTTGATGGAAGGTTTTCCTTTACAGGCCACAACTGTAAAGATTGCAAAAAAGATGAATAAACCTTGCGTAGGTACATATCACATTCTCACCGAGAATATCACGACAAACCTAGGTTTCACACGCAGTACTTTCATTAACAGGCTTATCAACCTATGGTGGAGTAAGAGTGTATATAACCATTGCGCATGGGTTCAATGCCCATCACAGACAGTAAAGAAACATCTTGAAGAGAACAAGTACACTGCTCCTCTAAAGGTCATATCCAATGGTATTACACTTGATAACAGAACAGCTTTGCCGTGCAATGACCCACAGGATAAATCTTACCTTATTCTGTGTATAGGCAGGTTATCGAATGAGAAGTCGCAGAAAACATTGCTTGAAGCGATGCGATATTCATCGCATGCCCATGAAATACAACTCCACTTTGCAGGCAATGGCCAGAAAGCAAAGAAACTGATAAAGATGGCGCACAGGCTAGTAAAAGATGATGTACTGAAGCATGAACCTGTATTCGGTTTCTACAGTTCCGAAGAATTAAAGATGCTTGCCAGAAAATCATACCTATACATACATTGTGCTACTATTGAGGTTGAGGGTCTGTCATGCCTTGAAGCAATCCAACAGGGTACTGTACCGGTCATTGCCAAAGGAGGTTTGACCGCCACTCACCAGTTTGCACTTGACGACAGGAGCATATTCCCTGTCAAAGACTCCAAGAAGCTGGCTGAAAGAATCGATTGGTGGATAGAGCACCCTTTGGAAAGAGAACAGATGAGCAAACTTTATGCTGAATCCGCGATTGAATATGACATCAACATATCAATAGAGAAAATCATTAATATGTACAAGGAGGTACTGAACAATGAGTTGGCTTAAACATATTATCCTGCTTTTCATTGTATGCGCAACGAGTTCGTGCAGCACATCAAAATTTGCTGCAAATACGCAGTACCCCAGTGTCAAAAACGAAATAAGTTACAAAGGCATCCTTGAGGAATATATACACGACTGCTCTGTAAAAGGCCCAAAGCAAAGACGGATATTCGTTTACCTGCCAAAAGATTATTACGAAAGCAACAAAAGATACCCTGTGTTCTACATACTTCATGGAGCAAGAGGATACGAACTTTCATGGATAGAAAAGGGAAACATCCTGCACAACATCGACAGTCTGACAGCAGCATCAAAGATGAAAGAAACTATTGTGGTATTCCCTAACGCTAACCAGTACAACAATGAGGCTGATTACGGCAAATCACGTCTTAAAGGTGCCATGGAGGCTTTTTATGAGATTGACGGCACGGTAGAGGCATCATTTGTCAAAGATGTAGTACACAGCGTCGACAGTGCATACAGGACAATACCCGAAAAAAGATACAGAGCAATTGCAGGTATGTCCATAGGTGCAATGCAGTCAATGTATATATCGGCAAACTCCCCTGATATGTTTGGATATGTAGGGCTGTTCTCTTCTATGGTACATCCTGTATTGAACAAGAGCGAGCACTCATCGTTCTACAAAGGTCTAAAAAGAAAACTCAAAGAGCAGTTCGCGACACCGCTGGAGTTATATTCAATCATGATAGGAAAAACCGATTTCTATTACCCGAGAATGATTATGTTCTCAAACTATCTCAAGAGAAAAGGTTACGCACATGAATTCCACACAGCAAAAGGTGGACATCAATGGTTTAATTGGGAAGAATTCGCAAATATATTCATGCAAAAGCTGTGGATGCCTCATTAAAATGTTACAGAATTATCATTCCTATTCAAAAAAAACAGACAAGAAACCCTATAGGAGAGAACATTTGTTCCTCTCCTTTTTTTTATCTATAAGAAATAGATTTCAGACTCGCCCAGCAAATAGAGAAAGAGTATCTACGCATACAAAATTTGCTCAAAAAAAGAGAGTTCCATAGTGCTTGTAAGAATACAAAAAACATCAAAAACATATAAATGACAAATATTGCAATAAAATACATTCTACAAGCTATTTGTAGCAAACATGCATATTTTTATCAAAATATTTATTTATCATTCTTATTTTCAACACTTTGTAGAAATATAATAACACTAAAATATTTGTTACAATTTCACAAAAACATACTTTTGCAACAAGTAAAATTTGTTCCAAAACCACAGGTCTACATTACATAACCATGATACACATCGGAAGCATAATCAAAAAAGAGTTTGACGCACAAGGACTTTCCGCATCTTGGTTTGCAAAACAATTGTGTTGCGACAGGACTAATATTTACAGCATTTTCAAGCGAGAAAGTATTGACACGACACTGCTTGTTAAGATATCGGCAATTCTAAAGCACGATTTTTTCAAGTACTACAGTGATGACATCAAAGATTGTGTCAAATTATAAAGATAAGCCATAAACGAATACAGGATGTCAATATTTCGGAATTGCCCCTGTATTGAGAAGAACGGAAATCTCTGCCCGTTCTTCTCTTTTTATTATATAGAAAACAAGGCTGAGGAATCCTCAGCCTTGTTTTCTATATAAGCAGTTTATTTTTTACATCATACCGCCCATGCCACCCATGCCCGGAGCACCCATTGGCATTTCCGGTTTGTCCTCTTTCTTTTCTACAATTACACATTCTGTAGTGAGGAACATTCCGGCGATTGAAGCAGCATTCTCGAGAGCCACGCGAGTCACTTTGGCAGGGTCAACAACACCTGCAGCAAAAAGATTCTCATAAACCTCGGTACGGGCATTGTAACCGAAGTCACCCTTACCCTCACGCACCTTCTGTACTACAACAGCACCCTCCTTGCCGGCATTTGCAACAATCTGACGGAGTGGTTCTTCAATGGCACGCTTAACGATTGCAACACCGGTCTTTTCGTCTGCATTTACAGCCTCCAGTCCCTCAAGACAATCGATTGAACGGATATATGCCACACCACCACCAGGAACGATTCCCTCTTCGATAGCAGCACGTGTTGCGCAAAGAGCATCATCAACGCGGTCCTTTTTCTCCTTCATCTCAACCTCAGATGCAGCACCTACATAGAGAACAGCCACACCACCGGCAAGTTTTGCAAGACGCTCCTGCAACTTCTCCTTGTCATAGTCGCTCTTTGTTGTAGCAATCTGAGCCTTGATCTGAGCAACGCGCTGTGCAATTACCTCCTTGTCACCGTTACCGTCTACAATAGTAGTATTATCTTTGCTTACTGTGATCTTACCGCAAGTACCAAGCATTTCGAGAGTAGCCTGCTCAAGCTTAATACCCTTCTCTTCGCTGATAACAATACCACCTGTGAGTGTTGCGATATCTTCAAGCATATCCTTTCTGCGATCACCGAAGCCAGGAGCTTTTACAGCACAAATCTTAAGCTGTGAACGCAAACGGTTTACAACAAGTGTTGTAAGAGCCTCGCTCTCTACATCCTCTGCAATGATAAGCAATGGACGACCTGTCTGAACAGCAGCTTCAAGGATTGGAAGCATATCCTTCAGGTTGGTAATCTTCTTGTCATAGATGAGCACGAATGGATTGTCCATCTGACACTCCATCTTTTCAGTATCTGTGATGAAATATGCCGAAAGGTAGCCACGGTCAAACTGCATACCCTCAACTACACCGATTGTGGTATCACGGCTCTTTGCCTCCTCAATGGTGATTACACCGTCCTTTGATACCTTGCGCATAGCATCAGCAATGAGCTTACCAATTTCAGCATCATTATTTGCAGAAATTGTAGCAACCTGCTCAATCTTGTCGTAGTCATTGCCAACCTCTTCGCTCTGCTCCTTGATTGATGCAACGACCTTTGTCACAGCCTTGTCGATACCACGTTTCAAATCCATTGGATTGGCACCTGCTGTCACGTTGCGCAAGCCCTCTGTAATGATAGCCTGTGCAAGCAATGTCGCTGTAGTTGTACCGTCACCGGCATCGTCATTAGTCTTTGATGCAACAGACTTCACGAGCTGTGCACCTGTATTCATATACGCATCGGCAAGTTCAATCTCCTTAGCAACAGACACACCATCCTTTGTGATGTGTGGAGCGCCGAACTTCTTCTCGATGATTACATTACGGCCTTTAGGACCGAGTGTAACCTTTACTGCGTTTGCGAGCTCGTCAACACCCTTCTTGAGCTGATCGCGAGCATCCATATTGAATAGAATTTCCTTTGCCATATATTTTATGATTTCATTTTGTTAAACAATAATTATCCGAGTATTGCGAGTACGTCGCTCTGACGCATGATAAGATACTTTTCGCCCTCGTATTCAAGTTCTGTTCCGGCATACTTGCCATAAAGAACCTGATCACCTACTGAGACGAGCATCTCCTCATCCTTTGTACCGTTGCCCACAGCAACAACCTTACCCTGAAGTGGTTTCTCCTTTGCAGTGTCAGGAATGATTATACCTCCGATAGTTTTCTCTTCTGCAGGCTGAGGCAAGATAAGCACTCTGTCTGCCAATGGTTTAATGTTCATAGTTCTTATATTTTTGTTTGTTTTATTATTTTATTCAATGCAAAAGAGCATGCTTACATTATTAGAATAACGAAAAGCGTGCCAAGATGTTCAATGCGACATTTTGGCATACCACAATGACGTACTTGTCATGCTCTCATAAGAAGATATGCAGTATATGCCACATACCCTGACACAAGCAGCAGACCTTCGAAACGTGTTATTACACTCTTGCCGCCGAAGCGTCCTACCATATATATAAGCACGGACGATGCCAGCAACACATAATAATCGACATAGCTGAATCCATCAAGAGAGATTGGCATAATTGTGGCACTGCATCCCAAAATAAAGAATATATTCAGGATATTACTGCCAAGCACATTACCCAGCGCTATACCGACATTACCTTTGCGTGCTGCATTGACAGAGACAGCAAGTTCGGGTAGCGAGCTGCCGGCAGAGACAATTGTTATACCTATCACAGCCTCGGAAAGTCCAAGCATACGTGCAACCTCTGTCGCTCCGTTCACAAAAATATTACCGCCGGCGATAAGTGCAACCAGCCCGGCAACAATAAAGAGGAGAAGCTTGCCGACAGACATCACTTCAACACTCTCTTCAGCCTCATCACCTGCAGGAATGGAGAAAGTATAGCGTATGAACACAGCGAGGAAACACAATAGCAGCAAACCGCCATATCTTGTAATGAATTCATCAGGAGCGCCTCCTACAAGCATACTGCCCGACAGTAAAAGAAGTACCAAAGATGCCAGTACATTGAACGGCAACTCACGGCTCAACATGCGCGAATTAAACTTTACTGGAGTAATAATTGCAGCTACACCAAGGATAAACATTCCATTGAAGATATTGCTGCCTATGACATTTCCAAGAGCGATACCAGAACTTCCCTTTATTGAAGAGCCTACACTGATTACTAATTCGGGCAACGATGTCCCCAAAGCAACAATTGTCAATCCAATGACAAGTTCACTGATATTGAAACGGCGTGCCAACGCCGAAGCCCCTTTAGTAAGCCAGTCTGCACCACAAATAACAAGAACAAGACCGGCAATCAAAGTTATAACAGATAACATTTCACAAATACATATTAATTAAACAAGTCAAAACATAGCTCTGTCTGTTTGACAAAGCTATGTTTTTTCAATTATGGAAATATCTTACTTTCCTTTTTCTATCTCATCCTCCACAAGATGTATCTTCTCAAGAATCACCTGTGCATCCTGTTTCAGTTTATTAACCTTCTGCTTCATTACATCGACAAGGCTTGCACCCTTCTTGTTTGAGACGCTCAAGAAACCGATGTTGTTCTCGTATGTGGCAATCTCATTTTTCATAGCCTCGTACTGACGTATCAAGTGCTCACGCTCACGTTGCAGGCTGTTGCCTCCCTTTGCAATATTATTACGGAAGTTGGCAAGTTTGCGTTCATTGGCATTCACATGCAAAGCCTCATACAAAGCATTTACAGCCTGTTTATATTCCTTATAAAGATTATCCTTCTCCTTGAAAGGAACAAAGCCAATAGCATTCCACTCCTTAGAGAGTGCTGCAAGTTGCTTTGTCTGTTCATCGCCGGGCAGAGAATTGTCAATAGCCTTGATTTGCTCTATCACCTCACGTTTTTTCTTCAGATTCTCCTGCTCTATGCTACGCTGTGACGATGTAGCGGCATTACGTCTTTCAAAGAAGGCATCACACGCAGCAACGAAACGTTTCCAAAGGGCCTCTGAATACTTTTGTGCAACAGGTCCAATCTCTTTCCACTCTTTCTGCATCTTGGTCAGTTTGTCAGCTGTAGCCTTCCACTCTTCGCTATCCTTAAGCTGTTCAGCAAGTTCGCAAAGCGCTTTCTTACGTTCAAGATTACTTGCCAATGTGCTTTTCGCCTCCTTAAAGAACTCGCTCTTCTGCTTGAAGAATTCGTCACACGCTGCACGGAAACGCTCAAACACCTTGAGGTTCATTTTCTGCGGTGCAAAACCGATTTCTTTCCACTGTGCCTGCAATTCAAGAATACGCTGTGTAGCATCGTTCCAAGCCTGATAACCGGCAAACGCCTTGAAATCCATATTCTCAATCTCCTCACAGATAGCATTCTTTCTGTCAAGATTTTCCTTTTCTTTCTCCTTCTTGGCCTCAAAGTGCTCCTGATGACGGCGGTTGACATTTGTAGAAGCCATCTTGAAACGTGTCCACACCTCTTCGCGCAATTCCTGGGCTACAGGACCTGTTTCACGATATTCATTATGCAACTGCTGTAACTGACGGAATGCAGCTACTACATCCTCCTCTTTTTCAAGAGCCTCTGCTGCTTCACATAGCTTTGTCTTTATCTCAAGGTTCTTCTTGAAATCATATTCACGGAACTCATGATTTATCTTGAGAACATCATAGAACTGTTCAACAAGCAGCTGATACTGTTTCCACAATGGTGCGACCTTGTCCTGCGGAACGCTCTTGATATCTTTCCAACGTGTCTGTAAAGCCTTGAATTCAGCAACCTCCGGATTACCCTGTCCAGCCTTTTCTACAAGTGCCTGCAACTGTTCAAGCAACGCAATCTTGAACTCATAGTTCACCTGCATTTCCTTCTCCTGTGCAGCAATCCACTCATTACGTTTTGCCTTGATTACACTCATGGCAGCCTTGAAAGGTTCTTCAAGTTCATCGGGCTGCGGCATGAACATGTCAGCCTCACCACCCTGCGCAAGGAATTCCTTATGCGCCTGTTCCAATTCAGCCGTACGCAAACGATAGAACTGGACTTTCAAAGACTCCACCTCACTCTTGCAGGTAAGCGCCTCGTCGCTGTCGGCAATAGCCTTCAATCGAGCTATCACATCCTGACGTGTCGCTGGTCTTGCGTTTTCGTTGTCAACCTCTTCTGTTTGCACTTGTTGAGCCTCCTCTTCAATGCCGTTCAGTTCATTCAACTCAATCGCAGCGGCATTTACAGCCTCATCAGGAGAACTCGTAATGTTCAGCTCTTCGGGCTGTACATTCGATTTGATACTTTCGCTCATCTGTCAAAAATTTTATGGTTTGTCAAAAAACAAAAAGCCTTTCCGTCAAAAGCGAAAAAGCTATATTCGCATATTAGTATGCAAATATAGCCTTTTATTTTAATAAACCTAAAATTCGGATTTAATTTATAGAGTTTATTGTCATTTACCCAATTCAACATGCAAGACTGCCGGGAAAGCGAAACTGCGGTCATTTCTCTTATTAAGCGTTTCATGCATATTGCCGATAGTTCTGCACAAACGTTTCTTTGCGATAGTCTTTCCCTTGTAAACAACAGTTACCTTCTCATCAAGATTGACAAGTCTGTCGTTAAGGTATATCGTCAATGAAGAGTAGTCGCAATGTTCAATGTTTATTACATTTCCTTCAATTGACGCAATGACACTCTTACCCTGCTCCACTTCATCGGCAGGAGAACTCAACCAATAGAAGTGTTCACGTGTAACAAGTTCCTGACGCCAAACAAGGCGCTTTGGGTAAGGGTTACGACGATATTGCGACATCCAACCGAGGGCCAGAGTATCCACTCTGTCCATCCAATGTCCCTTGTCGGCAACAATATTTGTCTGATGTATATATTTACCGGGATTTGCAGCACTCAAAGAGTCCATCACCGCACCCTTTTCTTTTGCAAGAATATTACGGTCGTAATAGTGGTCGTGTTCACCCATCCATATCATAAATGGCAAGTTATAAAGATTCACTTGTGACGACTCACCGGGATGTCCTGCCATCATTGAAGCGGCAGCCCACTTGTCGGCCATACGTGGTGCCATACGCCAAACACCGTCACCACCGGCTGAATATCCGAGCAAATATACTTTATTCGGATTCACACCCTCAAAAACCACACAAGCCTGTATCAATTCTTCCAACAACTCGTCAAGCCCTTTCTTGTGCCATAGATCAGAAGTATTCCAAGGTGCACGTGGTGCCACATAAATACCCTCTACCGGCTCATAGAGATATATCTGGTTATACCATTGTTCATCGTTAACCTCTTTGGGACAATTACCACCTCCGTGCATTGAAATATAAAGGCTACGGCCATCGGGTGGACACAATCCGAATGTACGTACAGCACAGGCTAGGCGCAACGAATCGTTTGATATTGTCATATTGCCCCACTTGTTTCCTAGACGCTTTGCTACATCACGAATCCATAAAGAATCGACAATATATGAAGCCTCAACACACTGTTGTTTATCAAGTGGCAAAGTGGCAAAAGGCTGTTCCAGCAACTCTCCGACAGGAGCCTTTGCCCATTTGTCAAAGTCTGTGACTTGAGTTGTAGCAGGTGTTGCACAACCTGTAAGCAACAGAGAGATTATTGCAATAAAAAAGGTTATAAAAGTATTTACTGATTTCATATCTATGATAATAGTGTTAGAATAAGAAACCTGTGTTTATATAGAAGGCACCATTTCCGTCCTGTTTCTTGATTATTGGATCCTTACTGAACTTGCTTACAGGCAATCCGTACTCAAATGCGACAATAAAGTTCTGGTTCATGATAAAGCGCAAACCACCTCCGACAGTGATGTGTGGACGGTCCTTTGATAGGCCTTTTGCCATATAAGCATCGTATTCGCTCTTCACTTTATCATAATCTTCACCTAGCTGATCTTTTGTTGCCTTGAATGACATATCGTAATTACGTGTAACCATTGTACCGTCACTGAAGACATTGAATCCGAATGCAATGTTCTGCTTCCACAATACAAAGTTTACAAAACGCCAACGGAGCTCAACGTTGTATGTTGCCATGTCAAGACCCTGCACTCTGTTACGCATCATACCGCGCACTGTGCGGTAACCACCCATTCCGTCACGGTCGTACTGTGTACCCATTGCCGTAATATAAGGAAGGACATAGTATGGTGCTTTGTTACCGAATGTACCCTCATAGTTCAGACGGTATGCAAATGTAAGCACGTCGTTCTTAACAATAGGCACATAGTGGCGGAATGTTGCCGAATAACGGTAATATGGTATTGATGTTCCAAGCCATTTTGGAGCAACAGTAACATGCGCTTCAGCCCAAATACCCTTTGATGGAGCACCCTCCTTGTCACGTGTGTCATAAAGCAAACCGAAACGGAGGATACTGTTAAGACCACCCCATGCCTCGTTTTCCGGAATGATACCCCATTGACGATAGAGGTCGAACATTGTAGGTTCTTCAGCAGGGAACATTTTGTTCTCCTCCTTGTTCTTGTTGATCTTGTCAAGATTCAAACCCTGCTGCTTGTTATATCCCTGCTGGAAATAGCTAAGGTGATAACCGGCTTCCCAGAACAACTTTTTACCCCATATATTACCTGTGAAATCGGACTTGAACAGAAGCGCAAGACGATTCATACGGTATTTTGGAGAGTATAAATAAGAATTGCTGTTCTTATCCTTACCTTCTGCTACACGCTCATAATCATAGTGTGACATATAACCGTTAAAGCCGTAAAAATCGACTGCTTTGTCATTTGTAAGTGTCAAATTGGATGACCAACGTACGCCCGGTATAAGAAACTTATTGTCGTATGTAACAACGAACAACTGTGAGCCCTTTGTAAAGAACGAAGCTTCAAAATACCACTTTTGACGGGTGTTAGGATATTCAGAGCCGTCACCAAAGTCATAGATATTCAGCAGTGCACCTAACTGGAAGCCCTTATCTGCATCAAATGCAACAGCAGGAAGAGGTCCTAAATTGTACCCGGTCTTTACTATCTCCTTTTTCGAAGATTCTGAAACAACTTCTGTTTCCTGCGCAAAACCGTTTGCAAAGAAAACAGCAAACAGTGATAAAAGTATATATCTCAATTTCATACTGACAAATTTAATTAAACAACATAGCTCTAATCTCCTGATATTTAGCTCTGAGCTCCTTGTAACGGCAAAGTCTGGAATCAGAAACCAGAATACGCATAACCTTGTATGCATCGTGAACCAGATATGGTGCAGGTAACATCACAAGCGTCAAAGGCAACGCCCATTGCCAAGGCAGACATATATAAGCCACAATAGCATATATTATCATAAGCAACGGCCATAGCACAAGATTCATCACCATGCGGACAGAATTACGGAACGCCTGGTCTTTGAATTTCTTGAATATGGTATTGCAGAGAAGGAGCATCGGTGACACAAGCAACGATGCCGCCAATGTATAAGGCAATGTAACCAACAGAAGCAATGCTCTGAACAACTGCGATACAAAAGAGTGCTTAACAGCAACAGACTTAAGGCTTATACCTCTCTTCTTACGCATTTTTGAAGCCTCGTTAGCCAATGCGAACAATTTTACGGCCTGTTCAGGAGCATTCTCCTTCATTTCAAGCACACGCTTCGCTGTATTCTTGTCTTCGGCAAGCCTTTCCTTGCATTTTCCACTTGACACTGCAGCGCATATCTCATATGTAGCATCGTAGTTCTCATCATTAGGGATATACAACAATGCATCTTTCATACGTTCAGTAAGTGCAGCCCTCATCACAACCATAAGTTCCTGTGGAGTCTTATCCTCATTCTGCGCAATGATTTCACCAACGTTTATAGGATTGCCGAAGTACACACGTGCCGAAGCGCGAAAACGCCAGAAACTGCCATAGATTATACCTACAGGCACAATATACAGCGGTGTATCAGGCATGAACTCCTTTGCCTGCAATGCGATTCGGAAAATACCTTTTGAGAGTGGCTGCAGAGAGTATTTTGTCTGGTGAGTTCCCTCGGGGAATATACAGAACGGAACTTTATCCTTCAAGACATCTGTTGCCTGTTCAATAATCTTGTTATTCTTCTTGACCTCATCGAAACCGTCACGCATACGCATTATCGGCATCATCTTGAAGAAACGGAACAACTTGGCAAGTTTAGGGTTCTTGAAGATATCGGCACGTGCAACAAAAGCCTTTGGCTTGCTGTCCATAGCCAGAATAACCAAAGCATCCATGAGTGTTCCGGTATGGTTAGGCGCAAATATCACAGCACCGTCAGTTGGAATATTCTCCTTGCCAATATATTTGATGGGGCGGTACGATAACTTGAAAACAGAATCGACATAACGTTTCAATAAGCTATACCGCCAATCGTAGTCTTGTATTTTTTTTCTTTTAGCCATAATATCATTCCAAAGGTGTACGACGGAACTTGGTTGCAACCAGCAAACCTGAAATTATATGCCAGATACCCCACAATGCAGTGATAATGATCATACCTCCATTGTTACGCCACAATTCAGGAGAGAAAATCATAGGGTTGAAAATAAGCGCCAGTCCCAGACCTGAATTCTGTATACCGGTCTCTATTGTCAATGAACGACGATCTCTTGAAGGGATTTTAGCAAATTTGGCTCCATAATATCCAGCACTCAAAGCCACAGCATTGTGTATTACAACAATGACAAGAGCACTTAATATACCTGCATAAACCTCCCAACGCTGTTCTACTCCGCTCAATACCTGAGTTATTGCAACAACAACCATAGCTACAAAAAGTAGAATTGACAGAACTGAGGTTGGTTTGATTAATTTCTTGGCAAAATTGGGGAAATAGTGAGACACAATCAATCCAAGAACAATGGGGAAGCCCAAGACAAGTATTATCTGTGAAAGCATCTCATCGAACGGAATCTCAAGTGTAGGGATATTGTTTCTTATCGAAGCAAAGCGACAATAATGAGAGCCCCAGAACCAGAAATTAAAAGGAGTGATAATTGAAGCAAAAAGAGTTGTGACAGCAGTCATTGAAACCGAAAGTTCAATATTTCCTTTTGAAAATGCCGAAAGGAAGTTTGACATGTTTCCACCAGGACATGAGGCTACCAGAATCATACCGATAGCAATCATTGGCGTAATCACTGGATTAAGTGCAATGGCCAACAGACATGTCAAAGCAGGCAACATGACCCATTGCAGAATCAAACCAGTTATAACCGGTATCGGTTTCTTAAAAATACTCTTAAAGGTTCTGACTTTAATTCCGAGAGCAACGCCAAACATGACAAATGCAAGGATAAAGTTTACAACCAACATTTCATTGGCTCCAAGGTCTATGTACAACGAGTCCAAATTAAGTAAATGTTCTTTCATAGTAATTATTTTAAGCGGCAAAAGCCATTATTGTCAAATTAATCCCCAGTATTACAGTCCCTAACACATGAGTTTCGTCAATGCCATAGCGATAATCATATAGAACGTCATACCACTAATGTCATTTATAATTTGTATAAAGGGCCCCGTAGCTACAGCCGGGTTTATATCAATACGTTCAAGTACCATTGGTATAAGCGTTCCAAAGCTTGAGGCAAAGAGCACTACGACAAAAAGACTCAAAGGAACAGCAAGTGTCACCATGTCGAACGCGCCATATACAAAGAAGTTATAGACATATACCATCAATGACAATATAGTGGCATTGATTATAGCAACCACCATCTCTTTGAGTATATGCCTGAATATATGCTGCGAATTTAGCGAATTGTTGGCAAGTCCCTGAACGGCTATTGCCGATGACTGTGTACCGACGTTACCACCCATACCGGCAAGAAGCGGAATAAACAGAGCCATTTCGGGATGTGAGCCCAAGGTTGTTTCAAAGCAGTTCAGGAGCAATGAAGAGCCAATACCTCCCAACATTCCTATTATAAGCCAGGGAAGACGCGCCTTTGTCTGCACAAATACGCTGTCGCTTGTCTCGACATCCTGCGCAAGACCGGCAGTCAACTGTTGATCGTGTTCTGTCTGTTCACGAACCTCATCCATGACGTCGTCGACTGTAATTTGACCGACAAGACGGTTAATCTTGTCAACAACAGGTATTGCAACGAGGTTATACTTTTCAATGAGCAATGTCACTTCATCGATAGGAGTATCCACATCGACACTCACCACTTTTGTATTCATGACATGCTTCACTTTTGACACCGACGGACTTGTTATCATCTTTGACAACGGGAAAAGACCGCACAGGCGCTCATCATCGTCAACGACATATACATAGTATATATCATCGAGTTCCTCAGCCTGACGGCGCATCTCCTTAAGACACTCCGGCATACTCCAGTTCTCGTTCACGACAACCATTTCTGTACTCATGAGACCACCGGCCGTATCCTCGTCATATTGGAGCAAGTCTACAATATCACCCGCCTGCTCAATATCCTTGATGTGCAAAAGCACCTCTTCCTGCTTCTCTTCGTCAAGGTCACGGATAATATCAACCGCGTCGTCGGTATCCATGTAGTTGACAAAGCGTTTGGCGATAGCTTCAGAGGGAAGTTCCTCAAGCAGTTCGTTACGTTCGTCCTCGTCCATTTCGACAAGGGCGTCGGCAGCTTTCTCATTATCGAGCTGACGATAGAGGAAGCGTGCCTCCTCTACATCGAGTTCTTCACAGATTTCTGCAATATCGGCAGGGTGCAGCTTCGAGATTTTCTCATGCAGCAACACCGAGTCCTTACGCTCGATAAGTTCCTTTATATAACTGATGAATTCCTTTGTCATTCCCTTACAAACTGTTTTTGTTTTATTTCAGTTCACTTTCCACTCTCTTTGTCAAATCGATAAAATCATCTATTGACAACTGTTCGGGTCGTTTTTCGAGGATTGGGTCGTTCAAGAGCGCTGAATCCTTACCGACAATCTGCTGTATTGAATTACGCAGTTTCTTGCGTCGTTGATTAAAGGTGCCTTTGACAATCTTCTTGAACAGTTCCTCGTCACATTCCAAGGAGGTTCGCCCATTGCGTTTCATGAGCACAACGGCGCTTTTGACCTTTGGAGGAGGAGAAAAGACATTCTCGTGAACGGTGAAGAGATATTCCACATCGTACCACAATTGTATAAGGATACTGAGTATTCCGTATGATTTGCTCCCGGGAACAGCGGCAAGACGCTCGCCCACCTCTTTCTGTATCATACCACTGCAATAGGGTATGTACTCCTTATAGTCGAGCATCTTGAAGAAAATCTGGCTTGATATGTTATAAGGATAATTACCGATAAGCATGAACTCATCACCGCCAAAAAGACGGTCGAGATGCATCTTAAGGAAGTCGTCCGGGATTATATTGTCCTCGCCCAACGCGGGGAGATTCTTGCAGAGATAGCTCACCGATTCCTCATCGATTTCCACAACCTTGACAGGACGCTGCTTTTCAAGCAGGAAACGGGTAAGTACTCCCATACCCGGCCCCACCTCAAGCACTGGCATGCCCGGGCAGATATCTACTGTGTCAGCTATGTCCTTAGCTATTGAGAGGTCAACGAGAAAATGCTGTCCTAATCTTTTTTTTGCTGTAACTGCTTTCATCGTAGGTAAGCCTTTTTATTAATAAATTATAAAATAACAATTATTAATTAAATATATTGTTATCTTTGCTAGGCAAACAACTGTTTTTTGCTCTTTGCCATATTTCCGCAATGTTGCAAAGGTAAATAAATCTATTAAAAATGCGGTAAAAGTTATGAAAAAGATTGCGAACAAAGCTCTAAAAACACTTTTTCCACTATTATTAGGTGTTTTTATACTATATATAATCTACAAAGACTTTGATTTCTCGCAGATATGGCAACCGTTGAAGGAGATGGACATGTTCTGGTTTACAATGACAACAATATTCATCATCCTGAGCCATGTGATCAGAGGATTGCGTTGGAAACTAGCGCTTGCCCCATTGAACTTGCACCCCTCGTCGTCAACAAGCATCAATTCAATATTCATAGCATACGCAGCCAATCTGGTCATTCCACGCGTAGGCGAGGTCTCACGCTGTGTGATACTTGAACAATACGACAAGGTACCGTTTGCACAATCATTAGGTACTCTTGTTACAGAACGACTTATAGACACATTAGTGGTAGTTCTGATGACTCTTGTTGCTGTTGCACTGCAATGGAATGTATTCATGGAGTTCATAAATGAAGCCGGATTTGTAACACCAGGCAAAAACATAGGCGGTTGGATAATCATTGTACTTTCGGCCGCAGCAATAGCCGTCATGCTCTACCTTCTGATGCGCAAGATGAAAATATGGAAAAAAATCCGCAGTTTCATCGTCCGATTTTCGGACGGACTGCTCTCATTACGAAAAATGAAGAACGGCTGGCTGTTTGTGGTGGAAACACTTGCAATATGGTTCTGTTACTTTATGCAGTTCTACCTCTGTTTCTTCTATTTCCCGTTCACGAGCAACCTGTCATTCCTCGCAGGACTGTTACTGTTCGTTGCAGGTAGTATCGCAGTAGTTGTTCCAACACCAAATGGAGCCGGCCCCTGGCATTTTGCAGTCATAAGTATCATGATGCTTTACGGAGTCAGCGAAACAGACGCCTCAATTTTTGCGTTAATAGTACACAGCACGCAGACACTGATTGTCGCGATATTAGGTATATATGCACTTATAATGTTACAACTTAAGAAACATTCAAATAAAATTTAATCATTATGGCATTAACAATCAAAGATTTACAGCCACGCGAAGTCTGGAAGCACTTCGAGGCACTTACACAGGTACCACGCCCATCGGGCCACCTAGAGAAAATACAGAAGTTCCTTCTTGACTTTGGCAAGAGCATCAATGTTGAGACATGGCAGGACGAAGCCGGCAACATCATTATGCGCAAACCGGCAACTCCAGGCTTGGAGAACCGTAAGGGTATAATTCTTCAGGCACACATGGACATGGTGCCACAGAAAACTCCAGACAGCAAACACGACTTCATCAACGATCCTATCACTACTGTTGTAAAGGGTGATTGGTTGTACGCAGACGACACCACACTTGGTGCTGACAACGGTCTTGGCGTTGCAGCAATCATGGCTATCATGGAGGATAACAGCCTGCAGCATGGTCCACTTGAGGCACTTATCACAGCCGACGAAGAGACCGGTATGTACGGTGCATTCGGTTTGAAAGGTGGCGAACTTGAAGGAGAAATACTTCTCAACCTCGATTCTGAAGAGGAAGGCGTCATGTATATCGGTTGTGCCGGAGGTCTTGACATTTCTGCCTCAATGGAATTCATGGCAGAGGAGAGCGACGATGCAGATGTTGCTGTCAAAGTACAGTTGAAGGGACTGCGTGGCGGACACTCTGGTCTTGAAATCAACGCTGGACGCGGTAACGCCAACAAACTTATGGCACGTTTCATACGCGAAGCCATTGACGAATGTGGCGTAGTACTTTCAAGCTGGAACGGCGGCAATATGCGCAACGCAATTCCTGCAAGCTGCGAAGTTGTACTCACATTGCTCGAAGAAGGCATTGACGAACTAAAGGAAATTGCAGCAAAGTACGAAGCATTGTACAACAGCGAATATGCAACCATTGAGGAGGGCATTACACTCACAGTAACAGAGTGCGACATGCCTGAGACTGTTGTTCCAGAAGAGATACAGGACAACCTGCTTGATGCAATCCTTGCATGCCACGACGGAGTTCTGCGTTTCATTCCAACAATTCCTGATACAGTAGAGACATCAAGCAACCTTTCAATTGTACACATAGAGGACGGCAAGGCTGAGATAAACATCCTTGCACGCAGTTCATGCGATACAATGAAGGAGTTCCTCGCACTACAGCTGTCAAGTTGCTTTGCAATGGCAGGAATGAAGGTTGAATTGAGCGGTGGCTACAGCGGCTGGCAGCCTAATGTAAACTCCCCATTGCTCGCAGCATTAAAGAAGGCATACAGTGACATGTTCGGCAAGCAGCCTGACGTTCGTGTTATTCACGCAGGTCTTGAGTGCGGTATTATCTCGACAAACTATCCAAAGATGGATATGGTTTCGTTCGGCCCTACACTCATGTCACCACACTCTCCTACAGAGCGTGTAGAGATACCTACAGTAGAGAAATTCTACTCATTGGTTAAGGCACTCGTCGTAAACGGCGTGCTTTAATTCAGTCAGAATCAATAAGAAAAGAGAATGTTGCCGTTATTCTTCGGCAACATTCTCTTTTTCCGCAAATTCGAGTAAGGAGCGGTCAAGTTTCTCATGTTCATTTTCATTGACCATTCTCCACAACAGCCAAAAATCCTCACTGTCCTGCACTTTGGCCGTCATTTCTATTGCATACTCATTTTTTCCGGCATCGTCGAGTTTTCCTATAAGCTCCCCGATATTATAATTTACATACTCCTTGGCAACATAAACATTATCACCGGCATCATCAATAAGCACCTCCTTAAAGACAAGCTCTTCCTTTATCTCCATTACCACATGCGTAGGCAGACCATATTTGCCACTTATTGATTCAACAAGTTTCTTTATCGGAACAGTTCTGTTGGCACTGTTTTTCTGAAGGAGCACAACATCAGCCACCACAAGAAGATAAAGGAATTTCTTGTACCTTAGACTAACCTTCTTGAAACGATTATGCACGTCAAGCCTTTTTGCCTCCTGCAAGAGATAGTTCCAGCGCGAGCCGGCAAGACATATCATCCATGAGAAATATATCCACAGAACAAACAGCACAAGAGTAGCAAGGTCGCCGTATATATTACGGTAACTTGTAAAAAAGGAGAACACGTAAGATACTGAATACTGCAACAACGCGAACAATGCACCACACACTATAGCCGAATAAAGAGCATATTTTACCTCGACTTTTGTATTCGGAATGAACTTATATGCAGCGAACAACAAAGCCGAATAAGCCGACACAGAAACAACAAATATATTTACCTCGAATATAATTCCTTTCTCAAAATAAGAGGATATACTCAGCCACAAAGCAATAAGAATCATTGACACAAAAGGCAGGAGCAGAACAAACAGGAATACAAGCACCTGCTTTTTCAAGCCATGACTCTTCAGATTCCACAAAGAGTTCACCTCTTCATCAACGGTCTGGAATATCGAGAAAAGGGAATATATAAGAAACAACAGACCCACACCGGCTCCTAACCAATAGTTCATTCGGGCATTCATCAGATATCTGTCGGCAAAATCAAGAAGATACGTTGCAATGCTCTCCTGTCCTTCCAGAAAAAGCCCGACCTGCTCCCTGAAGACATCATCGTAGCCCATGATATTTGCAACGGCAACAAACAAAGCCATTATTGGTACAAGAGCAAAAAGCGTATGATATGTCAACGCAGCTGCAGCCTGTTTCAGTTTCTCGTTTGTCATGAAGAATTTCACAAAAGACCAGACAAAGACATGATCCTCTGTTATTCTGTTTTTATTAAGAAGACTGAATGTCCTTCTTGTTCTTTTGACCCAATTTCTCATTTGCCGTATTTCATTTTAAGAGAGCCCGATAAGAGAATCCATGAATATCAGAATACCACGCTTTTCTTACCATTCATTATATATATGCCTTTCCTTGAAACAGTTTCTATTTCCCTGCCCGAGAGGTCATATATGACCTTTTCGGAGATATGCTCATCAGTTGTTACCGTTTCAACGTCTGCCTCATATTTCTTTTCAAACAGCGCACTATATATCACATTCTCGGTAACTACAACAGAATATTCACAAGCAGTGCTTACACATACACCATTCCTGTACCACCCTGCAAAAGTGTAATTTTCTTCAGGAGAAGCCAGCAAGGTAACCGACGAATTCTTAGCCACCACAACAGACGCACTACCATTGACTGATACAGCACCACCAATCTCCGGCTCTGCCGTAACACTTACGATATAGCTCACAGGAACATAAGCGCCACCACCGCCGACGGTAAAACCGCCACCGCTCTCGGGAGAAAGAGTGGTAAGGGTGTATGCCACTCCGCCTATTTCCTCAATGCGGATTATACCGCCACGCACAGAACGTATTGCAGAGATGAAATCGACATCAACATTACCTACATTCACATCGGGCAACACAACAGTATAGCTACCGTCCATTGCAGAAACAGACTCTGCAAGCACATAAGGGAATGTCTTGCCATAATCGGCCGACATTGTTATGCGCAGACGACTGTTCGATGTAAAATAATTTTTGTTCACACCCCAATTGACGATAACGGACTCCCCTGCCGAATAATTGTTCTTCGCAGGAGCAATAGAGGCATCAAACGGAGTACCGGCAACAATCTGCACCGTAGCATTCCAAACGGAATAGTTGCTGTAGAACGGATTTTCCAACAGATAGTCATAAGCCGTTGCATCCGGCATGTCGTTTGCAAGGAGTGCAATACTGTATAAACCGGGTTGCATGGCAGGAACGTTTGTTCCGTATTCCTCAAAGTAGAATTCGGAATCGTATATGTCGGCCCTGTATTTTGGACTATAATCAATTACATTGGAAGCCTGCGGAAGCAATGACTTGAAATGAGGCACATAGCCGTCTTCGCCATTGAGTTCGCCTATATTTGCGCTGCTGCACCCTATTGCGGAATATGTAACCGCATCGTCATCTGTGGCAGAAACAGGAATTGCCAAACAAGCACCTTGCGGTATTCTATAAGTATCCTTCATGACAGAGGTATCAAAAACAGGAGCAGTATTCGCTACCTGCTTGATGACAGATGCACTGCCCGCACCATGTTCCACAGCCTCTTCGCGTATCAGAAGTATCGAAGGATAAGAGAAAAACTCACCTTCGTTATCCATAAGGCTTCCCTCGCCTTGCGGTGTATGATAATCGGCTCCGAACATATGTCCGAGTTCGTGTGCGACAACCCATTTGTCGGTCTTTGCATATCCGTTGCTCTTTGTAGAGGTGTTATATGCGCCGTTGCCTATAGAAAGACCGGTATTCTCGTCGAACTTGCCACGATGATGCACCCACATACCAACATCGTAACTTCCCGAGCCTATTGCAGCATTGGTAAGTTCTGTTCCATAAGAGATATTATAGATATTTTCGTCAATCATATTGCGCTGCGACATCACAAGACGACTGTCCTCGACAACATCAAAGCATATACCCAACGGCACGAACATACGGTTGGCATAATCCTCACACTCACGCCAGAAGTTCAGCACTTTGTTATAGTCACTGTCAAGGTCCTGCTGGAAAGCCGACACCGTAACAGGCAATGCCAAACGATAATAGCGCACTTTGTTGTCACCGGGAATGGCATTCTGTGCAACACCGCGTGTCTGTGCAGTAGCAAAGGCGGCCATTATCAACATAAAAACAAAAACAGCAAATCCTTTTTTCTTCATTTTATATAAATTTAATTTTTACAAAAAAAAGAAAAAAAAATGGACAAAACAGCATAGAATACATTATTTAACAAATGCTGTTTTTGGTAGTTTTTCTTTATAAGTTCTTATAAACAGCAAGTGTTGCATTAACATATATTTACATTGCAAATTCAATATTTTACAAATATTATACATTTTAACACGGAAAAAGGCCTAAATTTGCATAATTCCATTTTAACAAATCAATCATTTATCAAACACAGACACAAATGAAAAAAATCACATCATTAGTTATCGCGGCATTCTGCGCCTTGATGACATTTACAAGCTGCGAAGTTGAAAAGAGTGCAAATAACCTTGAAGGAATTTGGGAACTTAAGTCTACAACAACCTATTATGAGAACGGAGAAACCGAGACCATAAAGCCGACCGATGGCGAATGGCAGAAATACACATTCACCCCAAGCGCTGTGACAATCACATCAAACGATACCCCCAACAGCCTGCCATTGCCTTACACAGTTGAAGGTGACGACATTGTCATTGGCATCTATGGCGTAGGAGCAAAGCTGGAAATTTATATGCTCACAAACAACACGCTGAAAATAAGGACAAACGACCCTATTGAAACAGAGGATGGAGTTGACTACACAATCAGCACCTACAAGAAGATTTAATATAATCTATACTTGAATAAGATACAGCCTCCACATCAAAAAAATGTGGAGGCTGTATATATTCAGGTAATAATATAAATTAACTCATATTCCGAAAAAACGTGAAGATGTCATGTCGACTATAGTGGAGACATCCCGTTTGCAGCAGTAAAGATTCTTTGACTGCGCTGTTGGGAGTTTGCCCCAAAAATAACATTTTGGGGCAACTTGTATATTATTGCTTATATTTATAAGCATTCACTTGTTCCCTTTCTGCCCTTTTGCCCTTTCAGGCCTTCCCCATATAAAAAAACAAGCGACTCACATCAAGTGAACCGCTTGCCTTTTTATATAAGTTTCAATTACTCAGCACGGAGTGTGAAACGCTGGAAGCCTGTAGCTGTAAGCTCCTTATCGAAGCTCTTCAAGAATTCAGCAACAGAAATCTTCTCGTTCTGGCAGTAGCCCTGCTGGAGAAGACAAACCTCCTTGTAGTACTTCTGGATACGACCGTCAGCAATGCGAGCGATCATATTCTCAGGCTTACCCTCTTCACGAGCCTTTTCCTCAGCAACTACACGCTCTTTAGCAATCAAAGCAGGATCGAGATCCTCGTTTGTAAGAGCAAGAGGTGCAGAAGCAGCAATCTGCATTGCAATCTCGTGACCAGCCTCAGCGTTAGCCTGTGACAATGCAACCATTGTACAGAGCATGTTCTTCTTCTGGTGGTTGTATGTATATACGTTCTCACCCTCAAGAGTCTTGTAACCGTCAAGCTCCATCTTCTCGCCGGTGATACCTGAACGAGCAACGATAGCA
>JAZQTU010000021.1:0-9416 GCA_045630965.1 Bacteroidaceae bacterium | reverse complement strand
GGCTCCGACTTTATGGCTGTCGATGCTAACGTGCTTATCTACGAGCGTGCTAAAGAGGAGTTGCGTGCAGGTAAGAATACACGTGCGGCTCTTGCCGATGGTTACAAGAATGCTTTCTCGGCAATCTTCGACTCTAACTTTACATCTATTATAACAGGTATCATCCTGTTCTACTTCGGTACAGGTCCTATCCGTGGCTTTGCTACTACACTTATAATTGGTATCATCTGTTCATTCTTTACAGCTGTATTCCTTACACGTGTAGTTTATGAGCATTTCATGAACAAAGGCAAGTGGCTTAATCTTACATTCGTTACAAAGTGGTCTAAGAACCTTATGATGAATACATCATATAACTTCATGGGCTTGCGTAAAAAATCGTTCGCGATATTCGGCGCACTTGCAGTTATCATGGTAATTTCATTCGCTGTACGCGGTCTCAGCCAGAGCATCGACTTTACAGGTGGTCGCAACTTCGTTGTTCAGTTCGAGAAAGAGGTTGAGCCCGAGGCTGTAAGAGAGCTTCTCAAGGCTAAGATTACAGAGGATAACGTTCAGGCTATCGCTCTTGGTACAGACAAGAAGACTATCCGTATTACAACCAACTACCGTATTAACGAGGACGATACAAACGTAGATTCAGAGATTGAGCAGTTCCTTTACGAGGCCCTCATGGATGGCAAGCTTTTGAGCGAAGGCCTTGACCTTGCTACATTCATCGACCGCGACAACCGCACAGGTGGCTCTATCATCAGTTCACAGAAGGTAGGTCCCAGCATCGCCGAGGATATTACCAAGGGTGCTATCTGGTCAGTGATTTTTGCACTCGTTGCAATCTTCATCTACATTCTTGTACGTTTCCGCAACGTTGCGTTCAGTATCGGTTCTATCGTAGCTCTTGCACTTGACGTAACAATGATTATCGGTTGCTACTCATTGTTCTACGGTATTCTTCCCATGTCTTTGGAGGTTGACCAGACATTCATCGGTGCCGTACTTACAGCAATCGGTTACTCAATCAATGACAAGGTGGTTGTATTCGACCGTATCCGCGAGTTTATCGGTCTTTACCCCAAACGTGACAAGTATGCACTCTTCAACGATTCTATCAACACTACACTTTCGCGTACAATCAATACTTCAGTAAGTACATTGATCGTGTTGCTCTGTATCTTCTTCCTTGGTGGAGACAGCATCCGCAGCTTCTCATTCGCGATGATTCTTGGTGTTGTATTCGGTACATTGTCATCACTCTTCATTGCAGCTCCTATAGCTTACAGTTTCTTGCGCAAGAAGTAAATGACATTATAATAAACAGAATGAGGACAGTTCATGACGAACTGTCCTCATTCTGTTTATTGTTTATGCCTCTATAGGCATTTTAGCACACTCCTTATATATATGTATGCAAATTGGCATTCAAGACATTTCATTTTAGAGCAATAGGAATTGTTTAAGTGAATGAGTGCCTGTGAGTCTGCAGCGCAAGCAGGTTCTACTCCTTGTTCTCTCCATCGTCTTACTATTCCGTTCTCTTCCGATTTCAATGTATGTAGTAGTTCTTCGGCCCTGCTGCATAATGAATAGTCCTTGCGGTGTTTGCCGTATACGTACAGTATCGGGGCTATTGCATTTATAATTATAACATCGGTCTGTCTCTGTTTCATTCTGCTGTTTCCGTTGGTTTCGGTACCACCAAAACAGGTATGGTTGTACCAATAGCCATGGAGTGGGGTGTCTATCAGGTCGTAAAGTTCTTTCGTGGTGTGGCAGTTTGTAATGGCAGATATGTTGAAGTTGTAGCTGTTGAATATTGCTGCAAGCCTTGCAATACGAAGGTGTGGTGATGATACTCCTGTATCCCAAACCTTGTAGTCCATTGTCTTGAGGTTGAACTTGCTCTTGAGAAAACGGAATTCATTTTTCAGTTCGTTGAAATAGTTGCTCTGTATAGCAAAGTCTCTGTAATAGTATGGAATGCTCTGTTCGTTGAGAAGTCCTGCCTGTCCAAAGAATATTGCTTCGACCTGCATGGCGTTGTCGTGATGTTTCCCCAAAGCTTTCAAGTCTATTATACTTGCAAGTTCTTCGAACAATTCGCTCTGTATGCCAAACCCGAAACTCTTTATCAAAGTTCTGAAAAGAGCCTCTTCCCAATTCCTGTCGCATTTTTTGTACAACTCCTCAATCTTGTTTGCTTTTTCCTCAATGCGTTCAACAAGTAGTCTTGAAAGTATGCAATGCAGTTTTATCTCTTCCATTTGTGATACTGCATGAGCACATGGTAGCCGTTTGCCGTATCTTTCGCTTGTTTCATGTAACTCTTCTTTCAACTCTTTCGGGTTGTTAAGGCATATCTGATACACCTCCTCGCCGTTCTTTCTTAGCATTGTGCAGTCGTTCTCCATTGTGACGTGAAGAATTATTTTGTCGATGCTTTTGCTGTCTGCTGATATTTCGTGCTCCCAGTCGCTACTCTTCTCGTGAAGCACTACATTTCCTACCCATGTCTTGTCGTCTATTATGACCTTCGCGTCCATGAAGACATTACCTCTGCCGTAGCTGTAGCCACTGTTGATCACCCGTACTTGTTCACCTGTTGTTGTACGTAGTCCTGAAATTGGAAACAGTCTGTTTCTCCAAATGTAGTTGATGATATTTTCCATAGCAAGTTCTTTTCTTGCCACAAAGAAAATAAGTAAACCCAGCGAAATCCAATGAATTTTCCGGGTTTACTATTCTTTTTTAACAAACTTTTACATTCAGCGTTGTTGTACCTCTTATTTTCCCTTTTTTTCTCCGGGATAGCTGATTCTTGTATGGTATATTGCCTTCAACCTTTTCTTGAATATTGTCTTTATTGTATCAATATCCTGGAAAGTAAGAGGGGCTTCATTGAGTTCGCCTTCCTGTAGTTTGATTCCTATAATCTTTTCCACTAATGCATCTATATTCTCTTCGGTATATTCTTTGATGCTGTGAGACGCAGCTTCAACACAGTCGGCAAGCATGAGAATTGCCTGTTCCATTGTTGTCGGCTTTGTGCCGGGGTATGTGAAAAGAGTCTCGTCTATTTCTTCGTCAGGGTGTTCGTTCTTGTATGTTATGTAGAAATATCCAGCCTTGGATGTTCCATGGTGTGTTGTTATGAACTCCTTTATCTTTTTGGGCAAGTGTTCATGTTCCGCTATGCTTAATCCGTCTGTGACGTGCCTGATTATAATTTTAGCACTCTCTTCAGGTGTGAGCGAATCGTGTGGGTTTATGCCGCCATTCTGGTTTTCTGTAAAGAATATCGGGTTGTTCATCTTGCCAATGTCATGATAAAGAGCACCAGTACGTACTTCAAGGCTATTTGCACCCAATGCACGTGCAGCTTCAGCAGCAAGGTTGCCAACTTGCATGGAGTGCTGGAATGTTCCTGGCGCCTCCTGTGACATCTTCTGTAGCAGTTTGCTGTTGAGATTGGAAAGTTCTATAAGTGTTACGTTCGAAACAAAACCGAATGTTTTTTCAATGATGAACATCAACGGATAGATGAACAGCATGAGCACTGCACTTACGGTGAAATACATGTACATGTTGTATTTCATCTTTGAGAAATCCGATTCAATGATAAGCTCATAGCACATGTAGACAATGGCATATGTTATCAGTGTCGCGAATACGCAGCGGAACATCTGTGAACGCGATGACAACTCTTTAAGGTTTAGTATGGCGCTTATTCCTGCAACAGTCTGTAGCATAAGGAATTCATATGGTGAACCTATCATTATCGAGCACATCATTATGGTGATACAATGGGTTATGAGTGCCGTATTATGGTCTATGAAGAGACAGAGCATCATCGGTACCATTGCGAAAGGAAGTA
Organism: Bacteroidaceae bacterium; assembly: GCA_045630965.1. Taxonomy (GTDB): domain Bacteria; phylum Bacteroidota; class Bacteroidia; order Bacteroidales; family Bacteroidaceae; genus HGM04593. Next base: position 5,545 of record JAZQTU010000021.1, on the reverse strand, counting down.
TGAACACGCTTATGCCGCCATGTCCTACAATGAATCCTACGATTACAGGGAATATTGTTGCCGAAAGCAGTGTGAAGGTGAACTTGTTATTGCTGGTGGCAATGTCGGGTCTGTAAATGTATAGGTAGCACACCAGAATCATCATGCATATGATGATAAAGAGTACCTGGCCTATAAATATATTCAGCTTGCTGTCGAAACTCTTTGTCGATTCAATCTCGTTGAGGATTGTGAAGTATGTCTCCAGCGTTCTGTACGACTCCTTGTCGATGATGTCTCCTCGGTTTATTATGCGCTGTCCCTTGACAACAGTACCAATTCTGGTTTCTATCTTGCCGAGCTGTCTCTCCAGTTCCTTCTCTGAAAGCAATGTGTCATATACATAGTTCGGCATAATGAATCTTCCCGGTTCCATTGATGCCAGAATCTCTCCTGTCAGCAGGGTGTCGGCATTCAGTAACGTTTCGTATGCCTCGGAAATGCTCACGAAGCGTCCGGCATCCTTTGTTACGGTTTCTCCCTTGTGGGTGAAGTTGATCTCATTATTGTTTCTGCTTCTGATTATTGTTGCATCGTCATCCGATACTATACCATCTTTGTACAGCGCATCAATGCAGTCGGCATACTCTTTCAACTCATTTCCTGGGTACAGTTTTCTGAACTCGGATGAATTGAGTGTGTCTATGAATGTAAAGAACGGCCTGAAATGGCTCTTGATGCTGTCCTCTTCTTCAGTGACGGCTTTTGTGCTCTTTTTGACAACAAAGTCAAAATCGGCGATAATCTGTTCGTGGCTCCATGGTGTGTCCTGCTCAAAACTGTAGCTGGTATATTTCTCTCTTGGCATGAAATATACGATCACTCCAATGCATATCAGAACCAAGCTTATGTGCAGGACTATCTGTGCGTGTCTGCCGAAATATTTTTCTAATCTCTTTTTCATCTTCAACATGTATATGTTAGCGTTTCAAATGTACAAAAAAATAATGAATTACAATCATGTAATAACGAATCTTGATTAAATGCGGTTTGCATTCCCCCTGCGCATTATACATTATATTATAAAAATTGACAAATTTATTTTGTCGGCATTTTTAGAAGTGCTATTTTTGCGTAACATATTAGGCTATATTGCCCTTATTGCGGTTGTATAGGTGATGTGTTGTGTGGCATACATGTGTCTGCCGCATTGTTTGACCTGAATTTGAAAAATATTATGGAAAGAAGAGTAAGAGTACGTTTTGCGCCGAGTCCTACAGGACCATTGCATATCGGCGGTGTAAGAACAGCATTATATAACTATCTTTTTGCCCGTCAGCACGGTGGTGACCTGGTGTTCCGCATCGAGGATACCGACTCCAACCGCTTTGTGCCCGGAGCAGAGGATTATATTCTTGAATCGTTCCGTTGGTTGGGAGTAAAATTTGACGAAGGTGTCTCTTTCGGTGGTAACTATGGTCCTTATCGCCAGTCGGAGCGCCGTGATATATATAAGAAATATGTAAAGGTGCTGCTTGATAGTGGTAAAGCATATATGGCGTTCGATACCCCGGAAGAACTTGATGCGAAGCGTGCTGAAATAGAGAACTTCCAGTATGATGCGTCTACACGTATGGCTATGCGTAACTCTTTGTCCATGTCTGCCGAAGAAGTGCAGGCGCTCCTTGATGCTGGCCACCAGTATGTAGTACGCTTTAAGGTTGAACCGGGTGAAAAAGTTGTAGTGAATGACCTTATCCGCGGTGTTGTAACCATAGACTCTTCTATTCTTGATGATAAGGTGTTGTATAAGTCGGCCGACGAATTGCCTACCTATCACCTTGCAAATATTGTAGATGATCATCTTATGGAAATCTCACATGTAATCCGTGGTGAGGAGTGGTTGCCTTCGGCTCCTCTTCATGTGCTTCTTTACCGTGCATTCGGTTGGGAAGATACTATGCCACAGTTTGCACACCTTTCACTTCTGCTCAAACCAGAGGGTAATGGCAAATTGAGCAAACGCGACGGAGACCGTCTTGGTTTTCCTGTCTTCCCACTTGAGTGGCATGACCCAAAGAGCGGTGCTGTTTCTTCCGGTTTCCGTGAGAGCGATTACCTCCCCGAAGCTGTAATCAACTTCCTTGCACTCCTTGGCTGGAACCCAGGTGACGATATTGAAATGATGTCTATGGACGACCTTATCGCCAAGTTTGATCTTGCAAAGTGCAGCAAGGCGGGTGCACGTTTCGATTATAAGAAGATGATATGGTTCAACCATGAATATATACTCCGTAAGCCTGACCGTGAGATAGCTGAAATTTTCTTGCCGGTCGTTGAGGCTCACGGTATAAGTACTACAGTGGAGTACCTTGAGAAGATTGTTGCGTTGATGAAGGGACGTGTTAACTTTGTTCACGAGTTGTGGGATGCATGCAGTTTCTACTTCATTGCTCCTGTTGAGTATGACGAAAAGACTGCCAAGAAACGTTGGAAAGAGGATTCTGCTGCAAAAATGAGTGAACTTGCAGACCTGCTCGAATCGCTTGATGATTTCTCTATCGAGAATCAGGACAAGGCGGTCCATGAGTGGATTGAGGCAAAAGGATATGGTATGGGCGAGATTATGAATGCTTTCCGTCTTGCATTGGTAGGCGAGGGCAAAGGTCCGCAGATGTTCGATATTTCAGGCTTGATTGGCAAGGAAGAGACTTTGGCTCGTCTTCGCCGTGCTGTAACAGTACTTGGATAAAGGAATGTATACATTAGGGATATATCTATATATATTCTTGGTAAGGCTGGTGGCGCTTTTGGGGCACAGAAAGGCGAAACAGAAACTTTCGGGGCACAGACAGACCTTGCGTGTGCTCAAGGAGAAACTTAAACCCGGTGAGAACTATATATGGTTTCATGTATCGTCAAGAGCCGGTTTTGAACAGAGCCGCCCCATGATAGAGCGCTTGCATGCTGAATATCCTGGATATCGTGTTGCGCTTACATTCTTTTCTCCGTCAGGGTATGAGATTGCAAAGAACTATCAGCAAGCAGATGTGGTATGTTACCTGCCTTTTGATACGAGGCGTAATGTCAGGAGATTCCTTGATGTGCTGCAGCCTAAAATGGCGTTCTTTATAAAATGTGAATTTTGGCTTAACTGCCTTATGGCTTTGAAGGAACGTGCTGTACCTGTTTATAGCGTGTCGGCGGTGTTTTCTAACAACCGTTCCAAACTGGGTGTTGCTGGTGCACGTTTGCGTCTTGCATTACATTGCTTTACGCATATTTTCGTGCAGGATGAGGATTCAAAGGCAATGCTGAAGGATATTGGCATAGATAAGGTATCTGTTGTAGGTAATACACGTTTTGACCGCGTTGTCAAGGTGCTTGAACAGGCGCACCAGTTGCCATTGCTCGAACAGTTTGCAAACGGACACCGCGTTTTTGTTGCCGGAGCGGTAGAAAAGGATGATGATGCCGTTTTTTTGCCTTACTTCAACCGCAACAGGGAGTGGAAACTTATTGTTGTGCCGAATAGCTTTGATGATGAACGTATCAAGGCGATAGAGAAACTGTACTCCGGAATTTGTATTCGCTATACGCGTGCTACGTTGGAGAATATTCAGGATACCGATTGTGTGATAATAGACAGCTTTGGCCTTTTGCCAATTGTGTACAAATACGGAGATATCGCTTTTGTTGGCGGTAGTTTTGGCAAGGGTGTCCATAATGTACTTGAGGCGGCTGTGTATGGCGTGCCATTGCTTGTAGGTCCTGAAATAAAACGCTCGCACGAAGCGCAGGCGCTTGTGGCTTGCGGTGGCGCATTAGAGGCAAAAGATGCTTACAACTTCGGTGAAAAGGTAGAGGCTTTGGCCGCTGATGGTGATTATTCGGCGCGTGTAGGCGTTACTGCCGGGAACTATGTAAAAAGAAATGCCGGTGCAACGGCAAGGATATTCAAAGAGATAAATTTTTGAAAACACATAATTATAAACCTTAAATTTTTGAAATTATGCAGTATCTAACAAATGAAAAATTGGTGATTGTCGGCGCAGCCGGTATGATCGGTTCAAACATGGCTCAGTCAGCTTTGATGATGGGCTTGACAACCAACCTTTGCCTTTATGATGTATTCTCTCCCGAGGGTGTAGCAGAGGAGATGCGTCAGAGTGGTTTTGACGGTGTTAACATTACAGCGACAACTGATGTTGCTGAGGCATTCAAAGATGCAAAATATATCATCTCTTCAGGTGGTGCTCCACGTAAGGAGGGTATGACACGTGAGGATCTTCTTGCTGGTAACTGTAAAATCGCTGAGGAACTCGGTAAGAATATCAAGACATATTGTCCCGATGTTAAGCACGTTGTTATTATCTTCAACCCTGCCGACTTGACAGGTCTTGTGACTCTTCTCTATTCAGGTTTGAAGCCAGGTCAGGTTACAACACTCGCAGGTCTTGACTCTACACGTCTACAGAATGCTTTGGCTAAGAAGTTCGGCGTGATGATGAATCAGGTAACAGGTTGTGCTACTTATGGTGGTCACGGTGAGCAGATGGCTGTATTTGGCAGCGCAGTTAAGATTGCTGGCAAACCATTGACTGAGATTATTGGTACAGAGGAGTTCCCAGAGGCAGAGTGGGAACAGATGAAGAAGGACGTTACACAGGGTGGTGCTGCTATCATCAAGCTTCGTGGCCGTTCATCATTCCAGAGCCCTTCATACCTTTCAGTAGAGATGATCCGTTCAGTTATGGGTGGTGAGACATTCCGTTTCCCTGCAGGTACTTATGTATCAAACGAGAAGTATGATCACATCATGATGGCTATGGATACAACTCTCGATGCTAACGGTTGCTCATACAAGATGCCTGTTGGTACAGAAGAGGAGATTGCAAAGCTTGATGCAAGTTACGAGCACCTCTGCAAGATGCGTGACGAACTTGTAACTTTGAACATTGTTCCTGCAATATCAGAGTGGAGCAAGATTAATCCAAATCTCTAATAATTTATCAGGTCTGCTTTCCAATATTCAGTTGGTAAGTGTATCTATGTTCTACAAAGGGTGTAAAACTTGGTTTCGCACCCTTTATGTTTTATATATTCTGTGATGATTTTGCGATTAATGGTGTGTGGCATGAAAAAAGTGTTACATTTGCATTTGGGTGAATGCATATTTATGAAATATGGCCACCAGTGAAATATGTAATATAATAAAATCCTTATAAGATATGAGACGGATAATCACCTTTTTAAGTCTTGTGCTTTGCATGTTTGCAACAGCTCAAGAGAATGTTGTAGTTGAGTATATGTATATCTACCGCAATAACAATGTAGTGGATAGCATCCCTGTTGCAGAGATTGACAGTGTGACTTTTGCTATTTCTGAAAAAACGCCGGATGTCCCTTTGCAACCAATCTCTGATTATATCAACGAAACATTCGCAAGCAGTTTTGGTGTTTTTACTCCTGTACAGACAGTAGGTGAATATCCTTGGATAATCGACTACAAGACAGCCAAGGCAACATCTTATGTTGACAGTAACGGCGACGGTCAGAACGACAA
>JAZQTU010000020.1:0-24860 GCA_045630965.1 Bacteroidaceae bacterium | reverse complement strand
GGATCAAACTCTTCGTTGTAAATTATATCTGTAAATACCAAAAAAGGTATCAACTATTCAAATTGTTTGTACTGGCCGGAAAATTCGTATTATCAAATCTAATTGACGGTTCGTTTTTCGTTCCTTACTTTACACTTTTTTGACTTCGTTCATCGAAACAAACAAAGACCGTTGTACTGCTTGTCTGTATGGAATGGTTTCAAGGATCATCTTGCTTTCAGTAGCGTTGCCGCGTTAATTCCCGAAAGCGTTGACAAAGTTATGGCAAATATTTTAATCTCACAAGTTATTAGAGCAATAAATTTTTATTATTTTTTTAACTTTTTTCAACACCTTTAATTTTCAACAAGTTACAAAACAAAAAATACATTAAAAAATGCAGCATTCATTGAACAAAAAAAAGAACATTATAAAAGAAGCGGAACAACTAATAAAAAAATCACAAAAACAGTTTGAAAGAAACAACCACATAATGATAAATTAAATTAAAATTTCAACATACCTTAATATATTAAAGATATATTTATGTAAATTTGTAGTTTGAATTATACCGTACTTGTATTTTGTAACAAACCGCAAAACTTGCGATTGAAAAAACTGATGAGAGCCAACATCATTATATATATATATACAGCATTGCTATTGCTGCTCCCTGCCACACTCCTGTCCCAAGAGAACAGCGAGAAGGTACGCATATACGGCAAGATATACGATGCTTCCACTTTAGAGGCTCTACCCTACACATCAGTAAGAGTCAGAAACACCACCCACGGGTGCAGCAGCGACAATAATGGAAGCTTTTCATTTTATGCAACATCAACCGACACACTTACAATAAGCAGCATTGGTTACAAAGAGGTATACATTCCACTTTCAAAGAAGACAAAGATGCCTTTAAGCATCTTTATGAAACCTACAGATTATGCTTTAAGCGAGGTTACGATAAAGCCCAAAAAGGAGAAGTACAAGAAGAAAGACAACCCTGCCGTAATACTAGCAAAGAAAATAATAGACCAAAGGGATAGACATTCAATAAAAAACAAGCCGTTCTACAGCAGAAAAAGGCATGAGACACTCAATATTGCACTCAACAACTTTGATGCTACAAAGAGCAGCCATTTTGGTAAAAAGTTAGGATTTCTTCAAGAGTATATTGACACATCTTTGATTTCGGGTGAACCGATACTAAATGTTTCAGCAAGGGAAATAATTGCGACCGACTACTTTAGGAAAGAGCCGGAGCGCGAAAGAAAACATGTCGTTGCACGTAACAGAAACGGTATCGACGACGTATTTACAAGCGAAGAGATTGACGGACTTTTTGAAGAGGTATTCAAGGATGTGGATATATTCAAGGACAACATATCCATTTTCCGAAGCAAGTTTGTCAGTCCTCTTTCAAAGATTGGTCCAAACTTCTACCGCTATTACATTATGGACACAGTGCAAATTGACGGCGAAGAATACACAGACCTGACATTTGCACCATTCAATGCCGAATCATTCGGTTTTACAGGACACATATATGTATCGACAGATTCATTGCTCTTCATAAAGTCGATAGACATAAGTGTCCCCAATGACATAAACATGAATTTCGTTGAATACATGAACATCAAGCAGTCATACAACAAGCTTGATGACGGAACGCGCATGCTTGAAAACGAAAGACTCATATGCGAACTCAAATTGATAAACGCCGCAAATGGATTTTATGCACACAGGAATGTCTCATTTGCCAACTACATGTTTGAGAGCGATGAAAAAGCTACAGAAATCCTCAAATCTCCGATGCCTATAGTAGAAGAGGAGAACTCAATGAAAAGGAGCAAGGAGTTCTGGAGCGAAAACCGCATAAGCAACGTGAGCGAAAAGGAGCAGTCCGTAGGCAGCATGATGGAAAGATTACGTTCCAACCCATGGTACTACTGGACCGAAAAGTGCGTTTCATTCCTATTCACAGGATGGGTTCCACTACGCAAATACAACCCACCGGTTTTCTACGGTCCGGTAAACACCACATTTAGCTACAACGGCCTTGAAGGATTGCGTTTAAGAGTCGGAGCCATGACATCGGCTTATCTGAATCCACATTTGATGGGTAGATTCTATGTTGCCTACGGATGCAAGGACAACAAATGGAAATACATGGGAGAACTTGAATACTCGTTCAAGAAAAAGAAAGAACATGCAAACGAATTCCCTATCCATTCGTTACGCCTGCGTTATGTTCATGACATATATCAATACGGACAGGACTACCTTTATACAAACAAAGACAACTTTGTGCTCAGCCTCAAGCGTGGAGATGACAATAAGATTGGTTACTACAAAAATGCGGAATTCACATATACCCACGAACTGCATAATCATTTCTCGTACAACCTTACGTTCCGAAACCGCATTGACATCGCAAGCCGTTTTATAAAATTCGAACGCTCGCAGACAACTGACGGCACCACCACTATCACATCTGTAACAGACCTAAAGCAATCAGAGGTTGAATTGACATTGAGATATGCTCCCGGTGAGAAATTTATACAATCAAAATGGAACAGACGCTCGCTGCTACCTGAGAAACCGGTATTCACACTATCGCATAAAGTCGGATTCAAGGATATACTTGGAAGCGAGTTCCATTACCACCACACTGAAGCCAGATTTCAAAAGCGATTCTGGTTCTCGGCATTCGGATACACCGACTGTATATTAAAAGCTGGTAAAGTATGGAACAAGGTCCCCTTCCCATTACTGATAATACCTAATACCAATCTTTCATATACAATTCAAAAGGAGTCATACTGGGTGATGAACCCAATGGAGTTCTTTACCGACCAATACGCATCATGGGACCTTGCATACCACATGAACGGGTTGCTCTTTAACAGAATTCCTTTTGTAAAGAAACTGAATTGGCGCGAGGTAATAACATTCCGCGGAATGTTCGGCCACTTGAGCGAAAAGAACTGCCCAGACCCATTAAATACAGGAGTGTTATACAGGCTACCATATGAAAACAACGACTATCAGAACCATTATTTGAGAGCAGACATGCCATATATGGAGATGAGTGTCGGAATAGAGAACATTTTCAAAGTTCTGCGTGTAGATTACGTTAGAAGACTAACCTACACCGACCTTCCCGGAATCAGCAAATGGGGAATAAGAATTGAATTCCACGTACAGTTCTAAAAAACTACCGATAACATTCAAATTCTGCCAAGAAATCACCACCCAGCCATTTCCCAGCCAGCAGCCTTATACCATTCCGTAGTCTTGAACATTTCGTTAAAATACGAATTCTGCGTCTTGTTTTGCGGAATATATGCAGAGACAGCTCCATAATGTTCACCTGTGATTTCTACATATTTATTGGCAATCTGTGACCAGACCCTCTTTGTATTGGAAATTGTATTTGAAACCATTACATAAGGCACTGCTTTGTCAAAAACGGATCTCCAACTCTGATACTCCTTTACCGTGAGCACCCTCTTCATTACGGATACAATATCGAAATACGAAGGATATTTGGTCTTGCCTGAATAAACTCCACCAGGCACATAGGCAAGACAAGACATATAGTAATTTGTAGTATCTGCATGCATCTTCTCAACCACATATTTGCTTGTAGAATCAGCAAGTTCCTGCATGTAACAGGTCTTGATACCTGAAAGCACAACTCCGGAGCGCATTTCGTCATAATCGGCTTTATACACATACATAATATCTTCTACACCGGCACTTGAATCGAAGAACAGTGGCACCAATTTGTCATAAGGTGCTCCGTATGATGGTATTTCGGCCGGAGAACCTATTATCCAATTGGCCACATTGCGTAAAGCATATGCTGTCTCAACACTCTGCATAAGACAAGCATCGAACACAAGCCTGTCAACCTTCACAGGCAAAGATTCCAGCAAACATGCAAGCTCTTCGATTTCTATCGTTGCCGTAGTACTATTGCTGGTACCATTCACTCCGTTGTCAATACCTATAGTACGGTTAGGAGCAGAATTTTGCTGTCGTATCCAGCCACTTGCATGCGAACCCATTACAAAATCAAACGACTCTGTAGGATAATCCTTGAATATCGCATCAAACACAATACCCAACGTAGCCGTATCACTTGAGCAGACATCCTCATCAAATCTATATACAACATTTTCAACCAGTTTGCCATTATATGCATGATACTGGTACAATGAGGGGAGAGAAATTGTATCGCTATTATCAAAAAAGACAAACAGACGCGCATCCTCAGGAATTTCGTATGCAGCACGCTTGATTTCATTGAAATCACTTTCAAGGGCATCAGAAATACTATTCTCTGCCATTATATAGACAAGAAGCGTACGTGAGACCGTATCACCCTTGACGAAAGGTTTGATATTCGGCAAAGTTGGAACATAAACAGGAAATTCATCACAACTCGTAAAGAGTGTGATGAATGCAAGGAGAAGGAGTAATATCTTACGTATCGACCTCATATCAAGGTTTTACAAACTTGAATTTATCACCAAGATAACGTACTGCCGTGTTTTCTTTCTCGACAAGACGTTTCTTAATTTTCGTCTCTTTCTTTTCAAGCTTGCTACGTTTCTCGTCAAAATATATTACCGATATACGTCCTGGCATGTTCTCCTTGAAATTCATATAGTCTTTCAACTGATAGGCATAGTATTGACGGTATGGCAAAAAACCGTTATCAAGAACAACACTGTCAAATTGCTGTATTTCAGTGAAATACGCAATACTGTCCGAGAAAGAAATAGATGCTCCCCAAATGTAAACAGGCACCTCTTTCACCTTTTTGTCTTTCTTATCTCGCGCAAACCCTACAGTTGCAGTAAATATCAAGAATAGTATTAATAGAAGTTTTTTCATACAGAATTGATTATCACCGACAAAATTAAGAAAATATTGTCATTTAAGGAACTATTATTCAACTTTTAACAGAAGTATAAAGCAACGGGCCACGCTTTTAGCATGACCCGTATAAAATTTAATCCGAATTTTATCCCAAATAGGATTTAAGCAATTTGCTTCGCTGATTCTGTTTCAAACGACGAATAGCTTTCTCTTTAATCTGACGAACACGTTCACGTGTCAAGCCAAAACGGTCACCGATCTCCTCAAGTGTCATCTCCTGCATGCCGATACCGAAGAACATCTGGATAATCTCCTTTTCTCTATCGGTCAATGTAGAAAGAGCACGATTAATCTCACATGACAAAGATTCATTCACCAACGAATTGTCAGCCATTGGAGAATCGTCATTTACAAGTACGTCAAGAAGACTGTTATCCTCACCATCAACAAAAGGTGCATCAACAGAAATATGTCTTCCCGAAACCTTCAATGAGTCAACAACTTTGTCAACCGGCAAATCCAACTGGTCTGCAAGTTCCTCTGCTGAAGGACGACGCTCATTTTCCTGTTCGAATTTAGAGAATGCCTTGCTTATCTTATTCAACGAACCAACCTGGTTCAAAGGAAGGCGCACGATTCTCGCTTGCTCTGCAAGAGCCTGAAGAATTGATTGTCTAATCCACCAAACAGCATAACTGATAAACTTGAAACCACGTGTTTCGTCAAATTTCTCAGCAGCCTTGATAAGACCAAGGTTACCCTCGTTAATAAGGTCGGGCAAACTGAGTCCTTGATTCTGATACTGTTTAGCTACTGAAACGACAAAACGCAGATTGGCTCTTGTCAATTTTTCCAACGCTCTACGGTCACCTTTTCTAATTTTTTGGGCAAGCTCTACCTCTTCTTCAACGGTAATGAGTTCTTCGCGACCAATCTCCTGTAGGTACTTGTCGAGCGATGCGCTTTCGCGGTTTGTGATACTTTTTGTAATCTTTAATTGTCTCATTCTATTTCTGCTACAATTTCAATTTGCAAATATAACACTCAAATTTTGCAAAAGCAATAAAGTTGGGGTTAAAAAAATTCAAAAAAAAGAAAACCAGCCTTTATGTTTACTCTTAAAGTGGAATTTTAACCATGCTGGAGGCGGAGGTCCACCACTGTAGCACACACCGCATGTAAAATTTCATTCTGCAAACTCCGCATAAATATAAAGTGAAATATAAAAGCAGAAAAAACACTTTATACCGGTTAAAACTTTTTAATTGAGCAACACAAAGGCTGGTACAATTGCTTTAGCTTCTTTACACCAACATAGAGAGAAGAATGCCGAAAATACAACAAAGAAAAGTATTAAAAAAAGTTAACAAAAAAGACAACTATGGAACAAGCTTCAACTGTTCATTAGAAAACGTTCCGGAATACATAAAATGCCATTATACAAAAGAGGTGCGGTCGGAATTCCGACCGCACCATACATACTATTCAACAACCTTATAAGAGGTTATTTAATCAGATATTTACGTCCGTCTATTATAACAATACCGGGGTTAAGAGGTCCTTCCAATTTTTGTCCAAGGAGATTGTATATTCCCTTAGTAGCTTTATTCTCTTCGACAACAACATCTTCCACTGCAGTCATTTTATCCAAGTCGATATTAGGATTCTCAAGAATATACATTACTGAACCATGGTCATCCCATGTCCAGTTGCGGACAGCCATCATTGCCTCATTTGTTACAATACAGGCAAAATGTGTCGAGTTGTCACTATAGCCACCACCCGCATGGAAGCTAAAAGTACCGTCGCCATTGTCGCGTATATTATCCAATGCTGTCTTTTTGGCAGTGAACTTATAATCACGGTCTTCACGGGTTACATACTCCTGCTTTGCAGGCTGAAAGAGGTAGAATTTCCCATCTTCCTGAATAATCTGCCAAGCGACGGTTAAATCAAAAGGGTCAACAGGCGACTTGTATATATCCACAACCGCCTGATTTGACGGAAGGTTGTTAAAAGAAGATACTGTCAAGCCACGCAAACTGAGATATGTATCAGTAATTGTTGTATTCCAAGCAAGATAACCCTCACCGCTCTTGGCCTTGATTTGATAGACAGCATTGTTCTTCAATTCGCTAAGTGAACTTATCTGACGGCACTCTTGAATCTTGTTATATTCAACTTTGATTACCTTATTTTTGGCATCCAACGATATTTTGTCAAAATAACCTTCAACATTGATTGCAGCAACCTCTTCAACTGTAAAGAACTGGGTTACTTCTATTGTCTCTCCCGACTTGTATTCCTTGCCGGCATACACAATGCCGCCTTCCACATCTCCATCAACACTAATAGTATATGTATAAGACTGCTGCATATCGCCCTTGATACCCACCTGAGCACCGCGTATATATTCGGCAGGAATTGTATATGTACCATCATTAGCAATCGCAGACTTTGGAACATTGACCAATATCCAATTAGGATTGCCGTTCTCGTCAAGTTGCTCTAATGCATTTACATTATAACCAAACTTGAGGTCGAAACCGTTCTGTATAAAGCCCGGTGCAGGAACATCCTTAACCTTCAACGGCTCGGCATAATTGGTTTGATAGCCCTGCAATGGACTCTCATCCGAGGCCAAGACAATATCACCGTTGAGCTGTGAAGCACTCACTGACACTTTATCGCCATGAACATCAAGCATAAGATCCACATATCCACCACCATCAGCAATGATAGTATTTGTGCCGGCCGGGTCGATACTGTTCCAATCGACCTTGTAACGCATACGGTAGAGACCGGCCGGTGTATTTGTAGGGATTGTAAACGCAGGCACACCTTTTCCAATTGTATTACCATCAGCAACTGTTTTACCATCACTCTTGTACCAGGTATCACCAATCTGTGCCGCGCTGTAGCTTACAATCTCACTGCCTTCAGCTGGTGTACCATTACTGTTCACAGTGTACTCGAATTTACCGTTATTATTCCAATCGACATACACATAAGCACTCATCCAAGCACCGGTGTAGTTAAATGTAGGCTGTACCGTAGTCCCCGCCTTTGCTGAAAATACGCTAACAAGAGTATTGTCTGTATAAACCTTTCCACTGGCAGTCGCCGATGTGTATGTCACACCCGAAGAAACGAGACCGACGCTATTGAGAGAACGGTCTGAACGGGTTGTTGTTGCATCCTTATCATAGGTAAGGGCATACTTGTCGGTAGAGAAGCGTTTGTCAGGGTTGTCATCAATAACAATCTCATCGAAGTATGCAACCCAGTCTGCATTGTCGGCGTGAGCAGAGCGTACATCGGGAACAAGAACCAATGAGTAGATATCGATACCACTGTTAGCATTTTCCTCTTTTGAATAAGAGAAACCTTTGAAGCTAACCACAACATCCTGCCAACCATCCTTTGGAGTGAGATTCACATTTGTAACAGCCCAGAACTGCTCCTCTTTACCGGTTTGCCAATTCCAGCTTTCCTCGATTCGTTTACCCAAACCGATTACCATAAAACGGCTATCAGCAGGTTTATCCTTGAGGTGGGTCATAATGTGGATATACTGCAACTGCTTTGTCATACGGATAGGTTCCTTAAGGTCTATTCTGACACCAAAAGTATTACTACCGAAACGGCTACGTTGTAGAGCCAAAACCTTACTTGTTGCATTTGGAGCCACGCCCATAACTTCGTCCACCGAGGTATCGGGGTTTGCGGTTACTGCAGCATTTCCGCTGAGGACACCTGTACGGAATGGGCTCTCTTCCCACTTATCATAAACAGATATTGATTTATAATCGTTACTGTCAAATGTTATTGTTGTTTGCGCTGAAGAAGCAATGCTTAAAAACATCAACGCTGCCGAAAATAATATATTCTTTTTCATAAGTCTTCTATTTTAATTATCGTGTCGATGTTTCTTAATACACATTCAAATTAGAGAGCAAAGGACAAGCACGGCTATCAAGGATTGTTATACGCAGTTTCTTTGCATTGTAGCCGTTGCCATAACTTTCAGCAGTCTTGCCGTTCAAAGGAATAATACGCTTGTAACCGACTGTTGTTGTCTGCATGCCAGGACAAAGTTCTGTCCAAGAATTGCCATCAGTACTGTATTCAATCTTGAAGTCCTTAATGCGCTGACCCAAGAAAACAGGCTCCTGCATAACAAGGTAACGTATTACCTGCGGAGTATCCCAAGAAAGAGTTATGGTTGCTGTAAGGTTTTCATCATTTGTACCCCAATATGTTTCCTTATTGCCATCGGTAAGGTTGGCAACTGCATATTTTCCACCGGTACGTGTCTCGCTGACCTCGATTTTTGCACTCTTTGCATAATCTGTAGCAGCAGTACTCTCGTCAAGGCCATATACAGGAACAGCCAAACGCTCGTGCAACATTTTACCCAATTTAGTCAATTCGTTCACGGTATTGTCGGGAAGAATACCATACTGGTTAGGAGGACAGTTGAGGATAAGGGTCGCATTGCGTCCTACTGTCTCAAGATACATCTGGAAAAGACGCTCAGCACTCTTCATAGACTCGCCCTGATGCCAGAACCAGCCTGCGCTTGTTGCCTTGGCATCACTCTCGCCCGGATTCCAGAACCAACCGTCGATATCACCCTCTTCACGAACAACAGTTTCAGAGAGGTAGTCGGTCATGGCCCAGTTTGTTTCACCTGCATAACCCGATTCGTTACCAATCCAACGTGCTTCGCCACCGACACCCCACATTACACAGTTAGGAGCAATACGGTGTACACGAGTACGCAAGTTAGGCACATCGTAATAAATTTCAGGGTCAATGTCACGGTTGCCACCTTCGCCACCATAGTATCCGTCGCCACCACGTGCGCCATCGAACCACATCTCGAACTGGTCAGAGCCATATTCAGCCAACTCCTCGCACTGTTTCAAGAACACCTCGGTAACATATGTATCTTTACCATAATGTGCCGAGTTGCGGTCCCAAGGAGAGATATAGAAGCCATACTTCATATTATGTTTACGGCTTGCATCAGCAAAGAGTTTAGGGATATTTGCGTTGCGACCATTCTCATTACCGGCATTCTTGATACTGTGCTCTGTTGTAGCTGTTGGCCACAAGCAGAAGCCGTCGTGATGCTTTACAACGGCAATACCGCCATTCATACCGGCAGCCTTGACAGCAGTAACCCACTGTTCAGGATTAGGCTTCGCCAAAGGAGCGTATCTTGACTCTGCTTCATTACCATAGCCCCACTCTGAGCCTGTAAATGTGTTCATACCATAGTGAAAAAAGGCATAGAACTCCGTTTCGTTCCACAAGAGCTGTCTATCACTGGGCACAGGATGTACCGGCGCCGGTGCATTGTCGGGATTTGCAGGAGCTTCATTCTTCAGCTGTAACTGCGCCGATGCCCCGAAAGGAGCAATCATTCCCAAGAACAATAAAGAAGTGAATAATTTTTTCATTGTGTTAATAGTAGTTAGTTATAAAATATCATTCAAATCAGAACACCACACAAAAAGGCATAGTATTCATTTCACAAAGAAAAAAAAAAAAATAAACTACAGACATTTATTGCAATTACTTATATAAATAAATAGCGCAATAAGCATTTTTTAACTAAAAAAAGCTATTTTCTTAAGTTAAAATATTCAAGACAGCAGAGAGAGCCTCCATATAAGGAGTTAAAGATTTTTTGCACAAATGGACACCCTTGTCACTATGCAAATCTCCACCAACAGGAACACACAAAGAAAGAGCCGGAATGCCATAATCGTTATAATCCCACGACTCATCAGGCTCGGCATCGTGTTTGAATTCATATTTTACCCCGACAGAATCAACTGTTTCCACTATTCTATGGGCTGTAAGCAAATCTACGCCAAGGTCATTCTCCAAGGCAAGGCAGGCACCGTTTTCCCAGCCTGTATTGGTAACATCAAGAACAACTGCAAATTTTATTACGCACCCCATTCTCCCAAGAGCAAGCACCGTTTGCACCGCACCCTGCGAATCATGTTCTTCATCACCGGTAAATGCGACAACCACATTGTCGGGCAATGCGCCTTGAAGCATCAAAGACAATATGGCGGCATTAGTGAGGCTGTTATCAAATGTTCCGCGCAAGAACTCACCTTCATCACGACAAAAGCAAGCCTCGTAAAGAGAATCGGCATGCGACGACACAAGCACCACCGTATCACCCTCGCAGATGTTGCGTTTGGAGTAAAGACGCACCAAGGGCTCATTTGCGACAAGTTTATAGTCGGTTGGTGCAAGAAGTTTTTCAATAACAGAGATACGGTCTGTCACGGTAAAAACCTCGCCATTATCGCGGCTATCGGTTGTAACGACATTCAGAAGCTCTACGAAATCATTCATTTTCTCAGGGTTTTTCGATACGCAAATCGTTTTTGCTTGCTATGACAAGTTTTTCGTAACGTTCCACAAGACGTGGCAAACGTGACAGACGCATTGACAAGCGCACCATGCAGTCATTATCAAAAACCTGTTCTACAACCTTAGGTTCCTCCTCTTTAACGATTCGCAATACCTCGTTGAGCAAGGGATATGAAAATTTAAGGATTATCTCCCCGTTTATTGTTTTTTCGACATGTTCAACAGTCTCAAGTGCCTCGGCGGCTGCCGCACGATAAGCCACGATAAGACCGCTTGTTCCAAGCTTTACCCCACCGAAATAGCGTACTACAATTACAAGAACATTTGTAAGTTCCTTACTATGTATCTGACCGAGAATTGGTTTTCCGGCAGTTCCTGAAGGTTCACCATTATCATTAGAACGTTCCTGTTCACCACGCTCACCAAGACGATAGGCATAGCACACATGACGCGCATCGTAATATTTCTTCTGATACACCTCAATATACTCCTTCACCTGCTCAACTGTACTAACAGGAATAGCAAAGGCGAGAAATTTACTACGTTTTTCGGTGTATATTGCCTCGCCTTGCTGTTCTATTGTTTTATATATATCCTCTTGCAGCACGTTATGAAAGTTTATGAATAATAAGTCCCGAACGTAGTTTTGGCTCAAACCAGGTGGTCTTCGGCGGCATGATATTGCCGGAGTCGGCAATATCAGTAAGTTGTTTCATTGAAACCGGGTATAAGGCAAGAGCAGTCTTCATCTCACCGCTGTCTACGCGGCGTTTAAGTTCTCCGAGTCCTCTTATACCACCAACGAAATCCACACGCTTATCAGTGCGCAAATCCTTAATTCCCAAAATTTCGTCGAGAATCAGATTTGATGATATTGTAACATCAAGCACTCCGATAGGGTCACTGTCATCATAAGTTCCCTCTTTTGCTGTAAGAGAATACCAACAGCCGTCCAAATAAAGAGAAAAGTTATGCAAGGCCGCTGGTTTATAGATATCACTTCCCTTACATTCAACCACAAAGTTTTTACTGAGTACCGCGATAAACTCGTCTGAAGAGAGGCCATTCAAATCCTTTACTACACGATTATAATCGATAATAGTCAATTGGCTTGATGGGAAACATACTGCCATGAAATAGTTGTACTCCTCATCTCCTTTGTGAGAAGGATTATTGTCAGCCTTTTCCTTTCCGACAAGCGCAGCTGCTGCCGAACGGTGATGACCGTCAGCAATATACAGTGCCGGCATTGCAGAAAACTCCTTTGTTATTATTGCAATATCCTCATTGCCATCAACCAGCCACAAACGATGACGGAAACCATCAAGAGAGGCTGTAAAATCATATTCAGGCTCACCGGCTACATAACGCGCCACAATAGCATCGAGCACGCTATTGTCAGGATAAGCAAAAAACACAGGCTCTATATTTGCGTCATTTACACGTACGTGACGCATACGGTCCTCCTCTTTATCCTTACGGGTAAGTTCATGCTTTTTAATTACACCGTTCAGATAGTCATTTACATAAGCACACACTACAAGACCATACTGTGTATGACCATTCATTGTCTGCGCATATATATAATAGTGCTCCTTTTCATCCTGGACAAGCCAACCGTTCTTTTGGAATTTTTCAAAATTTTCAGCAGCTTTTGTATAAACCTCCGGAGCATGTTCATCCGTTCCGACGGGAAAATCTATTTCTGGTCGGATTATGTGATACAAGGATTTTTCGTTACCGGTAGCCTCACTACGAGCTTCATCACTGTTGAGAACATCATAAGGACGGCTCTGCACCTGCTCTACGATTTCTTTCGGAGGACGTATTCCCTTGAAAGGTTTTATTACAGCCATATTATTTCTGTTTATTCACACGAAAACGTTCGCAACCCTCCTCAAAGAATGCTACAATCTGTTTTGCTGCAGCAATTCCGGCATTGATATTGGCTTCAGCTGTCTGGGCACCCATCTTTTTGGGAGTTGCAAAGAAGCGTCCATCGAATTTAGCAAACTCATCAATTGCTGCAGGAGCTATATCTGTAACATATTTGATATCATTACGTTCACCCATGAGCACAATGAGTTCCTCCTCATTAATAACCTCCTTACGCGCTGTATTAACCACAAGCGCATTCTTTGGCATAGCACCTACAAGTGCCTTTCCAATTGATTTTTTTGTTTCAGGTGTAGCTGGAATATGCACTGATACCACATCACAGGTTCTGTAAAGTTCTTCAACAGAATCAACACGTTTTACTCCGTCAGCATCAACAACCTCCTGTGGTGTAAAGATATCATAAATATAGATATCCATTCCAAATCCCTTGGCAATACGACCAACATTACGTCCTACATTGCCATATGCATGAATACCCAACTTCTTGCCTTTGAGTTCCATACCAGATGTTCCGTTGAACATATTGCGGTAAGCATAGACCATCATACCGAAGGCAAGTTCAGCAACAGCGTTGGAATTCTGTCCCGGAGTATTCATCACACAAATGCCGCGCTCTGTAGCTGCATCAAGCTCCACGTTGTCATATCCGGCACCGGCACGCACTACGATTTTGCAATTCTTTGCGGCATCCATAACCTCCGCATCAACAATATCACTGCGGATAATTATAGCATCAACGTCAGCAACAGCCGACAATAGTTCCGCTTTACTTGTATATTTTTCCAAAAGGACAACCTCATATCCGGCAGCATCAGCAACCTCTTTAATTCCTTTTACAGCCACAGCTGCAAAAGGTTTTTCTGTCGCAACCAATATCTTTTTCATACTTTTTCCTTATTTTGTACGTTCGAATTCCTTCATACAATCGATGAAATACTGTACACTCTCAACAGGCATTGCATTGTAGCACGATGCACGGAAACCGCCAATTGAACGGTGTCCCTTAATATTGCATATACCCTTTGAAGTCGCAAACTGCAAGAATTCCGCTTCAAGATCCTTATACTCGTCAGCCATGACAAAGTCAATATTCATAAGCGAGCGGTCCTCTACAGCTGCAGTACCCTTGAACAGACGGTTACGATCAACCTCGTCATACAACATCTGAGAACGAAGTTCTGCACGACGCTGCATCTCCTTTACACCACCCTGCGCCTTAATCCAACGCAGATTTTCCAACGCTACATAAATTGGGAACACTGGAGGTGTATTATACATTGAACCGCCATCAATATGCGAACGATAGTTAAGCATTGTAGGGATTTTACGGTCAACCTGTCCGAGGGCATCCTCTTTCACAATCGCAAATGCAACACCGGCAGGAGCAAGATTCTTCTGCGCGCCACCATATATACAGTTATATTTGCTCACATCAATGGGGCGAGAGAAAATATCAGATGACATATCTGCAATCAAAGGAACAGGAGAGTCAATATCGTGACGTATTTCTGTACCATAGATTGTATTGTTTGTTGTAATATGGAAATAATCGGCATCTGCAGGAATCTCATAGTTCTTTGGAATATAACTGTATAAAGAATCTTTTGAAGATGCAACCTCAACAGCCTCACCAACCAACTGCGCCTCTTTCAGAGCTTTCAACGACCAAGTACCAGTGTTGAGATACGCTGCTTTTTTCTTAAGGAAGTTCAGTGGCACCATACAGAACTGCATACTCGCACCACCGCCGAGGAAAAGTGTAGTATATCCATCAGGAATGTCGAGAATTTCTTTGAAAAGAGCACGCGCTTCTTCAATCACAGCAACGAATTCCTTTGAACGATGACTTATCTCAAGTATAGAAAGACCTAATCCATTAAAATCAAGAACCGAGTTTGCAGCAGCATCAAAAACCTCCTGAGGCATAATTGATGGTCCTGCATTAAAATTAATTTTTTTCATAATCCTATTATATATTATTTATATTCTGTTCCAAAATAGATAAAAAATGAATAGGCTGCGCATAATAAGGCAACAAAGCCCAACACGCAGACACTATCAATTAGACTCTTCAAAACCCAACCCTGTTTCAAAGAGCGCGCTAATATACCAATTTATTTTTATAAAAGCTCTCTATAACTATTTTTTTCTTTTTTTTTAGAAAAAAAGTTATCAAAAGTCAAGTACAAGCAACAAAAATGCTTACAAAAACACATTTACCTGTCTATTTTCGTGCAGGCATCACCAATGTTTTCAATCCCTTAATTTTCTCGCCCTCTACAGCTTTTATAACAGCGCGCATACGATTAAGTTTTACAGCAACATACGAATAATTGTCAAACACAATTATTGTACCTACTTCTTCAGGACGCAAACCGCCTTTTTTCATAAAGAAACCGGCAAGGTCACCACGACTCAATTTATCGCGTTTGCCTTTACCGACATAGAGTATAGCCCATTCAGGCGAGGGCGGTAGAACATTACGTTTTGGCAAAGCATACTCTTCAAGATTTTCAGGAACAAAATCAGGGAGTGCCTTATTCTCAAAAGCTAGCATATACACCGCACCACCGGCATCCCAACGTGCTGTACGTCCGTTACGATGAATGAAGATATCAGCAGACAATGCACGCTGGTAGTGTACCACA
Organism: Bacteroidaceae bacterium; assembly: GCA_045630965.1. GTDB lineage: Bacteria > Bacteroidota > Bacteroidia > Bacteroidales > Bacteroidaceae > HGM04593. The sequence goes on along the minus strand of JAZQTU010000020.1, from coordinate 9,042 downwards.
TGCTTTACATCCTTTATATCAAGACCACGGGCAGCAAGGTCTGTACAGACAAGAATATTGGAATTGCCACATTTGAAACGGAAAAGAGCGAGTTCACGCTGTTTCTGCTCCATGGCACCATGATAGGCCACGCAGTTCAGCGACAATTTCGCAAGATGCTTATAGACCTCCTCTACGCTCTCACGAAAATTACAGAAGACAATCACCGGCTCACCATTAAAAGAACAGAGCAAGGAGAAAAGATCTTCAAGACGCTTTTCGGGTGTTGTTGTAACTGTATAAAAAGAAGTACGCACAACCGGTTGCCCGTCAGCAGCTCTGAAATCAATCTTTTCAACATCAGCAGTTGCAAAATCAGGTATTTCGGGGGCATCTGTTGCAGATAGCAAAAAACGAGACCTTGCATTGGGAAGTTTTTCAACAAGTTGCTGCATCTCATCCTGAAATCCCATTTCAAGACATTTGTCAAACTCATCTATTACAAGCAACATACATTTGTCCACAGCAAAAGAGTTATGGTTCAAATGATCAAGCAGACGTCCAGGTGTACCAATAACCACAGCCGGCGAAGCACCTCCCAGCGAAGCGATTTCCTGCTCCAAAGGACGACCACCATAAAATGCTACAGCATGGTAAGGTGTAGACATCATGCGCCAAACATCAAAAACTTGCCTTGCAAGTTCACGTGAGGGAAGAACCACCACAGCCTGCACTTTGCTGCACGAAATATCAAGCCTTTCAAGTAGAGGAAGAAGGTATGCCAACGTTTTTCCCGTACCAGTAGGAGAAAGAAGTACCATACTGTCATTCTTACGACAATGTGCTATAGAGGCTTGTTGCATTGCATTGAGTTCCTTTATTCCCAATTTACCCAATGCCATATTCTGTATTCTTGTTGTTTGCATAATCATTCTTCAATCCAAAAATTTCTGTTGTTCCTTATATTTTCAAGTATCCTCTGCATAGCTTTAAGCGTAACAGGCTCCTCACTTGCAAGGTTACTTGTTTCATCAAACTCACCGTTGACCTTTTTATATAACTGCGGCTCTGTAGAATATCCTGTTTCAATACCTGTTCCCCAAGGTACTATCGCCGGACCACCTTTTGGCTCAATATATTTCCAATCATCAAGTATCAGTGACAAAGTGTGATTCGACGCCATACCTACAGCAAAAGCACGGTCACTGTATTCGCATCCTAGCCACACATCGGCTTGTAAACCATTTCCATCGGGCGAAGCAGAATGATATTCAGGCAGGCCTACTATTTTTGCCATAACTTCAAGAAAATCAATCTGCGATACTAGCCCGGTCTTCACGCCCGGTTCTTTGATTGCAGCCGGATAATGCACAATGAACGGCACACGCGTTCCACCTTCAAAAGCACTGTATTTTCCTCCACGCAAGCCACCGGTCGGCGAATGTTCACCCACAAGTTCTTCGGCACGGTCAGCATAACCGTCATCCAGCACAGCTCCATTGTCGCTTGTAAGTATTATCAAGGTGTTTTCAAGTACCCCTTGTTCCTCAAGCGCCCGCACTATCTCGCCCACACACCAGTCGAACTGCACTATAGCATCACCACGCAACCCCATTTCACTTTTACCACGGAAACGTTCATGCGGAAAACGTGGCACATGGACATCATTTGTGGCAAAATAGACAAAAAATGGTTTATCGCCATTATGTTTTATAAATTCCACAGCGTGCGAGGTTATACTGTCAGCAATATTCTCATCCTTCCAAAGAGCAGAACCTCCACCCTTCATATAACCAATTCGCCCTATTCCATTCACTATAGCCATGTTATGCCCATGCGAACTCTTCAGGTTATACAACAGTTCAGGATTTTCATGTCCTGTAGGCTGCCCATCAAAATTTTGCCTATAACTGACATATATCGGTGCCGAAGAATCATAATTCGCAACCCTACCATTCTCAATGAATACACACGGAACCCTATCGGCTGTAGCAGCCATTATGTATGAATAGTCAAAGCCGATATCTGCCAAAGATGGAGAGATTGGCGCGTTCCAGTCCTGCTTGCCACTCTCTGCGCCAAGCCCAAGATGCCACTTTCCGAAGGCAGCTGTTGTATATCCTGCATCCTTAAAGACGTCTGCAACCGTATATTGTTCAGGGGAAATAATCATTGCCGCATCACCTGCTGCCACATCGGTTCCCGGTTTACGCCATGGATACTCACCTGTGAGCAAAGAGTAGCGCGAAGGGGTGCTAGTTGATGCTACTGCATAAGCATTCGTAAAACACAAACCATTTTTAGCTATATTATTGATATTTGGCGTGTTAACACCTTTTGCTCCATAGCACTCAAGGTCACCAAATCCCAAATCATCGGCATATATCAAAACAACATTGGGAAAAGTGTTGAAATCGCGCACATCACGCTGTTTTTCTTGCGCTGTCGAAGTCAAGGAAACCGCGACAAGCATTGGCAAAGCAGTCAATTTCATACCGTTCATAGAATCCCAAGTTTTTAGTTGCCGCGAAATTAACCATTCCATGTCAATAACCGAAACGAATACGACAAAAATTATATTTTCTGCCATTTTGACATCATTTATTAAAATAAAAGAGAGTATCTTTGCGAAAAATTCTGCCAAAACTTCATTGGCAAGCTATTTGTTATAACATAAGTAGAAAAAAACGCTGAAATTATGAGCAATACAGATAAAGAAATCCAGGAAGAGAACATCAACAATGTTGATGCCACAAATGAAACAGTTGCCAATGAAGAGGCAACAACAGAACAGGAAGATAGAGAACTGACTGCAGAAGAAATGCTTCAGAAAGAGCTTGACGAAGCAAACGAAAAGATTGCAACACTTGAGGACAAATATCTGCGTCAGGTTGCAGAATTTGACAATTACCGCAAGCGCACCCTCAAAGAAAAAGCCGAACTCATCAAAAATGGCGGTGAACGTGCAATAGAATCAATTCTGCCTGTACTTGATGATTTTGAACGCGCATTGAGCAACATGGCAAAGGATGAGAATGCCGCTGAAATAATGACAGGTGTGGAACTTATATATAACAAGTTTGTAGGTATCCTCAAACAGAACGGCTTGCAGAAGATTGAAACAGAAGGGGCAGACTTCAATACAGACTTCCATGAAGCCATCGCTATAATTCCTGCTCCCACCGAAGAGCTTAAAGGCAAGGTTCTTGACTGTGTTCAGGCAGGATATACACTAAACGAAAAAGTAATACGCCACGCAAAGGTTGCTGTTGGCGAATAATTATAGAATATGGCAAAAAGAGATTACTATGAAGTGCTTGGCGTAGACAGAAAAGCGTCGGCAAATGACATAAAGAAGGCGTACCGCAAATTAGCTATACAGTACCACCCTGACAAGAACCCCGGAGACAAGGAGGCCGAAGAGAAATTCAAGGAGGCAGCAGAAGCATACAGCGTACTCAGCGATGCCGACAAGAAGGCACGTTACGACCAGTTTGGCTTTGAAGGTGTAAGCGGAGCTGCCGGAGGCGGATTCAACGGAGCCGGAATGGATATGAACGACATATTCTCAATGTTCGGTGACATCTTCGGTGGTCGTGGAGGTTTCGGTGGCTTTGGTGGCTTTGGCGGAGGCAGTGCCGGCCCACAGAAACATCGTGGCAGAGACCTTCGCGTAAAGGCAAAGCTCACACTGCAGGAAATAGCAAACGGTACAACAAAGAAGTTCAAGCTAAAAAAATACGTTGCATGTTCACATTGTAACGGAAGTGGAGCTGAAGGCAATTCATACGAAACATGCCCTGAATGTAAAGGTACCGGACGCATCATACGCACACAGCAGAGTTTCTTTGGCATGATGCGTAGCGAAGTTGCATGTCCACACTGCAATGGAGAAGGTAAAATCATCAAAAATAAATGCCACCACTGTAGTGGAGAAGGCATCGTAATGGGCGAAGAGGTTGTTGAAGTACAGATACCGGCTGGTGTTGTAGAAGGCATGCAGTTGTCTATGCGCGGAAAGGGAAATGCCGGCAAGCGCAATGGTGTCAACGGAGACCTTCTCATTGTCGTTGAAGAAGAAAAGCACCCGGAACTGATACGCGACGAAAACGACTTGATCTATAGCCTGCTCCTCGACATCCCGACAGCCACCTTGGGAGGATTTGCAGAGATACCGACCATTGACGGCAAGGCGAAAGTCACCATTGACCCGGGAACACAGCCAGGCAAGGTGCTCCGTCTGCGTGGTAAAGGTCTTCCGACACTCAATGGATACGGCAAAGGCGACATCGTGGTAAACATCAGCGTCTACATTCCTGAAATATTGTCAAAGGATGAGAAAAAGGCAATAGAGCATTTCAAGGATTCTGAAAATTTCAAGCCGACAGAAAGCGTAAAAGAGAAGATTTTCCGCCGCTTCAAAAGTTTTTTCGATTAACAGAGAACAATAATCAGGTATGACATACGACGAAACAGTCACATATCTATTCAATTGCGCACCGCCCTTCCAGCAAGTTGGCGGTGCTGCTTACAAAGAGGGGTTGTCAACTACTATCAAGTTCGATGACCACCTTGGTAATCCACATAAAAAATTCCTGACAATACACATTGCAGGAACAAACGGCAAAGGTTCAACATCGCACACTCTTGCAGCCATTCTCCAGGAAAGCGGATATAAAGTCGGGTTATACACATCGCCGCACCTTATTGACTTCAGAGAGCGCATGCGCGTAAACGGAGTACCGGCAAGCGAAGAGTATGTTATTGATTTTGTAGATAAACACAGATCATTCTTTGAACCGCTACAACCGTCGTTCTTTGAGCTCACCACAGCTATGGCATTCAACTATTTTGCTGAGCAGAATGTTGACATCGCGATAATAGAAGTCGGGCTCGGCGGAAGACTTGACTGTACCAACATAATAACCCCTGAACTTTGTATAATAACCAATATTAGCCCTGACCACACACAATTCCTCGGTAACACATTACAAGAGATTGCCACCGAAAAGGCAGGAATAATCAAGAACGGAATACCGGTCATCATTGGAGAGACGACCCCGGAAACCAAAGAGGTCTTCAAACGCAAGGCTCAAGAGGAATGCGCACCTATAATTTTCGCCGAAGAAGAGGCCTTTCTGAGTAGCGCAACCCCCAATGCAAACGGATTTGAATACAGTTCAAAAAAGTTTGGAAATTTCTGTGGCGAATTGGGCGGAGACTACCAGAAGAAGAACACAAACACACTGTTGTCTGCAATAAATATATTGCAAAGCAAAGGGTTCACAATCAACGACAATTCCATAAGAAAAGGTTTTACAAATGTATGCAGCCTTACCGGATTAATGGGACGTTGGCAAAAGATACAGGAGACGCCACGTGTCGTGTGTGATGCCGGTCACAATATCGGAGGAATAAAGTATATAACAGAACAACTTGCAAGAATTGACTGCAGGCATTTACGCATTGTATTCGGAATGGTAAGTGACAAGGATATCACCAATGTTCTGAAAATGATGCCCAAGGATGCAACATACTACTTTACCCAAGCCGGCATCAAGCGCGCCATGCCTGCCGAAGAATTGAAGAAAATGGCATTGGAGTATGGATTGAGGGGCGAAAGCCACCCCACAGTGAAGACAGCTTTGGACATAGCCATCAAGGAGAGCCATGCCGATGATTTCATTTTCGTAGGGGGCAGCTGCTTTATCGTTGCAGACCTGCTTTCTTCATTGGATAAATAACATTTCCCTTATTTTCAACACAATATTTCCCGCATCGTGCCAGACGCGGGAAATATTGTTATTTTTTATCCCGATTTGCTTTGAGATAAAATGTTTTTTTATTTTATTTGCCGGAAAATAGCTATTTAACCAATTATAATATGAGTTGTACTGAAAATATCTCACAATTGAATGCTGCCGACTTCAAAAAGACTATCGGTGGCAAGGAAACAGCACTCTACATACTTAAGAACAAACAGGGGTGCGAAGTGGCAATAACAAACTACGGTGGTGCAATATGCAGCATCATGGTTCCCGACAAGAACGGCAATTATGCCAATGTCATTCAGGGACACGACAGCATAGAGAATCTTTTGAACAGCCCAGAGCCTTTCTTGAGTACACTCGTAGGCCGCTACGGTAACCGCATCTGCAAAGGTAAATTCACAATCGACGGCAAGGAGTACAATCTCGCAATCAACAACGGTCCCAACCACCTTCATGGAGGCCCTACAGGATTCCACGCAAGAGTTTGGGATGCAGAACAGATTGACGAGCAGACATTGAAACTCCATTATGTTTCAGCTGACATGGAAGAAGGCTTCCCCGGCAATCTTGACGTAACTGTCGTTTACACATTCACTGACGAGAACGAGCTTAAAATCGAATACACAGGTACTACCGACAAAAAGACTATTGTAAACCTCACAAGCCATGGTTTCTTCTCTCTGTCAGGTATTGCCAATCCAACAGCTACAATAGACAATCTCATTTGTGAAATCAATGCTGACTTCTTTGTTCCCATTGATGACACCTCTGTTCCTTACGGTTGCATAGCACCTGTCAAGGGCACAGCATTTGACTTCACCACTCCAACAGAAGTTGGTGCACGTATCGATGCTGATGAAGAGCAAATCAAACATGGTGCCGGTTATGACCACTGCTATGTATTGAACAAGAAAGAGGTTGGCGAATTGAGCTTTGCTGCAAAGGTAACAGAGCCTGTAAGCGGACGTACTATGGAGGTTTACACAACAGAGCCGGGCGTTCAGGTATACACTTCAAACTGGCACAGCGGTTTTGCCGGTGCACACGGTGCTACATTCCCCAAGCGTAGCGCAATCTGTTTTGAGGCACAGCACTTCCCCGACAGCCCTAACCGTGCACACTTCCCCAGCACAGTACTTTGCCCGGGTGAAGTTTATAGCCAGGTGACAGTATACAAGTTCGGCGTCGAGAAGTAATATTCTTATTGATTTGAAATAAAGTATAAATTCAAACTATAACTAAAACATTATTAAATCATGAGTAATCAAAAGAAACAATGGGGAGCTATCATAGTCATGATTGCCCTCTTCGCAATGATTGCCTTTGTGACAAACCTATGTTCACCTATGGCAAACATCATCAAAGCACAGGGTGACATCCCTGAAGTACTTGCACAGATCGGTAACTACGGTAACTTCGTGGCATACCTCGTTATGGGTATCCCTGCCGGTATGCTTATTGCAAAATTCGGTTACAAGAAGACAGCCCTCATCGGTTTGACAGTAGGTATCATCGGTATCCTCGTACAATGGGCCAGCGGTCTGATTGACGCAAAGGAGAGCCTCGGTCTTGTATTCGGTGTTTATCTTGTAGGTGCATTCATCGCAGGTTTCTGTATGTGTATCCTCAACTGTGTTGTAAACCCAATGCTCAACCTTCTTGGTGGTGGCGGTAACAGCGGTAACCAGCTCATCCAGCTCGGTGGTGTATTCAACTCATCAGCAGCAGTTGCTGTTTATATCATCATGGGTGCCCTCATCGGTGAGATTTCAAAGGACACAGCAATCTCTGACGCAACACCAGCTCTCATGATTGCACTTGCAATCTTCGTAATTGCATTCGTAGTAATCCTCTTCACAAAGATTGAAGAACCAGAGCAGGCTCCTGTACAGATCAGCTTGATCAAGGGTGCTTTGAAATACCGTCACTTCACACTCGGTATCATCGCAATCTTCCTTTACATGGGTATTGAGGTTGGTGTTCCTACATATGTAAATATGTACCTTGTAAACACACCTGAGCTCGGTATCTCAGCTGCTACAGCAGGTCTCATCGTTGCTGTATACTGGTTCATGATGCTTATCGGTCGTTTCGTAGGTGCATCTATCGGTAGCAAAGTATCAAGCCGTGCTATGATTACAACAGTTTCTATTGCAACATTGGTACTCGTAGCATTCGGTATGTTCTCTAACCCTGAGACAACTGTTAGCGTTCCTGGTATTGACTGGGGTACATTGTCACTCATCTGGGCTAAGGTTCCTGTTGGTATTTTCGCATTCCTCCTTGTAGGTCTCTGCACTTCAGTTATGTGGGGCGGTATCTTCAACATGGCTGTTGAAGGCTTGGGCAAATACACAGCTGTTGCTTCAGGTATCTTCATGACAATGGTATTCGGTTGCGCAGTTATGCTCGCTATCCAGGCACAGGTTGCTGAAATGACAGATTATATGACAAGCTACTGGGTTGTAATCTTCTGTGCAGCATACTTGTTGTTCTACGCACTCGTAGGTTCAAAACCAGCGAAGAAGTAATTAAAACGATATATTGTTTAACACACTAAATATATAATACTATGGATATAGAATTTGTAAGAAGCCGCTTCATCAAGCATTTCGACGGTACAACAGGAAGCATCTACGCCTCTCCAGGCCGTATCAACCTGATTGGCGAGCACACTGACTATAACAACGGTTTCGTATTCCCAGGCGCAGTAAACAAAGGTATCATGGCTGAAATCAAGCCTAACGGTACAGACAAGGTTTGCGCATACTCTATCGACGAGAAGGACTATGTAGAGTTCGGTTTGAAAGAAGAGGATGCACCACGCGCTTCATGGGCAAAGTACATCTTTGGTGTATGCCGTGAGATGATCAAGCGTGGCGTTGACGTTAAGGGTTTCAACACAGCATTTGCAGGTGATGTTCCCCTCGGCGCAGGTATGTCTTCATCAGCTGCTCTTGAGAGCACATATGCTTACGCATTGAACGACTTGTTCGGTGACAACAAGATTGACAAGTTCGAACTTGCAAAGGTTGGTCAGGCAACAGAGCACAACTATGTAGGTGTTAACTGCGGTATCATGGACCAGTTCGCAAGCGTATTCGGCAAGGCAGGTAGCCTTATCCGTCTTGACTGCCGCAACCTTGAGTATCAGTACTTCCCATTCAAGCCACAGGGTTACAAACTCGTTCTTTTGAACACATGCGTTAAGCATGAGTTGGTAGGTTCACCTTACAACGAGCGTCGTTTGAGCTGTGAGCGCGTAGCTGAAGTAATCAAGGCTAAGCACCCA
>JAZQTU010000019.1:0-59901 GCA_045630965.1 Bacteroidaceae bacterium | reverse complement strand
CTTTTAATAACATCCATAGTATAAAATATTTTAATTTTGTAAGAATCCTGTTTCTATGTCTGTGGAGTGTTATCACGCAGGCATACATAGTACAAAGGTAACTTAAACATAATTGTTGGCAAAATAAATTCTATTTAATTTCTTTTAATAAGGTGTTTTTTTAATAGTTTTTTTTAGATTGAATGATTTGTAAAAAGCTTAGTTTGTTATGCAAAAACTAGATAAAATAAAAAGTTATGAAACTTTATTACGAATCTTTTTGTACTATACAAATTTTGTGCTGCACAAAAGAAATATCTATATATTATAAATAGTACATGGGTTTTGTTGTTCTGTTTGATATTCTTGAGTAAAATAAAAATATGAATTAATAGATTGTCGGTATTTTTCAAATGTATTAAAATAATAAAACTTTGTGTAAAGTTTGGATTTTATTTCAACGTATAATATTTTTGCATTAAATAAAGATTAGCACGTATACATTTCTTTACAGAGGTGCTGGTAGACTGGAAAAAATCATATAACTCATACAGCTGCTGAACCAGTCTATAATATTATAGTTCATAGTGCAGATTTGCAAAAGTTTTTTAGTGTTTGTTCAGCGATAGCAACTATAGTTATCGCAGAAATGTATTTTTTGCATTAATGGTACAATTTATATTGTATATGCTAATACAGGTAATAATCTGATTCGTACACAGTGTGAATTATTCGTGAATTACTTCATAAATAAGTTGATATAAAATTTGATGTGACCTTTAATAAAGTTCTGCCTACTAGTATATGTAAGAGTCAATAAAAAATAAATCTAATAAAATAAATATTTAATATAAACAGAAATGATACAAGAATTAAAACTTAAAATAATACTTGAAAAAGACGAAAATAACATATATAATGTTTGTACTAAAGTAAGTGATCAATACATTGAATTAGGCATTAATAAAGATTTAATTTTCCCAAAGTATTGTTATGATAGATTTTATAAAGAACAATTAGATGAGTATATAAATAATATTTGCAAAAGTTTAGAAGATGAATTTTTTATAACAGATATTACTATTGAAGATAAATTTCTCATTATGGGGGAGTATAATATTATTAAGGAAGCAAGTGTGATTATAACATATAAAATGAATAGATTATCTTAATTCAAGAAATGAGATAATGTTGTTTAACTAATGGAATAATTAGTATATACATGAAACTTGTTGCTTCTTGTATGATGCTATAAAAATTTTATAGAAAATAAAGAATGATATTTTTTTTCAAACAGAAAATAATTGATAAATTAGAGGTGTTTGAATAGGTGTTTTAGTTATGGTTTGGGAAAAGGTTAAAATACAAATAGAGAATGGCAATTTTGTTGAAGCGCAAGCTCCTATTATCATTTCTGCTAGTAGAAGTACAGATATTCCAGCTTTTTATGCAGATTGGTTCTTTAGCAGACTTGAGAAAGGTTACTCTGCTTGGACTAATCCTTTTAATGGCGTAGCCAGCTATGTAAGTTACCAAAACACACGCCTTATTGTCTTTTGGTCAAAGAATCCCAAACCATTACTTAAGTATCTACCTATTCTTAAAAACAAAAACATAAATTGCTACATTCAATTTACAATGAATGATTATGAAGAAGAACAACTTGAAAAAGGTGTTCCTTCATTAACAGAGCGAATTGAAACATTCAAAAAATTAGTTGCGGAATTAGGAGTAGGTCGTGTTATTTGGCGTTTTGACCCTCTTATTCTTACCGACAAAATAACAGTACAAGATTTATTACGTAAGGTTGAAAATATCGGTAATCAACTTCTTGGTTATACAGAAAAACTCGTATTTAGTTTTGCTGATATTGCCTCTTACAAGAAAGTTAAATCAAATCTTACCAATAATGGTATAACGTATCAAGAGTTTGATGACGCTAGTATGGTTGAGTTTGTTGAAGGGTTAATAAAACTTAATAATAAATGGGGATATGTACTTGCAACTTGTAGTGAGAAGATAGATCTTGATAAATATAATATCATTCACAATAAATGTGTTGATGATGAACTAATGGCAAAATTCTTCAACACTGATAAAGTCTTGATGAACTTTTTAGGCATAGAAGTTTCAACTCCTAATTTATTTAATCAAGAGTCACAGATTATATTCAAAAAGAACAACAAGGATAAAGGTCAAAGGGCTTGCTGTGGATGTATAAATAGCAAAGATATCGGACAATATAATACTTGCCCTCACCTTTGTGAGTATTGTTATGCTAATGCAAGTAAAGAAATTGCATTAAGAAACTGGGAAAAACATAAAGATAATCCGTATGCAGAAACGATAACAGGCTTGTGATTATGGATAAGTATATAGAAGAACATACCAATTACGCTTACACATTAAAGCGAATAGAAGATATTTCTTTTGATAAAGTTCGTATTGAAGCATTGAATTTTACAAGAAACTTACCTCCTAAACTAAATGAATCTTTATATAATTCTATTCAACGCGGAGAAGCTAAATTACAAAATGAGCCAGAATTGAATATGTATATTCATTCTTTAGGATTGATGCACCAAGCGAAATTGAATTATGCATTTAATCAATTGTCAGATGACTTTATTAATGAATCAGTAATTAATATAATTGATTATGGGTGTGGACAAGCGCTAGGAACGATATGCTATGCCGATTTCTTAAGAGAAAAATCATTTAATAAACAAAAAGTTCGTAGGGTAATATTAATAGAGCCTTCTGAAATTGCATTAAAGCGTGCTGCATTGCATGTGTCTTGCTTTTTTTCTAATGCAGAAATTGTAACCATATTAAAAGATTTTGATGACTTAATTCAAGATGATTTGCAAATTGACGAAAATATTCCCACATTACATATTCTTTCAAACGTGTTAGATTTAGCAGATGATTACTACAATCTTAATGATTTTATAAAACTGATAAATAATTGCAGCACTAATAAAGATCAATTTGTATGTGTTGAACCTTATTTTGGATATGATGAAAAAGATGCAAGAATACAACGTTTTGCAAAAGGGCTTAATGCAGAAAAATATTATGAAGTTGCATTTGAAAAAGGTGATTTTGTTGAAAATAAGGATTGGACTTGTCAAATAATTCTTTGTAGAAATGAAAAAAGAAGAAGTGATAAAAACTTTAAAGAAGACTATGACTTTATTGAATTATGCAAGTTTTTTGCGCAGTATAGCCGTGGTGAGTACTTGAAGTTTGGCTTTGAAATCATAAAATCATATGATGAAGCTGTTAAATGGTTTCGCAAGGCAGCAGAACAAAATAGTGCAATAGGTCAATATGGGTTAGGCTTTTGTTATTATAAGGGGAAAGGTGTGTCACAATCATATGATGAAGCTGTTAAATGGTTTCGTAAGGCTGTGGAACAGGATTGTGCAATAGCCCAATATGGATTGGGCTATTGTTATTACAAAGGGAAAGGTGTACTACAATCATATGAAGAGGCTGTGAATTTGTTCTTAAAGGCTGCAGAACAGGATTATGTAAAAGCTCAATATAGACTAGGTCTTTGTTATTACGAAGGAAAAGGTGTGCTACAATCATATAAAGAGGCCGTGAATTTGTTCTTAAAGGCTGCAGAGAATGGACATATAAAAGCGCAATGCAAACTTGGAGATTTATATATAGGAGAGAAAAGACGCTCTGCGGTTTGTGAGGCTTTAATTCAAATAGCTTCACGTTATTCGTTTGATTCGTATAGTGAAAAACATGAATATCCTGTTCGTAACAATAAAGAGGCTGTGAAATGGTATAAAAGAGCCGCGGAGCGTGGCTCTAGCTATGCTCAATATAGACTCGGAGAAATTTATTACCCACATATTACGAATGAATTCATAAATATAGAATCTTCTATTGAAATGTCTTTTAATTGGTATAAAAATTCAGCAGAGCAAGGATATGCAAAAGCTCAATATAAACTTGCACAATTTTATGCCAAAGGTGAATACGTAGAACAATCATATTTAAGTGCAATTGAATTATATAGAAAATCAGCAAATCAAGGGTATGCAAAGGCTCAATATGAGCTAGCTCTTTTTTATGAATATGGAAATGGGGTTAGATTATCGTTTGAAGAGGCTTGTCGGTGGTTCAGAAAGGCTGCAATACAAGGTGATAAGGATGCACAATACCAACTTGGAGTATGTTATGACTATGGTAAGGGTGTTGAACAATCTTTTGATGAAGCGATTAAATGGTACAAAAAAGCTGCAGAGCAATTTTGTACAAAAGCATTGTTTGAATTAGGTGTTCATTATTATAATGGAACAGGTGTCGGCAAATCATACAAAACTGCAGTGAAATATTACAATTATGCTGCAACTATTAACAGTGATGCACAATATGAACTCGGAAATTGTTATAGATATGGACATGGGGTTAAACGCTCATATAAGGAAACTGTAAAGTGGTACAAGAAAGCGTGTATTAATGGTAATATAAAAGCAAAAAATGTTTTAGGAGAAATATATAACGAAGATGCTCCTATGAAAACTGCATGGAAAAGATTTTGTTTCTTTTTAAGAATCATGAAATAAACATAGCACCATGAAATCTCAACTTTCATTTATATTAATACTGTTACTACTACTTCTTCTTTCGAGTTGTTGTAAAAACGATAAAATCTCAAGAACGAGTAAAAATCAAAGCAATGCTTTGGTCGCAGAGAATAACCAAGAAACTTTTAAAGAGATAAAAGAAAAGCAAGATACCATTTTTTGGAAATTGTGGTTTGATAATAACAGCCAAAATTACATTTATCTCTTTGATGAGGTGTCGGAAAAACACAAAATAGCAATTAATGACCTATTGACTTTGTTTTATAATGGCGCAGATTCTTTAAGACATGATTTTCGTATGATTCAATGGAGATTAGATGAGTTCTATCCAATAAATGATCATAAGGCAACAGAACTTGGTTTGTATTACAATTTGGAAAAACAGATTGATTCCTTGCTGAATTTTAAGGTTGAAAAGAATAGTTATCAACAAAGGCATAAGTCGGCTTTGATGCGTCTTATGTATGATTTTAAGTTAAACTTATATGAATTTAAATTAAGAAATTTAATAGCCGATAAAGAACTCAAGGAGTTGTTCGAACAAGAGCAAAAGATGTGGGAAGAGTATTACGAGGCAACATCTATTGCTTTTGAGAAAATAGTATTGGGTAAGTCATCATACTACCTAAAATATACATTCTGGAACAACTATGATTTTGACATAATGACCCAACGTGTTACCTCTTTGTTATATATGTATTTCAAGGATTCTTCTATTTGGGAAAAATCAAAAACATGTAAATGGCATAAAGTAGAAGAGGCTTATGATAATCTTCAAAAACAGTTAAGAGAAAGTTCGGATTTTGAATATGAGTATTCGTATGAAGATAAACTTAACGCACTGACTTTAGATAAGAACTCTTATATGGATTTTATGAAAACTCATACAACTTTGTTACAGAAGTTGAAATTGAGTGAAGAAACGTATTTATTGTATCAAAAGTACAGAACTTTGTGTGGATTCATGGATTCATATAACATTCCTTAAAAAAATCCTCTAATGTCTTCTTAAACAAAAATAATGCCCTTGATTCAAGGACATTATTTTTATGGTTAAATTCTGCTTTACGCCAAAATCTCTTTCAACTCTTCGGCTGTAACTGTTTTCTGTTCGCCGGTTATCATGTTTTTCAAGGCAATGGTATTGTCTATCATCTCCTGCTCACCGATAATGGCTACAAAAGGTATGCTGTGGCTGTTGGCATAGCTCATCTGCTTCTTCATCTTGTCGCTGCTTGGGAACAACTCTGACGAAATGCCTGCCTTGCGTAGCTCACCAATGATTTGCAGTGAGTGAAGGGCCTCTTTCTCGCCAAAATTCACGAACATCACTTTGGTTGTGTGTATTGACTCTTTGGGGTAAAGGTCGAGCTGGTTCATCACGTCATATATACGGTCTGCACCAAATGAGATACCGACACCTGAAACGCCGTCCATGCCGAACACTCCGGTGAGGTTGTCGTAACGTCCACCACCAGTAATGCTGCCAATGGCTACATCCAAAGCCTTTACTTCAAGGATTGCGCCGGTGTAATAGTTCAAACCGCGTGCAAGTGTAAGGTCTATGTCGAGTGTGCTGTTGATGTTTATGCTCTTGAATGCATCGAGAATGAACTGCAGTTCCTCAACACCTTTTTCGCCAATGGCATTTCCTTTGAGAGTCTCAGCAAGGATACTCATCTTCTCCTCGTTGTTTCCCTGTGCTTTGAGTATAGGTAACAGTTTCTCTATTGACTCATCGCTGATATCTTTGCTCTTGAGCTCTGCAATTACACCGTCAAGGCCAATCTTGTCAATCTTGTCAATTGCAACAGTTATGTCGATAATCTTTTCTGGCTCGCCAATTACATCTGCTATACCGGCAAGAACCTTACGGTTGTTGAGCTTAATGGCAACTTTGATGTTGAGCTTGCCGAAAACGTGGTCAATAAGCTGTATGAGCTCAACCTCATTTATCAATGAGTTGTTACCGATTATGTCGGCATCGCACTGGTAGAACTCGCGATAACGTCCCTTCTGTGGACGGTCGGCACGCCATACCGGCTGTATCTGATAGCGCTTGAATGGGAATACGAGTTCCTCGCGGTGCATAACTACGTAGCGTGCGAAAGGTACGGTGAGGTCATATCTCAAACCCTTTTCACAGAATTTTGATGCAAGCTTTGCTGCATTGCGGCTCAACAACTCTTCGTCGGTGATTTTGTTAAAGTAGTCTCCTGAATTCTGTATCTTGAATAAAAGCTTGTCGCCCTCTTCGCCATACTTGCCCATGAGTGTAGATAGGTTCTCCATAGCTGGGGTCTCTATCTGCTGGAAACCGAACAGGTGGAATGCTTCGCGTATAGTGTCGAATATGTAATTTCTTTTGGACATCTCAACCGGTGAGAAGTCTCTTGTGCCTTTAGGTATTGATGGTTTTGCTGCCATTTTAGTCGCGTCTGTTTAAGTATATCATTACATAATAGAGCAGTGTTGCCAATGATGACAAAGCTGCTACAACGTATGTGTATGCCGCCGAGCGCAATGCGCCGGTAGCGTACTTGTGATTTCTTGAATTTGTTATGCCTGTAATCTCCAACCATGTCAGTGCTCTGCGGCTTGCATCAACCTCTACTGGCAGGGTTATGAAGCTGAACAGTGTGGTGCTGGCAAACAGTATGATACCTGCCAAAAGCAACTGTGGCATAGCCTCTACTGTAAGAATACCAATGAGCAACACCCATGACATGATGCTTGATGAGAATTGTACGATGGGAACAAGTGCCGACCTCATCTTTAATGGAGCGTATGCCTTTGCGTGTTGCAATGCGTGACCGCATTCGTGTGCTGCAACGGCTGCAGCTGCGATGCTTGCCGAATTGTATACCCCCTCGCTGAGGTTTACAGTTTTTGTTGTTGGGTTATAGTGGTCGGACAAATATCCAGGAGTCGATATGACCTTTACGTCGTCTATGCCATTGTCATGCAACATCTTGATTGCGATATCGCGTCCGGTCATGCCAATAGGCATCTTTGAATACTGCTCGAACTTTCTCTTTAGGTTTGCCTGAACAATATAGCTTATAATGGCAATACCAAAGAAAAGTACCAAGTATGTGTAGTCGTAACCTTCTGATGTAATAAACATGCTTGTTGTTTTAGGTTAATGATATTTGCATTACGGACACGGCATGCCGTGTCCCCTGCAGTTTATATTTCGCAATAGGGGCAGGCTTTGACCTGCCCCTGCTTACTGTATCTTAAACGTTTTTAGATATTACGTGTAATTGTCTGGTCGCGGTCGGGGCCTATTGAGAGATATTTTACAGGCACGCCCAACTCGTTTTCAAGGAACTTGATATACTCCTTGAATTCAACAGGCAATTCCTCTTCACTTCTAAGTTTGGTGAGGTCGGTCTGCCAGCCTTTGATTTCAGTGTATACAGGTTCTACACCCTCAATGTCGTAAGGCATGTGTGACAATGTTTCGCCGTTCTTCTTGTATGCGATACAAGCCTTGATTGTGGGGAATGTGTCAAGCACGTCGCTCTTCATCAGGATAAGGTGTGTAACACCGTTAATCATGATAGTATATTTGAGTGCTACAAGGTCAATCCAACCACAACGGCGTTCACGGCCTGTTACAGCACCGTATTCATGACCTCTGTCGCGCATTTCTGCGCCAACCTCGTCGAACAACTCTGTCGGGAATGGTCCTGCTCCAACGCGTGTGCAGTATGCCTTGGTGATACCGTATACGTTGCCAATTCTGTTTGGAGCAACGCCAAGTCCTGTACATGCACCGGCACAAACAGTATTCGATGATGTTACGAACGGATAGCTACCGAAGTCAATGTCGAGCAAACTTCCCTGTGCACCTTCGCAAAGGATTGACTTGCCTTCGTTCATAAGGTCGTTGATGAGCTGCTCGCTATCGATAAGACGGAATTCCTTGAGGTATTCAATAGCTTCAAGCCATGTCTTTTCCATCTCTGTGATATCATAGCTGTAGTTCATGTCCTTGAGTATCTGCTCGTGGCGAGCCTTTGCCTGTGCATACTTCTGTTCGAAGTTTTCGAGTATGTCGCCTACGCGCAAACCGTTACGGCTAATCTTGTCGGTGTATGTGGGGCCGATACCCTTACCTGTTGTACCAACCTTTGCATCGCCCTTGGCTGCTTCGTAAGCAGCGTCAAGCACGCGGTGTGTAGGCATGATAAGGTGAGCTTTCTTTGAAATGAAAAGGTTCTTTGTGAGGTCATATCCGGCCTTTACAAGGTCCTCAGCTTCACCTTTGAAGAGGGCTGGGTCAAGAACGACACCATTACCTATGATATTTGTCTTGTTTCCCTGGAAAATACCTGAAGGGATAGAGCGGAGCACAAACTTCTTGCCATCGAACTCAAGAGTGTGTCCGGCGTTTGGGCCACCCTGAAAACGTGCAACTACATCATAGTTAGGTGTTAGAACATCTACTACCTTGCCTTTTCCTTCGTCGCCCCACTGGAGGCCCAACAGTACGTCTATATTCTGTTTCATTGTCCTATTTTTTTGCTCATTCGTGTCTTACGTCTCTTTATTGCCTGATGGCATTTGTTGCAGATACCGTAAATATACAACGAATAATGGGTTAAATGAAATTTCTTGATATTTGCTGTTAAATTGTCTTTAATATCTATGTTGTTTATCTCTGTTACTTTTCCACAATTGGTGCATATCATGTGCGCCTTCTCATTTCCGTAGCACTTCTCGTATCTCGAAGTGGTTCCGAACTGGTGATGTATTACCAGGTTGGCATTTATAAGCAACGTAATTGTGTTGTAAACAGTTGCACGGCTTACTCTGAATTTCTCCTCCTCTTCGAGCAATTTCAGAAGGTCATTTATCTCGAAATTGCCGTTTATTGAATATATGGCATTCAATATCGCATACCTCTCAGGAGTCCGCCTGCATTTGTTTTCCTTTAAGTATTCTGTAAATATATGGTTTACAGTCTCTAAGGTTTTATTGTTGTCCATAATGATACAGCACAATAAAAATCTATATGTTCAACATTACAAAGTTACCTCTTTTTTGTATATTATAGCATAGAAACTCTTTTAATTTTCTATAAAATGCTCACAAAAGTGTATATACGAATTGTGCGCAGCCATAATAACAGTTCCTCTGTTGTCAATATCCTTTATCTCTTTTACAATCTTTGAATATATCTCTTCGAGTTCCTTGCTTAGCGGCAAATCTCTTCTGAACAGGTGTGTCAATGTCATGAAACCGCAATAACGGAACATGCCCTCACCGTTCTGTATCCATTCAATGGCTTTTTCCGGAGCATCGGGCAACCTGCTGAGTATATTCATTGCCAAGTGGTCGGCAATTTCGGTGAAAGGCGCTTCGGCAATCCATTTTTCAGCTATTGCCCTGTAGTAATCTTCGGGCAATAGGAATATCGCAAGCATCTTGCATTCGCGTATATCATCCTGCCATAACCTTTTTGCCAGTTCTCCGTCCTTTTCGTATTTCGCCGCAATGCCTTTGAGGCGTGGAATCTCTACGCCAAAGTTTATCTTGTAGCTCAATCCTTGATTGCGCTGGAGCGACGAGATAACACCGTTCATTGCCAGGCGAAGGTCCTTCTTTATCTCCCTTGTCTTCTCGTGAATAACAGAATCTTCAATCATGGTGCTGTCGTTTACTTGGCGGCTGTATGTCTTTTCCTGTAATTGTTCGGTGTCTCGCCCATAACTCTGTAGAACGAGGCATAGAACGACTGTCTGTTGGCAAAACCGACAAGGGTGCCAATCTCTTCTATTGTCATGTCAACGTATCTCTTGTCGGTCATGCGGTGCATAGCCTCCTTTATGCGGTATTCATTTACAAGGCACGAGAAATTTGTATTGAAACGCGAATTGATGACAGCCGAAATGTATCGTGTATTGGTGTTCAGTTCCTTCGCAAGGTCCTTTGCCGAAAAATCCTTGTTACGGTATCTCTTCTCAATAACGATGATATTGAGAATACGCTCGTAGAGCTCGTCGGCAAGTTCTGCGCGTATCAGCGAACGGTAAGCTGCATTCTTTTCCTGTTTCTCCCTGATATTATAGGGCGTATTGTTTTTTTCAGTCATGATGCTTTTCAATGTTTTCTGCGAATATAAACATATTTTGTTAAATTATTTCAAAAAAAATAGAAAATCATGCCGTTTTTGGGAACGGCACGATTTTATGCTTGAATAGATGTTTTTACTGCTTGCTGTATCTTGCTGCATTGGCACGGCTTCTCTTTGCAGCCTCTTTTTTGCCTAATCTGTCGAGCAGTATCCCTTGTAAAGTATAGTGGTTCCCGTTTTCAGGCTCAAGTTCAATGGCCTTTTCAACGTCAAGCAGTGCCAGTTCGGTATGTCCCATAAGTCTTTCCACGTTGCTTCTCGCAATGTAATATCCTGCAGTGTTGGGGTTGTCCTCTATCAACAATGTCAGCAATGTATGGCTCTCGTTGAGTTTGTTCTCATTCTTATAGAGCATGGCAAGTCCTAACTTTACATTGTCGTTGTCCGGCTCAAGAGTCAGCAGCTTGATATAGTCGGCTTTTGCCTCTTCAAATTTTTCCATGTCGGAATAAATACCCGCCCTGAAGAATAGTGCTCCTGAATTTGACGGTTCCCTTTCCAGAATACGGTTGTATTCCTTAAGAGCGCTTTCAAGGCTGTCGAGATGCATGAGGATATTGGCACGCTGCAACATCAATGCAACTTTGTCGCAATTCTCTCCAATGGCAATATTATAGCTCTTGAGTGCTTTCTGTAATTCGCCGCACATCTGCTGTGAGTAGGCAAGGTTTGCAAAAGCATAAGTTCTTTCCTGCTCAGTGGAACTCTGTTCAGCCGCTTTTTGAAAACATGCTGCAGCCTCCTTGTAGTCCCTGTTCGATATATGCTTTATACCGTCGTTGCAAAGTGTCCTGAATATTTGCGAGGAAACGGTCTGTGTAAGGATAAGTAACAGAATTATTACTGTGTATCTCATGTGTGTTTATCAGTTTTTTCGTTCGTCCGCGAATATAGCATATTAATTTATAATGCAATATATGCGGGGTTAAACTTTAAAACAATATAACAGTTTTTGTGTTTTTTATGGTAAGAAATTCAAACACCGGCACAATTTGGCAATTCAGCATTTGACTGTTGAGAATAATTTGCTTATCTTCGCAACCGGATTTGCAATAGCAAGTCATGCCTTGGTAGTTCAATGGATAGAATAAGGTCCTCCTAAGACTTAGATTCGGGTTCGATTCCCGACCGAGGTACAATAAGGTCTGGTCAAAAATAACTTTTGACCAGACCTTATTTAATTGTGTTTCCTATCACTTGTTCTTACCTTGCCAGTGAGAACTTCATGCTTACGCCAAAATCTGTTGTCGCTGTGGGGTATGAGCTTGTTGAAATCAGCGGAATGGTCTTCTGCCTGTCGAAGTATACACTGAATGTGAGCATCTTGCTGTAGGCGTAATCAGCCGTTATTGAATAGTTGAACGACTTGTTTCCGCTTGTTGCTTGTGTTGTGCCCTTGTCAATGCTGCGGCATACCGATGAACTGTTCTTGAACGAGAAGTCTGCACGCAGGTTTATGTCATTGCCCTGGCTCTTCTTGTTGTCTTTGCTTGCCTTCTTGCCTCCGTTGAGGAATTTGAGGTTGACAATTTTGTAGCCGACATTGAATGCTATCTCTTCGGAACTTGTCTCTACCAGCTGAATGGCTGTTACGCTCATGTTCAATGTCCTTGACTTGATGAACTTGCCACCCAATGTGAGGTTGTTGTTTGTTGTCACGTCAAGTCCAATAAGTGGTGAGAAACTTTCGTTTATCGATACCGCTCCTACATTGTAGCGTCCGCTGGGAACAGGCATGCCGGTTGTGGTGTTGTTGACAAAACCTATACCTTTTGAATACTCCATGTATGTGGCGTATGTGCTGTATGAACCTACTGCGTACACGCTCTTGTAACCGTGTTCAATGTTCACGCTCTTGAAGTATTTCTTCAGGGATTCAAGTTTTGAAAGTCCTGAATACTTAACCTTCCAGTTTGGCAGCAGACGGAACATCTGTGGGAATATGCCGTTGCCTTTGATACCCGTATATGTGTCAAGGAATGCGGGTATCATCACGTCGGCTGAATACTTGTTCACTCCGCCCTTGGCTGGGTCGTATGTCTCGCCGGCAAGCGAACTCTGTGTCGGGTAGCGGCTTCCTTCGTATAGTTTTTCGGTCTGTTGGCGATACTCTTCAATGTTGTTCACGAAGTTGTCATATATTGCCGACTTGTATCCGTTACCGGCGTTGCCACCACCGAATGAGTTGCCAATGGTAATGGTTGTCATTGTCAATCCGCCCGATTCCTGGAACGGCATGCCGTCGTACATGAACTGTATGTTCTTACTGTTGTTCCGTGTCCAGCTGGCATTGAGGTCAATCTTGAAATCTCTCATCGGTTCAAGGGTGACCTTTACCTGGAGGTCTTCAGCCACAGTAGATGAAGCCTGTGACGCGATGCTGTCGCTACGCAACAACCAGTTGCTGCCATGTGCCTTGTCAAGGAATCTGTCGTCGGTCAGTCCGAATGCAAAATCAATACCCGGTGCGTACACACCATCAATCTTCCTCTGTCCGAATATGTCTCCTGTGCTAGGGAGGAAGCCTGGCAGGTTCATCGCATATGCATTGGTGTAGTTGACCGATACGTTACGCACAAGCATCAGTGCGCGTACCGGGTACTGCATTGCCTTAGCGAACTTACTACGTTCGCCGTTCTCCTCTTTTGGTAGTATCGTTATCTTTACATCTATCGTGTCCTTGTTCTTGATGAGCAGGCTGTTGTCGTCAAGAATCTTGTATTTAAGCCTGTATTTCTCGCCCTTCTTGGTGCGTGCGGTTATGTCGAACCTCTTGCTCTTGAGGTTATGCGCAATGGTCACTGTGGTGTCATTGCGAAGTGTTATCTCCTTTACAAATGATTTGGCTTTCTTCTGCTTTGGTTTGCGTGCGGTCTTCTTGCTCTTGTTACCGGCAAAGCGTTTGTTTGTCTCCTCAAGATATGGTATTATGTTGTATAATTTCTCAAGGTTAAGCGTGCTCTTCAGTGTTATATTGCGCTTGTTTGCAATATTGTTGCCGAGGTTTATTCCAGCCATGTCGTTTCCTCTCAGCCAGTTGTATGTTGCCGAATAGCTTGCATCGGCTGTCAGCCATTCGAATATAGGAAGTTTGTTTAGTGGCAATGTGTATGACGCGCTAAAGTTCTGCTGGTATCCGAGTGGTGTACCAAATTCCCTCAGGCTGTTTTTGACCGAGTCTTTCCACATTACATAATCGCTCGGGTACAATGCTTTGTTGACAGGTACGAACGGTTCTGATACCTCGGCATTCGTGCCGGTGTTTATGCTCATCTTCAGGTTTGTGGTAGGGTCCCACTTGAGTGACATGTTGCGGTTCCAGTAGAACTGTTGTGAGAAGGTAAGCGGTATCTCTCCGTTGCCGGCCATGGCATCGAGGTCACGACGCTGTATCTCATGATAGTTGCGCGTCATGTCAGTGTTCAGAGCTAGTGACTGAGGCAATGGGTTTACACCCCAATCCTTGAATATCTTCAGCCATTTTGATTTGCTCTTCATCTTGTTGAAGGGCTTTATGGTCTTTATCGGGCTAGCATAACTGTATGCCAGCGAAGCCTTCCAGTTCAGTCTGTTTTCCCAGCTTATGGTGCTTCCGCTGTTGTCACTGCTTGCGCGTGAATAACTGAAACTGATATTTGCCGGGTCATAAGGCATGGATTTCTTGCTGCTTATATTGACCTTGGCGTTGCTTATGCTGAAGTTACGGCTAATAGAGTGTACCTCGGCAATACTCTTCAAGGAATCCCTTCTGGTCTCTTCGTACGAGTCAAGCATGTCGTTGAACGGCAGGTCTGTGTCAAACGGGCTGTAGAGTGGTGATGTCACCTCTTCGGTGAATGAATAGTATGTAGGTATCGATACCTTGAACGATTCAGGCAACAGACGTCCCATATTCATTGTTCCTGTCAATGAATACTTGTAGTAGTTGTCGGTACTGCGTGCCGACAGTTTGTCCTCAAGACCACCGAAGCCGGCTGTTTCAATCTTGCCTTGTGCGGCAATCGATGCAATGTCCGACAGTTTCAGGTTAAGGTTGCCTTGTGCCGCCCATCCGCTCTTGTTGTTGAAACCGAGAAGACGCATCTCATTCACCCATATAATGGCAGATTTGCTGCTTGCACTGTTGTTGCGTACACCAATCATCATCACCTTGATCTGTCCAAGCGATGGGCTTCCGACAATGCTAATCCTGTTCTTTGGAGTGTCTTCGTCGTACTCGCTGTATATTGTAGTGTTCGAAACACCTTCAGCGTTGCTGTTCCGCAGGGTATTGCGTCTTGTCTTGACATTAGTCAGCTTCTCCAGTGGAATGTCTATCATGTTCTCCTGTGGCCATACTGCAGTCTGCGCGGCAGTGCTGTTGCCGTCATAAGAACCGTGCGGTGTAAGTGTCAACGGTATCTCGTATTCATAATAGTTGCTTTTGTAGTCCGATCCAAGGCGTACGAACAACGACAAGTCGTTGTTGCTGAGCTGTGAAGGGTCAAGTTCCGGTGCCTCGGCATGTATATAAAGCTGCATTCTTTCGTACTGGCGTATGTCAAGGTTACTCTTTTTATATACAGCACGCGATTCTTTGCTGCCGAGGTTGCTTATGTTAAGGGCAAGTGCCTGTTCATTGTCCTGGCGCAACTGTGGCTGGCTGGGGTCTATGATACGTGTTATACCCGGAGGCAATATGTAGTTTACAGGCTTTCTGTCACCATGTTCCTCAATACTTACGGCCGATGTGGTGAACTCACCCGACATGGTTGGAGAGGTGTTGTTCTTTGATGCGATTGGCTGCTGGTAAGGGCGCCATGTTCCTCGTACAAGCTGCATCGTTGCAAAACGGAGTGTTATAGGCTTGGCAAAAGATGTCATATACATTCTGATGAAACGTATTGACGTGAAATCACGTATCGAACCTACAGCCTTTTCATACTCCTCGACAGGAATACGGAACTTGTACCAATTTACGCTCTCGGTATTGCCGTTGCGTAATTTGGTGGTTACTATTCGTTTGTCGGTAATATAGTTCTTGCCTACAACCATCTCTTCGGGACGCAACGGAATTCTGTACTGGTAGTAATTCTCGTATTCATCCATTGTGAAGTCCTGGTTGGTATCCTCAATGTCGGGAGTCGACTTTGCGGCACTGCTGAAGACTTCATTCGAAGAGTATGGTGAATTGCCTTCTGTGTTGTTATAGAACTTGTATCGCTCAATGATGCTTCTTTGTACGGCATCATAGTCACCGCCACGGAAATAGTGGTAGTTGTCGCCTGCAGGGTCGCTGGCGATACTGTCATACACCTCCTGACGTACACGTCCTTTCAGTGCATCAAGGTAGTTCTTGTATGTTGGGTGCTGTGCCTCGTCGGCGCTGTTGAGTCCGTTGAGTCCCGCATCCTGCTGGTCACGGCTTCCCGAATTGTTGTCGAAAGCATATACAAGGCTCGTTGTCGTTGGCACTCGTCCCCACACGGTCTCTTCATATTCGTATGTGTTGCCTGTAGCCGGCAAGCCGTTTTCAAAGAATTTCTTTCCATCTTTCAGAATATCTTCCGACACCTCACCAAGGTTGAAGTATAATTCTCCTCCCATGCCTGCCTGTTCATATATGAACGGGTCGAGCAACCAGAATTCAAGATACTGTATGTTGGCACTCTCAAAGTCTGTTGTTGTCAACTGGCGTGTGATACCTCCCCAACGTCTTTCGGGGTTGTTTAGTTTGCCGTTGAAGTCCATGTCTGTGTCAAGGTTGTACGGTCCACGCTCATTTGGGTAATATGTCACATCGAACAATGATAATGTCGATGATTCTCCGTATGTCGACTCCTTATTTGGGTATAGCTCTCGTTCATATACTTCGCGGACATAATGGTTCGACAACTGTTCAAGGTCGCTCTTGATGTGTGCTGGTGTCAACGATGAACTCCTGCGCGTGAACAATGGGTCGATAGAATACCAGCTTATGCGCGCGCGGTCGTATCCTGTGCGTACATCATTGACAAGGTTGCTGTATGGCATTCCTGTCGGTATTGACGAAAGCATCCATTGTGACGGCGATTTCAGGTCAATGCCATTCTCTGTACTCTCAAAATCATCTATGTATGATGCTTCGCTCTGTACATGTTTTGATGTTCCGGCTTCAAGGCGTGCGAATTCGGCTGTAAGGCTTATCGACGAAGGCTCTCTACAACTTATCAGAGGCAACTTGTCTATCATGTTTGTAAGCCATTGGCTCTGTTTCTTCCATGAGAGATTGAAACCCCATAGGAAATTCTGCAACGGTTCGGAACCCATATCCACCTTGGAGGTAAGCGGCTTTTCTGTCAGCGACATCAATGTACCTCCGAACTTGAAGTCATCAGAAAAATCATACTTCCAGTTCAAACCGAGTACGGTCTTGCGTTGCATGTTGTAAAGCGTGTTGCTCTCAAGCGATACCTGTACGTCTGTTCCTGCGTCAATGATACCCTGATTGAGTATTGTAACCGTTCCCGATGAATAATCGACCTGATAATCGCTGTTCTCGGTAAGTGTCACACCGCCGGCTGTCACAACCACTGAACCTCTTGGAATATTTGTGGATCCAGTCTGTATGACATTGGCCGATGAACCGGTATATTCTCCAATAAGGTAGAACTTGTCCTTTTCGGCAATCTGTTTCGCTATGGTCTTTGTCGAGTCATACAACTCGTTGAACACGTACTTGTCGGCAATGTTCTCGTTGCCTATCTTTTTTGTGAGGTAACTGCCGAACGGTTCAACAGATGGGAAAAATATGCGTCCTGACGAAGCATCCACGGTGTATCCCTGAATGAAGTCGAATATGCCGTTGGGGTTCTCCTTGCTGTTGTTGCTGTCAAGACGGTCCAGACTCAACAATTGCAACAGCGGTGTGCCCTTAAGTCCCTCTTCGGGCAGGTATGTTATGTTTGTACCTAGGCTGTCGCTCGCATAATAGATATCAAGCTTGAACTCGTCGCCCTTGAGGCTTCGTGTGCCCAATGAATATACGTTCTTCATCATCAGGTCCCAGCAACCGTTCTTTGGAGAACATGCGTTGGGCTTCAGCAATTTAACGAACAGAGTCGACTTTGATTCGCTTACATCGTTAGAGAACTCACCGACCTGGTATGTCTGTCCACCGTATGTGAATTCGTAGGCTACAGCCAGGACTTCGTCTGCTCTCAATGCTGTTTTCAATGAGATGAAACCGAGTTCCCTGTTAAGGGTGTATTCGCTCGATGACAACAGGCGTGCATTGGCAAGCTTTTCATAATCAAGCCCGCCATTCATGCCTTCGATGCTGTTCATGACATTATTTACCTGGTCAAAATCTCGTATAGCGGAATATGTGCCTGTCATCTGCGAATAGAGGCTGTTGGCATTGTTCGAAGGGATGCCGTTTGAGCTCTGTGCATTCCAGATGTTGTTGCTTATGTGTCCGCTTTCGGCAATATCGGTGAAGGCTACAATGTTACGTGGGTTGCTGTAGTCGCTTGTCTTGTTGGTTATCCACACCTCGATGCGGTTGATGCTTATACCTGACAGGATTGTAGGCAACTGTGACATGGCGCGGTCATAGTTGTCGCGGAAGTAGTGTGCGAGGAAAAAGTGCTTGTTCTCGTCATAGTCGGTAATCTCAATCTCGTATGTGGTGAGCTGCGTACCGCCCTTTGAACTGACCGTATTGGTGTTGGATGTCTTCTGTGATATTACAGTCTGTAATGTCAGTTTGCCGAACTGCAGGTCGGCTCTTACACCGAACAGTGACGACGCACCTCTTATAAGAGATGAATTTGTAGGGAATGAGACGTTACCGGCTTCAAGCAACTTGATAATCTCGTCCTCTTTGCCGTCGTACTTCAAACCAATCTTTTTTGCGTCGTAGCTGAATGTAGCTTCGGTGTTATAGTTGAAGTCCATGCTCATCTTGTCACCGACACTGCCTCGCAGGTTAAGGTTTATTTTTTCGTCAAAATCAAAGCTGTTTGTCCTGCGGCTACGTGACGGCAGAGCCGGGTTTTCAACACTCTGTATCGAATATCCAATCTTCAGCTCTGCATTTCCCTGTGTCTTGATGCGTACACCACCGGGGCCGAATATCTTCTCGGCAGGACCAAGGTCAAAATGCATGTCGGTAAAGTCGAACTTGCTCTTCTTGTTCGAATTCTCCCAATCCTCGTAGTTTTTCTTTTTGAAGAAACTGCGCATAGAACTTCTCTCGTGCCATTTGGCATACTCTTCAGGAGACAACAGCAAAGGTGTGCCTATAAGCGCACCGTCTTTCATGCGGGTGGCAATGGAGTAGGTACTGTCCTTCTCGTTGTAGATGGTGTCTGTTACAATGTTCTCCGGTGTCTTGAGGTCGAGAGAACGGCGCTGCATATCTTCTATGTTCTGCGGTGTGATGTCCGCAACAGGATATCGGGCCTGTACAGTATCTTCTATCTGTTCCGCCTTGTGGCGTCTTTTGATAGAGTGACGCAGCAGTTCACTGCGCATGTTCTCCTGCGCAAGTATGTTCATACATGCGATGAGAAGTGTAAGCAATGTGATTGTGCGTCTTTTCATAGTTCCGGTCAGTCTCCCTTATAGTTGCTTCAATGCAAGCTTTATTACCTGTTCAATAGTAGCCTGCGGCTCGCTCTTTACAATTGACTGTACAACCTTGTTTGCTGCTGAAGAGGGGAAACCAAGCATCACAAGTGCCGATACGGCACCGTCAATGACATCGTTGTTGACTGTTGCCGCAACAACTGTTGTGCCTGCGAAATCACCTCCAATGCCTTTGATCTTGTCCTTGAGGTCTATTATGATTCTTTGTGCGGTCTTCAAACCGATACCCTTTACGCCTTTTATAGCAATCTCATTACCTGTAGCAATGGCTTCGCAAAGTTCGCTTACTGTAAATGCCGAAAGAATTGTGCGTGCAGTATTGCCGCCGATACCAGAAACTGAGATAAGCAGCAGGAACAGTTCTCTCTCCTGTCTGTTGCTGAATCCGAATAGCAAATGGGCATCCTCGCGGATAACTTCGTATATGTATAGCTTGGTCTCTTTCTTGCCTTGCAGGGCACTGTATGTATTAAGTGTGATACTAGTCTCGTATCCAACTCCGCAACACTCTATTATTGCGGTGGCCGGTGTCAGTTCGGCTATTTCTCCTTTAAGATATTCAATCATTGTGCTGTTTTTTTGCTTATTATGCTTTTACAAAACGTCGATTTGTCCCCTTTATTGTTGAATGCGTAATAAAATACGCGCGTATTATATAAAAACACACCCGGCGGGTGTGTTTTGGCATTGAATTATTAAGCCTTGGTTCTTTCAATCTTGAGAACCTGTGTGCAATGCTTTATCACGGCAGGACGGTGCGTGACAAAGATTAGTGTCTTGCCAGTCTTCTCTTTTGTGAGTCTTTTGAGCATCTCCTGTTCGGTCTCCTCGTCGAGCGCAGATGTGACCTCGTCAAAAATCAGGATACTTCCGTGGCGCAGGAGTGAACGTGCGACAGATATGCGTTGTGCCTGACCCTCGCTCACACCTGCTCCGCTCTCTGCTATTGGGCTGTCAAGGCCTTCTGGCAGGTCAAATACATAATCGGCACATGCGATGTGCAGGGCTTCACGCATCTGTTCTTCGGTAGCTTCGGGATTACCCATAAGCAGGTTCTCTCTTATTGTTCCGCTTATAAGGCTGTTGCCTTGTGGAATATAAACGATATTGCCTCTTGTCAGGGTCGATATCTCATGTCTCTCTTTTTCGTTGTACAGTTCTATTTCTCCATTGCGTGGAGTAGTAAGCGCTATCAGCAACCTCAATAGTGTAGTCTTTCCGGCTCCGGTTTCTCCAACAATGGCTGTGATGCTTTCCGGAGGAAAATCATAACTGAATCCGTCAAGAATATTCCTGCTCTCATCTTCGTATGAGAATGTTACATTGTTGAAGCGTATACCGGCGGTATCCTTGAAAATTATGCCTTTGCCCTGTTGCTCCAATGGGATTGCTTCAAGATCGTAAAGCCTTTCTGCAGCTGTCAGTGATGATGCTATGCCTGGGATATATCTGCTCAACTCCATTGTGGGGCTCTGTATCAATCCAACAAGTTGCAGGTATGCAGCCATGGTTCCGTATGTGATTGCTGCATCGCGAAGTCCGCAGACACCCCACATGAATGCAATGAAGTATCCAATGGCAAATCCTGCCTGTATGAGTGTGTATGTACCGATAGAAAACTTTGTGCGGCGTGAAATCTGTTCATGCAGCATTCCTTGCAGGTTGTCAAGGCGCTGTTCGGTGGTGCTGTTCTGTTCCATGGCCTTTATTACCTCCTTGTGCTGCAGACTCTCCTGCATTACGGCCTGGATGCGGCTGTCGCTGTTACGTACATCACGGTTGTATCTTCTCATCCTGCGTACATAGAAACGGCTTGCAAGTATGCATACCGGCAGAATTACTGTTACAGACATTGCCAATGCAGGGCTCATGAAGTATAAAAGAGCGAATGAAGCTACCAACTGTATAAGTACAACAATTGTTGCCGGTATAATCTCCGTAATAAGCGATGTAGTGCTGTTTACATCACCTTCAAGCCGGTTGACAAGGTCTCCTGTATGTCTTTTATACAAGTGCATCCAATCGCACTTTAACAGCCTTGCGAAAATTTTGAGTCTGAGCCTGTTACGTATTCTGTTGCCTATAACGGAATGTATCCAGTTTCTTGCTGCACGCATGGTAATCTCAATAACCATCAATGCGATAATGGCAATGCCGGTCTCCATTAATGAACTTTCTGCTACACCTGTTGCAATATCAATTGCATGTTTGCAGGCAATAACCCATAACAACTGGCATGCCACATCGGTTACACCTATGGCTATGCTTGCCAAAGCCTGTCCTTTGGCGTTCTTTGAGTTTTGCCATATCCATTTGAGCAATCTCTTTGTCGGGATACTGTTCGCTTTCACTGTCAATTGGAAATATTGTGCGAATATACATCGTTTTAATCAATATTCATTCTCTTTTATGGCAAATTCAATGATAATGCCTATCTTAGCAAAAGAAAAACATTTATTATGAAAAGATATATAACAATCCTGTTGGTTGCAATGTCGGCAATCATCATGTTCAACTCATGTTCAAACAGTGAAAGTTTCGATGAAAACGGTAAAATTGCCAAAGCTTTTGAACAACGTCGGGAACTTGTAGGAGGTAATTATTTCAATGCTTTTGAGGCACTTGAGGGGCAGCGTCTCCAGGCAATGCAGTTCTTGTATGCATATATGCCATTGCCCGACATTGCCGACTATTCGGCTGAATACCATTTGCTGAATGTGGATTACGCTCTCAAAGCTCGTGCTGAAATGCCTTGGGGCGCAAAAGTTCCGGTCAGGGAGTTCCTGCATTTTGTTCTTCCGGTAAGGGTAAACAATGAAAATATGGATACAAGCCGTGCTGTCTTCTATAATGAATTGAAAGAGCGTGTGCAGGGGCTTTCAATGCGCGATGCTGTACTTGAAGTAAACCATTGGTGCCACGAAAAGGTGACATATACTCCAAGTGACATACGTACCAGTTCACCGCTTGCAACAGTGCGTACAGCATATGGACGTTGTGGTGAGGAGTCTACATTTACTGTAGCTGCTTTGCGTGCAGTGGGCATCCCTGCACGTCAGGTATACACTCCACGTTGGGCGCATACCGACAACAATCATGCCTGGGTTGAGGCTTGGGTTGACGGTGAATGGCACTTCCTCGGTGCGTGTGAGCCTGAACCTGTGCTTGACCTTGCATGGTTCAATGCACCGGCGTCACGCGGTATGCTCATGCATACCAATGCTTTCGGCAGTTATGATGGCCCGGAGGAGGTGTTGAGCGTAACTCCTTGTTTTACCGAAATAAACGTTACCTCAAACTATGCTCCTGTAGCAACTACAACAATAAAGGTTGTCGATGAGAAGGGTAACCCTGTCAAGGCTACTGTTGAGTTCAAGATATATAATTATGCCGAATTCTATTCTGCAGCAACAAAGGAGAGTGACGAAAATGGTGAAACCTCTATAACATCGGGTTATGGCGATATGGTTGTATGGGCTTCAAAGGGTGGCAAGTTCGGCTTTGCCAAGTTTACAGCGGGCAAAGACAATGATGTAACAGTTGTTATTGATAAAGCTCCAGGCTACACTGCAACACTTGAAATGAATATAACACCACCAAAAGAGCGTAACACAATTCCTGTTGTAACAGAGGAGCAGGCTGCAGAAAACAGACGCCGTTTTGCTTGTGAGGATTCTATACGTAATGCTTATGTGGCAACATTCCCAACAGCGGAGCAGGCGAAGGCTTTTGCAAAAGAACTTGTAGTTGATGAACTGTCAATGGTCAAGTTGCTGAAGGATGCACGCGGTAACCATGCTACCATAATCGAATTCCTCCGTTCTTGCCCTGTCGGTAGCAGGGATAAGGCTGTGAGACTGCTCTTCGGTCTTTCCGACAAGGACCGCCGCGATGTCTCTATTGATGTCCTTGACGATCATATTACAGCTGCTGTTGAAACAGAAAACAGTGCTGAATGGTTCTATAATTATGTGGTAAATCCACGTATAAGCAATGAGATGCTTACACCTTACCGCTCTTTCTTCAAGAGTGTGATACCTGCTGTTGAGGTTGGGAATTACAAGGCTAATCCTGAAGAGTGGGTAGAGTGGTGTCGTGAGAATATCACAGTTGACGATACCTGGAACCCGTTGTCGCTCTGCATGTCGCCCAAAGGTGTGTGGGAGATGCGTGTAGCCGACCCACATTCACGCGATATATTCTTTGTTGCCGGTGCGCGTTCAATGGGTATCCCAGCCCGTGTCGACGAGGTTACAAACAAGACCCAATATCTGGCTGGCGGTAAATGGGTCGATGTGAATTTTGAGGCGCAGGAGAACAAGAATGCACCACAGGGTAATATAAAGGTTGCTTTCACTCCATCAACATTTATTGATAATCCACGCTACTATTCACATTTTTCT
This sequence comes from Bacteroidaceae bacterium, assembly GCA_045630965.1. Taxonomy (GTDB): domain Bacteria; phylum Bacteroidota; class Bacteroidia; order Bacteroidales; family Bacteroidaceae; genus HGM04593. The sequence continues at coordinate 36,154 of JAZQTU010000019.1, read as the reverse complement.
ATTTCTAAGATTGTCGAAGGCCGTTTGCAGCTGCTCAATTATCCCGAAGATGCTACTTGGGAGTCGTTGTTGAAAGATGGAGAAACACTGGATGCCGGTGATTACTTTATGATGACAGGTACACGTATGGCCGACGGCGGTGTACTTGCACATCTTACATTCTTTACTGTAGAAGAGGGAAAGGAGAACAGAATGCAGTATGTTCTTCGCGAGAGTAGTGAGAGACTTCAGGTAATAGGTGATTTCAATAGCGAGAATCTTTTCTACGATACATCTACAGAAACAAAGCGCTCGATTCTTTCGGCTACAGGTCGTGGATATTATATCATTGCGCTTGTTGCACCGGGCAATGAACCGACCAATCACTTCCTGCGCGATGTAATGCCTTACAAGGACGACTTTGAAAAGTGGGGGCAGAAGATGGTGTTGCTGTTCCGCGATACCAACGAAGCCGGTCGTTTTGTGAACGACTTCCCCGACTTGCCATCGACAGTTGTGTGGGGTACAGATATTGATGATACAATCTACAACGAGATTGTCGCCAATATGAAACTTGTCAACCCTAACCGCCCAATAATCCTTGTTGCTGACACCTTCAACCGCGTCGTCTTCATGTCACAAGGTTACTCGATATCTCTTGGCGAACAGTTGATAAAAGTCATTAAACAGTTAAGTGAATAAAAAAAAGCCCCGCGGGGCTTTTTTTTATTCACTTAACTTTATCTCACAATTGTCAAGGCTCTCGATTATAGCAAGCGATTCAACGTGTATGCCTTTGCTTCGTAACAGTTCACCTCCTTTTTGGAAGCCTTTTTCAATAATGAATCCCATTCCTGTTATTTCGGCTCCAACTTGTGCTGCAAGGTCGAGCATTCCTATTGCTGCATTTCCGTTGGCAAGGAAGTCATCGATGAAAAGACATTTATCGCCTTTTTGCAGAAACTCATCGCTTATGCATATGTTGTATGAGCGGCTTTTGGTGAATGAAAACACTTCGCTTTTGAGAATTCCGGTCATGGTACTCGGTACTTTCTTCTTTGCAAAAACAACCGGGACATCCAAAAGGTATGCAACCATTATTGCTGGCGCAATGCCGCTTGCTTCAACTGTGATTACCTTGTTTATTTCAGTTCCTTCAAATCGTTTGACAAACTCCTTTGCAATATCCATCATCAATGCTGCGTCCATCTGGTGATTGATGAAACTGTCAACCTTCAATACACCGCCCTCAAGGCACTTGCCGTCTTTCAATATGCGTTCCTTAAGTGTCTTCATAGTATACTAATGCTGTTTATAATTGCTCTTACCTCGTTAACATCTGTCTCTTTGCGTGCGTATTCATCGCTGTCCGGGTTTCCCATGCTTACTCCGCTGTGACGGAACAGCATGCCGCTACCAACGCTCTTGCGTGCCGATGCGTGTATTTCACAAGCGCCGGTCCCGTTGAGTATTTTAGCGGCGTTACCGCTGTTTACACCACATCCCGGCATAATGATTATGCGCTCTGCAGCCTGCTCCACAAGTTCCTTCAAAAGCGGAATACCGGCCTCGGCTGTTTGGGCTTGTCCCGATGTAAGCACTCTGTGGCAACCGAGCGCTACAAGTTCTTCAAGAGCTTTGCGCGGGTCACGGCACATATCAAATGCGCGGTGAAATGTAACGCTCATGCCGTCTGTTGCTTCAATGAGCCTTTTGCATGTAACGGTATCAATATCTCCCTCTGCAGTCAATGCTCCTATTACCACGCCCTCTGCACCTAATCGTTTGCAGGTGCGTATGTCCTCCTCCATGCAGGCAACCTCGTAGCTGTCATAAAGAAAATCGCCCCCACGTGGGCGTATGATTACATTAAGCACCAGCCCTTTGACCTTGCGTGCTTCTGCTATAAGCCCTGCTGACGGTGTTACACCGCCAACCTCCAATGCAGCGCATAGCTCAATGCGCTGTGCGCCGCCGTCGCGTGCTGCTATTGCGCTTTCAACGCTTCCTGCACAAATTTCAAGTATATTCATAGCTAGGGTGACTAAGATAACTAGGATGACTAAGATGGCTAGGATTACTTTGTAATAAGTTCTACTATGTAGTCTATACCGCTTGGTAATTCGTTGAACATCAGTTTTACGCCCTCTTTTGTCTTTGCAAATTTGACAGGCTGTTTGTCACTGTATGTAAATGCCTTTTTTACCTTGCAGTCGAGTGGAAGTGTAAGTTCCTTCTCATTGCAGTTGAATATATGCACGAAGAGACGGTTACCCTTGCGTGTAGTTACGCCCCATTCCTGAGCAGGAATGTCGCCTGCCGTTGTACCATACACTGTTTCACCGTTTGCACGCAGCCATTCTCCCATCTCTTTCATACGTGCGAGGGCTGTTGCTGGCAGTTCTCCGTTGGGCTGTGGTCCAACATTCAGCAAAAGGTTCGCTCCTTTGCCCGATGTGCTCACAAGCAGTCTTATAAGTGTTTCTGTGCTTTTATAGTTCTGGTCAACAAGTTTGTATCCCCACATGCCGTTCATTGTCTGGCAGGTCTCCAGAGGCAAACGGCTCACGCTCTGTCCGCTCAATCCTGCTTTGTTCTCGCCTGGCAGGTCACGCTCGAATATCTGGATGTCTTCACCAGGGAACGGGGCCTCATGGTGGTTGTTACCAATAAGACATGTAGGTTGCAAGCGGTGTATCAAGGCATATTGCTCATCGAGTTGCCAGTTGAATGGTATGCTGTCCTGGTCACGGTCCCATTTGCCGTCGAACCAAATTGCACCAATCTTTCCATAGTTGGTAAGCAACTCGGTAAGCTGGTTGTTCATGAATTTGTAATATGCAGGCCAATCGGCTTTTTCCTTGTCTCGGCCAATCACCTTTGTTCCTGTGCGCCCGAGCGGGTATTCATCGCGTGCCCAGTCGATGTGCGAATAGTAGAAGTGTAGTCTTATACCTTGTTTGTGACACTCATCGGCAAGCTCTTTTATTACATCGCGGCCAAACGGTGTCGCATCAACGATGTTGTATTCGCTCTGCTCGGTATCCCACATTGAGAAACTGTCGTGATGACGGCTGGTAAAACATATGTATTTCGCTCCGGCATCCTTTATTGCCGTTACCCATGCTTTAGCATCAAAACGGTGGGGGTAAAAGGCATCGGCAGCCTTGGCGTATTCATTTTTGTCAATAGGAAAGTTCTGGAGGTACCACTCGCCCTGTGCAAACATACTGTATATACCCCAATGGAGGAATATTCCGAACTTGCTGTCGGCAAACTCCTGTCTTGACTGCAGGTTTTCCTCTGTAGGAATGTACTGTGCTTTTGTGGCTGTTGGCATAATAAGCAACAATGATACAACTGTTGCGTAAATGGCTTTCTTGATAATGATCATATGATATGTTGTTATTTGTCGTTTAATGCAAAAGTATATTATGATTGTGAAAAGGACAAATTATTCTTTGGAATTCATTATTTTATGTTATTTTTGTTCAAAATAATGCTATAATGGCAAATTGCGTTTTATCGTAAAACAATAAATTAATATAAATTTTATGAAGAGAGTTTTTCACCTTTCCATTCTGCTGCTTACTTTGCTTTTCCCGTTGCAGCAGGTTGTTGCCGAGGGGCTGCAACCGTCAGTGCTTAATGTGACAATCTATCGTATTGAGAATTTTGCAAATGGCAAGTTCCTCTCCAATGGTGACAATGTAAACAATGATGCGCGCATAATCTTTGCTGACGGCAATGAGGCCAGCAAAGGACAGGAGTGGGCTATGTATCCTACTGAGACCGATGGAGTCTTCTCCTTTGTGAACCCTACGTCGGGCAAGGCGCTTGATATGGCTCCCGGTGTCGGTCATCCTGTGCAGTGGGATTATGACCCAACGAACCCTAATCAGCGTTTCAAGATTGTGGCGCCGGGCGATGGTTACAACCGCATGGCAAATGCTTCAAATCCTTATGAATACCTTGCACCGGGAAGTAATGGTTATCCTATGATGCTCACTGAATATGCAGCCGAGGATATCCTTTACACATTCCATAATACCGGCAAACAGATAACAATTAAGGATTTGAGTGTGGGTAAGAGCTATGTAATTAGCAACGTGGCTACAAAAAGCGTGTTTACCGCTCCTGCAAGTGGTGCATCTTCGGCGCTGATTGAGGTGAGCCCTTATGTGGCTGATGACGATTCTCAGGCTTGGAGAATTTCCAACGGAAAGACTGGTCTTGTGTTTACATCGAACAGTTGCAATCTTTCAATGGATATGTTCCTGAATGGTGACAGAACACCGTTGCTCTATGAGACGAATACAGAGAACTATAACCAAAATGTGATTCTTGAGGATGCCGGTGGCGATTATTTCTATCTTACAGGCGTCTATAACAATACCAAATATTACATTTCGGTAAAAGGTGATAAGCTCACAGCGTCTACCGACAAGGACGGAGACAATAGTAAGTTCTTCTTTACAGCGGTTGCTGGTCCTAAAGGTGATTATTGGGAGAATCAGCAGATATTTGAGGAGAACAAGGAGGTTGCGCATGCGACTTTTATCCCTTATGGCTCAACAACTGCAATGAAAAGTGATGCAGCATACGAAAAACCATGGCTCACTCCCGTGAATGCCGATTACCTCTCTCTTAACGGTACATGGAAATTCAACCTCGTCCCCGAACCTTCACAGCGTCCTGGTGAGGAAACTTTCTGGGGTAATGGTGCCGATGTATCTGCTTGGGATGACATTGAGGTTCCTTCTTGTTGGGAAATGAAGGGCTACGACCTTCCGCTCTATGTGAACGTGGAGTATGCTTTCCTTAATAATCCTCCTTATATCAAGAACAAGGTAGATGGCGTTGGCGATAACCCTGTAGGTTCTTATCGCCGTACATTTACCTTGCCTGAAGGTTGGGATGAAAAGAATGTATTCCTGCATTTCGACGGTCTTTACAGTGCTGCATTCGTGTGGGTAAATGGCGAGTATGTAGGTTACACACAGGGTGGTAATAATGACCACGAATTTGATTTGAGTGCTCATGTGCGCACCGGCGAGAACAACATCTGCGTGCAGGTGTTCCGCTGGAGCGATGCATCGTATCTCGAGGGACAGGATATGTTCCACATGAGCGGTCTGCATCGCGATGTATATCTCTTTGCCACACCAAAGGCTTTCGTACGTGACCATTATATAACAAGTACATTGAACAGCACCTATGATGGTGGCTCAATGAATGTTGCACTCGAAGTTGACAACCGCACCGGTGTAGCTGTAACAAAGACTGTAGAGGTTGAACTTATTTCTCCAGACGGTAATACTGTGGCAACAAAGAACGTTACAGTGGAGTTCGCCGAGGGTGCAAAGGTGGCAAACAAGAATGTTACTTTCGACGGTTTGAGTGGCCTTGCAACATGGAGTGCCGAGACTCCTACTCTCTATACTGTTGTGGTGCGCCAGAAGGATGCAAACGGCAACGAGGAGATGGTATTCTCCACAAAGCATGGTTTCCGTACAATAGAAATAAAGAACGGAGTGGTGCTCATCAATGGTCAACGTGTATATTTCAAGGGTGTCAATACACAGGATACACATCCTTTGACCGGCCGTACAATGGATATTGCAACAATGCTCAAGGATATTGAATTGATGAAGCAGGGTAACGTCAACACCGTGCGTACAAGCCACTATCCGCGCGCAGCCAAGATGTATGCGATGTTTGACTACTATGGCCTTTATGTAATGGATGAGGCCGATGTGGAGTGTCATAAGAGCTGGAGCGACAAGAAAGACAACAGTATTTCAAGTGATGTCACTTGGCAGGCGCAGTATGTAGACCGTACCGTGCGCATGGTAATACGAGACCGTAATTATCCGTCAATCATATTCTGGTCGCTTGGTAACGAGTCGGGTGTAGGTGTCAACTTCCTTGCTACTTACTCGGCAACAAAGGCTCTCGATTCCCGTCCTGTTCACTATGAGGGATATTCGAATGTCAATTCGGCCAATAATACCGATATGGATTCAAAGATGTATCCTAATCTTTCATATACACGCAACCATTGCAACAGCAGTATCGGTGGCGAGCCTTTCTTCCTTTGCGAGTATGCGCATGCAATGGGTAATGCTGTCGGTAACCTGCAGGATTATTGGGATATAATTGAGGATAGCAAATATGGCATAGGTGGCTGTATATGGGACTGGGTAGACCAGGGAATCTATAATCCACAGGATATAAAGAACGGCACAATTACACAGAACGGCTTCCCTAAATATACCTCGGGTTACGATTATCCGGGTCCTCATCAAGGTAACTTCTTGAACAATGGTGTAATCACTGCCGACCGTGCCTGGACAGCGAAGCTTACCGAGGTGAAGAAGGTGTATCAGTATGCCAAATTCACATACAGTAACGGAACACTGTCGGTAAAGAACAAATATAATTTTACAAATCTAAGTAATTTTGATTTGCATTACAGTGTGCTCTGTAACGGTGTTGTAGTAGAGGAAAATACAGTATCAATGCCTTCGGTCGCTCCCGGTGCAACAGCGCAAGTTCCGTTCAGCTATAAGACCAATCTTGAGAATGGTAACGAGTATGCACTCAACGTTGAACTTCTTACAAAGCAGGCAACTGCATGGTGCAGCACCGCATATCCGTTGGCTACAGAACAGTTTGTTCTCAAAGAGCGTACAGCTTTGGGCAACGTGCTTCAAGGCGATGAGGTTCTGACTGTTGACAAGAACAGCGGAGTGGCTGTATCGAACAGTCGAATCAGCTTCAAGGTCGATGCTCAAGGTTTCATTACAGAATGGATTGCCAATGGTGTGCAGGTTATAGAACCGGGCAAATACCCGATATACAGCAACATCCGTTGGATTGAGAATGAGAGTCCTTATGGAGAGCATAAGTTTGGCGATAAGGAAGCAACTATCAATTCGGCAACTGTGAGCAGTGCGCGCTCTGGCGATGGTAAGACCTGCAGTATCACAGTCAATGTGAATCACAGCAAATGTCCGTATGTCATAACATATACCGTCTATGCAAGTGGAGTGGTGGATATGAAGGTTGAATATAGTCCAAAGGCTTCAGACTTGCGCCGCATAGGCCTTGATATGCTGTTCCCAGCAGGTTATGAGAATATTGAATACTATGCAAAGGGACCTTGGGAGAACTATATCGACCGACAGACTGGTTCGTTCCTCGGACGTTATACAACGACTGTAGATGACATGTTCGAGATGTATCCTCACCCACAGTCACACGGTAACCGTATGGCATTGCGTGATCTAATGCTTGTAAATCCTGAAAACGGTAATACAATAAAGATTGAGACCGAAGGACAGGTGTCGTTCTCACTTTCTCATTATGACCAGCGTCAATATCTCACTCCTCAGCTTCATCCTTGGGATTTGAAGAAGGATGATGTTGTCTATGCTACATTTGATTATATGCAGCGTGGCTTGGGTAATGGAAGCTGTGGTCCTGGCACAGAGAGTCAGTATCATTGCCCATATAATCAGACCGTATCGCACAAGATGCGTATAAGCACCATAAACGGTAAGGAAACAGGTGTTGCCGATGAAGGTGTGAAAGGGTATAATGTCGAGTACGATAAGGCATCGCAGTCAGTAATCTGTTTTGACGTTGACGGTGACACCGATGTGGCAGTTTATAATTTGGGTGGCATGTCGGTAGGTAAGCCCGTTGCTTCAGGTGCTAACGTATCTGTTTCGCTTGTAGGCCAACCACGAGGCTCATACCTCCTTGTCATTAAGCAAGGTGATGCGGTGCGTACGCATAAGTTTATAAAATGGTAATGGATATATAATAAACAAATCCTGTTCATTGAACAGGATTTGTTTATTTGATGTTTTAATATCGTATGGATTTGAATTTTTCAGGAATAATAATAGGTGTAGCCACTTTCTTGGTTATAGGCCTGTTTCATCCACTTGTAATAAAGGCGGAATACTATATTGGCGTAAAGAGCTGGTGGCTCTTTCTGTTGCTTGGTCTTATATCAGTAATAGCTTCGTTGATAGTGGCAAATCTTACACTCTCAATCCTTTTGGGCGTTGTAGCCTTCTCCTCTTTCTGGAGCATTGGAGAGGTCTTTCAGCAAAAGAAAAGAGTTGAAAAGGGATGGTTCCCGGCAAATCCTAAAAGGAAATGAGTCTGACATTATTGGTTTGTAGCTGATATATTTCTCATTGGAATATTATCAAGTCGCATTACAAGTGAATCCCGTAAAAGTGTAAAAGCCTCTCTGTTTACCTCGCTGATGGGCTTCTTAGGCTGTGACTTTATTGTCAACGGGTTTATCGGTTTGCCGTTCTCATGAACACGAAAATCAAGGTGTGGCCCTGTCGATATGCCTGTTGAGCCTACATAACCGATAACTTGTTTCTGTTTTACCATATCTCCAACCTTCAGCCCTTTTGCAAACTTTGACAAGTGCATATACGTTGTGACGTATGTGCTGTTGTGGCGTATCTTTATATAATTTCCACCTCCATTGGCCTGGTAACCCTTATCTATAACTTTTCCGTTGCCAATGGCATATACAGGTGTTCCCACCGGTGCTGCATAATCAACACCGTGGTGTGCTCTGCGACGTTTGAGTACAGGGTGCATGCGGCTGTTCGAGAATTTTGATGTAATACGGTAAAAGTCGAGTGGGGCTTTAAGAAATGCTCCTTCGAGGCTATTGCCGTCAATGTTGTAGAATAGCTCTTCATTATCTTGTGTAAACGGAATGGCATATACAAGGTTGTCTGATGTACAGAATGAAGCTGCGTGTATTCTGTAATTGTTCAAAGGCTTATCCTCAACAAATTCCTGTGCATAGATAAGTCTGAAGTTATCCCCATTCTGTATGCCAAAGAAATCAATTGACCAACCGAATATATGTGACATCAGTACAGCAAGTTGTGGCGATGCGTCGTTCTCTATCATTGCTTCCCATAATGAACTCTGTACAATGCCGGCAACTTCACATTCTCTCCATTCGCCGGGGATAATGTTGAGAGTTACGTTGTAACTGTTTTGTAGGTCGAATGTTACAAACTTTTTGGCACTCTCTTCAAATATAAGATATTGCGGAGCTTGAGTACTATCTTTACTCGTGAATAAAGCACAAACCTGCCCCGGGCGAATTTTCCTTGCATCAAAAATGCTGTCGGGACATTGGGTTAGTTCGTAGATATGCTTTGCAGTGAAACCAAATTCATGCATTACTTCAGCAAGTGTCTGGTTGGGGCAAATGGTGTCAAATGTTACGATATAGTCATCAATCGGTAACCCATATTTCATGCGCTTTTCCTGCTCTATGGGTTGTTGTGTCGTTTCTTCTTCGCATATAGTATTATTATCCCTGCCTGAAATAAGTAGGATTATAACTGATATTATTAAAAGTATAATAATTGAAATAGTAATGATTCTTTTATTTGTCATGTTTTTCAATCTTCAACACTATTTATAGATTCCGCAACAAAGATAACCATTATTTTTCTTGTAATCGTTTTTTATTTATTTTTGCATACCAAAACTTTATAAAACAAAACTATTATGAAAAAAATTACTATGCTTTTTGTTGTTATGGCAATGTTTGCTTTAACTGCAAATGCTCAGAAAAAGGAACAAATGTATGTAGGTGGAACTCTCGGTTTTAGTGTTCAAAATCAGTCTGTTAAGGATTACTCTACTACTGCTACTGCGTTTAGCATTGCACCTGAGTTCGGTTATTTTGTAGCTGATAATATCAAGGTCGGTGCCGAATTGGATTATAGTATTTCCGGAGGTTCACACACTTTCTTGGTAATGCCTAACGTGGCATACTATTTGCCAATTGTTGATAAGTTGTATTATACACCTCAATTCTCAGTAGGTGGTGGCCTTGGTGCAACTTCAGGTTATACAAAGGGCGCTTTTGCTCTATCTTTGAATGTTGCATCAATAGAATACCAACCGGTAGAGAATATGGCCATTTCTATGAGCCTTGTTGATTTGTCTTATGCATATATGGCTAAAGTTAATGGTGTCGGTTTCTCTTTCTTGGCATCTCCAAAAGTTGGTTTCCGTTATTATTTCTAATATAATTCCACCAATAAAAAAATATGTTGGCAATTGCATAATTGCCAACATATTTTTTTGTGTTTTATTAAATTACTTTATCAGTCTCTTTTGTCCGTTGATGATGTAGATACCTTTTGAAAGTGTATCCAATTCTTTTGCATTTGTTGTTTCAAGAACCTTTACGCCGGTAACGTTGTATACAACCCATTCTGTTTCGCCTTCAGCAATGATATTCTCAATGGCTGTTTCGTTCTCTACAATATATTTGAGAGTCATGCCTTTAACTTCATTTCCGTTACTATCCTTGAAGTAGCCATCTTCGATTTCGAGAATATATGTACCATTTGCAACTATAGGCTCTGCTGTCTTGAGTGCGCCTTGCAATTGGTCAACATGCTCACTGTTGCTACCATATTTATAGGTAGTATATTCCAATTCAATAAGTTCCTCGCTTCCCTCAAGGTGTAGTTTTGCCCCCTTTTCTTTATTTACCTCTGTTACGTAATTGTCAAAGGTAAAGAGGATATATTTAAGTTCTTCTACAGTAGAGTTATTGGTTGGCTCTACATTTGTAATCTTTGCGGTCTCAACTATACCTAAATGCTTGTAAGAACAAATTTCATTTTTATTTTTCTTTGGAAGAGGGTATTTCAAAACATCCGGGTTAAGGTATATATCACCTTCTATAATGATTTTGACTTCAATGTTGTTGTTTGAAATAAGCGGTTTATCAATTGTAAACTTCAAGGTTTTTTCATCAATCTGTTCGTGCTTGTATGTTGCATTGATTTCATACTTTCCGTATTCATATTGGTTACCACGAGCAATAAGCTTGAAGTTGTTTGATACACTAATTCCCTCCTCACAAGCGATGATAATCTCTGTCAAGCCTTTTACCTCACTGCCGTTTCCTGGGGTAATTGTTGCTTGTGGATATTCACGTAGCATGTAAAGCTCCGGCAATTCCATTTCAGCCTCTGCTGTAGCGTAGCAACCGAACTTGTCCTCGTTCTTTACATAATAGATGGTGTTGTTGCCGTTCTTTATCTCAGCCTTTCCATCTTTGATTGAAACGCTCCAAACAGCGTCTGTAGCAGGTGCTTCCAGTGCAAAAGCAAATTCGTTACCGTCGATATACATGTAGCGTCCAGCAGCATCCTGTATTGTGTATCCACCATCTTTTGCTGTGAATGTAAATGCGTCGTAATTTACAGCTTCTATGAATTTCTCAGATTTTGCAGTCTTTCTGCCTTGCAAGTAACCCTTTTCTATGCTGGGGACAAGAGCATCGGCAATACTGTCGTTTGCAACGAATGCATATTTGTTACCTTCTGTAATGGCTGTTGCAGGAATATATGGCTTTGTCGCAGAAACAATATATTTTTCTTCAACAATATCACTCTTGTAAACTTGCTCACCGTCAACTTTTACAGCCATGGCTCTGATTGTATTTACAGTGACGCTGTCGGTCAGGTCCTCATACAATACCCAATATTTACTGCACTTTGTTGTTCCTACACGTGGGTCGCTGTTGTAATCCTCGTAGCTTGGGTCTGTACCGTCAACGGTATAATACAATACAAGCTCTTGATCTATTGTTTCTGCAGTTACCTTAACTTTGTCGGCATATATACTGTCAGTTTTAGTCACGAATACCGGCTCTTCGATGTCCAACATGTCGGCGGGAATCTCATATACAATTTCAATGCTTTTGATGAATATCGCTTTTTTTGTCGATTCCCAACTAATGGTTATGTCTCCCTTGGTGTTGCATTCAAATTTGTAATCAGTAGGGGTTTGTGTCAGGGTATAGTTGTCTGATGTCGTATCGCCAACTTTTACTGCACACTTCGCATCACCACCTGAACCAATACAGCTGTTGACTGTGACACTTTTAATTGTGAATTCAGAGAAAACAGATGTTGTGATTGAGAAATTGGGGCATGCAACGCTGCTGCTACCTAATTGGATGCCTTTACCGTTTGCATTCCAACCTATTGATGTTGCGCTGCTGGCTGTCCATTGAATATTTTCGAGTTTGGAATTGTCATCCTTTAAGACTACGCTGCCTCCATCTTTTGACAGTTCACCTTTGCTGAACTGGTGTTTGTAGGTTTCGGCATTCATGCCGGTTGCAATGGCTATGATACCGATTAAAGTGAGTAAAAATCTTTTCATATAATTATAGTTTTATTATTTTGTTTCTTTTTAATTAAATTATTTGCACTCCAATACCTTCTCAATCATATCCTTCATTCCTTCATCGGGCTTTGGTGCGAATGCCGAAACAATATATCCATGCTGGTCTATGACGATATATCGTGGAACACTGTTTGCAATGTATTTCTCTTCGAACTGTTCTGCTGCGCTTCTGTCGGGTGTCAGGTTGAGCATCTTCTCCATTTTGTGCTTCTTGATTGCAGCAAGCCACTTATCTTTGATGTCATCGCTGTCGGTTGATACGGTTACAAACATGACATTCTCATTGTCTGCAAATTCCTTTTTCAATTCCATGAATTTGGGCATGTTCTTCAGGCAACTGCCGCACCATGTTGCCCAGATGTCCATAACAAGGATTTTGCCCTTGAACTGTGAGATTGTGTATCTGTTTCCTTCGGCATCCTTGAATGTTACATCAGGTGCAGCTTGCCCCGGCATAATGGCTGAATAGATATCATAAAGTGAAAGTATCTTATCCTTCAACTCACATTCTATAACATTCTGCTCAATGAGTGAACGTATGGCAAGCAATTCCTTGTTGCATCCGCTGTTTGTCAGAGGATGTACCAGCCTTTTCAAATATACCTGGTGCACAGCATCGTTCTTGCATGAGAATATTTTTGCCAATTTATTGTAGTCGTTGCTGTTCATGCTGCGCAAGGGGTAGAAAACTGTCATAGTTATGCCGTCACGTGCATCTTCGAAACAGCTGCCTTGTTTCATTGCAAGCAAGGTAAAATAGTGGTCTGTAAAGCGCGAAATATCATGCTTTGCCATGTATGCTGAAACGAACTCGTTGTCAAGGTCAAGTTCCTGAACATATTTTGGCAGTTTGCATATATCCTCGTTCTTTCCACGACATTTGAACATGTATTCACCACACTGCCATATATAGTTGCAGATATTGATGGTCTGTTGTTCCTTGTCGCTCTTCTTTATACCCTTTTTTGCGGTCAAGTAAGTTTCTGTTATATCCTGCGCGCAACCGAACTCCTTGTTCCATAAAGAGTCCGGTTGAACATTGGCATTGCATGACATTGTCATTGATGCCAAAAGGAAAATAGTGTATAATGTTTTTAATTTAATCATTCAGTAGTCTCTTTTTTACCGTTTGCAATGCCTACTAGGTCAACACCGAATTTCTTGATGTGTTCAACAACCAAATCATATTTTTCTTTGATTTTAGTGTTTTGACCGGTGTTGTATCTTTCATGGAACTCTTCGGGAGTAAACCACATTGCGTTCATGATATATGCTTCAAAAAGGTCACATGTGGGATTTATCTTTGTCGTCCAATAATCAGGATGCAACCATCCTTTTTCTTCTGGAGCAGTAATTGGTTTTATAATCTTACTGCTTCTTCCTGTACCGAATTTTTCTTCCAATACATCTACAAATCCAAGAGTGTATAGACCGTTTTCTCCTTCTTTGATTTTTCTGGCTTCATCATCGCTCAATAAAGTATCCGTCGGGACATAGACTTTGTCGCAGCCATCGTGTTTACTGTTTATACATTCACTATCTTTTACCATACTATAGTCAGCCCAGAATCCATTGGGTGCAGAAAGGTCTCCTTTCAATATTGAGTTCTTGATAACATTGACCATAAATACACAACGCATCTGCTTGAGTGAATATTCTGCCTTTGCCTTATCATTTGTTGACAGAGCCTTTATGATGCTGTCAGGGAAACTTATTGCCCAGTTGTCAAACTCGCCCAATTTGATAATCTTGTTAGGGTCAGCGTCTGTACCGGAATTTTCCTCATTCTTGTTCTCTTCACCGTAGTCACGTGGCTCGGTGCGGAGTTTGTCTATCATGTAAATCTTGATAGGAAAGGTCGAATTCGCAAACTCCTTGCTTATATTTGGGAAAATATAGTCATTGAAGAAATCCACATAGTAGGGTAGGTGTTCTTTCGGCAAATCCCATGAACCTAATTCGCGCAGGGCACTGTCTCCGGCTACATAAATGTCACCTGTACCGGCAGAAATCCATGTACGGTTCATGTCCTCTTCGGTAACATCCTTGTATAGCAGGTATACACCATATTCATTTTTGATATTATAGATGATGGTGTCGTATGCGGTTGTATCTTGTGGAAAGCCGCCGCGTATCGGTGAATAGTTACCCGATGGCGTAATATCGTCATCATTGTCACGGCAAGCAACAAAAGATACCAATGTTGCCAATATAAATAATGTAACTTTTATATACGCTTTCATCTTCAATCTGTTATTTATTCGTTATTCTTTGTTGTGGTTTCCTCATTGGTTTTCGGCAGTTCGTTCTGCACCAATTTCGGGTTCTCTTCAATGGCTTCATCAGGAATGGGGACTGTGTACATAAGATCCTTCTCCTTCAGTGTAAATTCTACACTGCCAGTTTTATTATACCATACATGCTTTATCTCAGGCATTCCCCAACGGCGCAAATCGAACCATCTGTGTCCCTCAAAACAGAGTTCGCGTCTTCTCTCTGCCTTAATGAATTCAATAAGTTCTACCTGGTCTGTTGTAGCAAATCCTTCAATATCTCCTTCATCTGGGTTTATACGTTTTTCGCGTAATTCAATAAGGGCTTCAATTGCATTATTTATACCTTCTCCACCAAGGTTCGCTTGTGCTTCGGCATAGTTGAGGTACGCCTCGGATAAACGCAGGCAACGTCCGAAAATTCCTTCAGCATTCTTTGGAAGGTAGTATTGTGTTCCGACATTTATCTTGCCGTATGCCATTGGCATATATTCACCACTCTCCAAAGGTGCTTCTATTATATATTGGAATTTTCGCATGTCACCCTCCTCAAAACTGTCTATGAGGTCTTGTGATGCTTTGAAGTAGGCGTGCATCTTTTTGTTGCCGTTCTGTGGGTTCTGTGAGTTGGTTCCATAACAGGTCCATGTAAACATGTCCTCGACGTTACCGTACAACCAAATAGTCTCCTGAGAATCGGCGCTCGGATAGAACATATATTCACGGATACGGTTACCGTTATCGTCAAAGTTCGGGATAATGTTAAGGTCAACAAGTTCCAGCTTCGGGTTTTTCATGACATATTCAGCATACTTTGATGCTTCTGACCAGTTACCCATATAAAGGTATGTACGTGATAGCATCAACTCCACCATAGGCTGGCTTGTACGGTGTTTCTTTGCAAACTGCAAATTTTCGGGCAATGTTTTGTATACGCTGTCAGCTGTGTGCAAGTCACTTAAAATCTGTGTATAAACTTCAGCTACGGTCTTTCTTGTCAAAGCATCTTCGTTTGCCTCTATACCACTATGCAGTTTCAAAGGCACTCCCAAAGCGTTGCCTAATGAGTCGGGGTTGCTGTTATATGGCTGTCCGAATATGTTTACAAGGTTGAAATAGTAGAAACCTCTCAAGGCATACGCCTGCGCCTTGACATAGTTTATCATCTCATCGGTATCTGTAACACCCGGCAAGTAGTCAAGTACTGCATTTGCACCAAGTATAAGTTCGTAATACTTCTCATACATATTTGTATGTCCTGAATTGGCTTTTTCCATCATTTGGAACATGTTGGGTTTCCAACCAAAGCAGGCGATATATTTGTTCTCGTCAAATCCGTCATTGGGTATCTGATAAGGAGCTGCTTCGACGTCATCATCAAGCAATCCAAGGAAAATGTTGAATCCACTCATGTCGTTGCGCTGGTATGCTTCACCCAATAGCAACTCGTTAAGGGAATTTGCATCTTTTGGTACAAATTCGCTCTTTGAGTTCGGTTCAAGGAAATCCTCACATCCTGTGAATACAAGTGCGAACAGTGTTATTGCAATAATATTCTTTATATGTCTCATAGTCGTCTCTTCTTATAGTCCTACACTCAAACCTAATGAATAAACTCTTGGCTGTATGCTGTAGCCCAATTCTGGGTCATATCCTCTCCATTCCTTGCTTGCGATAACAAACAGGTTGTTTACGTTTGCGCTCAATGTAATGTGTGACAATCTGATCTTCTGACACATCTTGCGTGGAAAACTGTATGATAAAGAAATCTGTGTACAACGCAAGAAAGACGCATCGGCTACTCTCACGTCCGATTGTGCCCACATTGAATAGATGTTGTCATACAAACCATTGGGCAAGTTCAAATTGTAATAGTCAACAATTGATGTATAAAGTGCCGGAATGTTTGTGTATTTCTCATCACCCGGCTGCTTCCAACGGTTATTCAGTTCCTTTGACAAGTTACTGAATATGTCGGGCATCTGGCCGTTGGTAAATGTAGAATAAGGGTTCGGTAAGCGCTTGTTCGCACCAAGGATTGCTGCGAAGTCAATTCCGAAGTTGAAGCCTTTCCAACGGATACGTGTGTTGAAACCTCCTGTGAAGTCCGGCTCGCTCTGTCCCGAATATATAAGGAATGTTGTCGGGTCAACGCTGCCGTCGCCATCAACGTCATCATATGTTGTGTGTGCAAATGTCGGGTAACCGTTCAATGGGTTCAAGCCGGTGAACTGGTATGACCAGAATGATGACAATGGATAGCCTTTCTTCAAAGGTCTGTCGCTGCTTCCGTTCAGGAAGTCATAATGTGTCAGCTCATCGGCTTTAGCTGTGCGGTCATCGGTTTCCGAACGGTTTCTGTTCTTGCTGGCATTAAGTCCGATAGTCCATGCAAAGTTCTTGCCTCTGATTGGAGTGTAGTTGGCACTGAACTCAAGTCCCTCGTTGGTAATCAAACCTCCATTCAGTGGCATTGAACTCATACCATACTCTTCTGCAATGTCCTGACGTATGATTGCATTACTGCGGCGTCTGTAATATTCCAGATTCATGCCAATTCCAAACAATGAAATATCTGCACCTAGGTTAAGACTCTTGGTACGTTCCCACTTTAGTTGTTTGTTAGGCAGGCTTGAAATTGTCAGGTAATACTCGTTGTAACTCTGTAGGATACCCTGATATGTTACAATCATATCGGGACTTATAGAGTTAACTACGTTACCCTGAATACCGTATGTGGCACGCACGTTGAACTGTTCAAGCCAAGGGATATACTCCATTACCAATGGCTCCTGAGCAATCTTCCATGAAGCACCGAATGACCATGTCGGGTCAAACTGCTTGTTTACATCCTGACCGAAACGGTTTGAAGCGTCTGAACGTACGTTCATGTTGATGACATATCGGTTCATCAATGAATAAGCTACAGTCGCGTAGAATGACAGGTAGTTGGTAACTGTTGAAGTCTTGTTCCAGGCACCATTATAAAGTCCCTGAAGAACACCCAATCCCAAGTTTACATCCTGGCCTATCGGCTGGAATTTGTGGGGCAATGTCGGTGAAACCAGAATCTCTCCGCGTTCAGGAACGTATCCCCAAACGGTATTGCTGGCGCTCTCTCCTCTGCTTGAACGTACCTCCATACCAAGCATGGTGTTCAAACGGTGGTTTTCATTGAACTCCTTTGATACTTGCAAGCGGTGCGATGTACTGTATGAAAGGCTCTGTGAATTGGCCTGCTTCAAGACACCACCGTATGGCAACATAGCTGCATTGTATTTTGCAGAACCGGCCTCTTCTGTACCGTATGCATATCCGCGGTATAACTGCTCAACCGATGATGATTTCTCACCTTGGAAACTTTCACTGTCATTGCCACTCAAGGCGAAGCTTGCGCCTGCGTTATAAGACAACCAGCTCAAGATCTTGTATGTCACGTTGGCTGATGCGTTGAACATGCTTCCAACATTTGTTGAGTATGTGTTTTCCAACTCGTTGAAAACGTTGTATGAATATTGGTTGTGTCCGCCTAGCTCGGTGTTGTATTGGTATTGGTAGTATTTTGAATAGAATGTACGCTCACCGTTCTTTTCAAATGCAGGAATAGCCCTGTTGGTGTTCATCGCGTATGTGTAAGGGTTGACACCCGCATAACCGTATGAATTTCTTACACTACCGTTCAACTGTACATTTACAGTCAGTTTGTCGCTGATGTTGCTGTTTATGCTCAAACGTGTGGTCAACTGGTCATTCTCGTTGCCAATCTCCATACCCTTGTTGCTCTGGTAACCAACTGATGCATTATATGTGTATTTTTCGGTACCGCCCGAAACACTGAGGTTATGGCTTTGGCTTACAGAATTGCGTGTCAGCAGCTCAAACCAGTCGGTGTTCTCCATTTCGAGGCGCTGGAGGTAGGTTGAGAACTCCTCTTCTGTAATCATACGTTTGTTGAACATGGCCATCAAGCCCTCGTATGTGTAAATCTGTGGGAGTGGAGTGTCCTGGTAACGTACACCGGCTTCGTATGCCTCTTTGCTGAACTGTATACGTTCCTTGGAGTTCATAAGATCGTATATGCCGTATGACGGGCGCTCTCTCACTGACACGTTTGTGTTATAATTAACGCTTATTCGTCCAGGTGTTCCTTTCTTTGTTGTGATGACGATAACACCGTTTGATGCCTTTGAACCATAGATGGCAGTTGCGGATGCATCCTTGAGGACTGTGATGTTGTCGATATCCTGAGGATTGAGCCATGAAACCTGATTACCGATAAGTTCCTTCATGTCTCCGGTGATGGACGAACTCATGTCAATGTGCAACGCATCCTCCTGGATTACACCGTCGACAACCCACAGAGGACTTGAGTTTCCAAGAATGGTTGATGTACCGCGGATAGTAATCTTTGGTGTAGCTCCTACACGTGCCGATGAGTTTACAACGGTCATACCTGCAATCTTACCTTGAAGCATCTGGTCAATGCTTTGGTATGCCGGCATCATGATATCTTCGGCTTTCACAGTAGTGAATGCACCGACCATATCCTTACGTGGCAATCGCGCATATCCGTCCTCGACGATGGTTACTTCTGCAAGCATCGCATCGTCTGGCATCATTTGGATTTTCAACAAATTGCCAATATCTTTCTTTGACAATTTTACTACTTTGTCTTTTGAACCAACATAGCTCACCTTCAGTTCTGTCTCACCCTTCTCAATGTTGGCGATTATGCTGAACTCACCCTCAATTCCGGTGCTTGTACCTCTTACAAGGTCTTTGCCTTTCATTATGACAACTGTAGCTCCGGGCAGGGATTCTCCATTTTCATCTACAACAGTACCAGTGACAAAATTACTGTTCTGTGCCATGGCGCCAGTTGTGCAGATAAAGCATAAAATTAAGCTTAAAATGCTGGTTATAGCCAATTTAGCTCTCATTGTTATATCGGTTTTAGGAATTCACTTCTATTAATTGTGCTAAATTAATGTTTTTTTTTGTTATTACATTAAAAAATGCAGTAAAATAGCATGTTTGATTATTGTTAAATTTCTCATTAATAGTCATGAAAGTTCGCAATATATCATATAAAGTTGATTTTTTGTTACAAAAGGTAATGCCGGTATCGCGCACGATACCGGCATTACTTTTTATTCTAAAACCAGTTTTTGTTCGTTTGATATGCCTTTAGAAGTAGAATGACATATACAAAGAACCACCAATATTGTCTGTTCCAAAGCGGAATACTGTATTACCTGGAGAACTCAAGTCGTAGCGTGTGTCAACCTCTTGTTTTACACTGTTCCAACCCTCCGATTCTGTGTATTGCTGACCGCCGGAAATACCGTACATGCTCAGGTTTACCTCAGCGCCCAAAGCTACCTTTGGAGCAACAAACCATTCAATGCCAGCGCTTCCTGTTATGCCATAGAAAACGTCTGATGAGCCTTTTTGCTTTGTTACTCTATAACCGCTGGCAACAGACGGTGGAGCCTGCAAACTTGTGCTTGGGTGTTGGTTGATACTTGTAATCTTGTTTGCATAGTTGTAGATGGTTGCTACACTTTGGAAACCAATCAAAGCACCAGCACCGAATACGCCTTGTATACGCTTTGTTCCTTTACGGTATTCTGTACCGAACATTATACTCATACCGTTCTTTCTGCTTTTTTGGCTGTCAATCAATTTTGTCTTGTCAAGTGGCTCAAGTACGGCACTTTTGTCGTCCTGAACATAAGATCTTGTTGAATTGCTACCGAACAGCAAACCGACATTAGCGCGTAAAGCCCAATTGTCATCAAGCATGTATTTACCCATGATTGATGCTTTTGGAGTAACGCTCTTGCTCCAACCGTCCAAACTATTTGAAACAGGCTCACCTCCAAGATAATCTACTGTAACGTCGGCATTGTCATTGAAAATGCTTCCAACATATTCCAGTATGGGTTTCAAATCTACTCCAAGTGCCCAGTCACCTTTCTTGGGCAAGTAGCTCTTTTGGTTGATTTCCACATTCTGCGCAAATGTAACGCTTGATGTGAAAAGAGCTACGGTTATGATTGCAATAAATCTTTTCATAGTGCGGGATGATTAATTTTAATTTCTTTCGTAGGTAAGTTCACACTTCTTGATCTGGTCTGGTTTGATATTTATATTCTTTGCCAGAGCAGAATAGATTACACTTGTGTACTTTTTCTCTCCATAATAATCTTCTTCGCTATATTGTCCGGTGTAATCTCCAACTCTTACAGTTACGCTGACTCCATTTTTTACAGTTGGTATTTCAATTGAGTATTCACCTTCAGAATCTGTAACAACAGTCATTGTCGTATATCCGTTGGCATTTCCGTTTGGAGACAAGTCGTTATTGCTTATTTCTATGAAAACAGTCCTGTCTGCAACATAGGATTTTACATCGTTGCCCGCTTTGTCTTTTCCTGTAATTGCTGTGACTTTACCCATTATTACAGCTTTAGTTGTAATGTCATCAACCTCGAAACTGGTCTGTCTTTTACATCCTGTAAAACAAACTGACATGATTGCCACAAAGGCAAGAAATAGTACTTTTTTCATAGTCTTGATTTTAATTGTTAATAATGACAAATATATGTGATTGATATTTAATAAACGCTCTATATATGTTAAATAATGTCAAAAAGAAGGTTGGCTTATCTATTTGTAAAATTAATAAATCAATAATGTCGAGCTCTTATATTATTATTTGAAATGAATTTCTTTATTTTCTGGAATTCCTGTTCAAAGTTAGGTGTCAAAATATTTTTACCAGTGGATTCTTCAATTTCTTCGATAGTCCAGAATCTTCCGCCGTCCAATTCGTCTGTTGGATTTATTACACCGTTATAGTTTGTGCTGTATACATGGATTAGCTCTTTTTCACATTCACTTTCAAATAGATATCTCAATATGAATGTTGGTGTAAAATCTTCTATTCCCACCTCTTCTAGTGTCTCTCTCTTTAGGGCCTCTTCTATGCTCTCTCCTGCCGAAATATGGCCTCCTACTGCCGTGTCCCATTTACCGGGTTGTATTGTTTTCCATAAAGGACGTTGTTGTAGGTATACTCTTCCTTCTTTATCAAAAATATGCAGGTGAACAACGGGATGCAATAACTTGCTCCCATTATGACATTCGCCTCTTGTCGCCTTTCCAATGGTGTTGCCCTCAGTGTCTACCAATGGAAGCATTTCGTTCTTATCGTCGCTTTTCATTATTTTTCCATGTTTTTCAAGATTTCACGAATCTCTTTAAGAATCTCATCAATCTCGGAATATACCGGATCTATTCCAAGATACCATCTTTCAATATTTTTTACTTCTGTAATGACTCTGCTTGCGTTCTCTTTGTGTCCATCTGTTAACTCTTCCTTCATCTCAATAAGTTGTTGAAAAGCGGAGTCGCGCGTATATCCTTTTTGGGTATCTGCTAAAGAGTCTGGTTTTTGCTTGTTGGTGGTTGGGGTATCTGTTGAATAACTTGCTTCTTGTTTGTTGATGATTGGAACTTTGGTATCGTAGAATTCAACCACAGTTGCTGAAGCTGTAAGTGTTCTATTAATTACCAATCCTACAAGGAAGTGTTTAATGGTTGTCTTGATGCGGATATCTGCCAATGCCTGATTTGCTTGCAGGTCTGCTTTGGCTCTTAATAACTCAATAACGTCCTCTGTTGCTTTTTGTGACAAGCCACCAATACCCAATATGTATATGGCTGATGTTTCAGCACTTACACTTTTTATAAATTTGAAGTTTGCTTGGTTGAGTGCAACTGACTGCGGAGTGGTGATGTGTGTCAATCCTGCGCATGAGGATAGCAACATTGCTGCAGAAATGATGAATAACAGTTTTTTCATATTTAGGTCAAGATAATTAAATCTATACAAATGTATAGTTTTTTATTAGATATCTTGTTTCTGTAAGAAAAAGAACTGTTTTATTAATGGATTTAGCTCGCTTTTCGCAACCCACGCAGTACCACTGGCGCGGTGCTTCGCGTGACCTTTTGCTGCTCGCATTGTCGATTTCCAAGAAAGGATAACAAACAATATAAAACAAACATTATAATGCCCTTTTTGTTTCAAATTAAAAATGTATCAATATAACCTTTTATTTGGTCGTATTGATACATTCTTTTTGTATTATTCTAATCTAAAATATTTGATTGATATAAATACAACGATTGCCATCGGCGTAGCCGGTGGCAATCGTATTTTATGTTTTATAAATCTTCTCCTTGAGCCCGATTATATTCGTTATCGTAAAAAATGGAAATATAGTATTTGCCACTATGTTCGCATATTCTAAACCATACGGGTTTATTATATTTATCAAGTACTGTATGCCTTGCACTATATGCTGCCATACAAACAAATAAGAATGCTTTATCTTTATTGTCAAAAGTGTATTTAGTACTTGCTTTATTAAAATCTTCTAAAGAAAATTGATTGTAAGCATTATAAATAGCAGTATCAGATTGAATCATATTATTTACCATATTATGTAAATCTGTATCTGATAAATTGTTTAATTCTCCTATAAATTCATTGGAATTCAGCGAATCTGGTTTTTGATAAAATATTGCATCATAATTTTTGTTATGACAAAGCATTTCGTATGATATGTCCTCATTTTGTGGAATTAAATATTTTTCATATCCGTCTGAAATGTAGTTTTCATTATTGGCAAACTGTCTTACAAGTTTATTAAACCTAATGATTATTTCTGATTCAGAACAAGTGTTTTTATCGCAAACATATATTCTGTCTACAATATTTTTATTTGTACTTACATAAATGTTTGAATTTACACCATTAAAAAAGCCTGTTAATCTAGTCCAATTATCTTGTGATTCTTCATATTCAAAACCTTTCTTAAGAAGTTGACAAACGACTTCTGCTTTACTACCATCAACTGGAATGCCCATAAATTTTGTAACATCATTTTGAGCATAAGAAATGTTTGCTAGTGCAAGTACTAATGCTATAAGAACAAAAAATCTTTTCATAACTATTATATTGGGGTAAGTTTATACGAGTTTATCTTTACAAAAATACTTATCGTTTGTAATTTAGTGATTTTTTTGAATATTGCTATATCATTTTCAAAAATAATCAATATCCATACTCCTTAAAAGGTCTTTCCTTTGTAGGTGGTGTTACTCGCAAGAATTTTAAACCATCTTCTGTAATTCTATATCTGCCACGAGATACAGTTTCAAGCATTCCTATTATTCTCAAATAATGTTTTGCCCATCCGACTCTATCTGTTGATTTTAATAGTGCTTTATCATCATTTGATAGATTAAACACTCTTGAAATATATTCTCTGCATTCCTCTGCTGAATGAATTTCTTTATCGCCCATATATTGCAAGAGAGGGAGCATACACTCTGTGATTTTTGGTATCATATTAGCATATATTATAACTATTCCTATTTGTAAGTGAATTTACTTATTTTGATAAATGAATTATCAATTTACAAAAATACTTATCGCTTGCAATTTAGCAAATTTTCCAATTCAACCCTGCTGTTGAATTGATATATCTTTCCTCTTATCTTAATAAAACCCTCTACAGCCTCATCGCCCATAGGTTCAAAAAGGGATTTTACGCTGACCCCAAGAGCAACTGCCATTTTCTCAATGGAATCTAACCTTGCATTGCCATATATGGCTATCGTTAGACTTGAAACAAATCTTTAACTGCATGCCTTGCAGTACAAATCAATGAAAGGCATACTGAATAAAGTTTACTTCTGGTGCTGTTCACTGTTGACAAAAAAAGAGTAGAACTCTCTCGAATTCTACTCTTTTGTCCAATCGTGCGCGTGATAGGACTCGAACCTACACGTCGCAAAACACCAGATCCTAAGTCTGGCGCGTCTACCAATTTCGCCACACGCGCGACTGTTCTGTTTTGTGATTGCAAAGATAGTGCTTTTTTTGAACTATTTACCTTGTTCTTCCTCTTTTTTTCTGTAATAGTCCAAAATTATCTCTTTTGCAGCCTCAATCATGGTGTCTTTGCCACTGTTCCAGTCCTCGCTTGTTATATCAACCCATATATCCGGTTCTATACCGAATTCTGTCAAGTTACCCTGGGCGTCATATGTTGGGCATGCTGACATTCGTATGCTCCAGCCGTTAGGCAGTGTGTTGCTCATTGGCAGCCCACAGCCTCCTCCAGTCTTGTCGCCTAATATAAAAGTATAGGGTAGCTCTTTCATAAGCATTACAAAGTGGTTTGCTGCGCTATAAACACCTCTGTTTGTCAAAACAACGACTGGACGGAGCCAGATTGTACCTTGTGACGGTTCCAGGTAAATCTTTTCCATCTCTGAAAAGTCGTTGTGTCCAGGTCCTGTCTTGTGCTGCATGTATCCGCAGTGTATCTTTTTGTCGGTAAAAGCCGATGCTAATGTCTCTGCTGTCGTTACCAGTCCTCCTCCGTTATTACGTACGTCAAGGACAAGGCCTTTCGTGTGCTTGAGGTCGAGTAGCATGAACGAAAGGTTGTTTATGCTCAATCCGCTCGAAAAACTTTCGTAATATATATATCCTATGCTGTCTGTCAAGGTCGTATATTTTACGCCGTTCGTAAGCTTGAAATCATTGCCAAGATATCTGCGTTGTATTGAGTCACTGAAGTTTGTAGGGTGGTCGAGTTTCCAGTCCCAGTAGTAGCTTGTGCCGTAGATTGATATAAGGTTGACATGTCCGTCTCGCAACTCCTTCAGCATATCTCCAAGCGTGGTGAACAGTTCGGCGTCGTTCTTGCAGGTGTCGACATATGCCTTGTATTCATTGTGTACGGCGTTCCAGTCAAGCTTGTATTCTTTATTCTTGATTTCGAAAAAGCAGTAGCGCTCATCTATGCTCTTCCACAATGCTTCAAAGTTGCCCTGAAAGGAATTCGAATACTCCTCTTCCCCAACACATCCTGTGAAAATGCTTATGGGAAAAAGTATTGCTATCATTATGTTTTTGAACTTCATTTTTGTGACGTGATAATTGTTGGCTTTGTATTTCCTGTTTCGCTCCGGATTTCAAATAGGCATTAGTACGGTGAATATGCCTTGATGCTGTTTTCCTGTTTCACTTTAAGCAATGTCTTGACAAAACCGAAAGTGAAGGAGTGGTGGTACATGTGGCAACGTATGTGGTTTATGTTGCTTTGGTAAAGGTCGGCTATGTATGCAACGCGCAGTGTTGTACTGTGGCGCTTTATGCGTACAGGCATGTCCAACGATAACATGTGTCGCCACGATGGGTTGTTTACTGGGTGGGTGAACGATGCAATTTTTCCAAGGTGTCCTAATCCTATCTCATAATATGATTGTCCGTATTCGGGTGTGAACATGACACCTACTAACGGAATGTCCAGTTGGTAGCGTGCGACCCAGTCGTTACCGCATACGGGGAAATGGTATATAGCCATTCCCGATGCAGCCAATGCGGTCCGTAACTTTGCCGAAACAGGGTTGTTGCCATTGCTCATGTTGTACAATGCTCCGCCTTCCAGTTGAATCTGTGCTCCTGCAAGCAACTTTAACCTTTTGCCAATGCTGAACGGGTGGTATCCACTCCAACTGCATCCGGCAATGCCGGCAAGCTGTATGTTACCTTCCTGTAGGTTGAACCCGGCCCGGCTGTTGAACAGAATCTGGTATTTCCAATGGTAATTGCCTGTACGGGCATTGCGAAAAGTCTCATGGCTGAAATGCAATCCTCCGCCTGTATAGTTGTAGTTGCTCAGGTATGTGTCAAGGTTGTTCTGTAAGGAAATACCGAACTGTGCGCTCTTTACTACAATCCTTTCTTGCCTGATTGTGTCGCTTATAGCATATTGCGCTTTTGTCGTTGCCGGTATTAGCAATGACAAAAGCGCAATTATAAAATAAAGTTTTCTCATTCTTCGTTAAAAAGAGTTAGCTGTTCCGGTTCTTCATCGGATATGTTATCAGTTTCTGGTTCTTCTGCAACTTCCGGTGGCGGTGGAAACTTGGTTGGCTCAAGTTCTATAATCTCGTCAATCTCGAACGTCGTCAAGCGCTTGCCGCGTGCCTTTGAACTCTTTACGCCTATGAATTCATCAACCTCTATAACCAACGGCTCACGGAAATTGTCGTTTCCACCGAACATTACCTGTATACGTGGGAACGGTGTTTCGCTGAACCATATGAGTTCGTTCTCCTTGTTCTCGCCAAGACAGTTCTGTCTGCGAGGACTGTCGTCAAGTGTGAATCTCTTGATGTAAGGGTATCCTTGCTGTGATGCATCGTACAACGCTGCGCTCCAAACCTTGTTCGGGTCAAACTTCTCAATTACCATGAGGTCGTCCTCGTAATGGTTGTTGAGGTCAACCGGTAATGTGTAGTACTCACCGTTCTTTCGTATGGCAAGAATCTTGTCATCATTGTGGAATTCTCCAAGATATTCGCCATGGTTATCAAAGTTTATACGCAGGATATCGCGGTCAAACCATACCTGACGTCCGCCTAGGGTTGAACTGCCGTGTTTCTTGAGCGAAATACGCAGGACCTCATTCTTTGTAAGTATGTTACCCATTGACTGACGGCCCTTTATGGCAATTGTGCTGAAATCCTTCTCTATTATTGCATTGCGTAGTCTGGGATTGGGCTTTAGCATCACTTTTATGACCTCGGCCTCTCCGTTGGGGTTCGATGTGAAATATATTACCTTGGAACCAGGTGTGCCTTGTGTCAGGTCATACTCCCTGTCGCGTGTCATTCCTGTTGCCGCAAAACGTTTCATATAGTGAATGCCGTTTTTGCCATCGCGATATACTACATTATATATTGTGCGCTTGTCGTTCTTCTTGAATACATCAATATGTATGACATTCTTGCCCACAAACAGTTTTTCGCTGACTTTGACAATCTTGTACTTGCCATCCTTGTAGAACAGTATAATGTCGTCCATGTCGGAACAGTTGGTTACAAACTCGTCCTTCTTGAGTGATGTTCCAATAAAACCTTCGGCACGGTTGATGTAGAGTTTCTGGTTGGCTTCTACAACCTTTGCAGCAACAATTGTGTCGAAATTTCGTATCTCGGTCTGTCGTGGATAGCGCGCACCATATTTTTCTTTGAGCATTGTGAACCACTTTATGGTAACAGCGGTCATCTGTCCCAACTGCTTGTCTATGTCCGCAATCTCCTTCTTGAGTCTTGCTATCAGCTCTTCGGCTTTCTCCTTATTGAAACGCAGGATACGTGCCATCTTTATCTCCATGAGACGTAGCAGGTCATCTCGTGTAATCTCACGGATGAAATCCTTTTTGTATGGCTCAAGGCGCTTGTCAATGTGCGATAGGGCGCTGTCCATGTCAGGAGCCTGTTCGAATTCCTTGTCCTTGTATATGCGCTCTTCGATGAATATGCTCTCAAGTGACGCAAAATGCAACTGTTCCAACAATTCCCCTTTGCGTATCTGTAGTTCAAGACGCAACAATTCTTTTGTGCTGTCTACCGAACGGCGCAAAAGTTCGCTTACTGTGAGGAATACCGGTGTGTGGTTGTCTATGACGCAACAACAGGGTGTTATGCTTATCTCGCAATCGGTGAATGCGTACAAAGCATCAATGGTCTTGTCGCTTGATACGCCAGGGGCAAGCTGTACAAGAATTTCCACTTTGTCCGATGTGTTGTCATCGACCTTGCGTATCTTTATCTTTCCGTTATCGGCTGCTTTAAGAATGGACTCAATTACGAGTGGAGTCGTTTTGCCGAACGGTATCTCTGTTATTGTAAGGGTCTTATTGTCGTCCGACTTCGTAATCTTTGCACGTATCCTTACTCGTCCGCTGCGGTCACCGTCATTGTAGCGAGACACGTCAATGCTACCGCCGGTCTGGAAGTCGGGGTATAATTTGAAATCTTCTTTTCTTAAATATGAAATGGCTGCATCACATACTTCGTTGAAGTTGTGCGGCAGAATCTTTGAAGACAATCCAACTGCGATACCTTCCACGCCATGAATGAGCAATAGCGGGAACTTTACAGGCAGTGTTATCGGCTCCTTGTTGCGACCGTCGTACGAGAGTTTCCATTCTGTAGTCTTGGGATTGAAAACTACGTCGTGTGCAAAATGTGATAGGCGTGCCTCAATGTATCGTGGTGCTGCTGCAGAGTCTCCGGTAAGAATGTTACCCCAGTTTCCCTGACAATCAATCAGGTAATCCTTCTGTCCCATCTGTACCAAAGCTCCGGCTATTGATGCGTCACCGTGAGGGTGGTATTGCATGGTGTGTCCCACGACATTCGCAACCTTGTTGTAACGGCCGTCATCAAGTTCGCGCATTGCGTGCAGAATGCGACGCTGCACGGGTTTCAAACCGTCATACATGTGTGGTACGGCACGCTCCAGAATGACATAAGATGCATAGTCAAGAAACCAGTTCTTGTACATGCCTGTCAATCGGTGCGTCTTGTCATCATTGCTGTCGTGGTGGTGTGAATTATGGCCGTTGCTGTCGGGCGTTTCCACGTTCAAAATCTCCTCTTCGGTGTTCTCGTCAAATTCGTTGTAGTCCATAAATAATCAATGGGTTCTGAACCTCTTGTCTTGCGGTCTATCTGCAAAGTTAAAGAAAAAAAGTAAAAAATGAAATTTATGTTGTGCCTACTTAATAAATAAGGCGAATATACATGCTTGAATATATATTTTTCGTAATTTTGTATTGCCTTTACAGAATGGCTGGTTGGTCGGGAATTTTGTATTTATGAAAAGAATAAAATTGTTTTTTTTGTTTCTCTTGTCTCTTTCGCCTGAGTGCAATGCCGCTTCTTTGCCGCTAGTCCCGGTTAAGGATTTTCAAGAGAATGTAGACAGCATCTCTTTGGACAATAAAGGCAAAACTGTTTCTTACGGATTGAATGCTTTCGGTGGATATGATGCCGACGGCTATCTTTTCAGCTTGGGTAGCACGGCAAGGGTTGGACGTTTCGATGATAGGTTTAATCTCTTGTTGGGTTTGAAATACCTTCATATATCTTCATATATTGAACATCAACTTATAATTCCGGTAGCCGTCAATTGGAATATGGCAAAGTTGAAAAATGCATCTCTGTATGTAGGTGTTGGCTGTGATGTATGCATTGTCTCAACAGAAACAGGCTTCAGTCATTGGAATTTCAGAAAGGGAGATGGTGATCTTTATCCGTCACTTGTCGGTATCTCTTTTGGCTTCTCTTCGCTTCATTACGATTGGAATATATGTACAAAGGTTAACGAAGACTTTAGGGTCTTGGGAACCAGCTTTACATATTACTTCTGAAATATTTATCTTTTTGGATAGTATTTTAGCAATTAAATATCTATTACCGACACATTTATCCGAATTTTGATTACCTTTGTAAAAGAATATTGAATAAATTAAAATTGAAAATATGGCACAGGAAGATGTTTTTAAGAAAGTAGTTGCGCATTGCAAAGAGTATGGTTTTGTGTTCCCGTCAAGTGACATATATGACGGCTTGGGTGCTGTCTATGACTATGGTCAGATGGGTGTGGAACTCAAGAATAACATAAAGACTTATTGGTGGCAGAGTATGGTATTGCTCAATGACAATATCGTTGGTATTGATTCTGCAATATTCATGCACCCCACAATCTGGAAGGCTTCGGGCCACGTGGATGCATTCAATGACCCTCTTATTGACAACCGTGACTCAAAGAAGCGTTATCGCGCCGATGTTCTCATCGAGGAGCAGATAGCAAAGTATGAAGAGAAGATGGAGAAGGAGGCTGCTAAGGCTGCAAAACGTTTTGGCGACTCTTTTAACCGTGAACTTTTCATGGAGACAAATCCAAAGGTACTTGCCGAAAAGACTAAACGCGATGCTCTTCAGGAGCGTTTTGCAAAGGCACTCAATGCTATGGATCTTGATGAGCTCCGTCAAATCATTATCGACGAGGAGATTGCTTGTCCAATTTCTGGTACACGCAACTGGACAGAGGTTCGTCAGTTCAACCTTATGTTCTCTACAGACATGGGTTCTACAGCAGACGGTGCAATGAAAATCTATCTTCGTCCCGAAACAGCTCAGGGTATCTTTGTTAACTACCTGAATGTACAGAAGACCGGTCGTATGCGTGTTCCATTCGGTATTGCACAAATTGGTAAGGCGTTCCGTAATGAAATCGTTGCTCGCCAGTTCATCTTCCGTATGCGCGAGTTCGAACAGATGGAGATGCAGTTCTTTGTACGCCCCGGCAGCGAACTAGAGTGGTTCAACAAGTGGAAAGAGACTCGTCTTGCATGGCACAAGGCTCTTGGCTTTGGTGATGATGCTTACCGTTACCACGATCATGAGAAACTCGCTCACTATGCAAATGCTGCTACTGACATCGAGTTCCGTATGCCTTTCGGCTTCAAGGAGGTAGAGGGTATCCACTCACGTACAAACTTTGACCTTAGCCAGCACGAGAAGTTCTCTGGTAAGAATATCAAGTATTTCGATCCTGAAACAAACGAGAGCTATACTCCGTATGTCATTGAGACTTCAATCGGTGTTGACCGTATGTTCCTCAGCATCATGTGTGCTTCATACTGCGAGGAGAAACTTGAGAACGGTGAGACACGTGTTGTTCTCCGCCTGCCTGCAGCTCTTGCTCCTGTGAAGTTGGCTGTTCTTCCTCTTGTGAAGAAGGACGGTCTGCCCGAAAAGGCACGTGAGATAATGAATGAACTCAAGTTCAATTTCAACTGTTATTATGAGGAGAAGGATTCTATCGGTAAGCGTTACCGTCGTATGGATGCTATCGGTACTCCTTACTGCGTGACAGTTGACCACCAGACATTGGAGGACGGTATGGTTACCCTCCGCGAGCGTGATACAATGGAACAGCGCCGTGTTGCTATTGCTGACCTACGCAACATTATCCAGGATAACGTAAGCATCACTTCTCTGTTGAAGAAACTGTCTTAATTGTTGAAGATGAAGAATTTGAAGATATTCTTTCTTTTGTTTGTAATGTCACTCTTCGGGTTTACTTCGTGTGAGGAAACAACCGATGCCGGAGAGTATGACAATTGGCAGGAAAGAAATATTGCATATATCGATTCCATAGCAGCCGTTGTGCGTAATAGCAACGACGGCTCGTGGAAACGAATTCTTCCGACCGGTCTTGATGAAAGCAAGGAGTGGGGCAAGGAGTATTATGTCTATTGTGAGGTGAAACAGTCTGGTAATGGTACAGAACATCCAGCTTATTCCGACGATGTGACTATCAATTATTCCGGTCGTCTGATTCCGTCAGCGAGCTATCCCGAAGGATTTGTCTTTGACAGTAGCTATGACGGTGAACTTGAACCTGAATTTGATGTGCCTGCAACAATGCCGCTGGATGAAACTGTCGAAGGTTTCTATACGGCTGTGCAGCATATGGTGGCAGGTGATATATGGCGTGTGTATATTCCTGCCTATCTTGGTTACGGAATTCATGAGAAATCGGGGATACCTGCAAATTCAACTTTGATATTTGATATTAATCTTGTCTCATTCTCCGAAGGGGACGCAGAATAATAAGTGTATGAAAAACGATAATCAGTTGCAGATTGAACTTAATGAGGAAGTTGCTCAGGGTACTTATGCCAATCTTGCAGTAATAGTACATTCTTCTTCAGAATTTGTAATGGACTTTATTCGTATGATGCCGGGTGTGGCCAAGGCAAAAGTGAAGTCACGTGTTGTGATGACTCCTGAACATGCAAAACGTCTTGCAATTGCTTTGAATGATAATATTATGCGTTATGAGAAACAATTCGGTGAGATAAATATACCGGACAATGTCCAGACACGTCCGAATATTCTGAAAGGTGATGCCTGATAAAACAAAAAAATATCCGCATGATTATCATGCGGATATTTTTTTGTTATTATTCAACCATAACTCCGTGTGCACGGAATTCTGAAAGTGAATATCCTGTGTGGCGCTTGAAGTAACGGTTCAGGTAGCTTTGGTCCGGGAAATTGAAGTCATTGACAAGCTCCTGAAAACTCTTGTGGCTATACATCAATGCAACCTGTAACTCGATGATTGTGTGGTGGTCGATAATCTCCTTGGCATTCTGTCCGCTCGAACGCTGGCAAATTGAATTCAACTGTCTTGTTGAGATTTTCAGTTGGTCAGCATAGTATTGTACAGAACGGTTTTCGCGGAAATTGTTTCCCAACAGTGTCCTGAATTCATAAAACAGTTTGTCCTGGTTTTCGGTGTTGCTCTCTTCCTGCGGCATCAAACTGTGTTTACTTATACGTTGAATGTACAAAAGAAGAGTGTTGACAGCCAGGATGATATTATCACGGCAGTATTCTGTATTCTCAACGTTTTTAGCTACTTCTGCATCAATTATGTCAATCTGACGGAATATGTTGCTGATAAATTCTGTCTCAAGCTCACTGTTATTGCCTTGGTGTATGCTTCTTTCCATTTTCTGCATCACCTCTGGTGAAAAAGAACTGCGTGCAGCAAGCCATATATGTTTTGACAGTCCAAGCAGGCGCGCCGAAAAGTCACTCGTTATGTCAAGCAACAGGATGTTTGATCCCATTGGGCATATAATTATTTGACCTTGAGTAAAACGGTATTTGTTTCCGTCTATTGTAAAAAGTGCCTCACCGCTGATGCAGTAGAATATGGATGTGTGCTGCATCTGGTATACGTGCTGCACAAATTGTTGCAGTGATGATTGTGTAGTGGCAAAGCCGTACTGTGGCAATTTCTTCAGGTATATGTTGTTCATAGTATTTTTGTTTTGTCGTTGTTGTGTTATTGAATTCTGTTGTAAAAGTAGTCAAAAAATACACAATAGCAAATCAAAAATGTACAAACGTGCATTTTTGGGATAAAACAAAGTTTTTTAATGTGTGATATGTTGTCAAATGTAACTATGTAGTCCGCTTAGTAGATAGTTTACTCCAAAGTAGGTAAACAGCATTACGATGAATATTGCAATGCAATATACTTGAAAGAATAATGGCTTTGCCATGAATGGCAATGAGCGTGTGTGAAAAGTAAACGAGCAGGCAAGAAGTGTTACTAATGCCCAAACCTCTTTGGGGTCCCATCCCCAATAGCGCCCCCACGAAAGGTTGGCCCATACTGCGCCTATAAAGATTCCTGTTGATAACAGCATTGTGGCAGGGTAGAGCAGTATGCGACCGAGTATAGCATGCTGTGCCGTTCTTTTTTCATTCTTTGTACAAAGTGCTATGACTGCATTCATGGCGGTACAGGCAAACAAGGTATAGGCAATGATTATTGTTGTAACGTGTATTCCAAGAAGCGGTGTACGCAATATCGGTTGCACATTAGCATTGCGCTCAAAACCGAAGATTGCAAAAATAGTTGCAATGCCTGCAAGGATAATCAATGTCCTTCTCAATACATTAAATCTCTTTGTGAATTTGAATATAACCGCAAGAACGGTTGTCATCAATGCAAATATAAAGAGGCTTTCTGCTCCATTTGTGGCTGGGAATACACCCCTATTGTACCATAGTATAACTAAAATTATTATAGGTACAGGCAGGATTGTCCCCATTTTACCGGCAAATGTTCTGTAGTGTATATTCTCTTTATTCCTTATGCTATGACTCCCTTTTCGTAATAGCTTCAATGTTCTGCTGAAACCGCTATTTTTGTCAAAGAATAGCATCACGAACGATATGAATACCATTATGTACCCAGTGTAGCTTATAGGTAATCCGTATGTGTCGTGTGCAACAAGCAGCGATAAATTACCATTATCTGTTCCCTTTATACAGAACGAATAGCCGTCGATTGTTATTGGGTCGTTCAAAGATATAATGTACTGGTGGCTCTCCTTTCTGTTGTCAGCAATAATGTATGCTATATAGTCGATTATTGCCCCATCTTTCTTTGAATATACGGTGTCAATGTTCGTTACTTGCAAGGTGAACGGCAGTTTTTCCAATCTCTCCTCGCTTGTGGTGAACATTGATGCCGGTACAGCATCTTTTGCCAGGATAATGTTTCCGTGCTGCGAAGTAAGGAATGATACAAAAGCACCAAGCAGTACCACTGCGAGTGATATATGCAACAGCGTGAGTGTGTGTCGCCTTGAAGCGCAGAATATGTATGCCATGGCTGATATGACAAGTACTGTCCATAATGCAATGAACCATGGTGAGTGGTATATGCTGTTCAAAGCAAATGATGTGCCAAAGAGTTTTTCTAAGAAGGTTGCACTTATGAGCACAAGCATGAGTAATCCCATGCTTCCGAACGAAATGCTCTTTAGTATGCTTTTTTTCATCAATCAGGCTGTAAGATGCTCAAAAAGAACTCTGCATCCAATGAATATGAGTATTATTCCTCCCCACATCTCGGCGCGTAGCTTCTCGGCAAATCCTTTGCCGAATTTCAGTCCTAACCAAAGTCCCAGTATTGACATAATGAATGATACAAGGAATATGATTGAAAGAGGATAGCATAACGATGAGGCTATGTGGTATCCCATGCATGAGAATGAGATACCTACGGCAAGGGCATCAATACTTGTAGCAATGGCAAGAGTGAATATCAATTTGTAGCTGCGAGGGTTGAATCGTTTGTTCTCTTCTTTCTTGAAGGACTCAATGATCATGCGTACTCCAAGGAATCCCAGTATGGCAAAAGCAAGCCAATGGTCAACGCTTTCAATGATAATGCGGAATTGGTCTGCTCCCCACCATCCAAGGAAAGGGTTCAGCGCCTGGAAGAATCCGAAAAGAAATGCCATTGTAAGCATTGGTTTCCATACAACTCTTTTGAAGATTATTCCGCTTGCAATTGAAACAGCAAAACAGTCCATCGCCAGAGCAAGCGCCATAAGCCATACTTCGATATGTGTCATAGTATATTCTGTGTGTAATCTTTGCGCGAAGTTAATAAATATCTGCTAAAAAGAATTAATGCTATTGCAAAAAAGGAAAAATGCCTGTAATTTTGCACTCGATTACTACCGGGGCTATCTGGATTTGACAGCGGGTAGAAAAGGTATGTAAGCACGCAGTGCATTGCCGGTTCGCACTATAATCTGAGTTGGCAAAAATTTATCTGGCAATAACAATTACGCTCTTGCTGCTTAATCGAAGTATAGTAGATTAGCTTTATCCCTACACTAGGTGCGGGGACGAGACATCACCCGGACGCTGTTGTTCCGAAGCAATCCGATACGGTGGTGCAGGCAAATCGGGACTAACCATTGTATGCCTCGATGCAATGGTGACATTTTAGAGGATAAGGCGTAGGTTGGTGGTCGCGGTCTTGCCTGTGCTCGAAAATCTTACCGATGACTAAGCGTGTAGAAAGCATATTGTTTCCCTGTTTGGACGAGGGTTCGACTCCCTCTAGCTCCACTCCTAACTGGGTTAAATAACCCTGAAAGCAACCGAAAGACATTGATAATCTGATAGATTACCGATGTCTTTCTTCATTTTTGCACCCGTTATCCTGACAGCACCCGTTAAAACCTATTTCTGATAGCGGGTCGGTGCAGAAAGATGTTGATAGTCTGACAAATATCCACACAGCACCCCCCGCAGTATGCTGTCTGAAACGGATGGGGATACGGTTG
>JAZQTU010000018.1:0-32851 GCA_045630965.1 Bacteroidaceae bacterium | reverse complement strand
GGTATCATCCAGGAAGCATTGGTTGAAACAATCGGTTGCTCTGGTATGACTCACTCTGCTGCTATGGCATCAGAAATCCTCCCGGGCAAGACTGTATTAAGTCGGAGGCCAAGCGGT
Source organism: Bacteroidaceae bacterium (assembly GCA_045630965.1). Taxonomy (GTDB): domain Bacteria; phylum Bacteroidota; class Bacteroidia; order Bacteroidales; family Bacteroidaceae; genus HGM04593. Next base: position 32,734 of record JAZQTU010000018.1, on the reverse strand, counting down.
CTTAGGAAGACAATCCTTTTGTACAACTCCTTGGCTCACAGAACGACATGGCTACGATCCGACTTCAAGTCAGTGTTCAAAGCTTCCAATACAGTCTTGCCCGGGAGAATTTCTGATGCCATAGCAGCAGAGTGAGTCATACCAGAGCAACCGATTGTTTCAACCAATGCTTCCTGGATGATACCTTCCTTCACGTTCAATGTCAACTTACAAGCACCTTGCTGAGGAGCACACCAACCAATACCGTGTGTAAAGCCTGAAATGTCAGCAACCTCCTTTGCCTTGATCCATTTGCCCTCTTCGGGAATTGGAGCAGGACCGTGGTTAGGACCTTTCTTTACTACACACATGTTTTCTACTTCGTGTGAATAAACCATGATTTTTATATGTTTTAATTGTGAAACATAGACTATTTCGCTCTGCGAAGATAATGAAAATTATGTGTTGAACAAAAATCGCAGTAAAAAATATTCGTAAAAATCGTATACTTATTAAAAAAATATAATAGTTAGATATATTTTATATCAGTAGTATGTCTTTTGCTATTTTGTTTGTATCTTCGCATCTGTTTTTGGTTTGAAATTTGCTATGAAGAGAATAACAGGAATATTGGTTTCGCTTGTTTCGATGTTTTCACTTGTGTCATGCGAGCCGGGTGAGGTATATCATTACGAAGAAGGTTACATTAGTAATATATTTACAGTCAATAAGGCTACTTTGCAACCTGAATTTGAGGATACATTGTACCGTGTCATAAACCATCCGAATGATTTTGGTCTTGAAACGGGTGACCGTGCACACATCCTTCTGCATTACTATTTCGATGCCTACAGCGGCAAGAAACCTGAATGGGATATAGTAAGTGTTGTGGAAAAGATACCGACACTTGATATTGCTCCACGCGAGGATGTCGATGCGTCAAGCTACGACTTGCCATTGGATATATATGAATATGAGTTGTTGCAGAGTTACCAATGGCCGATATGGATATGGGAAAACCGTTTGAACGTTAATGTGCGTTTCGGTTCTGTTGCCGAAAAGACCGATTTTGTCATGTCATTGCGTGGCATAGAGAATGATACTGTAAGGTTGAACCTGCTTGCAAAGACAACTGCTCCAAGCGATACGTTGTATACCAAACTTCTTTCTTACGACCTTAATAAGATAAACACTTTGTTTACCGAAGAGGAGAAAAACTCATTGCAGGATTACGAGAAGTTGATATTCAGGATATATCTCAAGAACAAGGATGCCAATGGAAATATGTGCGAGGAGAAGTGGGGTGTAATGAAAGGTCAGTTTGTCAATCCGTTGCATAAATGATTGTTATGGACAAGAGAGTGTCAAATGTAAATATAAAGAACCGTCGTGCTTCGTTCGATTATATCGTCAACGAGACATACACTGCTGGAATAGTGCTTACGGGTACCGAAATCAAGTCGATAAGGCAGTCCAAGGCAAGTCTTGTCGATACCTATTGTACATTCATTGCCGACGAGTTGTGGGTAAAGAATATGCATGTGGCTGAATATTTCTATGGCTCATACAATAACCATTCTGCACGTCGCGACCGCAAACTGTTGCTTGAACGTAAGGAGTTGCGTAAATTGAAGCAGACTGTCAAGAACCCCGGTTTCACAATTGTACCGATGCGTCTTTTTATCAACGAGAAAGGGCTCGCGAAGCTGGTGATTGCTCTTGCGCGTGGTAAGCATGAATACGACAAGAGAGAGTCAATCAAGGAACGTGACGACAAACGTGAAATGGACAGGATCAGGAAAGATTATTGACCTTGTTGCCTGTGGTATGTTTATAATGATGCTCTATCCTTTGCATTCGCATTGGGTAGAGTAGGTGTTTTTAAGAGAATAGTATGGATTTACATAAATTATTGGAGAAGAGAATACTTGTACTCGATGGTGCAATGGGTACAATGGTGCAGAAGTATGCTCTTGATGAGGTTGATTTCAGAGGTGAACGGTTTGCTTCGCATGCTGTCCCTCTCAAAGGCAACAATGATATCCTTGTGCTCACGCGTCCTGACATAATAACGGAGATACACGAAAAGTATCTCATGGCCGGTGCTGACATTATAGAGACATCTACTTTTAATGCTAACAGGGTTTCACAGGCGGAATACCGTTGCGATGAACTTTGTCCTGAAATAAACCGTCGTGCGGCAGAACTTGCACGTGCTGTGGCAGACAAATATTCAACACCGGACAAGCCGCGCTTTGTCGCAGGTTCCGTAGGACCGACATCGCGCACATGTTCAATGAGCCCCGATGTGGAGAATCCTGCATTTCGTAATATTACTTTTGATCAGCTTGTTGAGGCTTATAAAGAGCAGATGATAGCTCTCATAGAAGGGGGTGTCGACATCTTGTTGTGTGAGACTATTTTTGATACTCTCAATGCCAAGGCTGCGCTTTATGCGTCGGATGAGGCTATGGCAATTGCGGGGCGTGAGGTCCCGGTAATGCTCTCATTTACTATTGCTGATGCTCAGGGACGTATCCTTTCGGGTCAGACTATTGAGGCTTTCCTTGCTTCAGTCGCAGGACGTAATCTTTTGTCGGTGGGCTTGAACTGCTCTTTCGGTGCAAGGGAGATGAAACCATTCCTCAATCGTTTGTCTGACATTGCTCCGTTCTATGTGAGTGTATATCCTAATGCAGGGCTACCTAACGAACTTGGCGGGTATGACCAGACACCTGAAGAGATGGCAACTGTTGTGCGCGAATTCATCGATGAAGGTCTTGTCAATATTGTAGGAGGATGCTGTGGTACAACAGATGAATATATAGCACTCTTCCCGCCAATGGTAGAGGGTGTGACTCCGCGCCGTCCTGTAGCTAAGCCTTCGGAACTCTGGCTTTCAGGGCTTGAAAGGATTGTACTTAACAGCTCAACCAATTTTATGAATGTGGGAGAACGATGCAATGTTGCCGGTTCGCGAAAGTTCCTGAGGCTGATAAATGAGAAAAATTACACCGAAGCCCTGAAAATAGCACGTAAGCAGGTTGAGGATGGAGCACAGGTGCTTGATATAAACATGGATGATGGCCTGCTTGATGTAAAAACTGAAATGGTCAACTTTCTGAATATGCTTGCTGGGGAACCAGAGATATCACGTATTCCTATTATGGTCGATTCGTCTGACTGGGAGGTTATACGTGCCGGTCTCAAGTGTATACAGGGACGTACCATAGTTAATTCAATATCTTTGAAGGAGGGCGAAACTCTCTTTTTGCAGCATGCCATTGAGGCAAAGCGTCTTGGCGCAGTCGTTGTGGTTATGGCTTTTGATGAGGAGGGGCAGGCAACCACTTATGAACGTAAAATAGAAATCTGCGAGAGGGCGTTCCGTCTGCTTACCAAAAAAGCGGGCTTTGAGCCTTATGAAATAATATTTGATCCCAACATACTTGCTGTTGCTACAGGCATTGAGGAACATGCGGCCTATGGCGCCGATTTCATCAAGGCTTGTGCATGGATAAGGGAGAATCTTCATGGTGCTCATGTCAGTGGTGGTGTAAGTAACCTTTCATTCTCATTCAGAGGGAACAATTATGTGCGCGAGGCGTTGCATGCTGTTTTTCTCTATCATGCCATTTCGGCAGGAATGGATATGGGTATTGTAAATCCCCAGTCACAGGTGCAATATAACGATATACCGGTTGATGTCCGTAAGGTAATGGAAGACGTTGTTCTCAATCGTACAGCGGATGCTACCGAAAGGCTTATCGCTGTGGCTGACAAACTTAAGGAACAGAGTGTTGCAGTGCAGGGTGTGGCCGATGATGCATGGCGTAATGAACCGGTAGAGAAACGTCTTGAATGGGCATTGCTCAAAGGTGTTGGTGACTGGCTTGAATGTGACCTTGCCGAGGCTGTGGAGAAATACGGTACGGCTGTCAATGTCATTGGTGGTCCACTTATGGACGGCATGGGGGTCGTTGGTAATCTTTTTGGTGAAGGTAAGCTTTTCCTTCCGCAGGTGGTGAAGACTGCACGTACAATGAAGCAGGCTGTTGCAGTTCTTCAACCTCTTATCGAGGGTGAACGTGCCGAATTGAAGCAGTCTGCAGGCAAGGTCCTGCATGCGACTGTGAAGGGTGACGTGCATGACATCGGCAAGAATATCGCCGGTGTTGTAATGGGGTGCAATGGATATGATGTAATTGACCTTGGCGTAATGGTTCCACAGGAACGTATAATCTCCGAAGCAAAAAAGAATAATGTAGATATTGTTGTATTGAGTGGCCTCATAACTCCGTCACTTGACGAAATGGTATCTGTGGTGAAGGAGATGGAGGCGCAAGGGCTTGAAATTCCTGTTATGATAGCTGGAGCAACTACGAGTCCTTTGCATACAGCATTGAAAATTGCTCCGCATTATTCTGCTCCTGTGATACACGTTAAGGATGTATCGCAAAATGTCGTTGTGGCGGCTGAACTGCTCGGCGGAACTGACAGGCGTCAGGCTTTTGTCAATGCATTGAATGCAGAACAGGAGTCTTTGTGTAACGTTGCGGCTGCAAGAAAAGAGGTTCCATTGCGTTCGCTTGAGGAGGCACGCAACAACAAACTGAACTTGTTTTAATCAATACAATAGGCTACAAAACAGTAAAATTAAATTGGAATAATATGTCAGCAAAGAAAATTGTTGGTTTGACACCAGAACAGGTCGAAGAGAGTCGTCGTCTTTTCGGTGAGAATGTTTTGACACCGCCTGAACGCGTGTCATTGTGGAAACAGTTCCTTGAGAAGTTCGAAGATCCTATAATACGCATTCTCTTGCTTGCCTGGGTATTGTCAATGGTTATATCCGGTGTTCACTGCTGGGGACCAGAACAGGAGGGCTTTGCCGCTTTCCTTGAACCGATAGGTATTTTCTTTGCAATAGTTCTTGCAACTACAATAGGTTTTTTCTTTGAGGTCAAGGCTGCGCGTGCATTTGAAGTCCTGAACACAGTGAATGACGATGTCATGGTTACAGTGATGCGTAGCGGTAGGGTACAGGAGGTTCCTCGCAAGGAGGTCGTTGTAGGTGATGTCGTGTTGTTGAATACAGGTGACGAGGTGCCTGCCGACGGTCTGTTGCTCGAAAGCCACTCGTTGCAGATAAATGAGTCTACACTTACTGGTGAGCCGGTGATTTCAAAAACTACAGTTGAAGCCGATTTTGATGATGAGGCTACATATCCTTCCAACAGGGTACTGCGCAGTACAACTGTTGTTGACGGACATGGTATAATGGAGGTAGACCTTGTTGGTGATGCTACAGAGTATGGCAAGGTGAACCAAGGTGCTTTGATAGACAACGAACTAGACACTCCGCTTCAGATGCAGCTCAAACGTCTTGCCGGACTTATAAGCAAGGTCGGTTATGTAGTGGCTGCCGTAACATTCATACTGCTTTCGTTGAAAGTCTTTCTGCAGGATACACCGTTGAACACAATCGATGTAATATCGACTTTGTTGAACAGCTTCATGATTGCTGTTACTCTTATCGTTGTGTCAGTCCCCGAAGGCCTGCCAATGTCTGTTACCTTAAGTCTTGCATTGAGTATGAACCGCATGCTGAAGACTAACAATCTTGTACGTAAGATGCATGCATGTGAGACAATGGGAGCTACAACCGTTATCTGTACCGACAAGACTGGTACTCTGACACAGAACAGAATGCAGGTACATGAAACCAATTTCTTTGCTCTTGAAGGTCAGAACCTTTCTGCAGATAATGCAAGTGCAGTTGTCAAGGAGGGTATTGCTGTTAACTCAACAGCTAATCTTGACAAGGAAAACGGTGCTGTAAAGACTATCGGTAACCCTACTGAAGCCGCGCTCCTGCTGTGGCTTGACAAACAGGGTGCCGACTATCAGCAGTTGCGTGACGATGTCAAAGTGCTCAGTCAGTTGACATTCTCAACAGAACGCAAGTACATGGCAACAGTCGTTGATTCCCCGTTGCTTGGCAAGAAGGTCCTTTATGTCAAGGGTGCTCCTGAAATAGTACTGGCTCATTGTAATAATATAATGACCGCAAATGGAATAACTACTGTAAACAAGCACCGTGCTACAATAGAGGAAAGGTTGCTTGAATATCAGAGTATGGCTATGCGCACATTAGGCTTCGCTTATCAGGTACTCGGTGAGGTTGATGATGTGGCTCCGTATAAGGATGGACGACTTCACGAAACCGATTTGACTTTTGTTGGATTTGTGGCTATCTCGGACCCTGTTCGCAGTGATGTGCCGGAGGCCGTGGGCCGTTGTCTGCAGGCTGGTGTTGATGTGAAGATTGTTACTGGTGATACACCGGGGACTGCACGTGAGATTGGTCGTCAGATAGGTATATGTGATAGGAACACGCCTGCCGAAGCAATCATCACCGGTCCTGAATTCGAGGCACTCAGTGACGAAGAGGCTGCAAAACGTGTCATGGGGCTTAAAATTATGTGTCGTGCACGTCCTATGGACAAACAACGTCTTGTACGTCTGTTGCAGGAACAGGATGCCGTAGTAGCCGTTACTGGTGACGGTACAAATGATGCTCCAGCTCTCAAAGCAGCTCAGGTAGGTCTTTCGATGGGTGACGGTACATCAGTCGCAAAGGAGGCAAGTGACATTACAATCATTGACAACTCTTTTGCAAGTATCACGCGTGCGGTCATGTGGGGACGTTCTCTTTATAAGAATATACAACGCTTCCTGCTTTTCCAGCTTACAATAAATGTTGCAGCATGTATAATTGTAATGCTTGGTTCTTTGATTGGAACAGAATCACCGTTGACTATTACACAGATGTTATGGGTCAATCTTATAATGGATACATTTGCTGCTGGTGCATTGGCTTCATTGCCTCCAAGTTGGTCGGTGATGAAGGAACGTCCGCGCAAGAGTGGAGCAGACGGTGATTTTATAATCAACGGTTCTATGGCGTGGAATATCTTTGTCGTGGGTGCAATCTTTGTTGCAATACAGTTGGCTCTGTTGATGTGGTATGGCAATAATGGCGGAATGACAAGATATGAACAGTCGGAGTTCTTCACCTTCTTCGTTATGCTGCAGTTCTGGAATATGTTCAATGCCAAGGCATACATGACCGGAAAATCGGCTTTCAGTGGCCTCAAGGAGGACAAGACATTCCTGCTTGTATGCGGAATAATTCTTTTTGGTCAGTTCCTCATTGTTACATTCGGTGGGGAAATGTTCAGTGTCGAACCGCTCTCAATGGTAAGTTGGGCTGTGATAATAGCTTCCACTTCGCTTGTGTTATGGGTAGGTGAGATTATACGCCTTTTCAATAGAAAATGAATAATATAAAAAATACAACAAAACTATATGGAGTCATTGATACAATTCTGTCTCGATCATCTTAACTATTGGACCGTAACATTTTTTATGGCTATCGAGAGCTCGTTCATACCTTTCCCATCGGAGGCTGTTGTTCCACCTGCAGCATGGAAAGCTGCTGTTACAGGTGAAATGAATGCGTTCCTTGTTGTTCTGTTTGCTACATTGGGAGCACTGATTGGTGCCTTTGTGAATTACTATCTTGCGGTTTGGCTGGGACGTCCCATCGTATATAAGTTTGCCAACAGCCGTGTAGGTCACATGTGTCTTATCGATGAGGCTAAAGTAAAGAATGCCGAAGAGTACTTCGACAAGCATGGTGCCGTATCAACGTTTATTGGTCGTCTTGTTCCGGCTGTGCGACAGTTGATATCAATACCGGCAGGCCTTGCGCGCATGGGGCTTGGACGTTTTGTCCTTTATACATGCCTGGGAGCCGGTTTGTGGAATTCAATTCTTGCCACACTCGGTTATTATATGGCTTCTATCCCCGGTATGGACACCGAACAGGCTGTAATGAATAAAGTCAAGGAGTACAGCAGTGAAATTGGTGTTGTCTTTATTATTATTGCAGTAGCGATAGTGGCATTCCTTATATATAAGGGCTGTAAAAAGAGATAAATCCCAATTGGGATTTATCTCTTTTTACTCCAATGAGTATTTTACTGTCGTTACAACTCGTATATTCTTTATCTGCGGTGTTGTCTCGTCGCTCGTTATGCTGAACTGTCCTTGTGACGCTTGCTTGATATTGCCAAGCCCGCTACCCGAATCTTCAGCGAACTTCTGTGCAACTGCGCGTGCATTACGTGTAGCCTCTTCTACCATTTCCGGCTTTATGTCGTTCAATGCCGTATATTCGAATTCTGTCTGGTAGTTGTACTCGTTACTGATTATTATTCCCTTTTTCATAAGGGCAATCTGCTGCCCCATCAGTTCAATGACCTTCTCTACCTGAGGGGAAATGACTGTTATGACAGCCTCTGCCTGATAACGGTATTTAATGTTATCTGGTACATAGCTCTGAGCCAGGCGGTCGGTAACCTGGGGTACTGATACGACAATCTCGTCGTCTGTTATGCCGCCATCCTTTAGGAATGACAGAATTGTTTCCTTGTTGTTTTCAATCTCATTGTATAGCTCCTGCATGTTATTGTTCACGCATTTGTAGGGTAGTGGCCAAACAACCTTGTTTGCCATGACCTGGCGTTCGGCAAGGCCTTTGACCGTTACATACTGGTCCTGGTAGGCAATGCTTTTCAGCCCCTTGCCTATGAATATGCCAAGAACTATCAGGCCTATCATAATAGCCGTTCCCCCAGTGTGGGAGCATCGGCATGTGCTGCATTTCTTTTCCTCGCTCATGACTGTTATGTTTATAATATAATTATATAAGGTAAATATCGGTCGTGTTGTTTGCTTTATTCAATTAAAGCCAGTAAGCATTTGAATTGTGCGATGATATACGCTTCTCTTCGGGTGGAAGTTGCATGTAGTTGCCATACAGGGCTGTCAAGTACTTGTCGCAATCCTTTGGGGCACAGTAGCGGCAGCCTTCAAACTCCACTGTTGTATGCTCGTCGAAAACTTTGCGTGGCAGTATCTCTCTTACTGCAGCACGTGAACCAAGGCTACAAACCGTTTCGCACTCATCGTATTTATGCTTTCTTGAAATACTCCTGACAATCTTGAGTATAAAATGTTGCGATAGCGGCAACAATAAAAATTTTGTAATGAGAAGCCTTGCCTTGCGTGAAAATGTAAGGCTGTTATTGATTATGGCGTTCTTAATGAATATGAAACGTTTGCATTCTCCGCAAATATATGCCTGCCATTTCGATTTTATACCATCGAGCGGGAATATGTCAATATATACTCCGAACACGCTCTGTTTATAGAACAGCTCTTTAACAATAGTCCCTTTACGGAATACTTTTGCAAAAGGCATGTTGTAGTTCCTGTCCAGTTCGTGTGTTACAATCCTGTTATAACTCTCTTTACTTGGATACAGTTCAATGAATTTCTCATAGTCGGGACGCGGCATGTGTATATCGATGTCATCGTCCCAGGGTATATACCCTTTGTGGCGTACGGCACCGAGTAACGTGCCATATGCAAGGTAATAACGGATTTTGTTTTTCTCGCAGAACGAAACAACGTCGTCAAGAATTTCCTTCTGTATATTTTTCAGTTCGTCAATGCTAATGGACTGCATAAATTCATCTCTTTTGTGCGAATATAGTAACAAACAGGCAAAGGACCAAGTTGACGCAGCATTTTTGGTAAGTACAAGATTATATATTTCGCATTCAATGTAAGCTGGGAATACTCAGTAATTGCTGCTTGCTGCCAACGTTCGTTGCACCATGATATTGTACGGAATGTCAAATTTTTTATCAAAAGTTTGGATTTTAATTATTTATTTCTTTCCTTTGCCGAAACAATTGACACAAATTCATTTATAAACCTGTAAAAATATTGCCTATAGAAACATCTCTACTTCAATTTTAATTAGGAAGACATAATGGAGAAATTAAAGCAGATGACCGATGATATGTTGGTCACACTTTACTTGGAAGGCAATAATTCAGCATTTGATATTTTGTTGAATCGTCATCAGGACAGGTTGTTCAACTATATATTTTTCTTGGTACGCTCACGCGAAGTGGCAGAGGATATCTTTCAAGAGACCTTTGTCAAGGCTATTACAACCCTGCAACAGGGACGTTATACAAATGATGGCAAGTTCTCTGCCTGGATAACACGCATAGCACATAATCTTGTCATAGACCAGTTCCGTGTTGAGAGAAACGAGAATACAGTCTCAAACGACGAGATGGATTTCGATATCCTAAACGATGCCAAGTTGTCCGAAGGCACAGTCGAGAACCGTATGGTTAACGAACAGGTTCTGAAGGACGTGCGTGCCCTTATCGATGAACTGCCCGATTGCCAGCGCGAAGTAGTGTTCATGCGTTATTATCAGGACCTCTCGTTCAAGGAGATTGCCGGCATGACAGGTGTAAGCATAAATACAGCTCTTGGACGTATGCGTTACGCAGTGCTCAACATGCGCCGTATCGCTGCAGAAAAATGTATCTCATTGGCACTTGAGTGAAAAAACGAAGTTTATTGAAAATCTGAAGTGAAAAGTATATGCCCTCAAGAAAAATTTTTCTTGAGGGCATATACTTTTTGTTGCTTTGTTGCGTTAATATATCAGACAACAGAAATAATTAAACTTTATCAGCCTATGGATAAAACTTCTACCTCTGAATTCAAAATTGACGGCTCTGTCATCAGGCAAGCGCTCAAAAAAGAAAAATTCCCTAAGCCATGCGTAACTTCGCTTGAGTTTATTAAGAATTTCGCAAGAAACTTTAAGGTACAGAAGAATATCGAAGGCGATATCAGGGAATTGGTACTAAACTAAATAACAGCCGCAAGAACATTCTTCTTGCGGCTGTTATTTAGTTACTTGTTTTGTGAATAGAAATCTTAATGTTAGACTATTTTTAAGCAATATAGGGGAAAGTCTGTTAACTTTCCCCTATATCCCTATTGTGATTCCGAAGCGATTCGAACGCTTGACCCACGCCTTAGAAGGGCGTTGCTCTATCCAGCTGAGCTACGGAACCAGCCTTTGTTGGAATATGTCTCAATTCCGAGTGCAAAGATAGTGCGTTTATTTGGTTGTACCAAGAGTTTCTCACTCTTTTTTATCAAATAACTATCTTTGCATTATTCTTTGTTTGGCCTATTTTGTTTACAGTTCGTCAAAATCAAACTCTTCTAGAATATCATCATAGCTTTCTTCAACAAACTGATCAAGGTCGCGACGTTCTTTCTTTGTCGGTCTTCCTGTGCCACGCGGGCGTCCAGTAAAGCCGCTGATACGGCTCATTTCCAGAATTTCGTACTGTTCCTGCGAAGTGATATTTTCCATAAGTTCCGGAACAAGCTTTGCGCCTACGCGGTTTTCTGCGCATTTGAGAACTCTGAATGAATATGTTATTGGAGATTTCTTTACATTAATGATGTCTCCAACTCGTATATTGTGTGCAGGCTTGGCTGTGCGCTCTCCTATGCTTATATGCCCTTTTTTGCATGCTTCAGCAGCTATGCTGCGTGTTTTGTATATGCGTACTGCCCATAGCCATTTGTCTATACGTGCCTGTTCGCTCATTCTTTAACCTCCTGTTTTCCGTTTCCTTTTTTGTTGAACGAATTCATTGTGCGTGCGAGCCCGGCGAAGCAGAAGCTTTTGATTATTTCGTTGGTTGTCTCAAGCTGCTGTTCAATGTTTTTTTGCTCTTCGCTGTCAAAGGATCCTAGAACGAAGTCTACTTGATGCCCTTTGCCAAAGTCGCTTCCTATGCCGAAGCGTAGGCGTGCGTAAGATGTAGTCCCTAATGTGGCTGCAATATGCTTTAGTCCATTGTGTCCGCCATCGCTTCCTTGTCCTTTTAGACGTAGCGCTCCCACGGGGAGTGCAAGGTCATCTACGATGACAAGTATATTTTCTAATGGAATCTTCTCTTGTTGCATCCAATAGCGTACGGCGTTTCCGCTCAGGTTCATGTATGTAGATGGCTTTAGTAGTATGAGCTTACGTCCGCGTACAGATGTTTCAGCGACAAAGCCGTATCGCTTGTCCTGAAAAATAGTATTGGACGCTTTTGCAAAAGCGTCCAATACTGTAAATCCAATGTTGTGGCGGGTTCCTTCGTACTCGCGTCCGATGTTGCCCAAGCCAACAATCAGATATTTCATTTCTCAGCCAATTACTTTCTTGCGGCTGCTGCAGCTGCTGCAGAAGCACGAGTAGTCTTAACTGAACATACAAGAGACTCCTTAGCTGATACGAGCTCAAGACCCTCATATGAAAGATCACCAACCTTAATAGACTTGCCAAGTGCAAGTGAAGTTACGTCAACTGTCAAAAGCTCAGGAATTGCTGTGTAGAGAGCCTTAACCTTGAGGTAGCGCTGCACCTGAACGAGTTTACCACCGGCGCGAACACCGTCTGCAAGACCTTCGAGTTTAACAGGAACTGCCATTACGATAGGCTTCTCCTCTGTTACCTGATAGAAATCTACGTGAAGGATAGTATCCTTTACTGGGTGGAACTGGATGTCCTTCATGATAGCTTTTACAGTGTTGCCGTCGATTGTGAGGTCAACAACGTGGATGTCTGGTGTGTAAACGAGCTTGCGGAGACCTTCAGTAGGAACGCTGAATGCCTTAGCCTCTTTTTCTACGCCATAAATGTTACAAGGTACGAGACCTGCGTTGCGGAGTGCGTTGGTAGCTTTCTTACCAACTTCGGTTCTGCTTGAACCGCTGATGCTGATTGTTTTCATTTTTTTAATGTGTTACTCTAAATTAAGTAATGTTAGTTCTGCTTAATTCGCCATCACACGATGTCTCTAAAGCGGACGCAAAGGTACACTTTATTTTTATAATATACAAATTTTGTAGCTTTAATCAAAACACCGAAATGTCGTAGCTGTTAAAAATCGATATCAATGTTAAGCTTTTCTTCGTTCTGCTCCTCGTTTGGGGCTGTATATGCCGGTTTATATTCGCCTTGTTCCGATATGACAAAATTGATTGCTTCGTTCAGGCTGTTGGTGAACTTTGCAAAATCTTCGCGGTAAAGGAAGATTTTGTGTTTTTCAAATGTAAATGTAGCGTTCTCGCCCTCACCATTGACAATCTTCTTGCTTTCGGTAATTGAAAGATACATTTCATCCTTCCTGTTTTTCTTTACATCGATATAGTATATTCTTTTTCCGGCTTTGATTGCCTGTGAGAATACTATCTCCTTCTCGCTCTCGTTCATTCCGCTTTTTCTGTTGTCTTCCATGTTAATAGTCTGTTGTTTGAAAAATCATTCGGAATAATCTTTCAAGGTTCATGTATTTGTTGCTGGCGCAACTCGTGCTCTTGATTAATCACAAATATGATAAAAAAAAATTATAATCCAATAAAAATGTTATAAAAAAATACTTTCATCTTCCTTTTTGATTGATTTTAAGGTTTTTTACCTTCTGTATTGTCAAGTAATGCGTGAACCAAATGTCTTGTCATTTGTTCAAGTTGTTATGAAAATGAAAAAAATAAATCTATTTTTTCCTTGTCTTTGTCACGATAAAATGCGAACTTTGCCGAAAATCAGAAAAAGCGTTTTATGATTAATAGAGTTCTTATCCGTCTTAAAGTAGTACAGATTGTCTATGCGTATTACAAGAATAGCGGCAAAAGCCTGAAGGCTGCCGAAGACGAAGTGTTTTTCAGCCTTTCAAAGGCCTATGATCTTTACAACTACATGCTCCTGCTTATGGTCGGTATTACCCATTATGCCGCAGACCGTATATCTTTCTTGAGCATAAAGATACGTCCTACAGATAGTGACAAAAATCCTAATCTCAAGTTTGTCAATAACCGTTTTATAGCGCAGTTGGAGATGAACGGACAGTTGCAGAAATTTGCCGAAAAGAGTAAATTGAACTGGGTGGACAATTCGGATTTCTTGCGCCGTTTGCTTGACAAAATTGAAGAGAGCGATATATATAAGGAGTATATGGCTGCTGAGACATCTTCTTATGAAGAGGACAAGGAGGTTTGGCGTAAATTGTACAAAGCGTTCATTTTTGAGAATGAGGAACTTGATGCTTTGCTTGAGGAGCAGAGTCTTTATTGGAACGATGACAAGTCAATTGTTGATACATTCGTTTTGAAGACAATCAAGCGTTTCGAAGAAGAGAATGCTGAATTCCAGCAGTTGCTTCCTGAATACAAGGATGTTGCTGATATGGAGTTTGCGCGTAAGTTGTTCCGTAATGCGGTAGCAAATGCTGAACAGTATCGTGACTTGATGAGTTCAAGTTCAAAGAATTGGGATATGTCGCGCCTTGCTTTTATGGATGTCGTGATAATGCAGGTTGCTCTTGCTGAAATTATGACAATGGAAGATGTGCCCTTGTCTGTTTCTCTTAATGAATACGTAGAAATTGCAAAGTATTACAGTACAGCAAAGAGTGGCTCTTTTATCAATGGTATGCTTGATACAATTACAAAGAAATTGCGTCAGGAGAGTAAGATAAACAAATAATAAAAACTAACTTAAAATAATAGAATTATGGTATTTATGGATGCAGCGGCTCCTGCAGGTGCAGCAGGTATATTCAGTAGCCCAATATTTATGATTGTGGTAGTGTTTGCTATCATGTATTTCTTGATGATACGTCCTCAGCAGAAGCGTCAGAAGGAGATTAATAACTTCCGTCGTAGTCTTCAGCCAGGTATGGAGGTTGTAACCAGCGGTGGTATATATGGCAAAATTAAAGAAGTCAATGAGGGTATAGTTGTCCTTGAAATCGCTCATAACGTAAACGTGCGAGTTGATATCTCTGTTGTGTTTGCCAATCCGGGTGCAATGCAGCAGCAGGGTAAATAAATACAATCTTTTATAAAAGATAGAAATTTTGGTAAAAGATTTCTTCAAAAAAATTAAGGAAAACAGTCTGTTGACTTTCCTGTTTTTTCTATTGGTCTCGTGTTGTCTTTGGTTGCTTCAAGTGCTGAACGAAGATTACGAGACCGATATTCCTTTCAGTGTGTCCATACATAATGTACCGGATAACCTTGAGTTGGTCGATGTT
Source organism: Bacteroidaceae bacterium (assembly GCA_045630965.1). Taxonomy (GTDB): domain Bacteria; phylum Bacteroidota; class Bacteroidia; order Bacteroidales; family Bacteroidaceae; genus HGM04593. Next base: position 17,705 of record JAZQTU010000018.1, on the reverse strand, counting down.
GATGATGCTGAAGTGCTTGTCAGGCTGGGTGACAGAGGGACAGTGCTTTTAAGATATAAACTCGGTAAAAGATTGTCATTAGATGTGGATTTTTCAGAATTCAAGCATAATGGTGGTACATTGTCTCTGCCTCTTTCTGTATTGAAGAAACAGATGGCAGATATGCTGGAGGGCACAACATCTATTGTCCAGTATCTTGATGATACTTTGTACGTAAAGGTTAAACAGAACAGAAAGCTTTTGCCGGTTGTGCTCAATGGAAAGGTTGATGCGGCAGAACATTATGAAGTGACTTCTGTTCAGATATCTCCTATGGATGTCATGGTATCGGCTATGCCGGACAAATTGGACAAGATGGAGTCTGTAGAGACTGAATATATTGTTAAGAAATATCTTAAAAGTGACAGGACTTTCACGGTGCGCATAGCTACAGATGAGTATATGAATGTGGAGCCATCTGTTGTTGATGTACATGTTTCTGTATCACCTTTGAAAGTGAAGAAAGTGCGTGTTCCTGTTGTACAGGTGAATTTTCCGAAACCGTTGTTTGCCATGTGGTTGCCTAATGAGGTGGAGTTGACATTTGAAGTTTCTGAGGCAAATTATGAACTTATAGGTCCTTCTGATTTCGTAGTGCATATTGACTATAATGATATTATCTCGGCAAGGGGTGGATATGTGCCTCTAAAGTTGGTCAGTGTATCTCCGCTTGTGAAGAACGTTGTTGTTAACCCCGCAAAGATAGTGGTTGGAAGTGTATTATGAGCGGAATTATTAAACTTGCGATAACTGGTAGTATCGGTAGTGGTAAGAGTGTCGTCTCGCACATGCTTGAACTGTTGGGTGTGCCTGTATATGACTGTGACAGCAATGCGAAACGCTTGATGGTAGACGATCCTTATATAGTTGGCGAATTGAAGAGAATGTTCGGAGAGGAGTGCTATGAGGAAGATGGTACGCTGAACCGCCGTTATATAGCTTCATGCATCTTTACAGACAAACAGAATATAGCACGTGTAAATTCATTGGTTCATCCTGTCGTAAAACGTGATTTTGAATTGTGGTCGCAAAGACAGGGAGCAAATGTGGTGGCTGTGGAAACGGCAATTCTGTACGAATCAGGAATCGTAAATTCTGTTGATAAGGTTCTTGTTGTCTGGACAGAAAGGGAGACTGCCATTAAACGTACCATTGGTAGAAGCGGCATGAGCCGTGCTCAGGTTGAAAGCCGTTTGAATAATCAGATGAGTGTTGATGACCTTCTTCTCATGTCCGACTATTCGCTTTATAATGATGCTGATGAACCACTATTGCCAAAATTGGTAAAAATAGTGGAACAGTTAAAAAATATTCCAAATTTTGCAGAGTCACTTTGAAATTTTATCTTCGCAATAGAGAGAACAATATTACATAAGATTAACACTAATAATAAAATTTATGTTTGAAAGAGTTTTGACAATATCGGGCAAGCCCGGTCTTTACCGCCTTCTGTCAAGCGGTCGTAACATGATTATCGTGGAAGCTGTTGATACTAACAAGAAACGCCTTCCAATTCACAATACCGACAAGGTCGTTATGCTTGATGATATAGCTATATATACCGATACAGAAGAGGTGCCTTTGCGTGAAGTGTTCGCTAAGATATATGAGAAGGAGAATGGTGTTATTCCATTCGATTTGAAAATGGCAACACCGGAAGAACTTGTTGAGTACTTTGAGGGTATAATGCCTGATTATGACAGAGAACGTGTGTATTTGACTCATATCAAGAAGATGTATTCTTGGTATAACATTCTTGTTGCCAACGGTGTTGTTGATTTTACCGTTGAGGAAGAACAGGTTGAAGAGTGATTTTTGCTAAAAGAAATATTGCTGTGAAAAAGTTATTTATTTTTGTAGCATTATTCTTTGCGTTTGCAATGAATGGTCAAGCGCAGGCTTGGAAGGATATGTTAGGAAAGGTTGCCAATAAGGTTGCCGAAGAGGTTTCTGGTACTGATAACAGCCTTGTTGCAAATGTACTTGGAAACATTATAGGTAATTCAATTCCTTTCTCAAAAGCGCTTATAGAGGGTACTTGGAATTACGAGGGTACAGCGTGTGTCCTTGAAAGCGAGGATGCGCTTTCCGATATAGGCGGAACTGTCGCAACTTCAAAGATTGAGGAGAAACTTGACGGCTATCTTGCCAAGGCTGGAGTTAAGGTTGGTGCTTGTTCGTTCACATTTATGGAGAATGATTCATGTTATATGACAGTCAATGGCCGTGATATCCGTGGTACATACAAACTTGATGTTGAGGAGAAGATTATTGATTTCAGTTTTCTGCATGATAAACTGAAGATGAAATCTTATCTCTCTTATAATGTTAAGGATATCAACATTGTTTTTGAAGCGGACAAATTATTGTCTCTTGTAAAGAATGTCACATCATCCGTATCAGGCAAGACTTCATCTTTGGGCGCTTTGTCATCATCATCGTCTAAATTGAGTACTGCAACAGCCGCCTTAAATACGGCGTCGGCTCTTTTGGAAAATTATGATGGAATGATGCTTGGCGTTAAAATGAATAAATAATTTGTTAGATAATTCTTATAAAAAACACTCTCAATTTAAATTGAGAGTGTTTTTTTGTGGGTGTTATTTATTGCTGAAAAGCAACATGTTGCCGTCAGAGTCAACTGTTACCGGTTTGCTCTTCTCTATTGTGCCTGCAAGCATCTGTTTGGATAGGTCGTTCAGCAATAATCGCTGTATGGCTCTTTTAATAGGTCTTGCACCGAATTCGGGGTCAAAACCTGCCTGTGAAATGAATCTTATAGCCGAATTTGTTACATTCAATACAACTTCGTTCTCTTTCAATAGGGCTGTTATAGCAGATATCTGTAGGCGTACAATCTGTTCGATTTCCTCGTTGTCGAGCGGAGTAAACATTATGGTCTCATCGATGCGGTTGAGGAATTCGGGGCGTATGTTCTTCTTCAGCATCTCCATAATCTTCTCTTTGGTCTCTTCAATTACATATTCTCTGTTTCCTTCATTAATCTTTTCAAACTGCTCCTGAATGTAGGCGCTTCCCATGTTGCTGGTCATTATAATGATGGTATTCTTGAAGTTGACTACTCGTCCTTTATTGTCAGTGAGGCGTCCGTCATCAAGAACCTGCAACAGAATGTTGAATACGTCCGGGTGGGCTTTCTCAATCTCGTCAAACAGTACCACAGAATAGGGCTTGCGTCGTACGGCTTCTGTTAATTGTCCACCTTCGTCATATCCGACATACCCCGGAGGAGCACCTATAAGTCGTGATACGGAGAATTTTTCTTGGTATTCACTCATGTCTATTCTTGTCATCAATGACTCGTCGTTGAACAGGTATGTTGCCAATGCTTTGGCCAGCTCGGTCTTGCCGACACCTGTAGTTCCAAGGAATATGAATGAACCGATAGGTCGTTTGGGATCCTGCAAACCTGCGCGGCTACGGCGTACGGCATCACTTACGGCTTGTATAGCTTCGTTCTGACCTACAACCCTTTTGTGCAGTTCCTCTTCAAGTGTTAACAATTTCTCGCGTTCGCTTTGTAGCATCTTGCTTACAGGGATACCTGTCCAGCGTGAAACGACATCAGCAATGTCTTCAGCTGTAACCTCCTCTTTTATCATGGCATCACAACCTTGTGCTTCGCGCAATTTTTCTTGAGTAATGGAAATCTCGTTTTCTAACTCTTTAATCTTTCCGTACCTGATTTCTGCAACACGTCCATAGTCGCCTTCGCGTTCAGCTTTTTCAGCTTCGAATTTTAGTTCTTCAATTTCGTGTTTGGCGTTCTGTATGCGGTCGGCAAGTTCTTTCTCCTGCTGCCATTTCGCGCGTTTATCCTTCTCTTGTTCTTTAAGAACGGAAATTTCCTTCGCAAGAACAGCCAGTTTGGGCTCATCCTTCTCGCGTTTAATCGCTTCACGCTCTATCTCAAGCTGTTTTATGTGGCGTGAAATTTCATCAAGTTCTTCGGGGAGTGAATCTCGTTCCATACGTAACTTTGCAGCAGCTTCGTCCACAAGGTCAATAGCTTTGTCCGGTAGGAAACGCTCTGTAATGTATCTGTCGCTCAATGTAACTGCCGCTATAAGAGCATCATCCTGTATGCGTACTTTGTGGTGGTTTTCATATCGCTCCTTAAGGCCTCGCAGAATGGAAATGCTACTCATCTTGTCGGGCTCGTTTACCATTACACTTTGGAAACGTCGTTCAAGAGCTTTGTCCTTCTCAAAATATTTTTGGTATTCGTCAAGGGTGGTGGCTCCTATTGAGCGCAATTCGCCTCGCGCAAGTGCTGGTTTGAGTATGTTTGCAGCGTCCATTGCTCCTTCCCCCTTTCCTGCACCTACGAGCGTGTGTATCTCGTCAATAAAGAGTATTATGCGTCCTTCGGCTTTTGTAACCTCGCTTATGACGGCTTTCAGACGCTCTTCAAATTCGCCCTTGTATTTCGCACCAGCGACCAGTGCGCCCATGTCGAGAGAATATATCTGTTTGTCCCTCAAATTGTCAGGAATATCACCTCTGACAAGGCGGCGGGCCAGTCCTTCGACAATTGCTGTTTTACCAGTTCCCGGTTCTCCTATAAGTATAGGGTTGTTTTTTGTGCGACGGCTTAAAATCTGCAGAATACGTCTTATCTCATCGTCACGACCTATGACCGGGTCTAGTTTTCCGTTTTTTGCAGCGTTGTTGAGATTGATGGCATATTTCTCTAAAGCCTGATAATTCTCCTCGGCGTTCTGTGATTTGACATTCCCTCCCTGACGAAGTTCTTTGATTGCTTTTTCGAGTTCGCTTTTGTTTGCACCGTTATTCTTCAGAATATTGCTAACAGGGTTCTCTATTTCTATTATTGCTAACAATAATGGCTCTATTGATACAAACTCATCGCCAAATTGTTTTGCCAGTTCCTCGGCTCTTGTTATAGTCTTGTTGCTCTCTCTGCTTAAATATGGATCTCCGCCACTCACCTTTGGTAATGTGGATATGAGGTTATTGACCTCATTCTTTACCTTATTAATATTACAACCACATTTTTGTAGAAGGAAAGAGATTATCTGTTCGCTGCATTTCAGAACTCCTCCCATTATGTGTGCCGGTTCAATCACTTGCTGTCCATTTGTCTGTGCAATTGTTACAGCTTCCTGAATAGCCTCTTGGGCTTTGTTTGTAAATTTGTTAAAGTTCATACTTTGATCTCCTTTCAATGAGATTAGAACAAAATATGAACCAATAGAGTTTTGACTGACATTTTGACTTGTATTGCGTCAAAATGACTGATAAAGATAAAAAAACAGACCAATTGGTCTGTTTTTTTATCTTTATTCATTTTCAATTTTATTGCATGCCTCGTTCCAAAGTGTTCCGCTTATGTCTGCCGGCATTATCCATCCGCCTTGTGGGCTAAGATTGCACTTGCCTGTAGCCGGACCATCGGGCATACACGAACGTTTGAACTGTTGTATGAAGAAGCGTCGCATGAATGTTGAAAGCCACTTCTTTATTGTTGTATTGTCATAGCTCTCTGCAAAAGCTTTCTTTGCGAGGAAGTATGTCTTCTCAGGAGAGAAACCGTTGTGTATGAAATTGTATAGGAAAAAGTCGTGCAGTTCGTATGGTCCTACAAGGTCTTCGGTTTTTTGCTTGATGTTGTCATTGTGGTCAGCAGGAATCAACTCCGGAGATATCGGTGTTTCTATGATGTCAAGCAGTGTTTCTCTTAGGCTGTTATCACCATTGTTCTCTGCCACCCATCGTACGAGGTGCTGCATGAGTGTCTTGGGAACTGAAGCGTTTACACCGTACATGCTCATGTGGTCACCGTTGTATGTGGCCCAACCAAGCGCCAGTTCAGACAGGTCGCCGGTGCCGACAACGATACCGTTTGTCATGTTGGCGATATCCATAAGTATCTGTGTGCGTTCGCGAGCCTGTGAGTTTTCGTATGTCACATCGTGTTTGTTGATATCATGTCCTATATCCTGGAAATGCAATGTGCAGGCGTTCTTGATGGATATCTCTCTTATTGTTACGCCTAATTTCTCCATCATTCTCATTGCATTGTTGTATGTGCGTCCTGATGTACCGAATCCAGGCATTGTTACAGCTATGATGTCACTACTTTTCTTTCCTGCAAGTTGGCACGCCTTTTCTGTTACCAGCAGAGCTAGCGTAGAATCAAGGCCTCCGGAAATGCCTATTACGCATGTACTTGCATGCGTGTGTATGATTCTGCGTGCAAGGGCTGTAGACTGTATCATGAAAATCTCTTCATAACGCTTGTGTTTTCTGTCGTCTGAAGGAATGAATGGGGTGGCATCTATTTTACGGAACAATTTATCGTCGCAGTTTTGCTTCTGTTCAATTATAATCCGTTCTACATTGTCGTTACGGCTGAAATTCTTGTCTGCCCTGCGGTTGTTTATTATCTTTTCAATATCTACCTCTGCTATGGTGTAGTTTGATTCAGTTTGGAAACGTTTGCCTTCAGCGATGATATTTCCACACTCTGCAATGGCGCTGTATCCGGCGTATGATGCGCGACTGGTTGATTCACCCCATCCAATGTTTGAGTATATGTAACCGCATTTGCAGTGACGGCTTGTATTTTCAATCCTGATTCTTGTCTGTCTGTTGCTGTCGGCAAGTTCCTCAATAGAGCAGGGGTTGAGGATAATATCTGCTCCATTAGCAGCCAGTACGGCTCCCGGAGATATCGGGCTTTCTGCTTCATTTCCAATCTCTACTCCAAAACTGTAGCTCTTTGTAGAGAAGATGGCTTTTTTTGCGAATGGAACTTCCTTGTCGCAGATTTTAATTGATGTTCCGTCGGGTATGGCCTCGCCACAGTTGAACCAACGGCTTTCATGGCTTCCGAAATCCTTTATTATGTTCTTTGGTACAATACCACAAATTGTTCCAGCGTGTATAACAATGGCGCAATTGAATATTGAATTTCTATATATTACCGGAGCACCGAATACTATAATCGTATCAATGCCTCTTGTGCTGTCTGCTATTTCATTGATTGTCTGTTCGCACTCCTTAATAAATGTATTTTGCAGGAATAGGTCGCCACAGTTGCTGGATGTCAGGCATAGTTCAGGGAACAACGCCAGCTCTACGTTTTTTTCGGCAATATCCTTCATCATGGATATTATCTCACTTGAGTTTTTCTTGCAATATCCGGAAATTATAGCCGGAACTGCAGTGGCAATTCTTGTAAAACCGTATTTCATGTGTGTATTGGTTTTCTTTATTCAACGATTGTCAGGCAAGTATGTTGTGAGTCTGCTCCTTATTATAAAGCGGAGATGGTGTTCCACCTCCGCTTTATGTATCTTTGACAGTCTATTAATACTGGTCTTCGGGTTTGTTTGGGTCTGTTATAACTCCAATAGGAACAATTTCCAGATAGTCCTGATTGAACTGCTCATTTGTGGCGTTCTTTGTGACACTCTTTATGCGCATCCAGTGTCCGTCTGGGTTGCCATTCTTGTCATATCTCTTTCCAAGGTCGAACTGGCCTACAATTCTTCTGATACAGTATGATGAGTATCTCATGTTACCAGTAGTTGAAGTCGGGTTGTCAAGGTCAAGGTGGCAGCTTGCGGGGCCCTTCATGAATCCCTTGTTTCTCATAGCCTTGTCCTTCTCCAGAATTTCGTTTGCAGTTCCTTCCTCTTCGAACCAACCGATTCTAGCTTGTGCTTCAGCGCTGTTACGCAAATCGACCGGAATACCGCATATTGCATCGTCCAAATATATCTGTATCACACCGCGAAGGTTACTCTGAGAATATCCAAAACGTATTTCATATCTTCCATCTGGAACATATGGGATTCGGTACTTGAAGTCATACTGTCCGTCAATCAGTAACTCATCTCCCTGATAGTTTGCATAACCACCAAGGTTTACAGCTTCTGTGGGGTGCAGGTAGAATATGTTTGTTGTAGTACTCAATACTTCAAGTCTCTTGCAGTAGTTGTGTGGGATGTATGTGATCTTGCGGTTTGCATTCTTGAATCCCCAACGTACTGTGTTGTTGGTGAGCTCTGGGAATAGTGATGTAACATCCCAACGCATGCGCTCATTCAAAACGTTTGAACGCATCTCTTCTTCATTGTATACGAGGATTTTGTCAATGAGAAACATTGTTCCGTTCTTAGCCTCGGTGACAAAACCATCAATGTTCAAGCTGTCAGGATTCTGTACAATAACGTTTAGATAATGCGACATGTCAATTCCGTCCTCAGTTACCTTATCAAGTATTGTTCCGTCTTCCTGTGAATAGTTTATTACTATATCATCCTGCAATGGTGTTCCAGCCTTTGGACGTGTCACCTTTACAAGTGAGAATGGAAGCATTGTCTCAAAATAGTCGTATCTGTCGAATGAAGTAGGCAGGTTTACCTCTGATTTGAACTTACCATATTCGTAATTTTCCATGATGAAACCACCGGGTCCTGCTTTTTTATACTCTAGCTTGCGGTCAAGGATGTGGTAAGCAATGTATTTGTTCAAAGCATTGGCTGGGTCAGTGTATTCGCCTGTTTTTTCATCTCCGTAGAATTTCTGTGCTAACTTCTCAAGCTGCTCAAGTGTTGTGATTGGTTCGCCCAAGTGGTTCTTGGTCGGGTCTGCAAGAAGGTCATCGCTTTCGATAAGAATTGTATGCAACTGCTGCCATCTTTCGGGGTATGGTGCCTCGCCTTCAGCTTTTGAGATAAGTCCGGCGTGCTTTAGGGTTCCGTCGTAATTCTTGTCAATTTCGGTCTCAGCAATCTTCTTGCCCCAGCCGGTCTCTTTCAATGCTTTTGCAAAAAGTTCAAAACCTTTGCACATTTCAAGCTGGTCGTCAAGTGGCTTTTCTGATGGATTCAGAGCTTTGTCAATAACCTGAATATAACCGTTTTCTGTTTCAATATCCTTTTCTGTGATATTTGCTTGTCCATCCAAGACTATTTTGTAGATACCACCACTGTTGGGGATAGTATCTACAGAGAATGATACAGAACGGAAGTTCATAGTCTGTTGTGGAAATGAATTTCCATTTATGTCAATGGTTCTGTAACCTGCTTCTATAAGGTGGTTCTTTGCAATTACAGTCGCCATTGAGTCTTTCAGGTCTTCCAGATATGGTGATGTAATTCCGCTGTTCTCTTCCTGCGATTTTTCAAGCAAATATGCCTCGATAGCTTCATTGGTAGGTGCAAAACATGTGTATGAACCATATGTAGACAAGGTCTTTAACATGTTACTTGGTGATTTCTTACCTAATTTGGCTTTTGTAAGGATTGTGCAGAAATGGCTGAATTCTGGATTGTCTTCAAGATGACTGGCGATTGTCTCTCCTGTAAAGGTAAAACGCTTCTCATCTGGAATGTCTTCTACACAACTTACAAACATGCTGCCTGATGCTATGATTGATGCAGCAAAAGCAAGGCTCTTAAGAGTGGTTAGAAAAGTTTTGTTCATATAATATTTATTTTGTTTTTCCGGTAAATGCTGAATATCATCAATATTATTGATAATGTTCGCTCCAATTCTTAATAATATATTATTAATCTCCCAAATTTAGAACTAAAACTTCATACAACAAAGAATTTTTTCTCTTTTTTTCAAATTTTAATGCTTGAGTATCGGTTTTGTGTTCTTTTCGTTCAAAGAATGTATGAAAATTCCTTATTGTTTTATTTATATGATATTAAGCCGCTTAAAATTGTGTTTGCATTTTTTAACAAAAAACTATGAAAAAAGTTCTTTGAAAATTTGGATGATTGGATAAAACCATTGTATATTTGCAATGATTTCAGAAATGAAAAATAAAAACGAATTATTAACGGCTTAAAATATTATGATTATGAAAAAGTACATTTGTTCAGTTTGTGGTTATATACATGAAGGTGAATCTGCTCCAGAGCGTTGTCCAATGTGTAAGGTTCCGGCAGATAAATTCAATGAGTTGCAGGAAGGACCAATCCAGTTTGTTCAGGAACATGTCATTGGCGTGGCAAAGGGTTGCGACGATGAGATGATCAAGGATCTCAACAATCACTTCATTGGTGAATGCACTGAGGTTGGTATGTAGCTTGCAGTGAGCCGTCAGGCTGACCGTGAGGGATATCCCGAAATTGCCGAGGCTTTCAAACGTTATGCATGGGAAGAGGCAGAACACGCTGCTAAGTTTGCAGAACTCTTGGGTGACGTTGTTTGGGATACAAAGACAAACCTTGACAAGCGCATGAACGCAGAGGCTGAAGCTAATTCAGACAAGTATCGTATTGCAAAGCGTGCTAAGGAGTTGAATCTTGATGCAATCCATGATACTGTACACGAGATGGCAAAGGATGAGGCTCGTCATGGAAAAGGTTTTGAGGGCTTGTTTAACCGCTATTTCGGTTGAAAATGAAATATTACGGATATTACCGTAAATCTATAGATAAAGAAAAACCATCGATAATGCAGTGACTGCATAATGAGAAATAGTTCTCTGTTTTAATTGTTTTAGTAAATAAATAGTGTTTTAATGGTTCGCGCCGGATGTATGTCATACATCCGGCGCGAGAATATTATATAATATATGTATTATTTCATGAAGACGAAATATACTGCAAGTATAAGGAATATTACAGCAACAAGGTGGTTCCATTGGAGAGACTCGCCTTTGAAGAGAACCGAAACTATCACACCGAATACGAGGCATGAAATTACTTCTTGGATGACTTTGAGCTGCACCAGTGAGAATGGTCCACCGTTGATTTCCGAACCTATGCGGTTGGCGGGTATGAGGAATGAGTATTCAAGGAGTGCTACGCACCAGCTTAAAAGTACAATTAGCACTATTGATGTGTTGGGTGATATAATCTTCATGTCTTGCAACTTGAGGTTGCCGTACCATGCAAGTGTCATAAAGGTGTTTGATATCACCAATAGTACAAGTGTAAGAATTGCTTTTGACATTGTTAAATATTTTTATCGTTTTTGTTTGTTTTTTGAGGTAGCAGTGAAGGTTGTATGTTACCCATAGAACCCCATAGGTTATAGCGTGCTTCGGGGTTTAATGTTTCAAGGTGTGCAAGCAGTTCCTTCATGCTTTTGCGATGCGAATCGTTCTCATATGGGCAATTCTTTTCCAGTGGTGGAAATGCTCGTTCCTTTGCGTATGCTTCGACATCGTTTTCGTTTACAAGACAAAGAGGACGTATTATTGTCATCGGGAATTTGTCCATCTTCATCACTGGTGCCATGGCGCTGAATGTACCCTGGAATGTCATGTTCATGAGCATTGTCTCTATGAAGTCGTCCATATTATGTCCCAATGCAATCTTATTGCATCCAATCTCCTGCGCGAGGGTAAATAGTGCTTTTCTGCGGTTCCATGAGCATAGAAAGCATGGCGATTTGCGCTTGTCTGTGCTTGCGTCGAAACCACTCTCGAGAATATGCAACTCGACCCCGAGACTGTCGCAGAGTTCCTGCAGGAATGTGAAGTTTGCATTGTAAGGAATATTTGTCATTCTTACATGTGTAGCAACAATACTTATCTTAGGCTTGTATATGCGGCTGCGTTCTGCCATCAACTGTAGCATTGTCAGTGAGTCTTTTCCTCCTGAAAGGGCTACAAGAATTCTGTCGCCGTCGTTCAGCATCTCATACTCTTTTGTGGCGCGCCCGAATTGCTTTTGTATGCGCTTGTATAGCGCCTGCTCTGCGGTTGGTTTTGGCATTTTTCTCCCTTTGTCTGTTTTGCGCCGCGAAGTTAATTAAAATAGCTCTTTTATCGCCTATCGATCTCTCTCTTTTTCTCTTTTGCCCGACTGATTTTTTCAAAAAACGTTCCGTTTATATTAATTTATATAAAAAATAGGCCTTTTGGCTCGCTTGTTGCTTTTATTTATATATATTCGCATTATTAATTGAAATATGCCACAACGATGAATATAAAGATGAAACCGATATATTACATGCTGTTTCTACTTCTTTTGTTAGCGGGTAATGTATCTGCGCAGAACAGAAACACTGCACGTAAACTTTTTCAGCAAGGAGAATATGCCAAGGCCAAGCCTATGTTCAAAAAGCTGTTGAAGAAATCACCCAAGGATGCTGAATGTAACTATTGGTATGCGGCATGTTGTCTTGAGACAGGCGATACTGTCAACGTGCAGCCAATGCTTGAATATGCTGCATCACGCAAGATATCCAATGCATACCGCTATCTTGGTGATTTTCATGCCTCATCCCTCAACTATCCTGCGGCGATGAAATGTTATACTGATTTCATTGACATGACAAAAGTTGATTCCTTGCGTGAGAAATATCGTGAGCGACTGTCCGAAATAACCCGCCTCAACCGCATGGTAATGCAGTGTAAAAAGGTGTGTATAATTGATAGTTTTGTAGTTGACAAGCAGAATTTTCTGTCGGTTTACAATCTTGGAAATGAGGCGGGAACTGTTGCAACTCAGGCGGCTTTCTTTGATGACAACTCTCTGGAGGGACACATATATTGTTCGGAGCGCGGTATGGATATCTGTTTTTCAGAAGTTGAAGATGATGGTCTGATGAAACTTTATAGCAACAGTAGTGTAGGTGACGAATGGGGTAGAGCAAAAAGGCTTGAAGGCTTTGACACCAAAGGTAACGACGATTATCCTTTTATGCTTTCCGATGGCGTTACCCTCTATTTTGCAAGTGACGGTGAAGGCTCTATAGGTGGTTATGACCTATTTATTACTCGTCTAAACACGGAAACCGGTCGTTTTTTGCGTCCTGATAATTTAGGTATGCCATTCAATTCAACAGCCAATGACTACATGCTTGCGATAAATGAAGTTGCAAATATCGGCTGGTTTGCTACTGACCGTAACCAACCCGACGGCTTGGTCTGTGTATATCTCTTTATACCGAATAATAAGGCTGTAAAATATGATGAATCACTTGGCTTTGAAACACTTCTCTCCAGAGCGATGATAAAATCGATTGTCGACACGCAGGAGAATGAAGAGGTGGTTCAAAAGGCAAAACAGCAATACGCTTTGCTATTGTATGCTGCATCGCAGAGTGGGGCGCGAAAGGAGTTCTTCTTTGTCCTGGACGACAGCCATGATTACACCAGGCTCTCCGATTTTGTAAGTGAAGAGGCTTGTGAACTGTTCAAGGAGTGGCGGGAACGTAAAATGGATCTTGAGGATGATATGGCTCTTTTGCAGCGTATGCGCGATCAGTATGCACAGGCTGTAGCAGCGGAGAAGCAGGGCATGCGTGACGCTATTCTTACACTCGAACGTGAAGTAGAGGAGGAATATGACGCATTGATTAAAATGGAACGTGAGATCAGACGAATTGAACAAGAAGAATTATATAAATGACAATAGATTGCTTATGGAATATGTTATAACTGCATCATTGGTGCTTTTTGCAACGATTCTCTTGGTTGTAGAGGTCGTTTTCATCCCGGGATTCGGCTTTACCGGTCTTTTGGGAGGATTGTCAATGGTAGGGGCAATAGCCTACTCTTTCTTTCTTATCGGAAGCCTTGAAGGGTGGATAACTCTTGCTGTGGCGTGTGTCATATGTGTCGCACTTTTCCTTTGGGCGTTGTATGGCAAGTCGCTTGACAGGGTAGCGTTGAACAAGAATATTGATTCAACTGTCAAGGAAGATGAGTTGAGCAAGTTTGCTGCCGGTGATAAAGGTGTAGCGCGTACACGTTTGGCGCTGATTGGTGAGGCCGAAATCAACGGCAATATCGTAGAGGTGAAATCGGAATCCGGCTTTGTGGATGAAGGTGAGACTGTAGAGATTGTACGTGTATCAAGCGATACCGTTTTTGTCAAAGTCATTAAGTAAATTATTAATTTATACCATTATGAATACCTATTTTTTTGCAGGAGTAGTGGTGGCTGTCATCATTTTCCTTGCTATCTTTTTTCATTATGTTCCGTTCATGCTTTGGTTGTCAGCCAAGGTATCGGGAGTTAGAATTTCTTTGATGCAGCTCTTTTTGATGCGCATACGTAATGTGCCTCCATACCAGATTGTGCAGGCTATGATTGAGGCGCACAAGGCCGGCTTGAACGATATTACCCGTGACAGCCTCGAGGCACACTACCTTGCAGGAGGTAACGTGGAAAAAGTTGTACATGCACTTGTTTCTGCGTCAAAGGCCAATATCGAACTATCTTTCCAGATGGCAACAGCCATTGACCTTGCCGGACGTGACGTGTTCGAGGCAGTACAGATGTCGGTAAATCCAAAGGTTATAGACACTCCGCATGTTACAGCGGTAGCAAAGGATGGTATTCAGTTGATTGCTATTGCGCGTGTTACAGTACGCGCGAATATCAAACGTCTTGTCGGTGGTGCCGGCGAGGATACTGTTCTTGCACGCGTAGGTGAAGGTATCGTATCGTCTATCGGTTCGGCCGAGAGTCATAAGGCAGTACTTGAGAATCCCGACTCTATTTCAAAGCTCGTGCTTAAGAAAGGTCTTGATGCCGGAACTGCATTCGAGATTCTATCTATTGACATTGCCGATATCGACATAGGTAAGAATATCGGTGCTGCATTGCAGATAGACCAGGCTAATGCCGACAAGAATATAGCTCAGGCTAAGGCTGAAGAGCGTCGTGCTATGGCTATTGCTCTTGAGCAGGAGAACAAAGCTCGTGCGCAGGAGGCACGCGCACATGTAATCGAGGCCGAAGCTGAAGTGCCAAAGGCTATGGCAGAGGCATTCCGTACCGGTAACCTTGGTATTATGGACTATTATCGCATGAAAAATATTCAGGCCGATACAGCAATGCGCGACAACATTGCAAAGGACTGATGTGTTGAATATTCGTAAATACTAAATTATACGATTATGAAACGTTATTTTGCCCCCTCGGAACTGCTGATAGAACCAAATGGAGCCATATATCATTTGGGTGTAAAACCCGAACAGTTGGCCGATAAGGTTATTCTTGTAGGTGACCCGAACAGAGTACCTAAAGTAGCAGCCTTTTTTGACAAGCAGGAGTGTGATGTCTGTGCGCGTGAGTTTCGTACCATAACAGGAACATACAAAGGCAAACGCATCAGTGTTGTCGGTACGGGTATCGGTTGCGATAATATCGACATCGTGGTAAATGAACTCGATGCACTTGCCAATATTGACTTCAAGACACGTTATGAAAAGGATGAGTTCCGTCAGTTGGAACTGGTACGCATCGGAACCTGCGGAGGCTTGCAGGAATATACACCGCTCGGGTCGTATATATGTTCTGTAAAGTCGGTAGGCTTCGACGGCCTGCTGAACTTCTACGAAGGACGCAACGAGGCGTGTGACCTCGCCTTTGAGGAGGCGTTCAAGAAACACCTCAGTTGGTCGCCGTTACTCTGTGCCCCTTATATAATACCGGCAGACAAAGAACTGGTTGAGCGCATAGCAAAGGACGATATGGTGCGTGGCGTGACAATCTCATGCGGAGGATTCTTTGGGCCGCAGGGCCGTCGCTTACGCGTGCCGTTGGCTTTCCCAAAGCAGAATGAGCTTGTAGAGTCATTTGAGTACGAAGGACAGCGTATTACCAATTTCGAGATGGAGAGCTCGGCTTTAGCCGGTCTTGCTGCGCTTATGGGGCATAAGGCAGTCACGGTGTGTCTTGTTATTGCCAACCGTCGTGCCAAAGAGGCAAATATTGATTATGCTGTTAAAATGAATGAACTGATACTGACAGTTCTTGACAGAATTTGATAGAACGGCAGGGGCGAGCAACCCCTGCCCTTAATTATAAATACACTACAGAAAACGATGAATGACACAATATGCGCTTTGGCAACGCCGCAAGGAGGTGCAATAAGCGTTATACGAATATCGGGCGAGAATGCCATTGAATATGTATCGCGTATATTTACGCCACGTAAAGGACAACCGCTTACTGAGCGCAAGACACATACCGTAGCCTTTGGCGATATATGCACCGACGGAAACGAAGTGCTTGACGAAGTGCTGGTAACCATTATGCGTGCCCCGCACAGCTACACAGGCGAAGACAGTGTAGAGATAAGTTGTCATGCATCGGCATATATCACACAGCAGGTCATACTTGCATTGCTCGATATGGGCGCACGTCAGGCAACACCCGGTGAGTTTACCATGCGTGCATTCATGAACGGAAAGATGGACTTGAGCCGTGCCGAAGCGGTGGCCGATCTAATAGCCTCCACCTCACGCGCATCGCATCGTCTTGCTATGAACCAGCTAAAAGGCGGTTTCAGCAACGAATTGGGTAAGTTGCGCGACAAGTTGTTGAAGCTGACAACGCTCATGGAACTCGAACTTGACTTCAGTGAGGAAGATGTAACCTTTGCCGACCGCGAAGAGCTGCAGACCCTATGCAATGAGGTAGAAACAGTGATAGCGCGCCTTGCCGACTCGTTCAGTGTAGGAAATGCCGTAAAGAATGGCGTGCCGGTAGCAATAGTAGGTGAGACAAATACAGGTAAGAGTACATTGCTCAACGCACTGCTGAGGGAAGATAGAGCCATTGTAAGTGATATATGCGGAACCACACGTGATACGGTAGAAGGAACAATGACAATCAATGGTGTTACATTCCGTTTTATCGATACCGCCGGTGTACGTGAAACACAGGATGTAGTGGAACGTATGGGAATAGAACGCACCATAGAACAGTTGAAAAAGTCTTCAATAGCCCTGTGGCTAATAGACCCTACAGCCGAATTCTCGCAGATAGAAGAACTCGCTAAGAAACTGTTGCCGATGTGTAGCGGAAAGAAACTTGCAGTGCTGGTGAACAAAAGCGATGCCGTCGATGCCACGATACTTGCAAAAGCAATGGAGTGGGGACGTCAAATGGTTGGACAGTACGCCGTTGATGCCGACTGGAACAACGATGACTTGTGGGCAATTTCGGCACGTAATGGCAATAATATAGACAAACTCGAAGAATACCTCGTGCGCAGCGCCGCTATTCCCGCAATAACAGCCGGAGATGTAGTCGTTACCAACGCACGCCATTACGAAGCCCTTACACGCGCCTTAGGCAATATAAGAGAAGTACAGGCAGGGCTTATAGGTGGCCTCCCCGGTGACCTCGTTAGCGAACCTCTCCGCGCCGCCATAGGTAACCTTTCCGAAATAGTCGGCGAAATGACCACCGACGAAGTGCTTGGCAACATCTTTGCCAATTTCTGCATCGGGAAATAGTAAAGCATATAGCATTGATTATCAGCGATTTACACTTTCAGCAATAAACAATTAAAAAAAACTACTAAATATGCACATAACATATTGATATACAATGCACAAAATCTGTATTTTTGCGAATTTTACGTTTTGCTAAAAAGTCAATTTTGTCCCCCGGTTGTGCCCCAGACATTCGAGGGACATAATTTTTTTGTCCCTTTTTGTCCCTCGGGCACTTCGAGGGACAAAAACAGCTATTTTTAGGGGTTAAAACACAGCAATACAAAAATATATAGTCTAAATGCAAATGATTATTTCTGCAAATTGATGCTTGTACTTGTATTTGATATGATTTTCTTTGCCAATTTCTTGTCCCCCCGAGAATATCTTTCACAAATATTCTCCAACATTTTATCGTTTTATATCTAATTTGGTTACCCACATAGAGCGTAAGACGCTATTTATCAAT
>JAZQTU010000017.1:0-22712 GCA_045630965.1 Bacteroidaceae bacterium | reverse complement strand
TAAGAAGCTGTTCGTGCACCACATCAAGGGTGCTCAGAATGACACAACAGTGGAGTTTGACCGCGTGTTGTTGTTGGATAAGGATGGTGCTGTAACTGTAGGTGCTCCTACTGTAGAAGGCGCAAAGGTAGTTTGCTATATCGGCAATGTTCGTGAGCAGAAAATTGTTCGCAAGTCTAAGGACGGTCAGAACATCGTTACTACACGCGAAATCAACCCTGCATTGGTTAAGGGTGACAAGGTGTTGGTGTTCCACAAGCGTCGTCGTAAAGGCTACCGCAAGTTGAACGGTCACCGTCAGCAGTTCACAGAGTTAGTTGTTAAGGAAGTTATCGGTTAATTAAAAGTTTAAGTATTATGGCACATAAGAAAGGTGTTGGTAGTTCAAAGAACGGCCGTGAGTCAGCAAGTCAGAGACTTGGTGTTAAGATCTGGGGTGGCCAGGTATGTAAAGCCGGTAATATCATCGTACGTCAGCGTGGTACAGTTCACAACCCCGGTGCAAACATCGGTATGGGTAGTGACCACACTCTCTACGCTTTGGTTGACGGTGTTGTAACATTCAAGCGTGGCAAGAACGACAAGAGCTACGTTTCAGTTACTCCTATCGCTGAGAAGAACTGATAATTCTTGTCAAATCAAATTTGAGGCAATCCTTCGGGGTTGCCTCTTTTTGTTTTTGTTAAATTGTTGGAATAAAAAACTTTTGCTTTTGTGTAACTTTTTGGCATTTTGCTGTTAAATAATTAAAAAAGTTGTATTTTTGTAAATTAGTAATATGGTTTCCGTATAAAGATAAAAAGCCATATCTGAATTGAATAAATAATTAAAAAACAATAATATCATGCTAACGCTAAAAGTAATCAGCCAAGAAACCGAGAAGGTTCTTAAAGGACTTGAGAAAAAGCATTTCAAGAATGCTCAGGAAACAATAGATAAGGTGTTGCAGCTTGACAAAGAACGTCGTGCTGCACAGCAGGAACTTGACAATGTTCTTGCACAGAACAAGCAACTTGCAGCAAAAATCGGTCAACTAATGAAAGCTGGTTCTGCAGACGAGGCTAATGCTGTGAAGGAAGAAGTAGCAACTCTTAAGGTAAAAGCTGCAGAACTTCAGGCAAAGATGGATGAGGCTGCGGCTAATTTGCAGCAGGTGCTTTATACTATCCCTAACATTCCTTACGACGAGGTACCCGAAGGCGCAGTAGCAGAGGACAATGTTGTAGAGAAGACTGGCGGAATGGAAACACAACTTCCAGAAAACGCTCTTCCTCATTGGGAACTTGCTAAGAAGTACGACCTTATCGACTTTGACCTTGGCGTTAAAATTACTGGCGCAGGTTTCCCTGTTTACAAAGGTAAGGGAGCACAGCTACAGCGCGCGCTTATCAACTTCTTCCTCGATGAGGCACGCAAGGCTGGTTATGTGGAGATTATGCCTCCAACAGTGGTGAACGCTGCATCAGGCTTCGGTACAGGACAGCTTCCCGACAAGGAAGGACAGATGTATCACTGCGGTCTTGATGACCTCTATCTCATTCCAACAGCAGAGGTTCCTGTGACAAATATCTATCGCGATGTTATCCTAGATGAGAAACAGCTTCCTATCAAGAACTGTGCTTACACACAGTGTTTCCGTCGCGAGGCTGGTTCATACGGAAAGGACGTTCGTGGTCTTAACCGTTTGCACGAATTCTCAAAGGTTGAGATTGTACGTATTGACACTCCTGAACATAGTAAAGAATCTCATAAAGAGATGCTCGAGCACGTTGAAGGTTTGCTTCAGAAACTTGAACTTCCTTATCGTATTCTCCGTCTTTGTGGTGGTGATATGAGCTTTACAGCAGCTCTTTGCTTTGACTTTGAGGTATATTCAGAAGCACAGCAGCGTTGGCTTGAGGTTTCTTCTGTTTCAAACTTCGACAACTATCAGGCAAACCGCTTGAAGTGCCGTTATCGTACAGCTGACAAGAAAACTGAACTTTGCCACACTCTCAATGGTTCTGCTCTTGCTCTTCCACGTATAGTAGCAGCTCTTCTTGAGAATAACCAGACACCTGAGGGTATTCGTATTCCAAAGGCTTTGGTTCCTTACTGTGGATTTGAAATTATAAATTAACTAAAAAGGTGATAACTGCGTTATACTCAATTTTGTAAACAGTCATTTAGGCTAACTAAACTCCTGTTTTCAAAATTTTCGCAAGCCTTGTTCTCCCACTTTTTATTTAATTTATACTTATAGAGGTCAAAAGGTGATAACTCGTTATGCATTGCAATGTAGGGGCTGGGTTTGCCTGCCCAAGAAAGGTTTTGCAAGGTAAGCGTGTGTATTTTTATAAGAAATTAAAACAGTTTCTAATATCATGTATAAAATTGTATCGAAAGAGCAGTTCTCGGAAAAGGTGTTCCGTCTGCGTGTAGAGGCTCCTCTCATTGCCAAGGCATACAGAGCTGGTAATTTTGTTATCCTGAGAGTTGGTGAAAAGGGTGAGCGTATTCCTTTGACAATTGCTCATGCCGACCCTGAAAAAGGACTTATCACTCTTGTTATTCAAAAAGTTGGTCTTAGCTCTAGCCGTATATGCGACTTGAACGAAGGTGATTATATTACCGATGTTGTTGGACCTCTTGGTCAGGCAACTCATATCGAGAACTTCGGTACAGTGGTTTGCGCCGGTGGAGGTGTGGGTGTTGCACCTATGCTGCCAATTGCTGCTGCACTCAAGAAGGCTGGTAACCGTGTAATCTCGGTGCTTGCCGGACGTTCAAAGGATCTTATTATCCTTGAAAAGGAGGTACGTGAGGTCTCTGACGAGGTTATCATAATGACTGATGACGGCTCTTACGGTGACAAGGGTCTTGTTACCGAAGGTATAGAACGTGTAATAAAACGTGAGAAGGTTGACCACTGTGTGGCTATCGGTCCTGCTATCATGATGAAGTTTGTCTGCAAGCTCACAAAGCAGTATGAAATACCTACAGTTGTTTCACTTAACACAATCATGGTCGATGGTACTGGTATGTGTGGTGCTTGCCGTGTAACTGTTGGCGGAAAGACCAAGTTCGTGTGTGTCGATGGTCCTGAATTTGATGGTCATCAGGTTGATTTCGACGGTATGATGCAGCGTCTTGGCTCGTTCAAGGCCGAGGAGGCGCATGAGATTGAAAAACTCGAGCAACATGTATCGTGTGCAAGTGAGGAGGATGATCTTACAAACCGTGATGCATCATGGCGTGTGGAGCTCCGCAATAATATGAAACCAAAGGAACGTACAGCAATAGAGCGTTGCGTAATGCCTGAATTGGAGCCTGCTTACCGTGCAACAAAGTTGCGCGAAGAGGTTAACATTGGCTTTACAAAAGAGATGGCTCTTGTTGAGGCTCAGCGTTGTCTTGATTGCCCAAAACCGGCATGTATGGAGGGATGTCCTGTAAATATTAAGATACCTTCATTCATCAAGAATATTGAGCGTGGCGAGTTTGTAAAGGCTGCTCAGGTGCTCAAGATGACAAGTTCTTTGCCTGCTGTTTGTGGTCGCGTATGTCCTCAGGAGAAGCAGTGCGAGAGCCAGTGTATACACATTAAGATGGGACATAAACCTGTTGCTATCGGTGCTCTTGAACGTTTTGCTGCCGATTATGCACGTGAGAGCGGTGAAATGCCGGCTCCCAAGGTTGCTCCTTTAAACGGTAAGAAAGTTGCTGTTGTCGGCTCGGGTCCTGCAGGTCTCTCATTTGCCGGAGATATGGCAAAGCTTGGCTATTCAGTTACAGTGTTTGAAGCATTGCACGAAATTGGTGGTGTACTCAAGTATGGTATTCCCGAATTCCGTTTGCCTAACGCTATAGTGGAAACAGAAATAGAGAATTTGCGTGCGATGGGTGTTGAGTTTGTCAAGGACTGTGTTGTTGGCAAGACAATATCTATAGCTCAGCTTCAGGAAGAGGGCTTCGCAGGTGTCTTTGTTGCATCGGGTGCCGGTCTTCCTAACTTCATGAATATTCCTGGTGAGAACTCTATTAATATTCTCTCTTCAAACGAGTACTTGACACGTGTCAACCTTATGGACGCTTCAAACCCAGAAACTGACACTCCAATGCATATTGGCAAGCGTGTGGCTGTCATTGGTGGTGGTAATACAGCAATGGACTCTGTACGTACAGCGCTCCGTTTGGGTGCAGAACGTGCAATGATTATCTATCGTCGTTCCGAAGCTGAAATGCCTGCACGTCTTGAGGAGGTAAAGCATGCAAAAGAGGAGGGTGTAGAGTTCCTTACATTGCATAATCCTATCGAGTATATCTCAGATGAGAAGGGTTGTGTCAAGCAGATAGTGTTGCAGAAGATGGAGCTTGGTGAGCCTGATGCTTCAGGTCGTCGTTCACCTGTTGCCATTGAAGGCGCTATTGAGACTATTGACATTGATATGGCTGTAGTCTCTGTAGGTGTATCTCCTAATCCGCTTGTTCCTACATCGGTAGAAGGTCTTGAGCTCGGACGTAAGAATACAATTGCTGTAAATGACAGCATGCAGTCATCAATACCATTCATTTATGCAGGTGGTGATATTGTACGTGGTGGTGCAACAGTTATCCTTGCTATGGGTGACGGTCGTCGTGCTGCGGCAGCAATGCATGAGCAGTTGAGTAAATGATTCTTAACTCATTATAATACAATAAAAGGCAAACGTTAAGTTTGCCTTTTATTGTATTATGATTGTCTTGTCGTTTGCTGTTATAGTATTGATTGAATCGGAGTATTCCTGTTGTCGTTGTGAGAACCTCTGCCAGTTACGCTGTACCTTTCTTACAAAGTGAAGGGTCTCTCGCCACCCATTGAATACACCGTTACGGCATACGCTGTCTGTGTAGTATTCGGGTTGGCTCTTATATATAAGGAACGAGTCGACACTGTTGTTCCATACAAACCTGTTCTTGCCATATTTCTTTGCAAGCTGCATGGCATCCTGTATATGTCCGTATCCGGCATTGTACGATGCAAGAACAAAGTTAATCCTTTCGTTCTTGTCGTTTATGTATCTGAAGCGTTTGTCAAGTGCTCTCAACAGTTCCGTTGCAGCCATAATATTTGTCTTTGCATCAAGGTGCATTGAGTCGGGGATGTCGAACCCACGTAGTGTGTTGGGCATCACCTGCATCACTCCCAATGCTCCGGCTTCGGAAACTGCCAGGCTGTCAAATCGAGATTCAGTGAAGGCAATGGCTGCAATCAATGTCCAGTCGTAGCCAATGATTTCACCGGCATTCCTGAAATGCTCGTCATAATCGGACAGTTGTACGTATTTTGGAATGTATGTATATCTATCCTTTACGAACACCACCTTTGGTTCTTTCTTGGGGTAGTGACCGAATATGTTATCACCGTACATTATAAAGACAATGAACAGTGCAATCAGTGCTAAAGGATATGTATATACGCTCTTCATTTATTTCAGGAAATATCCTATTGACATCTGCAAGGCTTTTATAGCTTTCTTGTTGTGCCCGCCCTGAGGCATTATTATATCAGCAAACTTCTTTGTCGGTTCAATGAACTCCCAGTGCATCTCCTTTACTATACGTTCGTAACGCGATATTACAGTTTCGGCAGTGCGTCCGCGTTCAATTACGTCGCGTCTAATGATGCGAATGAGACGGTCATCGGCATCGGCATCGACAAAAATCTTCAAGTCCATCAAATCGCGTAGCTCCGGGTTTACAAGCGCCATGATGCCCTCAATAATTATCACCTCCTTGGGTTCAATGTGAATGGTTTCGGGTTGACGCGTACATGTTATATATGAGTATGTAGGCTGTTCAATGGCTTTCCCTTCCCTTAGCATGGCTATCTGCTCAATGAGCAATTCCCAATCGAAAGCGTCGGGGTGGTCAAAATTAATGAACTGGCGCTCTTCTACAGGGACATCGCTACTGTCCTTGTAGTATGAATCCTGCGGAATTACGGCAACTGCGCCTTCGGGCAGTGAATTGATAATCTCTCTTACGACAGTGGTTTTTCCGGACCCGGTACCGCCTGCTATACCTATTATATACATCTTCTTCTTTGTTTTTGATTATGTGTGGACGAACTTTTAGTGCCGGAAATTACCAATTCAATTTGTACAGCATTTATCCGTCCTTTACCGCAAATATAATTTATTTATTGTGAAAGTAGATTATTATTTACAAAATTCATTGCCGAAAGTGATGCTTCATATTGAACCAATCAATATTTTTGCGATTAAAATCGTGTAAAATCAAAGAATTTGTTAATTTTGCATTGAATTACGCCCATTGGGCAGTAAAAGCGATTATCTAACTACTTTAAAGTATTAAATAACTATGGTAAATTACAAAGAATTAGGTCTTGTAAACACAAGAGATATGTTTGCAAGAGCAATTGAGGGTGGTTACGCTATCCCAGCTTTCAACTTCAACAACATGGAGCAGATGCAGGCTATTATCAAGGCTGCAGTTGAAACAAAGTCACCAGTTATCCTTCAGGTTTCTAAGGGCGCTCGTCAGTATGCTAACGCTACTTTGCTTCGTTACATGGCTCAGGGTGCTGTTGAGTACGCTAAGGAGCTCGGTTGCGAAAATCCTGAAATCGTTCTTCACCTCGACCACGGTGATACATTCGAGACTTGCAAGAGCTGTATCGACTCTGGTTTCTCTTCAGTGATGATCGACGGTTCACACCTCCCATACGAGGAGAACGTTGCTCTCACAAAGAAGGTTGTTGAGTACGCTCATCAGTTCGATGTAACTGTAGAGGGTGAGCTCGGTGTATTGGCAGGTGTTGAGGATGAGGTTTCTTCAGACCACCACACATACACAGATCCAGAAGAGGTTATCGACTTCGCTACACGTACAGGTTGCGACTCTTTGGCTATCTCAATCGGTACTTCTCACGGTGCTTACAAGTTCACTCCTGAGCAGTGCACAATTGACCCAACTACAGGTTTGATGGTTCCTCCTCCACTCGCATTCGACGTATTGAAGGCTGTTGAGGCTAAGCTTCCTGGTTTCCCTATCGTACTTCACGGTTCTTCTTCAGTTCCTCAGGACGAAGTTGCAACTATCAACAAGTTCGGTGGTGCTTTGAAGGCTGCTATCGGTATTCCAGAAGAGTGGTTGCGTGAATCAGCTAAGTCAGCTGTATGTAAGATCAACATCGACTCTGACTCTCGTTTGGCTATGACTGCTGCTATCCGTCAGACTTTTGCTGAGAAACCAGCTGAGTTCGACCCACGTAAGTACCTCGGTCCAGCTCGCGACAACATGGAGAAGATGTACAAGCACAAGATTATCAACGTGCTTGGTTCAGACGGTAAGCTCGCTAAGTAATTTGTTAATGAACTGATTATGAGTTTATAAATAATCCTGCTTCGTTATGAAGCAGGATTTATTTTTTTGTAATTATCTCAAGCCTTGCATATGCACTTTTTATATTTTATTGTAAGTATATGCAAGCGTGAAAATGCTTATCTTGCAGTTGCAACCTTGTTGTATTGCTATGGCACAGTTAGTCAGCGTTGCTCCGGTAGTCAAAATATCATCTATCAGCAGAATGTGTTTTCCTTCTATTGCTTCGGGCTTGGCGAGTGAGAATATACCCTCGACGTTCCTCCAACGCTCCTCGCGGCTTTTGTGTGTCTGTGTCTCATTTGCTTTGGTGCGTACGACACAATCCTTTATTACCGGTATTCCACTTTTGATTGAGAGACCTTCGGCTATGTAGTCGCACTGGTTATAGCCGCGCTGGCGTCTTTTCTTTTTTGACAGTGGCAAGGGGACTATAGCATCTATTCCGTCAAGGAAACCGCTTTCTTTGATACATTCTGTAGCCATCATTGCCAACCTTGTGCCAATCTCCGGGCGGCTCTCATACTTCATTTTGTGCAGCAAGCGGTTGTAGGGTGATCCCTTCTGGTAATATATGTATGATGTGGCCGATGCAATTTCGCATTTTCCCCAAAAGATCTTTTCAATCTCGTCAAGGTGAATCTTTTCAATTTTAGGAAGCTTGTACAGGCAGTTGAGGCAAATATCCTGTTCCTGACGCGACAGTATCTCACCGCATACATGGCAGTGGCGCGGGAATATAAGGTCTATTAAATCAGAAATCCATTTCATAGTCACTGATATCTATCATGCGCATGATTATTGCCGGCTCAAAGCCGCGGCTTGCAGCAAAGCGCATCAGTTTTTGCCTTGTGGCATAATCCTCCTTACCTTTGAACTCCTTGCGTTTGGTGGCAATAACCTCGGCGAGTATATCCATGTACAGCTCTTCGTCAATATTGTCCAGAGCCTCTTTTGCTAGCTCTCTTGGAAGCAACTTCTCGCGCAGTGCAGCCGAAATCTTTATACGTCCCCAATGGTTGAATTTCAGCTTGTCGTTGACAAATGCATTGCAGTAACGTGCCTCGTCAATGAATTTCTCTTTTTTGAGCCTTTCAATGATTTTCTCCTGTTCGTTATGTGGCACACCCCATGCCGTGAGCTTGGTGCATAATTCGCTCACACAGCGTTCGCACAGCGTGCAGTATGCCGCGGCTTTGTTTAAGGCTTCGGCTGGGGGTATGGGCTTTTTCATAGTATTATATTGAGGTTGACTAAAAAGGCTTTTTTTATTGCTCCCCTGTTTTAGGGGAGCTGTCTGTTTACAGACTGAGGGGTTAATTTTTAATGGCTCTAATCATTCTGTCATTGTCGGCAAAGTCTTTGCGTAACTCAATATTTGTGTAGCCAAGGGCTGCAAGCATCTCAACCGTTTCGTTGCCGTATTCACGGTTAATCTCAAAGTATAGCCTTCCGCCGGTGGTTAGCATTGTAAGTCCATGTTCAGCTATTGTGCGGTAGAACAGCAATGGGTCACTGTCGGGCACGAATAACGCTGTATGCGGCTCCCAGTCGAGCACGTTGGCGTGCATTGCTTCTTTCTCTACTTCTCTTATATAAGGAGGGTTGCTGACAATAATATCGAACATCCTGCTCGCAGGCTTGTATGCCAGAATATCCACCTGCTCAAAAGTTACAGTGCAGTTGTTTGCTTTGCTGTTCTCAGAGGCAATAGATAGTGCATCGTTTGAGATATCCCATGCAGTAACATTGCTTTGCGGTAGTTTATTCGCTAGGCTCACAGCAATGCAACCGCTGCCGGAACCAATATCCAGAATATTCTCATTCCCATTGCTTTCTGCTGCAATCCATTCCACCAACTCGCTTGTCTCAGGGCGTGGAATAAGTGTTGCTGATGTTACCTTGAACCTCAAGCCACAGAAATCGCTGTAGCCAAGGATATATTGAATAGGCTCATGCTTTTTCAGGCGCTCAATGGCACTGCAGAGCAATTGTTCCTGTTCAACGGTTAATGTTATCTCATCTTTAAGGAAGAACGCCATTTGTGACACACCAAGCAACTCCATTGCAAGTATACGTGTGAGTGCAGTCACTTCACCAGTGGGGTAATGACTGCTTAATCCTTCTTGTATTTTCCTTGCGATGGTTTTCATTTATATCAACTCAAAAAGCCTGGTATAGTTTCTCCCATTCATCGCAGAGTGCCTGCATTGAGGGGAATACAATGCTTGCGCCGGCGTTGGTGAGGACTTGTGGGTTCAGTGGGCCTGTATTTACCGCTATTGTGAACAGGCCGGCTGCAACGCCTGCTGTGACGCCTAGGGGGGCGTTCTCAACAACTATTGCTTCGTGTGGTGCAAGTCCGCCTTTCTCCAGTGCAAGAAGGTATGGGTCGGGGTAGGGCTTGCCACGTTTAACGTTGAAGCTGGTGACGATGTATCTCTCGTCGAACAGTCCGGGGAAGTTGCTCTGTATGCGGTTGAGCAGGGTTGGTGTGCCGCTACCTGTGACAATCATTGGTGTCAGTCCGCATGCCTTGACTTTTTCTACAAGCTCAATGGCGCCTTTCATGCGTGGTGTAGGAGGGTAGGTGTCGAACACTTCGCATTTAGCCTTGCATAGCGCGTCAATCTCTTCTTGTGTGGCCGGTTTGCCGAACTGTTCCAGGCTTGCAGTGTTTATTGTATCTGCTCCTGTACGTCCTTCGTTCATGTATACATCCTCTTTTGAGAAGTTGTATCCGGCTTCGGTCATCACACGTGACCAGGCGTCGGCGTGGAATGGCATGGAGTCGAATAGTACTCCGTCCATGTCGAACAATACGGCACGCAACTGCATGGGCTTGTTGCCATGCAGTTGCGTGTATTTTTCAATAATCTCTTTGTAGTTCATCAGAGTCTTGCGCGGATAGCTTTGCTCTCCTCCTCGTAACCAGGTTTGTCAAGCAATGCGAACATGTTCTTCTTGTATGCCTCTACACCTGGCTGGTTGAATGGGTTTACACCAAGAATGTAACCGCTGATACCGCAACCAATCTCAAAGAAGTAGAGCAACTGACCAATGTAGTACTCGTTGAGTGCAGGTATTGAGATACGTAAGTTTGGTACGCCACCGTCAACGTGTGCGAGCTGTGTACCGAGCTCAGCCATCTTGTTAACCTCATCTACGTGCTTGCCTGCGAGGAAGTTCAAGCCGTCGAGGTTCTCCTCGTCGCTTGGTACAGTGAGTGAGCTGTTTGGCTTCTCAATAGAGAGTACTGTCTCGAAGATAGTGCGCTCACCCTCCTGAATCCACTGACCCATTGAGTGAAGGTCGGTAGTGAAGTCAACCGATGCTGGGAAGATACCCTTGTTCTCCTTACCCTCGCTCTCACCGTAGAGCTGTTTCCACCATTCCGATGTGAAGTGGAGCTTAGGCTGGTAGTTAACAAGAATCTCAATCTTCTTGCCGTCGGCATAAAGAGCGTTACGTGTAGCGGCATACATTGCTGCGATGTTCTCCTCGAATGGAACTTCAGGAGCACAATTCTTCTCCATGTCGCGTGCACCGTTCACGAGAGCCTCAATGTCGAAGCCTGCAACAGCGATTGGCAACAGACCTACAGGAGTAAGAACTGAGAAACGTCCACCTACATTGTCGGGGATGATGAAGCTCTTGTAACCCTCCTTGTTTGCTGTGATGCGTGCTGCACCCTTGACAGCGTCGGTGATAGCAACGATAACCTTGCTTGCCATCTCCTTACCGCGCTGGTCCTCGCACTGCTTCTTCAAAAGACGGAATGCAAGAGCTGTCTCGGTTGTTGTACCTGACTTTGAGATGTTGATTACACCGAACTTCTTGTCCTTGAGGTACTCTGTCAACTCATAGAGGTAGTCCTCGCTGATGTTGTGTCCTGCGAAGATAACTCTTGGGTTCTTGCTGTCGCCCATGAGTGCAGCAAAGTTGTTGCTCAATGCCTCAATAACGGCACGTGCGCCCAAGTAGCTACCACCGATACCAGCAACAACTACAACCTCGCAGTTCTCGCGGAGTGTCTGTGCTGTAGCGTTGATGTCGTCGATGTGCTCCTTTGTTATTGATGAAGGAAGGTGCAACCAACCGAGGAAGTCATTACCTGGGAGTGTGCCCTCTTCAAGTGCCTTCTGTGCGCTCTTTACCTGCGGCTCAAGAGCAAGAATCTGCTCGCGTGTAACAAAACCTGTTACCTTGTCGATGTTTAATGATATATTTTTCATTGTTATTGTTGTTTTTTACCCTCTCCGCTTCGCTCGTCCACCTAAGACTGGGGGCAATAGTTCTTCTTAAGGGTGTTGTTTAGTTTTAGACTGATATATTAAAGGAATGAATAAAATATAAAGTTCAAGGCTTGCGTAGTCTAAAAAACCGGAGTTTACTAAACGTAAATAAGGATTTTTAAGGCAAGCGTAACGCAGAAGTTTATATTTTAGTAATTTCTTTTTATTTGAAGGAATCGGTTAATAGTTTAATCTCAATTACCGGTGATATGCCTTCGTAAAGGATGTTGTACACTGCGTCAATGATAGGAGTATTGATGCGGTAGTGCTCGTTTATTTCCTTGATACATTTTGCAGCATAGTATCCTTCGGCAATCATCTCCATTTCAATCTGGGCATTCTTTACTGAATAACCTTTACCAATCATGCTACCGAACACGCGGTTACGGCTGAAGCGTGAGTATCCTGTAACGAGTAGGTCGCCCATGTATACTGAATCATTGATTGTACGCTCAATGGGGTGTACCACACTCAAGAAACGGTTCATCTCAATAGCTGCGTTAGACATGAGCACTGCCTGGAAGTTGTCGCCGTACTTCAAGCCACTGCAGATACCGGCAGCAATAGCGTAGATATTCTTCAAAACCGAACCGTACTCAATGCCTACAACGTCATCGCTGACAGATGTCTTGATGAAGTTACTGCCCAGTTTCTTTGCAAACTGCTTTGCATGGTCGATGTTTGAACATCCGACTGTGAGGTACGACAGACGCTCAAGTGCAACCTCCTCGGCATGGCAAGGACCGGCAATGGCCGCGATATTGTCATAAGGAACCTTGTACACCTTGTTGAAATATTCCGAGATGATAAGGTTCTCGTCAGGAACAATACCCTTGATGGCATTGACGATAAACTTGTCCTCAAGGTTTGCCTTTAATTTCTTGAGGTGGTTCTTGAGGTAGGGTGAAGGTGTAACGAACACCAGTATGTCACTCTCTTTTACAACCTTGTTGATATCCGACGAGAAGTTTATTCTGTTGGTGTCGAATTTTACCGACGACAGATAAGCCGGGTTGTGTCCCAAACGCTTGAAGTCCTCGATGCGGTCATCGCGTCTGATGTACCAGTTTATGGTGTCGCAGTTGTTAAGCAGTATCTTGGCAATAGCCGTAGCCCAACTTCCGCCTCCCATAATGGCAATCTGTTTGTTGGAAAGTTCCATAGTTGTATTGTTTTATATTATCCGAGTTTTTCAATCCAAGCGGCAACTTCGTTTACCGAAGGAACAGTGTAACCAAGCTTGAACTTCTTGTTGATACCGCCAATTTCCATCTGTATCTTCTGTGCGTTGCCTCCCTTGAGGTCATTTACAAGGTTGTATCCAGCCTTGTGCAATACGGGAACCCACTCTTCGGGCACGCCTACAACTGCAAATGCTGCAGCGTTGTCCTTTGGAACCTTCTTTTCGGGGCGCATCTGTGGGAAGAACAGAACTTCCTGGATTGTGGTCTGTCCTGTCATGAGCATTGCAAGACGGTCCATACCGATACCCATACCCGATGTAGGAGGCATACCATACTCGAGTGCGCGAACGAAGTCCTTATCAATGAACATAGCCTCGTCGTCACCCTTCTCGCTCAGGCGCAACTGCTCCTGGAAACGTTCTGCCTGGTCAATCGGGTCGTTGAGCTCGCTGTATGCGTTGCAAAGTTCCTTACCGTTAACCATGAGCTCGAAACGCTCTGTGAGGTCTGGGTTCTCGCGGTGACGCTTGCAGAGTGGTGACATCTCAATGGGATAGTCTGTGATGAATGTAGGCTGTATGTAGTTGCCCTCGCAGAACTCTCCGAATATCTCATCGATGAGCTTGCCCTTACCCATTGTCTCGTCAACCTCAAGCTTGAGCTCCTTGCATATAGCGAAGATTTCTTCCTCGCTCTTGCCGTTGAGGTCATATCCTGTGAACTCCTTGATAGAGTCGAGCATTGTCACGCGACGGAACGGAGCCTTGAAACTGATGATGTTGTCACCAACCTTTACATCGGTTGTGCCGTTTACATCGAGAGCAATCTTCTCGAGCATCTGCTCTGTGAAGCACATCATCCAGTTGTAGTCCTTGTATGAAACATAAATCTCCATACATGTGAACTCTGGGTTGTGTGTGCGGTCCATACCCTCGTTGCGGAAGTTCTTTGAGAACTCATATACACCCTCGAAACCGCCCACGATAAGACGCTTCAGGTAAAGTTCGTTGGCGATACGCAGGTAAAGAGGAATGTCAAGCGCGTTGTGGTGTGTGATGAATGGACGTGCAGCTGCACCACCGGGGATTGACTGCAGTACAGGAGTCTCAACCTCCATGTAGCCCTTTGAGTTGAAGAACTCGCGCATAGAGCTGTAAATCTTGTTACGCTTGATGAAGATCTCTTTCACGTCGTCGTTTACAACGAGGTCAACATAACCCTGACGGTAACGGAGTTCGGGATCCTCGAACTTGTCATATGCCACACCGTCCTTGTACTTCACGATAGGAAGCGGACGTATGCTCTTTGAAAGGATTGTAAGTTCCTTTGCATGTACGGTAATCTCACCGGTCTGTGTACGGAATACAAAACCCTTGATACCTACAAAGTCACCGATGTCAAGAAGACGCTTGAACAATACATTGTATGTATCCTTGTTCTCGCCCGGGCAAACATCATCGCGTGTGATGTAAACCTGAATACGTCCTTTTGAGTCCTGAAGCTCAATGAATGATGCTTTACCCATTACACGGCGGCTCATCATACGGCCGGCGATGCATACTTCGCGTGGCTCAGCCTCGTCGCTGAATTCGGCAAGGATATCTGTTGAGAACGCGTTTGTAGGGTATTCTGCTGCTGGATATGGCTCAATGCCCATGTTGCGTAGTTCGGCAAGTGCCTCACGACGTACAATCTCCTGTTCGCTAAGTTCTAAAATGTTCATCTTTGTATATTTTTTGAATTATCTTTTCTCTTTTGGGATTCTTCGGCTATGCTCAGAATGACACTACCTGGCTGTTGTCATCCTGACGTTAGGAAGGATCTCTTTTCTCTTTATTTCAAAATTACTGCTCAAACATTGCCTTGCCGCTTCCAATCATGTTACCGTCGACGAATATGAATACATCGTATTCTCCCTCCTTGAGCGTCTCCTCGATATCCCAGTACAGAGTCAGGTCGTGGCTCTCGCCGGTATATTCGAATTTGCGGCTCATGGAGAACCCTATCGTGCGGTTTTCATAAACGAAGGTGTTTCCTTCGCTCTTTGTCAGCAGTTCCTGGTCGGGCTGCATAATTCTTATGTATGCCGTCTTTTCTCCAGTTTCGGCAGTGATGTTCTTTGTAATGGAGAATGCAACCTCAATCTGTTTTGCACGTTTGATGCTGCCGGTCTCCTTACCGTTCTTTTTCAACAATGAAACTTGTACTCCTGTTACGTCAAGATGTGATGCGAGCGTTACCTTTTCGCTGAGAGCCGCTTTCTCCACGCTCAGGTCGGTTATCTTGCGCGATGCTTCATTGTACTTCTTGCGTACAGCCTTGTTCTCTCTCTTCAACGACTCATTTTCGCGGTTGAGCGAGTCAATCTGCATGACATAGTTCTTGAGCACAGCACGCACCGCCTTCAGTTCCTTCTTCAATCTGGTAATTTCCGAAGCACTGGTGGTCTTTATGTGCTCAAGCTCTTCGAGCAGTTGTTGTGTACGCATCTGCTCCTTCTCAAGCTTAATCTTGAGCGAGTCATTCTTTATGCGTACCATCAGCTCGTCATACTGTACCTGTGCCGATGTAAGGTCATTCAGAATCTCCTCCTTTTCAAGAGCCATGAGTTCCTGAATTTCGACATTATACGCTTCGCTGTTGCGCAAGGCAAACCATAGGTACCCTCCTGTTATAAGGAGGATAACCGACAGCGCGCCGAGCGCCATTATAGCTATGCGTTTTTTGTCTTCCATTGTTGCTTTTTCTTGGGCGGCCTGCCCCTATATAAAACCTTTTACTTTGAAAGTTTCTGAATGCTTTCCTTGAGCATTGCAATCTTTTCGGTAGCGTCCGACTGCTTCTTGCGCTCGATTGCAATAATCTTTTCGGGAGCCTTACTTACAAAGTTAGGATTGTTCAATTTTGCCTCTACGCTCTTGAGGAACTTCTCGTGGTAAGCAAGTTCCTCCTGCATCTTGGCAATCTCAGCATCCTTGTCAATGAGTGAACCCATTGGTACAGCGAACTCTGTTGTGCCCACGCGGAATGAAACAGCTGTGTCGTCCGGTGTGGCAACGTTCTCTATTGCTGTGAGGTTACCCATCTTTGTCATGATGCTCTCAAGACCAGCAACAGGTGACTCGCCAACAATCTGCAGTGCGAGTGGCTCACGTGGAGAGAGGTTCTTCTGCTGGCGTATTGCGCGGATGTTACCGATAACCTCCTTCAAAACGGCAATCTTGCCCAAGAATGCTTCGTCGTGTGCTGTTGCAAGCTCTTTGACGCTCTGTACCATGAGGCTCTCGCCTTCCTGGCGCTCCTTGATGCTCTGCCACAACTCTTCGGTGATGAAAGGCATGAATGGGTGGAGCAAACGCAACAAGCTGTCGAAGAATCCGAGTGTAGCCTCGTATGTAGCTGCGTCGATAGGTGAGCCATATGCTGGTTTAACCATTTCGAGGTACCATGCCGAGAACTCATCCCAGAAGAGTGAGTATACATTCATTAGAGCCTCGTTCAAGCGGTATTTGCCGAACTGGTCTTCGAGAAGTGCTGCCGACTTGGCAAGTGTCTCCTTGAAGTACTCGACAGCGAGTTTTGAGCTTTCAGGCTGTTCTATTTCGTTGCTTACGTTCCAACCCTTTACAAGGCGGAATGCATTCCAGATCTTGTTACAGAAGTTACGTCCCTGTTCGCAGAGGCTCTCATCGAAGAGAATGTCGTTTCCGGCAGGAGCCGAAAGCATGATACCCATACGTACACCGTCGGCGCCGTAGCGTGCTATGAGGTCGAGTGGGTCGGGGCTGTTACCGAGTGACTTGCTCATCTTGCGGCCGAGCTTGTCGCGTACGATACCTGTGAAATATACGTTGCGGAATGGCATTTCACCCTGATATTCGTAACCTGCCATAATCATACGTGCAACCCAGAAGAAGATGATATCCGGGCCGGTAACAAGGTCGTTTGTGGGGTAGTAGTAGCTTATCTCCTTGTTGCCTGGGTCGAGAATACCGTTGAACAACGAAATAGGCCACAGCCATGAGCTGAACCATGTGTCGAGTGCATCCTCGTCGTGGCGCAGTTCGTCGGCTGTAATATTCTCATATCCGGGGATAGCCTGTGCAAGCTTGAGAGCCTCTTCGCGGTTCTCTGCTACAACGAACTTCTCCTCTGCGCCTTCGGCAACAGGAAGGAAGTATGCAGGTATGCGGTGTCCCCACCACAACTGACGGCTGATACACCAGTCCTGGATGTTTGCAAGCCAGTTGTTGTATGTAGTCTTGTATTTTGTAGGATAGAATTTGAGACGGTCTTCCATTACCGGTGGCAATGCGATGTCTGCAAAGTGCTGCATACGAAGGAACCACTGCATGCAAAGACGTGGTTCTACAGCTGTATCGGCGTTACGCTCGCTGTATCCCACCTTGTTGTCATAATCCTCAACCTTTTCGAGCAAGCCTGCTTCGGCAAGGTCCTTGGCAATGATTGTACGAACCTCCATGCGGTCCATGCCAACATACATGCCTGCAGCCTCGCTGATAGTTGCATCGGCGTTGAATATGTCAATTGTCTCAAGGTTGTGTGTCTTGCCCAGCATGTAGTCGTTGGTATCGTGTGCAGGAGTTACCTTGAGGCAACCTGTACCGAACTCGATCTCTACGTAACGGTCCTCGATAACGGGGATTGAACGGTTTACGAGCGGAACAATTACATTCTTGCCCTTGAGCCATGTGTTCTTGGGGTCTTTAGGGTTGATACACATTGCTGTGTCACCCATTATTGTCTCGGGACGTGTTGTTGCAACAACTGCGTAACGACGACCGTCGGCATCGCGGTGAAGCACCTGATGCTTTACTGTCGGGTCGAATGCATCTGTTGCAGCCAGTGTTACAGCATCGGCTTCCTCACCGTCGGTGCAACCTGCAGCCTCGTCCACATAGTATTTGAGATAGTAGAGCTTGCTCTTCTCCTCCTTATATATAACCTCTTCGTTGCTGAGCGCTGTCTGTGCCTTTGGGTCCCAGTTCACCATGCGAAGGCCACGGTAGATAAGTCCCTTATTGTAAAGGTCGCAGAAAACCTTGATAACGCTCTCGCTACGAACCTCATCCATTGTGAAAGATGTGCGGTCCCAGTCGCATGATGCTCCCAACTTGCGCAACTGCTTGAGGATGATGCCGCCGTGCTCGTCGGTCCATTCCCATGCGTGCTTGAGGAACTCCTCGCGTGTGAGGTCACTCTTTTTAATTCCCTGCTCGGCGAGCTTCTTTACAACCTTTGCTTCGGTTGCAATAGAGGCATGGTCGGTACCCGGTACCCAGCATGCGTTCTTGCCAAGCATACGTGCGTGGCGCACGAGAATATCCTGAATTGTGTTGTTCAACATGTGACCCATGTGCAATACACCGGTAACGTTTGGCGGTGGAATTACAATGGTATACGGTTCTCTTTCATCGGGCTCCGAGTGGAAAAGATTGTTCTTCATCCAATACTCGTACCACTTCTCTTCAACCTCTGCGGGTATATAAGTGCTTGCTAAGCTCATGATATTTTTATTTTATACAATTATTCTAATTTATGCTAACTGCAAAGTTAACTCTTATTATTTAATTATTTGTCTTTAGGAAGAAAAAACTTTGAAAATATGGCGCTTGCATGGCAAAACCCACAAGCCGTTTTTGACTTTAGCCCATTTTTCTTACATTTGCACTTCAAAACTCTAAAAATTATAGAAATAACATAGTAGTTGACTTGTGCACTATTTGTCATGTTGAGCGAAGCCGAAACATCTTAATAGCAATTTAAGAGATCCTTCACTCTCGTTCAGGATGACAATTCTGCGAATAAATAAACTGTTAGGTCAATACCATTACCTGAAATTATGCATAATAGAGAAGAAATGCTTGAAGCCTTCGGGCGCTTTCTTGACGTACTTGACGAGCTGCGCGAGAAATGCCCTTGGGACAGGAAACAGACCAATCTGTCACTGCGCCCTAACACAATAGAGGAGTGTTATGAACTATGCGATGCACTCGTGGCGGACGATACCTCCAATATCTGTAAAGAACTGGGCGATGTCATGCTTCATGTGGCATTCTATGCCAAGATTGCAAGTGAAAAGGGACAGTTCGATATAAAGGATGTATGCGACCGTCTTTGCGAGAAACTTATATACCGTCATCCGCACGTTTTTGGTACAGCCAAGGCCGAAACAGCCGGCGAAGTATGCAAGAATTGGGAACAACTCAAGATGGCCGAAAAGGATGGCAACAAGAGTATCCTCAGTGGTGTTCCGGCGTCAATGCCGTCACTTATAAAGGCTTATCGCATGCAGGAGAAGGCTGCCAATGTGGGCTTCGACTGGGAAAAGAAAGAGGATGTGTGGGACAAGGTGCGTGAGGAGATTGCCGAAGTTGAGGAGGAGATGAAGCGTGGCGCCAAGGCTGATATGGAGAAAGAGTTCGGCGATCTGCTCTTCAGTCTTGTAAATGCAGCGCGCCTCTATGATATAAACCCGGACAATGCTCTTGAACAGACAAACAGCAAGTTCCGCCGCCGATTTACATACGTTGAGGAACATTCAATAAAACAGGGACGTAATCTTAAGGAGATGACACTTTCTGAAATGGACGAGCTCTGGAATGAAGCAAAAAAAGACGAACTGTAATGTTCGTCTTTTTTTGCATGCATTATATTGTGTTATCTGCGCTCGTGTGGTCTGTTGTGCTCATCGCGGCGCTGTATCATTCTCTTCATGAGGTCGCGCTGGAAAGAATTCTCGGCACGCAAAACTTTATGTAGCTTGCAAGCGCTGAGTACCTGCAAGTACTTGTCGATGTATGCCCTTTCAAGTATTGCGATCTCAATTTTTGCATCCGCCATATTGTAGGCAAACTCGCGGCACTGCTCTTCGGTCATCTTCTCGCCACGTGGTTTCTTGATGTCCTTGCGTGTACCACGCTCAATCTCGAACTTCTTCTGTTGCAGTTCAAAGAACAACGGGAAGAAATTTTCTGCCTCTTCGGGTGTCAATCCAGCCTTTTCGGTAATGTGACTTCTCTGTTTTGCCTGGAACTCCTCGGGAGAGAAGTGTGGCTTCTGGTTAGGGGCTCTGTGTTCCTGTGCCGTTGCCGCTGTCACGGCGATTATTGCAATAGCAATGGTGAATAATGCTTTTCTCATGTTTATTGTTCTTTGTTGTTCTTTTAATCCTCTTGAGTCAAGCAGCAATAGAATGTGTATTCATCGATGGGGTAGCTTGCGAGCATGTTGTCGATGAAGTCACTGTCGTCAAGGCCATCTGTTATGGCTGTTGCTGCAGTTGTTTTTCCGGCATTGCCGTTCCATGCATTGCCAAAGATAATCTGTGTTGCAACAAATGCCACTACGGC
Source organism: Bacteroidaceae bacterium (assembly GCA_045630965.1). Classification (GTDB taxonomy): domain Bacteria; phylum Bacteroidota; class Bacteroidia; order Bacteroidales; family Bacteroidaceae; genus HGM04593. The sequence continues at coordinate 2,495 of JAZQTU010000017.1, read as the reverse complement.
AAACATTGCGGCATATCCCATGATACCGCTGAACCTTGACAAAGAGAGTGCCTTGCCTTTCTTTGCGCTGGGCTTGTTGCATGTTGCAGCCTCAATCTTCCTGTTCAGCGTTTCAAAGTAGCCTTCAGGGGTAGAGAAGTTGCTTCTGTTTTTATCTTTATTGTAGTCCATTTGGTTTCTTTACTTCTATTTTGATGTTCTTTGTGGTGTAAGGTTTAATTGCTCTCTTCAATAAATTTTTCAATCTTTTTCACTGCAATGTGGTATGATGCCTTCAGCGCTCCTACACTGGTGTCGAGTATTTCCGACATCTCCTCATATTTCATCTCTTCGAAATATTTCATGTTGAATACGAGCCGTTGCTTTTTGGGCAGGCGTGCCACTGCTTCGCGGAACAGGGCGTCGGCTCTGTCGCCACTGAAATATGCATCGCTCTCTATGGTGTCTGCAATGTCGTGGTCGCTCTCCTCAATGGGAACAGTCTCTATACGTCTTTTGTTGAGGAACGAAAGGGTTTCGTTTATGGCAATACGGTACAGCCATGTCGATATGCGTGACTCGCCACGGAAACTGTCGATATTGTTCCATGCTTTGATGAATGTCTCCTGTACCAGGTCGTCGGCATCCTCGTGTGTCAGAACCATGTTGCGTATGTGCCAGTATATCATCTTGCTGTGATTTTCAACGACAAGGGAAAATGCTGCATTTCTCAAGTTCTTGTCCTTGAGGCGCTTTGTTATCTCTTTTTCGTTGTAGACTGGCATATACTCTATTTCTTTTGGGCGGGCCGACACCGCCCCTACGTGGTGGTTTAATTAATAGATGAACTTTTGATGGAAAGGTTTAATTTTGTTTCGTTTGGGCGGACTCCCAGAGGTTCAAATACTTATTACCATTCCTTCGTTGGCGCATATACAATTTGGGAAAACAGCGCGTGCCTCCTCAAGAATCTGTGACTCATCATCGTATCGCGAAGAGAAGTGCCCCACAACAAGTTTCTTTACCTCAGCCATGCGTGCAATTTCTGCGGCCTCCCTTGCTGTGCTGTGGTGCGTAGTCAATGCACGCTCCTTCTCGCTTTCGGCGAATGTTGCCTCGTGGTACAGTAGGTCAACGCCATGTAGCCTGTCGCACAACTCCGGTACTGGGCGTGTGTCGCTGCAGTAGGCATAGCTGCGTGAAGGGTCAGCATCTTTTGTCAGCCTGGCATTGGGGATGACCTCACCACTTGAGGTGGTGAAGTCTGCGCCGTCCTTTATGGCCTGGCGCATGTATGCCGGAATGTTGTAGTAATTGGCAACATCCCCAATCAGGTGGCGCCGTTTGGGCTTCTCGCGCAACAGAAAGCCATAGCATGGCATTCTGTGCTCGAGGGGTAGTGCTTCGATCGTTACGGTGTTGTCTTCGAATATTATATTTTGCTTGGTCGTATCTATCTTGTGGAAGAATAGGGGGAATTTTATATCCTTGCAGTAGAAGTCCAACTGTGGCTTCATCACCTTCTCGAGCATGCTGTCGGCATATATGTGGAGTGGAGCGGTGCGCCCCAACATCCCGAATGTCGATATCAGCCCGATAAGCCCGAACGTGTGGTCGCCGTGCAGGTGAGATATGAATATATGGTTTATGAACGAGAAATGTATGTGGTTGCGGCGTAACTGCAATTGAGTCCCTTCGCCACAGTCGAACATGAACTGTTTGTTGCCTATCTTGACAACCTGCGAACTGGCATTATGACGTGTTGTCGGCAATGCCGACCCACAGCCTAATATATGTATTTCGAACGGTTCCATGGACATTTGTTCATATGTTACGAAAGTATAGTAAAATTATGATAAAACAAAATGTTGTGTTTTTTCTTTTTGGAGAATAGGGTAGGGGCTCCCTTACGGGGGAGGTTAGGTGGGGCTAAAAAAGAACGGGAGTGGATTTCCACTCCCGTTCAACTATTGTAATTCGAAAATTACTTTCTCACCGATGGTAAAATTTACTTAACGTAAACCTTTTTACCATTTACAATGTAGATACCAGCCTTTGTGATCTCTGCAATGCGACGACCTGAAATGTCATAGATTGTGTTGTTCTCAACCTCTGCCTCAACACCCTCGATACCTGTTGGCTCAACAACGGTGAATGTGAATGTACCACCTGCGTACTCCTCGCCGTTAGTAGCCTTGATGAGACCTGCAGGGATTTCGAATGTATATGTACCTGGATTTGAGATAGTCGCATTCATCTCAGGTACAAATGTAACTGTTGCACCATCGATAGTAGCTGCGCTAACCCAGTATGTAGCAGTAACACCACCATTAGCATCCTTCAACTTGATGTACTGTGCTGGGCCGCTAGTACCAGTTCCTGTGCCAGTTCCTGTGCCAGTTCCTGTGCCAGTACCAGTTCCAGTACCAGTTCCAGTACCAGTTCCAGTACCAGTTCCAGTACCAGTTCCAGTACCAGTTCCAGTACCAGTTCCAGTACCAGTACCAGTTCCAGTT
>JAZQTU010000016.1:0-29359 GCA_045630965.1 Bacteroidaceae bacterium | reverse complement strand
TTAGCGGCATCACCCTCAACCGGAGTAGTAGTTGGGCTAACATAAGCACCATTACCACTCACCATTGTGTAGACGTGCTCCGGTTTGCCATTCTCGGGCAATGTTGTCGAAGCAGTCACCTTGTCGGCATAAGCCTGTGTCGAAAGACACAATGCGGCCAACAAAAAGGAGAAAAATTTCTTCATAAGTTAAATTTTAATGGTTAGTATAAAAGTTAAATAATTTACAAGCAATCAAGGCTGTGCCTATATGACACAGCCTTATTTTATTATAAATCAGTACAATAAAATCGTTTCACTATAATTCCTATTAAATTACACAAACCCGATTATGTTCAGGATTGCTATTGGAATCAGTTCCACAAATTACCCCACTCACCGCGACTACCGCCTGAAAGCTGATTACCGGCTACTGAGGTATCCACTGAATTAGTGCTATCCAATTTCAAAGAAGCTGCAATCATTGCCTCAGCCTCAACGTTTACCTCTGTTGTAAGAGGTGATACATAATTCTTCTTCATATATCGTAATTATTTTTTCTTTTTTATATTTTGCAAGGGCGGGCGAACCACGCCCTTGCATTATTACTCAAGCACCACTGACAACACTTGCTTTTCGCAACCCACTCGGCGCGAACTGCGCCCGCGCTACGCGTGACCTTTTGCTGCAAGTGTTATCGAAGTTTTGGTGATTACTTCACCAAAACTTTCTTGCCGTTTACAATGTAGATACCAGAAGCTGTGATAGCCTCAATGCGGCGGCCTGTGAGGTCGTAGATAACCTCTGCCTCTGCCTCAACCTCTACATTCTCAACGCCAGTTGTACCAACCCAGTCGAAACCATAGAATGTAGCAGTCTCGTTTGCACCTTCAATCTCAAGATAAGCCTTGTATGCACCGTTGTAGAACTCGCCTTCATTCTCACCGTTTACAGCATTGTAGAAACCAACACCATCAGTCATACCAAGAACATAGTATGCCTTGTTTGTCTCCTTTGTAATCAAGGTTCTCTTTGTAGTACCCTTCAACATATTGCCTTCGATAGCAGCAGTTGCACCCGCAGATGTAATCTCAGGAGCATAAACAATATTTTCATTTGTAACAAATTTCACTACAACACCATTCTGAGCAGGAATATTATCACCTGTAACCTCTGCAAACTTAGCATAGCCATCCTCTACATTGTTTACATAGTAAACCTCTGCACCAGTAGGTTTTACAATATAGTTGTCGCTGTAATATGTTGCAACATCAGCAGCTTCGTTAATCTCCAAAGGCTTCACAGCAAGGATTGCAGAACCGTTATCGTTGTCGGTCCAGAAAGCAACTTTACCATTACCGGCATTGGCATTCATATATGAACCGTTTGTGTGCTTCAAGCAGAACCAAGCACCTTCAAGGATATAGTCGCCTTCTCTTGATACATCATACTTTCTTGTAGCGATACCCCAAGTAGTGTTGTAACCATCGGGCAAATTTGCTGCTTCCTTGAGAAGAGGATTAGCTGTGCCATTTGAAGAAAGGATATAACCCTCACCTGCGCCCTTGTTTACTACATTGAAACCATTGATTGGGTCACCAACGAAAGCCCAGAAATAGTCATCTCCAGGATTGGTAAGTGAACGCTGTTCACCCCACGCCAATGTTTCACCGTTGTCTTTGCCAACATATGTTCTGTATTTGTTTGCACCGCCACCGTTATTCCAGTTTGAGTGCATAATAAGGTTGTCCCACTTGTTGCCAATCTCGGCATATGTTGCAGCAAACTCAAATGGATAAGCAGCCGCGTCAACTATTACATTGATTGTAACCTCCTCGTTCTGTAATACAGTACCGCTTGGAACGTTCTCATAACTTACTGCATAAAGGGCAAGGTCTGCGCTTGGGTAGCCACCACCCTCGGTTACCTCGTGGGTCACAGTCTTTACAATAACACCATTATACTGGTAGTTATAAACAACTGCAAACACCTGAGCGCGTGCTTTCTCTACGATGAAAGTAGCAGCGTTATTGGCACCAGCATCATTGAATGGGTGGTACTTGCCACTTGCGCCTACATTCTCCCACTTGAAATAGCAGATGCCGTTCTTTGACTGGTTGTAGCACTTGATTTTAAACTCTCCCGCAGTAGCAGTCTCCTCAAATGTCAATGCGTGAGCATTGCTTTCGCTTGGGTCGGCATTTACATTCCATCCGGTACCATTACCACCATTGTACGAGATGTATTCGCCACTATTTGATTTTACATAATACTGGCCATTGCCGGCATCACTGAATGTGAAAATTTGCTGGTCGCTACCATCTTCACCATCCTTGCTAGAACCGTAAACCTCACCGTACTGGTTAGCAGAAGTGCCACCAACCGTCAAGTATAGACCATTACTCTTTTCTTTGATACGGTACTCTGTACCGATCTCAAACTGCGCCATTGCACCAATTGTAAAGAACAGTGATACAATAAGTAAAGTAAATTTTCTCATAGAATATAAATTTGAATTGTGTTAACTATTTAATTCTCTTTATCTTTAGATAAAGATTGACAAAATTAAGTAAATTGGAATAAACAAATCTTTTCTATTTGTTAAAAAGAGTTAATAAAGTGTGATGTGTATAAAATGGAATACATTTAATGGAAAATGTCAATTATGAATTTTGAAGCAAGTTACGAAGGGAGTATATGGAGCCATGGGATTTTGAAATTATGAAATTGCTCCCCAGTTCCAGTTCTTCATGTTCTTGATTGTGCGCAGGCGCTCCCAAACTACTCTGTAGTTGGGGTTGTCGTGTGCTGGGTCGGCGTCGAGTACGCCACGGGCCACCTCTCTTACATATTGCAGTAACTGCTCGTCGCGTGCGAGGTTGGCAATCTTAAGGTCGAATGCTATGCCACTCTGCTGTGTGCCTTCCATGTCGCCGGGGCCGCGTAGCTTGAGGTCGGCTTCGGCTATCTCAAAACCGTCGTTGCTGGTGGTCATTATCTCCATGCGCTTGCGTGTCTCTTCGGACAGTTTGTAGTCGGTGACAAGTACGCAGTACGACTGTGATGCTCCACGTCCAACACGTCCACGCAGCTGGTGCAGCTGTGACAATCCAAAGCGTTCGGCATTCTCTATGACCATGACCGACGCGTTGGGTACGTCCACACCAACCTCTATCACTGTGGTTGATACGAGTATCTGTGTCTCGCCGCTTGCGAAACGTCGCATCTCTTCGTCTTTCTCCTTGGACTTCATCTTGCCGTGGAGCTTGCTCAGCCTGTAGTCGCAGAATATGTTGCACAGTTTGTTGTATCCGTCTTCAAGGTTCTGCAGGTCGAGTTTTTCGCTTTCGCTTATAAGCGGGTATACCACGTATGCCTGCCGTCCTTCGTCAATCTGCTTGCGTATGAATGAATAGAGGCTGTCGGTGTGGCTACGGAATATGTGTGTTGTTGTTATTGGCTTTCTGCCGGGTGGCAACTCATCTATCACTGACACGTCAAGGTCTCCGTAAAGGGTCATGGCGAGTGTGCGTGGAATGGGGGTTGCTGTCATCACAAGCACGTGCGGTGGTATGCTGTTCTTTGCCCACATCTTGGCGCGTTGTACCACGCCAAAGCGGTGCTGTTCGTCAATGACTGTCAAACCAAGGTTACGGAACTGTACATTGTCTTCAAGTACTGCATGTGTGCCAACAAGTATGTCGATATCGCCATTTCCCAGTCCTTCGAATATTGGTGCTCTCTCCTTCTGCTTTGTACTTCCTGTCAACAGTTCAACCCTAACCGGGAGGTTGCCCAGCATGCGGCGCAGTGTGGCGCAGTGCTGCTCGGCGAGTATCTCTGTGGGTACGAGCATGCATGCCTGGTAGCCGTTGTCCTTGGCGAGGAGCATCGACAACAGTGCAACGAGTGTCTTGCCGCTGCCTACGTCGCCCTGTATAAGCCTGTTCATTTGGCTGTTGCCGTTGACGTCGTTGCGTATCTCCCTGACAACCCGCTTCTGTGCATTGGTGAGTTCGAACGGCAGGTTCTCGCGATAAAAGCGGTTGAACATCTCTCCCACCTTTGAGAAGCGGTGTCCTACATATCTCTTTTGTCTGTCGCGCGAGTAGTTGAGTATGTTCAGTTGTATAAAAAAGAGCTCTTCGAACTTGAGCCTGTACTGTGCGGCATGCAACTCCTTAAGACTCTTGGGGAAATGAATGGTGTGGAGTGCGTCGTTGAGCGACATCAGCCCGTGCTTGGTGATGATGTCCTTTGAAAGCGTCTCCGGTATGTCGTGTGACAGTAGTTGGAACAGGTTGCCTACAAGCTTTGCCATGGCATTGGAGTTCAGGCTGCTGCGTTTCATCTTCTCCGTGGTGTTGTAGTATGGCTGCAGTCCCATGTTGTCGAGCTTGAGCGATGATGCGTCATCAACGTCGGGGTGGGCGATGTTCACTCTGCCGTTGAACATCGAGGGCTTGCCGAACACTACATACTGTTTGTTCAGCTGCAGTCTGTTCTTTACGAATTTTATACCTCTGAACCATACGAGGTCGACAAAGGCTGTACCGTCGGTGAAGTGTGCCACAAGACGGCGTGATGCTCCTTCGCCCATCTCTTCAAAGGAACGTATCTCTCCCAGCAACTGCACGTGCTGCATCTGTCCGCCAAGCTCGGAAACCTTGAATACCTTGCTGCGGTCAATATATTTATAGGGGAAATAGTACAACAAGTCGTACAGGGAGTGTATGTTCAACTCCCTGTTGAGCAGTGTGGCACGCTGTTCGCCCACACCGGGCAGGTATTTTATATTTCTTGTTGTTGTGTCGAGCATTCGAGCAATGTCTTGGCAACCATAAGGTCGAACGGTGTTGTCAGCTTGATGTTCTCGCGGTTGCCGTCAACGCCTGCCACCTGCTCGCCAAGGGCCTCGACAACAGATGCGTCGTCGGTGAAGCTCTCAATGAAACGCTGTTCGTATGCACGGCGCAATAGTGACAGTTTGAATACCTGTGGTGTCTGCACCAGGCGGTAGCGGTCGCGTGGAACGACTTCGGTCACACCATTGGCGCTTACAATGTGTCGCAGACTGTCCTGCAGGTCTATCATAGGTATTGCTGCACCGTGTATCCATGCTTCGCGATAGCAGTCCTCGATAACTCTTGCCGAAACGAAGGGGCGTACTCCGTCGTGAACACCTACGAGTGCTTCATCAATGTCATCTACCTGTGCGAGTCCGTTCTGTACCGAATGGAAACGTGTGGAGCCACCCTGTGTAAGCAACAAGGGTACGGCGAACGAGTGCTCCTTGCACAGCTCTGTCCACAGCTCAATCTGTTCTGCGGGGAGTACAAGGATAATCTGTATTGTGGGGTCTATTGCGTGAAGGCGTTCAAGGGTGAGCATTACAACGGGCTTTCCGCCAAGCAGCTGGAACTGCTTGGGCATCTCTCCGCCCATGCGTGTGCCCTTGCCTCCGGCAACGACAATAAGGTATTTCTTCATGTTTCTGTTTTACTTGAACTGCATCTGTGAACGAAGGGTGGCTACTACCTCGTCGCCGCACAGGCGCTCTACTATGGCAAAGCCGAAGTCGAAAGAGACACCGGGGCCACAGCCTGTTATTATGTTGCCGTCCTCTTCTACTGACGCTGCTGTGTATTCTGCTCCAAAAAGGTCGCCTTCGCAGCCAGGGTAGCATGTAGCTCTGCGTCCTTCGAGTATCCCTATCCTGCCGAATACCATAGGGGCTGCGCAAATGGCTGCAACAAGTGTTCCCTTGGCATGTGCTGCAACAAGCTGTGAGCGCAACGGCTGGTGTGCCGACAGGTTGTCTGTTCCTGTGCCTCCACCGGGGAGTACAAGGGCATCGGCATCATCGAAGCATACATCGTTGTACAGTGTGTCGGCGATGACTGTAACATCCTGTGCCGAAACAACCTCCTTACGTCCCATGATAGATACGGTTGTCACTTCGATGCCTGCACGGCGCATGACATCGACCGGTGCAAGTGCCTCGACGGTCTCAAAGCCGTCGGCAAGAAATAGATATACTTTGCTCATGATCTCTTCTGATTACTTCAGTTTGAAATAATATGTAATTGTACCTACCTGGTTGTTCACGCTGCCAATGGTGTTGAAGCGGGCACGCTTTGCGGCATTCACGGCTGCTGTACGCAGTGCAAGTGATGCTGTCTTTGTGCGTGGGCTGACATTGGCTGCTATAACAACTCCTTCGGGGTTTACGGTTATGGCTACGACGACTGTTCCTTCATCCTGAACATTGTATGCAGGTATGGGGAGGTTGCCGTCACCGGCGAGTGAACGTCCGGCGAGGTCGAAGTTACCGAATCCTGAACCCTCTTTAGCTCCGAATTCCTGGTCTCCTTCGGGTGAACCGCTTGTGCCTTCGTCAATCTTGTCTTCGCCTTTGCTACCCATTGAGTTGCCCTTGCCGAATGCATTTGCCATGAGGTTTGTTGCCTTTTTCATAGCCTCCTCTTCCTGGCGCTTGCGCTCTGCTTCCTGCTCGGCAAGCATCTTTTCTCTCTCCTTTTCGGCGTTCTTTGCCGAGTCAAGGGCGATGCTCTCCTCGTTGTTTTGTGTTATGAGCGGTTTTTCGGGCTTGGGCTCCTGGGCTTTTGGCTTTACCTGTGGCTTGGGAGGCTGTGGTGCCATTTTCACTTCGGTCATGGCATACTCATTGCCCATGACAACCGATAGACCGGCTTCAGGCTCCAAAGGAGGCTTCTCCATGACAATGAACATCAACAGCAGTACCAACAACAGGTGAAACAGTACCGTAGCGACGATTCCTTCTATTTTTTCCTTTGAGATATTTTTCATCACTTTTTGTCGGGACGGCGTGTTGCCAATACCATTTTGAACTGGTTCTCATTCGCTATATTAAGCACCTTGACTATCTCGCTGTAGGGGATTGTCTCGTCGGCGTACAACGCTACATACATCTCGGAATCCTTTGCACGGCAATCGAGAAGGAACGGTGTTATCTCCTCTTCGCTGACAGGCATCTCATCCTCCTTGCCCCACGCTGCGTAGTAGTTCAGGTTCTTGTCAATGATGATACGCGCCATAGGCTTTGCCTGGGTCTGCTCGTTGCCCTGTGGCAAAAGCACCTTTATGGCGTTGGGGGTCACCATTGTAGAGGTTATCATAAAGAATATAAGCAACAGGAATATAATGTCGGTCATTGACGACATTGAGAATGCATCTATTGCTTTTGTCTTTCTCTTAATCATATCAAGAATTTGTCTTTGATTGGTTAATGCCCCGCAGTTTATTCGTTTGTGTCTGCTGGCTTTGTCTCTTTGGCTGGCGCGCTCTTGCTTTCGTTGACGATTTCAATGAATGAAATGATGTCGCCTTCCATGAGGTTCTGTATCTTGTCAACAAGGATTACAAGGTAGTTGTATGCGAATATCGCGATGATACCTACGATGAGACCGCCTACTGTTGTAACCATGGCCTCATAGATACCGCTTGACAACAGTGACACGTCGATGTTGTTACCAGCATTTGACATCTGCCAGAATGCCTGTACCATACCTGTTACTGTACCAAGGAAACCGAGCATGGGGGCTACTGCTGCAATGGTAGAGAGGACAGGAAGTCCCTTCTCCAACTGTGCAATCTCAAGACCTGCATAGTTGTCGAGTGCCTCGCGTACCGATGCTGTGTCAAGCTTGTAGTCCTTGACTCCCTTGGCAAGTATACGTGCCATTGGTGTGTTTACCTTCTCGCAATAGTTGATTGCCGACTTGGGGTCGTTGTCCATGATATTGTCCTGAATGCGGTCGAGCAAAAGAGGGTTTCTCTTCATTGCCTTGCGCAATACGGCAAAACGCTCAAAGAATATATATATACCCAAAACAGAAAGTACGGCAAGGACAATCATAATCCAGCCGCCCTTCATTGCCAATTCAAGGACGTTGATACCTTCCTGTACAGCACCTGCCACCTCTATTGATGACACTGCCTCTGCTGTTGCTGCCTCTGCAGCCACTGATGTTAAATGAATCATAATTATTTATAGAATTAAGTTTGCATTTTTTTTGAGGGTGTTAACCTCTGTTCTGTCATGTCCGGGCTTGCCAAAACGTCTCTGCCGTTATTTTATCAGGCATTTCTGATAAGCGGCAATAGTCTCTTCCAGTCCCATGTAAAGGGCGTCGCATATAAGCGCATGGCCTATCGATACCTCGTCGACCCATGGTATCACGTCGGTGAAGTACTTGAGGTTCTCAAGGCTCAGGTCGTGGCCTGCATTGAGGCCTATGCCGAGCTGCTTGACACGCTGTGCCGTTTCAAAGAATGGGGCAATAGCCTCCTCGCGGTTGTGGGCATAATTATGCGCATATGGTCCTGTGTACAGTTCAACCCTGTCGGCGCCGGCCTTTGCAGCATATTCTGCCATGCGTATATCGGCATTGATGAATATTGAGCTACGGATACCGGCCTCGCGTATCTCATTGATTATGTCTCGCAGGAACTCCTGTTCGGTAACTGTGTCCCAGCCGCAGTCCGATGTCAACTGTGCCGGTTTGTCCGGAACAAGTGTCACCTGTGCGGGGCGTACACGCAATACAAGGTCGAGGAACTCCTTTGACGGGTATCCTTCGATGTTGAATTCTGTGCAGAGAATGGCGCGCAGGGCAGGCACATCAGCACGTCTGATATGACGCTCGTCGGGACGGGGGTGTACTGTGATACCATCGGCTCCGAAAAGTTCACAGTCCTTGGCAACCTTGAGAATGTCCGGGTTGTTGCCGCCTCTTGCATTCCTTATGGTTGCAACCTTGTTGATGTTTACACTTAGTTTCGTTTTCATAAAAGCTTCTTATCCTTTGATAAATTGACCACTGTCAATGGTGGTGCAGGATATATTTTTTGCATTATGATGCAAAATTAGTATAAATAAAAAAATAAAGTGATATATTTTGTCTTAAATTTGCAGACAGAGAGAGAACAACCGCAGAAAGGGTTGGTTTAATATTTGGAAATATCATGAAATTCGCAATATTCGGTAACAAACACCAGACAAGAAAGTCGAAAAGCATTGAACAGTTGTTTGATGCCATAATCAGGTACAATGACTCTTTTGCCATAGACAGGCCTTTCTATGAATTCCTGTGCAATGAGGGCTTTACCACTCCAACACCCGATGAAATAATAGAGGGTGACTGCTTTGAAGCCGACATGGCAATAAGTTTTGGCGGTGACGGTACCTTGTTGCGTACGGCAAGCCGCATAGGCAGTAAACCGATACCGATCCTGGGTATCAATGCAGGACGTCTCGGCTTTCTGACTACAACATCCAACGACAATCTTGATTTTGTCCTTGAGAAGATACATGCAGGTGAATATGACACCGAGAGCCGCAGTCTTATCGAAGCGGTGCCCGAGGGTGGAGAGTTGAAGAGCTATCCGTTTGCTCTGAATGAGATTGCTGTAATGAAGCATGACTCTTCATCGATGATGACACTTGAAGCTACTATCAACGGTGTGGACAAGATAACATATCAGGCTGACGGTCTTATAGTTGCTACTCCGTCGGGCTCTACCGGCTATTCGTTGAGTGTGGGAGGTCCGGTGATATCTCCAAGCGCGAATGTGCTGGTTCTGACACCTATTGCGCCTCATAGCCTTAGTGCGCGTCCTATGGTAATCGATGACAACTCGACTGTCAGGATAAAGGTCTACAGCCGTAGCCACAACTTCCTTATCGCCATTGACGGACGCAATGAGAACTGTGACGAACAGATGAGTGTGACTGTGCGCAAGGCCGGATACAGACAGGTTATCATACGCCGCAAAGGACACTCGTTCATACAGAACTTGCAGGAAAAACTGATGTGGGGAGCCGATATGAGGGAGTGACATCGTAAAAACGTTTCTTATTATAGTGCAATATGGCAAAGAAGTGTACAAAGGGAAAAGGACGCATGAACAAGAATATGCTTGTTGAGATGCTTGTTGGGTTGTTTGGCCGTAATGAGGGAAAGTTGCTTAGTCCAAAAGAGATATTCAAGGAACTGAACCTTACTTCGACTTCGGCGAGGACTCTTTGTGTGCATATTCTTGATGACATGGTTTTTGACGGCTTCATAATGGAGCCTGAATTCCGCAAGTATGTGCTTGCCAATAATGTATCGATGCTTTACGGTACATTCTCGCGCAGCAAGAACGGATACAATGAGTTCTATCCCGAGGACGGAAGTGAGCCGGTATTAATAAGTGAACGCAACTCTGCCCATGCGCTTACCGATGACATGGTGCGAGTGGCGCTGTTTGCACGACGCAGGGGACGTGGACGCGAAGGTGAAGTGGTTGAGATTGTAAAGCGTAAGCACGATACATTCGTGGGCGAACTGCATGTGGAGAAGCATTATGCTTTCCTTATTACCGAAAGCAGAATAATGCCCAATGATATATTCATTCCTAAAGATATGCTCAAAGGGGGAAAGGACGGCGACAAGGCTGTCGTTAAACTCCTTGAATGGCCAATGGAGAGCAAGAATCCTGTAGGAAAGGTTATTGACATACTTGGCAAGAGTGGTGAGAACAATACCGAAATGAATGCCATTCTCGCCGAATACGGTTTGCCGTATGTCTATCCGTCGGCGGTAGAGGAGGCTGCAAACAAACTGAATAGTGACATTACTGCCGATGAGATTGCCAAACGTGCCGACTTCCGCAGTGTCACAACGTTCACAATAGACCCCGTTGATGCAAAGGACTTTGATGATGCTTTGTCAATACGTCCAGCCGGAGACGGCCTATGGGAAATTGGCGTACACATTGCCGACGTTTCCCATTATGTGACAGAGGGCGGTATCATTGATAAGGAGGCATTCAAACGTGCAACATCAATTTACCTTGTCGACCGCACAATTCCAATGTTGCCAGAACACCTCTGTAATTTCCTCTGTTCATTGCGCCCAAATGAGGAGAAACTGGCATATTCGGTCATCTTTACAATGAATGAGAAGGCCGAAGTAAAGAACTTTGAAATAACACGTGCTGTAATAAAGAGTGATCGCCGTTTCAGCTATGAGGAGGTTCAGGAAATAATTGAACGCGGAGAGGGTGAGTACTTCGAAGAGATTGCTGTATTGAACAGTCTGGCACAGAAGATGCGTGAAAAACGTTTCTCGTCTGGTGCGATAGACTTCCAGCAGGCACAGGTACACTTCCGTCTTGATGAGAAGGGCAAGCCGCTGTCGGTATACTTCAGCGAGAGCAACGAGTCGCATCAGCTCATTGAGGAGTTCATGCTACTTGCCAACCGTACGGTTGCCGAAAAGATTGGAAAGAAGGTGTCGGGCAATACTCCAAAGACTTTTGTATATCGAATCCATGACCAGCCTAATCCTGAAAAACTTGCAATGTTGTCGAAGTTTGTCACCAAGCTTGGCTACAAGATGCGTAGCGGTTCGGGTCGTACAACATCGGCAAGCGCACTCAACAATCTGTTGAAGGATGTGCACGGAAGCAAGGAGCAGAATGTCATTGAACAGATATCCTTGCGTACAATGCAAAAGGCGCGTTACTCGACCGGTAACATTGGACATTATGGATTGGCATTCCGCTATTACACCCATTTCACTTCGCCGATACGCCGTTATCCAGACTTGCTTGTACATCGTCTCTTGGACCGTTATCTGACACAGGGGGCACGCTCGGTTAGCCAGCCCAAATACGAGGATCTTTGCGAACATTGTTCGGCACAGGAGCAGGTGGCGGCAAATGCGGAACGTGCAAGTATCAAATATAAGCAGGTGGAGTTCATGAGTGAGCATGTGGGCGAGGTGTATGAAGCTGTTATAAGTGGCGTGACAGAGTGGGGCTTCTATGCCGAAATAAATGAGAATAAATGCGAGGGTATGGTACCTATCCGCACTCTGCAGGACGACTATTATGAATTCGATGACGCGAACTATTGTATCATTGGACGTCGACGTCAGCGTAAATTCACGATAGGCGATGCCGTGAAAATTCGCATTGTACGTGCCAATCTCGACCGTAAACAGCTTGATTTTGAGCTTGTAGAACAACTGTAATTCAGTTTGATTTCAAAAACATCGCATAATTTTGGCAAAAAACGACGATGAAACTGCTGATAATTGAAGATGACAACTCTTTGCGTGAGATTATGCAACGCGCATTGGTGGGTGAAGGCTATGTTGTTGAGACTGCTTCGACTTTCTTCGAGGCTGAAGACAAGGTTGCCGGGTATGACTATGACTGCATAATGCTTGACATTATGCTCCCTGACGGTGACGGGCTCAAGATTCTGGAGCATATTAAGGCGCTCGGAAAGAATGACAGGGTGATAATAATCTCAGCTCGTGATTCTCTCGATGACAAGATAAAAGGTCTTGACCTTGGTGCCGACGACTATCTGCCAAAGCCGTTCTACATGGCTGAACTTTCGGCGCGTATAAAGAGTGTGATGAGGCGTGGTTCCGGTGCAGTGAACAATACAATGAACGTGGGCAACATATCTCTTGACCTGCAAAGTCGTCGTGTGGCGATAGAGGGTAAGGAGATGCCGCTTCTCAAGAAGGAGTTTGACATTCTGCTCTATTTTATGCAGCGCCCCGAACATATAATAGACAAGGCTGTGCTTGCCGAGGCGGTATGGGGTGACCACATTGACATGGCGGACAATTTCCAGTTCGTATATGCACAGATAAAGAACTTGAGGAAGAAACTCTCCGAAGCTGGTGCCGACACCAACATTAAGGCTGTGTATGGCTTTGGATACAAATTCTGCGAATCAAAGGAATGAAACTTATCTATCGCATAACATTGAGGCTTGCCCTGGTGCTTTTCCCTATAATGCTTATATGGGGAACGGTGTTCTACTTCTCTATGGTTGAGGAGATTACCGATGAGGCTGATGACAGCCTTGAGGATTATGCCGAGGTGCTGGTGAGGCGTGTACTTGCCGGAATGGAGTTGCCGCCTGTAGGGGACGGAAGCAACAATACATACTCTATTGAACCATTGCCGGGGGTGCGTGTTTCTGATGCGTCTATGAGCTTTGAGGACAAAAGTGTATATATACATGAGAAAAAGGAGACTGAACCTGCACGTGAATTGACAATGCTCTTCGGTGACAGGGAGGGTAATGCTTACAGGCTTGTTGTCTCTATGCCGACATTTGAGCGTGAGGATTTGCTGCATGCCGTGTTCATGCATATTGTAATTCTCTATCTGCTGCTTATGCTGACAATTCTTGTTGTCACGACATTGATTTTCAATTACAGCATGAGGCCGCTGTATGCACTCCTGCGATGGCTCGACAATTATCGTCCGGGAGAAGGTGTCGATGGACTGCCTGTAGAGAAGAATATTCTTGAATTCAAGAAACTGACCGAGGCGGCACGTAGTACAATAGAGCGCGCCGAAAATCATATGGAACGACAGAAACAGTTCATCGGAAATGCTTCGCATGAACTGCAGACACCGCTTGCCGTGCTTGGTACACGCATTGAGTGGATAATTGACAATACTCCTCTTACCGAGGAACAGTTTGCCGAACTCTCAAAGATGCGCCAGTCATTGCACCGTATGAACAGGCTTAACCGTACACTTTTGCTGTTGTCAAAGATTGACAATAACCAGTTCCCGGAAAAGACAGATGTTGATCTTGTGCAGGTTATTGAAGGTGAACTTGAAATCTATTCTGACATCTATTCCGCTAATGGAGTTGTGTGCAACAGGCAGCTCCCAGCCCGTTTTGTTGTGAATATAAATGAGTCACTTGCAACGACAATGGTGACAAATCTTGTAAAGAATGCGTTCCTGCATGCTCCCGAAGGCGGTACTGTTGATGTGAGGATTGAAAAAAACAGTCTTGCAATATCCAACGACGGCTGTGAGGCACTTGATGCTTCACGCCTTTTCGACCGCTTCTATACAAGCGGTAAAAGCGGTTCTACAGGTCTTGGACTTGCTCTTGTAAAGTCTATAGCCGACAATTATGGATTTGTCGTCAGCTATTCGTTCAGCAATTGCAGACATACGTTCACTGTGAAGTTCTGACATTCGGAGTGGGCTTCGACGCTCAATCTTAACATCTTAATTTTCGTATTATTAGCTTTTTTTATTACCTTCGTGCCTGAAAACTTATATAACTGACAAATATTATGGAGAAAACACTTATTCTTATTAAACCGAATGCAATACAGCGTGGTTTGGCTGGTGATATCATAACACGTTTTGAACGTAAGGGTCTCAGAATCGTTGGTATGAAAATGATGTTCATGACCGATGAAATCGTTGCTGAACACTATGCTCACCTTGTGGCACGTCCATTCTTCCCCTATTTGAAGGCTTCAATGCAGGCGGCTCCAATAATTGCATGCTGTCTTGAAGGTGCTGAGGCTGTAGAGACTGTACGTACTATGGTAGGTGTGACAAATTCACGCAAGGCTCTGCCCGGAACAATACGTGGTGACTTCTCCATGAGCGGTGAACAGAATGTGGTTCATGCTTCCGATTCAGTAGAGAGTGCACTTGTTGAAATTGACCGTTTCTTCAAGCCTGAAGAGTTGTTCGATTACGATTCTGCGGTTACATGTTTTGAATACGGTGGCGAGGAAACAGAGAAATATAAATAATATAAGGTGAACAATAAATTGAGACATATCTTTTTGTCGGCTTTGCTTGTGGTGTTGTCGGCAAGTGTCAGTGCGCAGGCGCTTATTGCAGAGGAGGTTTCCATCCAACGTCAGATTGAAATGGTGGAGACTACAGCTTTGCGTACCATGTTGCTGAACGAGGAAAATGCTGTTCCGGCCAGTGATATATATCCTGAATGGACAAATACAAAGGTGCATTTCAAACATGCACTTCCCGATTCGTTCCGTGTTGACCTACGTGGCTTTGTAATGCCAACAACGAATACAAAGGTAACAGACAAGTTCGGCTACCGTCCGCGTCGTCGCCGTGTACATAATGGTATTGATGTCAAGGTGAACCGTGGCGATACAATCTATGCGGCGTTTGACGGTAAGGTACGTATAACATCGTACCAGCGTAAGGGATACGGCCATTATATTCTGATAAGACACAGCAACGGCATTGAGACTCTTTATGCTCATTTGTCAAAGAAACTGGTGGGTGTAAACGAGAATGTAAAGGCGGGGGATCCGATAGGACTCGGCGGAAATACCGGAAGAAGCTCCGGTCCGCACCTTCATTTTGAGACATTGCTGTTGGGTAATTGTCTTGACCCGGCATTGATGTTCGATTTCAAGAATCAGGATGTGACAGGTGATTTTTATTTGTACCGCAAACCGGGAACAAAGTATATTGAGAACGGTGTTGTAAAAATTGCTGGTCCTGAAAAGAAATACCATATCGTCAAGAGTGGTGAGACAATAGGCAGAATAGCCAAAAAGTATGGTGTTGAAGAGGGTATAATTTTCAAACTGAACAAACTTGGTCCCCGTTCAATAATTCGTCCGGGCCAACAGTTGAGATATGAATAAACAATGAGGGCTGAACTTCAACAAAGTTCAGCCCTCATTGTTTATTATTCTTTTATTTTTGCCACACGTTTAATGGTCTTTGGAATATCTGTATTGTCCATGACTCCGTGGAACTCCTCGGCACCGCAGCCTATGGCAAACAACGGTACGAACGTGCCCGAATGGTTTCCGCTTGCCCATGATATTGCAGCACTGCGGTCAAGGTCATATATAGCCTCTGCTGCAATTCTTCCGGCAAGACTCGATGTCATCTCTATGCTTTCGTTTTCATCGTGATTACCACGAATTTCTACACCAATATTCTCTTTTACAATTTCGTTTACTTTACCCCAAGTTGTAGTGCCAAGTGCCTGTAGCATTGCCTGTAGCTTGTTTACGCTAACCTTCTGCTTTGTAAGCTCCTTGAAGTATAGTGCGTAATTACCATTGTAACCGAGTACAAGACCGCCGGTCTCGTGGTCGGCAGTAACAATAATCAAGGTCTCATCTTTGTGCTGGTTGTAGAAATCGATAGCAGCTTCAATGGCTGAGCTGAAGTCGAAGACTTCGTAGAAAACCGTTGCAGCGTCATCGCTGTGCGATGCATAGTCTATTTTACCTCCCTCTACCATAAAGAAAAAGCCTTTCTTGTTTTTTTCGTAAAGAAAATCTATTCCGGCTTTTGTTATATTGTAAAGGTTAAGGTCGGCTGCCACGCATTCGTTGTCAATCGCATAAGGTAACTCTTCGGCGATATTCTTCTGATATAACATCATTTTTTCGGCTTCATCGGCTTTAGCTTTGTAATCTTCGTAACCTCGCGCAATGGTGTAACC
Source organism: Bacteroidaceae bacterium (assembly GCA_045630965.1). GTDB lineage: Bacteria > Bacteroidota > Bacteroidia > Bacteroidales > Bacteroidaceae > HGM04593. Next base: position 13,060 of record JAZQTU010000016.1, on the reverse strand, counting down.
TTGCTTTTCTGCTTTGTCGTATAACGCTTTGCGCTGTTCGTTGGTGCATTTGGCATCACCACCGGCATAGAAATCATAGTCGGCAGTGAGCATATCCTGTGCTATCTCGTGGTAGTTGTTACGGCTCTTGTTGTGTGCATAGAACGCACTCGGTGTTGCATGGTTAATAGGCACTGTTGTGGCGATACCCACAGCATAACCTGCCTCTTTAGCCTTGTATGCAACGCTATATACATTATTCCCATTCGCGTCAACACCTATGCAACCGTTGTTTGTCTTTGAGCCGGTTGCCAACGCCGTGCCCGAAGCGGCAGAGTCGGTAACGCCGTTGCTAGCCGAATGTGTGGTGACAAAAGCAACTTGTGGGAATGTCGTGAAAGGTAATCTTACCTCTTTTTTAAGGAGCGGTTTGAAGATCTCGCTAAAGAAAAGTTCCGTTCCACGCACGTGCGATGGCCCCATGCCGTCACCAATAAAATAGAAGATGTACTTGGGGTTTTTGCAGAAACCTGCTGCTACAATTAAAAGCAGTAACAATGTGCTTAAAATACGTTTCATATTTGCTTTAGTTATATTGTTTCTTTTTTATTTATTGGGATTTCCAACTTTACCTATAAATAATATTCTATCTGTTTTCTTGTCTCTTATCGCATAAATGAAAGGACGGTCAAGCTTCATGGTTATTTTCTGTTGCGGTCTCATCGACATCATCCCAATAGTAACGGATGTGACAGCAGCAGCTTCGGCTCCCTCTTCGTCAACGCTGATAAAGGTCTTCTGAAAGACATCTTTGATATACAGCGGTATATCAGATATGCCTCCGAACTGCGCTTCCTTACCAAAAGGCATCTCCATGCCCATGTTGCAGAGCGTGTTCTTCAGGCTTGTGCCGTATTCACTTCTGAACTTTGGCAAAGAGAAGTCAATCCTGTAATTCTTCATGCTGTCAATGCACTCTTTGTAATTGACTGCAATGTGGTTTATGGCATCGCCGATACTCCTGTTGCGCCAAGGGAGTATGAAAAGCATTTCATATCTCTCCTTGAAAGGTTTTGCCACAATCTGTACAATGTCATCGCTGTAATATGGTGTGTGGAATGTTTGTTTCATCATCTCCACCTTTATTATATTACCGTCGCTTGTCGTGAAATCCTCTTTTGTTGTGCTTCCGGTTTTGAATGGGTCGCGCCAAGGTGCTTTGAAGTATAATGCGTTGATGAGGAACATCATATCCAGCGCCTCTACTTCGTCAATGATTTCTTCTATCTTTCCTTTTGTATTTTCCTTGCACCAGTTGTTGATTATTCCTGCTGCATTCTCGTCAAATGGAATAGTTCTTACCTCTGCATTGAAATCTGTCTTGTTCTTCGTGATGAATCTCTCCTTGACGCTGAAGTTCTCGTTTATCCAAATTGAATTGGCAATCTTTACTTCGCATGGGGAATTTTCGTTCTTCGAATCACCTATAAGTTCCTTTGAATCTTCTGCAGAATAGCTGCCGATTGTGTTCTGCATCTGCTTCAGGGTTTCACCTTCGGCGCCTTTAGCAGCTATGGACATGGCGAGTTGTGCGCTCAGTGGCGAAAGGCAGAAGTTCTCTTCTTCCTCTGTGGAATATGTCTCATACAACAACTTGCTCCAGAACGGTGCTTCCAATGCACCGTTTTCTGCTTTGGAGTCAATAGCCACCTTGTTCCTGCAGGTTGAACAACCCGCCAGGAACAAAAGTGCCGATATTGTCAGTATGCTGTATATACCCTTTTTCATTTAGAATACGAATTTCATAAGGTCGTTATATGTGGCAAGGACAAATAATCCCAGGATTATGAGCATGCCGATCATTTGAGCGCGTTCAAGGAACTTGTCGCTCGGCTGTTTGCCTGTAACCATTTCCGAAAGAAGGAACAATGCATGTCCTCCGTCAAGTGCCGGAATAGGCAGTATGTTCATGAATGCAAGTATGATTGACAGGAATGCTGTCATCAACCAGAATTCGTGCCAGTCCCATGCGGCAGGGAAAAGACTGCCGATAGAAGCGAACATGCCTACTGATTTTGCTCCGTCCGATGTGAATACATACTTGAAGTCATTTACATAGCCGCGAAGTACGTTGAGACCGTATGATATACCTGCAGGGAACGACGCGAAAAAGCCATAGTCGTTGTGAATGAGAGGATAGTTGTTCATCACAGGTGTCACACCAAGAATAAATGTGCTGTCAACTGTTGCGTTGAGCAGTACTGCGCTATCGCGCATAACCTCTATATTGAAGTTGTATTTTTTCTCTTTCTGGAGTTTTGCAAGTGTAACCTTAAGGTCGGTCCATGAATCGATGGTATTGCCGTCAATGGCGATAACCTTGTCGCCGCTTGCAATGCCTGCCGCAGCTCCAGCTCCATTGGCATCGACGCTGTCTATCACCGGCAGTATTCTTTCATACATGAATATTCCGCTCTTGTTCATGTTCAGGAGTCCAAGAGTGTCAGGTATTGCTATTGCAACCTCTTTTCCGTCGCGTAGCACTGTCACTTCGTCGGAATTACATATTTCACGGAATATGTTTGCGCCTCGCACCTTGTCGTGATAGAGCTTGTGGACCTCTTCTCCGTCCATCTTTATAATGATATCGCCATTGCGGAAACCTATCTCCTTAGCAGTCTCATTGAATGCAAGACCGTTCTTCATTGAGTGAAGATCTGTGTGCGAGTCGCCCCATGTGAAGAGGACCATTGCATAAATGAATATAGCTAGTATCAGGTTGAACATCACACCGCCTACAATTATAAGCAAGCGCTGCCATGCCGGCTTTGAACGGTATTCCCATGGTTGTGCCGGTTGTTTCATCTGTTCTGTATCCATCGACTCGTCAATCATGCCTGCAATCTTGCAGTATCCGCCGAGAGGAACCCAGCCAATACCGTACTCAGTGTCGCTGTTCTTGGGCTTCCATTTGAACAGTGAGAATTTCCAGTCAAAGAATAGATAGAATTTCTCAACGCGTACCTTGAATATTCTTGCAAAAAGAAAATGTCCGAACTCGTGTATCAGCACCAAAAGGCTCAACGCCAAAATCAACTGTAATGCCCTTATCAAAAAAATCTCCATATTGTATGTTTGTAAAAATTTTATTCCAAATATTATTTGATCCATTCCTCTACCATGCGACGTATCTCCTTGTCTGTCTCAAGGTAGTCGTCAAGAGTGGGTTTCAGAATGTATGTAGCTTCGTTCATAGCTCTCTCTATCAGACGTGGCATGTCGACAAATCTTACACGGTCATTGAGGAACGCTGCAACGCATACCTCATTTGCTGCATTTACGACACATGGAATGTTACCTCCTTTGGTCAGAGCTTCGTATGCAAGACGAAGGTTAGGGAACAATTCCAGGTTGGGTTTCTCAAATGTCAGTTCGCCCAACTTGCTCCAGTCTATTCTGTCGAACGACGATGACAGACGCGCCGGGTAGGTGAGGGCATACATGATTGGCAAGCGCATATCTGGTGTACCCAATTGTGCCTTTATGGCTCCGTCGCCGAATTGTACCATTGAGTGTATCACCGACTGTGGGTGTACGACAACTTCAATATCTTCGGCTCCTACTCCGAACAACCATTTTGCCTCCATAACCTCGAAGCCTTTGTTCATCATTGTTGCAGAATCAGTGGTGATTTTTGCTCCCATGCTCCAGTTCGGGTGTTTCAGAGCCTGCTCCTTGGTTACATGCTCCAACTGCTCTTTAGTGAATGTGCGGAAAGGACCTCCCGATGCTGTAAGAATAAGTTTTTCGACTTTGTTGTGCATCTCTCCTGCAAGGCACTGGAATATGGCAGAGTGTTCCGAATCAACCGGAAGTATCGGTGTTTGATGTTCCATTGCCAGAGCGTTGATAAGCTCTCCGGCAACGACCATAGTCTCCTTGTTGGCAAGCGCTATGGCTTTTCCTGCCTTAATGGCATTTATTGTAGGACGCAATCCCGAAAAACCGACCATTGCCGTAACGACAATGTCAATGGGACCAGACTCTACAATCTGACATATTGCTTCGTAACCTGCGTAAACTTTTATCGGCAGGTCGTGTAGAGCCTCTTTCAGTTGTTCATATTTTGTTTCGTCGGCGATGACGACTGCCTCGGGCATGAACTTGCGTGCTTGTGCAATGAGGTCATCAACTCGTCTGTTGGCTGTAATGGCATATACTTCGAAACATTCGGGATGTTCTTCAACAACCTGAAGTGTCTGTGTTCCAATGGAACCGGTTGAGCCTAATATCGCAATTTGTCTTTTTCTTGCGGTTTCCATATTTTGGTCTGTTAGAATGCTATGTATGTGTTCGGGTCAAGAGGCTTGCCTCTGTGCCATAATTCAAGATGCAGGAAACTGTTCTTTTTCCCCTCTTTTTTGTTGCTGAATATGCCAATGGCTTCACCTTTGCCCACTTTGTCTCCCACGCCTTTCATCAATCGATAACAGTTGCGGTATACCGATATCATGTTTTCGCGGTGTTGTATGACAATAGTGTATCCGTCATTTGCAGTAAAGTCACTCATTACTACTGTGCCGTCATGTATCGCACGTATGCTTTCGCCAGGGACCTCTGCAATGTCAACACCGTAGTGTCCTGCATTAATGTCAAACGGTCTCACAATCTCGCCTTGTGTCGGACGGAACAGGTTCAGCGATTGTATCTCGTTTATATTCGTTGCCTGCGATGTGAGGTTGTACTTTTCGCGCTCCTCCCACTCTTTTATAAACTCCTTTTCAATCTCGGAACTTTTAATGGATATGCTGTCGCTCGTTATCTCATGTGGCATCTCCTGCAGGGAATCGATGCTTATTTCACCATCCATTATTGCCTTTATATTCGCAATATACCTGTCCTGCTTGGTTACTTCGTGCATGATTGAGTCCATACGGATATTATTCCTTATGAGCTCTTCTTTCGTACGTTTGTTTATATATCCTGGGATGAGGCTGCCTACCGGTGTGTAAACAACAATGAGATAAAGCACTGCAACAGCCATCATGAAAAGAAAGAAGAGTGACGTGAGTACCGACAATGGGGATATGGAGAAACGGTGTGCGTTCTCTTCCTGCTTGTTCTCGTTGAGAATTGTCAGCCTGTATTTGCTGAGCAGCTTTATCCTTCTCTTTTTCTCTTTCTCCTTCATCAGCCTGTCATTTATAAAGAAACAAGTCCTTCAGGTAGGTTGAATATTATCTCTTTTGTCTCGTGGTCTATACCTGCGATGAACTCCTCCTGTGCCGGAATCAAAATCTCGTCATTGCCCTCTCCTATTACAAAAAGAGTATTTATGGTGTTGTCGTCGATGTCTGTTATCTCACCCAGTTCTCCCAATGTGGTGTCTATTGCTTTGAATCCCTTGAAGTAGCTCCATGTAAGCTCCTCGCTCTCCTCGACCCACTGGCGTGGAATGTAGGCTTCACGGTTGGTGAGGAAACGTACTTCGTCGGCAGTTTCCATCCTCTCGACCTTTACTATTATGGTATCGCTGTTCTTTGAACGTATTGTTTCGAAAAAGAACGGTACGAGAATTCCGTCAATGTCGCATGCTACAAAATCACAATCGTCTCCCAGTGTGAAACCGTCGCTCTGCAAGCCAATTTCTCCTTTAGTGCCGTGTGGCTTAAGGAATTTGCCGAAGTAGACAAAATCTTCTCTTCTAAGCATACTTATGAACGTGTTATTTTTGCACCAATGCTGTTCAGTCTCTCTTCAAGGTTCTGATAACCTCTGTCTATTTGCTCTATGTTGTCAATGCGACTCACACCGTCGGCGCTCATTGCCGCGATGAGCAGTGCTATACCGGCTCTGATGTCGGGAGAGCTCATGGCACGTGGTTTCAATGTGAACTGCCTGTCATGGCCTATGACAACAGCACGGTGCGGGTCGCAAAGGATTATCTGTGCTCCCATGTCTATAAGTTTGTCAACAAAGAAGAGGCGGCTTTCGAACATTTTCTGGTGTATAAGAACACTTCCCTTTGCCTGTATCGATGTCACGAGCAACACACTCAACAAGTCAGGGGTCAGGCCCGGCCATGGGGCGTCGCTTATGTTCATGATGGAACCGTCTATGAACGACTCGATTTCGTAGTGTTCCTGTGCCGGGATATATATATCATCCCCTCTCTGCTCGAACTTTATGCCAAGACGGCGGAAACTTTCTGGGATTATGCCGAGGTTTTCGAATGATACATTCTTGATTGTCAGTTCGCTCTTTGTCATGGCTGCCATACCAATGAAACTGCCCACCTCAATCATGTCGGGCAATGCACGCTGTGTACATCCACCGAGCTCCTTTACACCTTCGATTGTGATGAGGTTGCTTGCTATGCCCGAAATCTTTGCTCCCATTTTGTTGAGCATTCTGCATAGCTGCTGTATGTACGGCTCGCATGCTGCATTGTATATTGTGGTTGTTCCTTCAGCAAGAACTGCAGCCATTATTATATTAGCTGTTCCTGTAACCGAAGCCTCGTCAAGCAACATGTTGCAGCCCTTGAGTCTCTTTGCACTCATTCGATAGACTCTCTTTTCCATGTCAAAAGAGAACTCTGCACCTAACTTTTGAAGGCCTATGATATGTGTGTCAAGACGGCGGCGCCCAATCTTGTCACCACCTGGTTCCGACATGGTTGCCTTACCGAAACGTCCAAGAAGAGGACCGATGAACATGACCGAACCTCTCAGGCGTGAACAGCCGTTGATATACTCTTCACTGTCAATGTAATCAAGATTTACATTGTTTGCCTGGAAAGTGAAGCATCCAACCCCGTTGCGTGTTACGGAAACACCCATGTTCATCAACTGGTTTATCAGGTTGTTCACATCGGCTATGTCCGGAATGTTCTCGATTGTTACTTTTTCGCTTGTGAGCAAGGTTGCACATATCTCCTGCAAAACTTCATTTTTTGCTCCCTGTGGAGTGATTTCTCCGTGCAGGCTGTGTCCTCCCTCTATGATGAATGATGCCATATAGTTGTCTTGTTAGAATTTCCTTTTGAAGTTTTTTTTGTTATTGTTGCCGTTGCGCTTGATGTTGTTGCGTTGGTTATTGCTGCCGGCATTAAGCTTTATCTCCCTGTCGTTGATGTCGATAGCTCCCTTTGTGTATGCACGGAGGTCTTCAAAAATCTTCTTGTCTTCTACCCCGTCCTTGTTCCATGCAATGTAGTTCTTCTTCATCTGAATGGCTATAAGCTCGATGAGCTGCTCCTTTTCTTCACCCTCTTCAAGTTTGCTGGCATGCTCTATCATTGCCTCGACAATGCGGCCATAATGTCTGTTCTTTATCCCTCCTGTCTGGTATGGCACTCTTTGTGGTGGGGTGTGGAACTCCTCCTTCTTTATGACTTCGAACGGATAATCGATGTCAAGCATGAAATCGGACATTATTGCAAGGTGGTCCCACAACTTGCGTTCGTAGTCGGGAAGGTTACGTGTGTTCGGAAACATGCTGCCCATTATGCGCACAATTGTGTCGGCGCATTTTTGTCGCTCTTCACGGTCCTCTATCGTCAGGGCATGGTCGACCATCTTCTGTACGGAACGTCCGTATTCGGGCAGTGCGAGTTTCTTTTGGTTGGTATTATATTCCATCATAACCGATATGCTTTTTAGTTGTTCTTCAATAAATCCTTTGGCTTTGTTGCAACGAAATTCTTCAGGTAGAACGGCTCGAAATAGGCGATATTCTCGAATTTTTCGTCAAACCAGGCTCTTTCGGCAAGAGGCATCATGCTCTTTGCCATAGGATTGCGGTGACCGTCGAGAAAATGTGCATTCGGGTGCTTGATTATCTCCTTGCATTTCTCGGCGCCATTGCCAAAGAAATAGACCGGTTGCTTGTCGAGTAGCTCCTTGAAACTCTCCTCTGTAACAACCTCGGCATGTGTCTCCTTGACAACGCCTAAAGCGCGGTCATATACCGTTGCATAGACCTCGGTGCGTCGGGCGTCGATCATGGGACATAGCAGTGCCTCTTCGGGAAGGTCGTCCCTGAACAAGACCGGTACACACATTATCGCAGTTGTCGGTATTGCAATCAATGGTATGTTACGGCCGTAGCAAACGCCTTTTGCGGTTGATGACGCAATGCGGAGACTGGTGTATGAGCCGGGGCCGCAACTCAATGCTACGGCGTTTATCTTGGCTCCTTGGCTGTCGGCATTCTGTAATGCCTCCTCCACGAATGGCGCAAGCACCTTTGCATGTGAACGCTCGTCACGGTTTACTCTTTCAAAGAAAACGTGTCCGTCCTGGCTTAAAGCTACAGAACATGTCTCTGTTGATGCTTCAATATGCAGTATTATTGTTGTCATTGTCGTTTTGTTTATTTGAACGCTTTGCTGCCAAAGCTCGTTTCTGGCATGTTTATTATGCAAAGATATAAATTATATATAATAACATGTAATTTAATATTGCTTTTTAAGTAAGTTTAATTGTTGGGGCATAAAAAAACTGTTCATTTTCGTTTGTTTCCAAATAAATATTTAATTTTGCGAGATAGGAGTGCTGTGGCATAATCCTGTTTTTGTTTAATTTTTGTGGTTTTCCACAATCTCATTCAGTTAAAATGATCTATTCGATGACAGGCTACGGCAAGGCCGTTGCCATTTATGAAGACAAGAAGATATGTGTTGAAGTGCGTTCGCTCAATGGAAAGGCGATGGACCTTTCGACACGTATGGCCCCACAATACAAAAGCCGTGAAATGGAGGTTCGTACACTCGTTACAACAATGCTTGAACGTGGTAAGGTAGACCTCGCAATCTGGGTGGAGCAAGGTGAAAAGGTAGACCTCCCTTCAATCAATGTTGCTGTAATGCAGGCATACATGAACCAGATGAAAAATGCATCGGAACAGACCGGCGTCTGTTTGCCTGAAAATATGTTTGAGATACTTATGCGTATGCCCGACGTAATAGCCCGTAAGGAAATTTACGAGGTGTCGGAGACCGAGTGGGAGGTTGTGCTGGCATGTGTGAAGGAGGCGCTTAACGAACTGTTGTTGTTCCGCAAACAGGAGGGTGAGGCTTTGTCAATAAAATTCAATAAAAATATCGAGAATATATCATCATTGTTGTCGTCAGTTGAGCCTTACGAGAAAGAGAGGGTGGAGAAGATTCGCGCCCGCATAAAGGATGCTCTTGAGAAAATGGCAGGTGTTGATTATGACAAGAACCGTTTTGAACAGGAACTTATATTCTACATTGAGAAACTTGATATAAACGAGGAGAAACAACGCTTGACAAACCATCTTGGCTATTTTGCCGAAACTATGAACGATGGCATAGGACAAGGTAAGAAACTTGGATTTATTGCTCAGGAAATGGGTCGTGAGATAAATACTCTCGGTAGCAAGAGCAATCATGCCGAAATGCAGAATATCGTTGTTAAAATGAAGGACGAACTCGAGCAGATAAAGGAGCAAGTTCTTAACGTAATGTAAATAATTATGAAAAAAGGTAAGGTCGTAATCTTTTCAGCACCGTCAGGTTCGGGTAAGTCTACGCTGGTTCATTTTTTGATGGACATGGACCCGTCATTCGGTTTTTCTGTTTCAGCAACCAGCCGTCCTCCACGTGGAGCGGAACAGCACGGTGTCGATTATTTTTTCTTTACCCCGGATGAGTTCCGTGCCCGTATTGCGGCCGATGAATTCGTGGAGTATGAAGAGGTATATCCCGGACGTTTCTATGGAACACTGAAATCGCAGGTTGAGCGTCAGCTGGAACTGCAGAACATATTGTTCGATGTCGATGTGAAAGGCGGCTGTAATCTAAAGAAATATTACGGTGACCGCGCCCTTTTCATATTTGTTCAGGCACCCTCGGTGGAGGTACTACGTGAACGCCTTGTGCGTCGAGGTGATACTGCGCCCGAAGAGATTGAACGTCGTGTGAGCAAGGCTGAATATGAGATGACCTTTTCAAAGTTTGCCGACAGGGTGATTGTTAATGACAATCTCGATGTTGCAAAAACAGAATTGATGGCTGTTGTTGAGGCTTTCTTGAATGAATAAAGTAAAGACTGTAATATTCGGTGGCAGTTTTGACCCTGTACATGTAGGGCATCTGTCGCTTGCATCCGAGGTCTGCAGTTCGGGATTGGCCGACGAGGTGTGGTTCTTGGTGTCGCCACAGAACCCCCATAAGCAACAGAGTTCTTTAAGTGACGAGAATGTCAGGTTGCAGATGGTCTGTTTGGCTGTTGAAGGAAATGATAAATTCAAGGCCTGTGATTTTGAATTCACTCTTCCTCGCCCTTCATACACAATAAACACATTGAAGGCGCTTGAAGAAAATTATCCCGACAGGGAATTCATTCTTCTTATAGGGGCAGACAATTGGGAGAAGTTTGACAAGTGGTATAAGCACGAAGAGATTCTTGAACGGTACAAGATTGTAGTGTATCCGCGTGACAACAGTAGTGCTATGGCTGTTCCGGAAGGTGTCGTCTGGTTACCGGCGAAATTGTACGATGTCAGCTCTACGCAGATACGTGATTTAGTAAAGAATGGAAACAGTATATCGGCTTTGGTGCATCCGGCTGTTGAAAGTTATATAAAAGAAAATAAATTGTATAAGTGATGAAATATATTCTTATCTCTTTGATATCGATGTTTTCGTTTGCTCTGTATGCGCAGAATCAACCCGAAAAGCTGTACGACGATATGTGCGATCAGCTGCAAGCTGTTTTTTGTGATTATGTAAACGAGGCTTCCGAAGTCAGGTTCATATCGAACAGTCAAGGGCAATATATAGGAACTCTCATAGATAATGCTCTTTATGGTTGGGGCTATTATCTCTCATCAAACGGCTCAAAATCCTTTGGTCAGTATAGAAAAGGAGAACTCTTGTTTGGGCTAATCGTTTCAGAAGATGTTGCCAAGGTCGGCAGTAAGGACAACTATGTTGTTTATGACCTTTATACCGGAAATATAATACGTCTGCATACAATAGAGGGTAACATGGCGCTTTCATATCCTTATATAGCAACAAGGGATGGAAAAAAATCTCCTTATTCTTTTAAGCAAGAAACATACGCCAATGGCGATATCTATTATGGCGAATTTTATAATGGCAAGCGTCATGGCTACGGAGTCTATTGCTGGGAAAATGGCGATATGTGGTACGGACGTTACAAGGATGGTTATCGTAATGGATACGGTATGCTTATAAAGCCTGGAAAAAGAATTTATTACGGTAAATGGCTTGGTGACAGCAAGGTAGAATAAATGTATGATAATTAATATTTTTACGATGAATTGGAAAAATCTTTTTTTACAGTTGGTCTTGGCTATAGCCTTACTTCCAACTTTGCCGGTTTTGGCTCAGAGTGAGAGTTTTGTTGCTTTATCCGGTAACGCGTATGTGACATCAGCTTCTGAAGGAGATGTTTTTATAGACGAGAATAATTGTGCAATACGCAATTGGAATGATTCCGGAGCTGTTATTAGTTTCTACTTTAGAACAGAGAAAAGTGGCAAGATGAATATCGCGCTTCAGGCAAAAGGAAACTCGCAGATAGAGGTTTCTCTTTTGGGAAAAAAGAAGAAAATTAAACTTGACAGCGACGTTCTTACACGTGTGAAGGTTGGTACATTCAAGGTAAAAACCCCTGGATATGTAAAGGTTGATATTCGTGGCGTTAAGATAAACAAAGGCGATGATTTCGGTAATGTAGCAGCCGTTGTTGTGGACGGCAGTGTGGCTCCGGTTGTTTATGTTGGTTCTGATTTCAGTACACATTTCGGTCGTCGCGGTCCATCGGTACACATGGGTTACACTTTGCCACGCGAGAATGTCGAGTGGTTCTACAACGAGGTGGTTGTTCCGGAGGAGGGTGATATCCCTAGCAGCTATTATATGGCTTGTGGCTTCGGTGAAGGTTACTTCGGAATGCAGAATAACACTCCGCATAAAAGAAGAGTGCTCTTTTCGGTGTGGAGCCCATTTGAAACAGACAATCCTGCAGAAATTCCCGATTCTTTGCGAGTACAACTCGTTAAAAAGGGAGAAAATGTAACGATAAATGATTTTGGTAATGAAGGCTCCGGAGGTCAGAGTTATATGCACTACGATTGGAAACCGGGAGAGCGTTGCCGTTTCTTGATGGGAGTGAAGCCTGACGATAATGGTAGCACAGTCTATACAGCCTATTTCTATGACAACCATAAAAGTAAATGGGTTCTTGTAGCATCATGGCGTCGTCCTAAAATCTCTACTTGGTACACTAATGCACATTCATTCTTGGAGAACTTCAATCCTGTTATGGGCTATATCAACCGAAAAGCATACTATTGCAATCAGTGGGCACGTACAGCCGATGGAAAGTGGATACCGGTGACAAAAGGACGTTTTACTTGCGATGCAACAGGATATCATAGGCAACGTCTTGATTACAATGGTGGTGTTGAAGGTGAAAAATTCTTCCTTACCATGGGAGGTTTCTTTGACGAATACATGAAGTCGGGTACAATTTTTGAACGTGAAGGTAATACAGCAGAAACTCCAGATGTTGATTTTTCAACACTTGAATAATTTGGGGAATTTTTTTCTCTATCCCTAAGTTTTTTGCGATTTAGTATTTTTTATATATCTTCGTAAAAAAATTATTGGATTTGACTCTTGTGGTCGCGTCGCTGTAATTATGATATAGATATTGAAAAAACACATATTTTTATTAAAACAACTGTAATTATGAATTTGAAGAAATTTTTTGGTGCAGCCCTTGTTGCTGTAATGGCATTTGCCGGCACAACATCACAGGCTCAGTCTCTTTCTCCCTCTACAAAATGGCATTGGGACAAAGGTACTATCGTAGTTGAGACTCCGGAGCGTCCTGCAGGTCAGGAGCATGTTCTTAACCTTGCTGTTGCTCCAATCAAGACTGTTCGCGTAGCGTTCGTTGGTCTTGGTATGCGTGGTGACGGTGCAGTTATCCGTTTCTGCCGTATCCCCGGTGTTGAGATTGTTGCTCTTTGCGACTATGAGTATGAGCGCGCCGAGGAGTGCAACAAGTTCTTGCGCGAG
>JAZQTU010000015.1:0-42077 GCA_045630965.1 Bacteroidaceae bacterium | reverse complement strand
TTTTTCTTCGTTCATCGAAACAAACAAAGACCGTTGTACTGCTTGTCTGTATGGAATGGTTTCAAGGATCATCTTGCTTGATCGGCAACGCAACTTGTTCGTTCCCGAAAGCGAGTGCAAAGGTAAGGCAAATTTTGAAACTACAAAAGCTTTTCAAACTTTTTTTTCATCAAAAATTAAACTTTTTGCAATCAGCCTTGATTTTCAGCACTTTATAAAATGTTATTTTTTGGGGCAAACAAGAACATTTTTTGCCTTATTTTGTTTTATACCGACTTAACCAGTATCTCTTCCAATTTTCTTGCGTCAATATTATGAATGAGTTTTCCACCTATTGCCGCTGAAATTGTACCCGACTCCTCGGAAACAACAATTGCGATTGCATCATACACCTCGGTAACTCCCACAGCAGAACGGTGGCGAAGACCGAGTTTCTTTGATATATTAAGGTTATGCGACACCGGCAATATACATTGAGCCGCCACAATACGTCCTCCCTTCACGATCATAGCGCCGTCATGCAAAGGCGCATTCTTGAAGAATACAGCTTCAATCAAACGCTGATTAATATCGGCGTCAATAACCTCACCTGTTTTTACGATATCGGAAAGCGAATTGTTACGCTCCACAACTATCAGCGCTCCCACCTTCTGCTGAGCCATATTATTACATGCAAAGACAATTGGCATGACATCCGATTGAGTATCTTCACCCTTAGTGCGAGAGAAGAACCTTGACAGGAAGCTCAGATGACGCTGTGAACCGAGCGTACGGAAGAAGTTTCGTATCTCCTCATGAAATATAATAACAAGCGCAAGCGTACCGACACTCATCAATTGGTCAAAAATTGAGCCAAGCAGGCGCATCTGCAACAACTTTGAGACAAGCACCCATGAAAAGAAAAACACCAGAATACCCAGAAACACATTGAGCGAACCGGAATCCTTCATAACTTTATAGATATAGAACAGCAGCAGAGCCACAAGTACTACATCCACGACATCCATTATTGTAATATCAAAAAACATACCTTATATAATATATTTATATATTCAAATTCCATTAACTGCTCTCCACAAAGCCAACACCTGAGAAGTCTCCTTTACATCGTGTACTCTCAAAATTGAAGCACCCCTGTCAAGTGCCATTGCATTAAGCGCAACAGTACCCTCCAGGGCCTCGTTTGCAGAGATACCAAGGAGCCTTGTAATCATAGACTTACGCGATACGCCAACAAGCAATGGCGCATCAAGCATTGAAAAATCCCTCAAGCCTCCGAACAATTCATGATTCTGTTCAAGCGTCTTACCGAACCCGAACCCCGGATCCACAATCACATCACAGACACCCGCCTGACGCAGTTTCCACATCTTCTGCGAGAGTGCCGTGAGCACCTGTGCCGTACAGGAACGCGATGAATCAACGTCGCAGGAATGGGTGAGAATGTATGGCAAAGACGATTCTACAACCGCATCAAACATTGATTCATCCCAATCAAAGCTGGATACATCGTTGATTATTGCAACATTATGCTCCTTTACACACTCACGCACGACACTGGCACGGAATGTATCTATTGAGACAACAGCTTCGGGTACTTCACGGTCAAGAACTTCAAGCGCCGAATGCAGCCTTGAAAGTTCCTCCTTCAATGACACCACTTCCCCTCCCGGACGCGTAGAGCATGCTCCGATATCAAGTATTGAAGCCCCCTGAGCAATCATCTCCTTGGCACGCGTCGCAAGTCCCTCACCGGCAACACGCGAAGAGACAAAGAAAGAGTCGGGCGTAACATTGAGAATTCCCATAATCACGGGAATGTCAAGTTTCATGAGTTTACCCTTTATGTTGATTGTATACGCCATGCAAAACAGATATTTATCTCAAAGATAGTAATAAAAAACAGAAAAACAGAAACAACAGAAGCACACAATTGTGGTTTAACGATATTTTTACTAATTTCGCCAACAAATAGTGCTAAAATGCATTAATATAATTAAATCAAGGAGTCTCAACAAATGCAGAAACATATATTCAACGTTGCCGGACACACATTCGCGATAGAGACCGGGGAAGATATGTCCAACCTGCTTCCGAGCCTCAGTCCATTCATTGCAAGCAGTGAAACGGATTTGCTATTCAGCATTGTAATCGACAACAGCATAGCCCCCGAATGGAGTGGCAGAAAAGTTGGTACTTTCCCCTGCCCGTCTGCAACGTTTGAAGTCTACAGACACGAAGACGGCGCATACAGGATACTTGTATCGGATGAACACGAGACTCCATGCGCATTCATACAGAGCGACGCAGCTCGCAAGAACTTCAAAATAACCACAAGGGGAAATGAGAACGAAATCATCTTTGGACTGAACAACTCATTGATGATAATATACACCTTGTGCAGCGCATCGCACAAGACGCTCCTCATGCACTCCTCCGTTGTAGAGAACAATGGAAATGCATACATGTTTTTAGGAGCGAGCGGGAGAGGCAAAAGCACACATAGCGACCTGTGGACAAAGCACATAAACGGCAGCAGGCTAATAAACGACGACAACCCCATTGTAAGGATTGCCCCCGACGGCACGCCTACAGTATATGGCAGTCCATGGAGTGGCAAACGCCCTGTATACATGAATGTACACTACCCCATTGGCGGTATAGCAGCAATAGAACAGGCAAAAGAGAACCGTATAGAGAAGGAGAGTGTAATAAAATCGTTCGGCATACTGCTCAGTTCATGCAGCACATTCATGTTCGACAAGAAGGTACACATGGACATTTGCGGCACAATAAAGGAGGTACTTGAACGCATTCCGGTGCACACACTCCACTGCCTGCCCGATGCCGATGCCGCGACATTGTCAAGCAGCACATTCAAATCATGGCAGAAACTATAAAAAGCATACAGGTCGACAACCATTTGATGATGCAGGAGATAACCCGCATGTTCAGGACAATGGGCAAGGAGAGCGTAACGATAACAGTACGCGGATACAGCATGCGCCCATTCCTTGAAGACCGTCGCGACAAGGTTATTCTAACACCTCCCCACAAGCCGGATATTGGTGACGTGGTGCTTGCATGGACCAATAAAGGGATGTATGCCCTTCACCGGGTAACAGGCTTTGAGAACGGAGTATACACAATGCAGGGCGATGGCAACCCCAAACAGATGAAAGAGCAGTTCACCGACGCCGATATTATTGGTATAGCACAAGCCTTTGTAAGAAAAGGAAAAGTTTACGAAACTACCGGATGGACATGGCGTATATACTCTGCAGCATGGTCCTTTCTAAAACCCTTCAGGAGAATACTGCTGGCAATAATACGTCGCATATAAACAACAGAGACCCCCAAAAAACAACAACAGAATATGAAGATCAAAGAAGGATTTGAATTACAGAACGTATGCGGCGAGCACATCATTGTTCCCGCAGGAGAGGAGAATATGGACTTCAGCCGCATCATAAGCCTGAACCCGACAGCAGCCTACCTATGGGAAAAGATTGCAGACAAAGAGTGCTTTTCCTTAGAAGAGATGGCAAGCCTGCTCCTTGAGGAGTACGAAGTTGAAGAGGACATTGCCCTCGAAGACTGCAAACTCATCGCTGAATGCTGGGAAGAGATGGGATTGTTACAGAAGTAAAATTTTCTCCTTATATAAATAGAGCCACACCGCACGGTGTGGCTCTATTTATATAAGGAGTGTTCTTACTTGTAAAGAACCTTCTTGCCATTCTGGATATAGATACCTCTTGTTGGGTTAAGAACCTTACGACCGTTCAGGTCATAGAAGTCCTCATTATAGTTACCCTCTTCGAGAATATCTTCAATAACTGTAATCTTGTCAGCAAGTTCACGGTCTGCTTCAATGTCAACAAGTTCAAGTTCCCAATAAGAAATATTTGTCAATGTACGTGGAAGAGCCACTGATGTACCGTTCTCATAGAATGGATAAGCCTTACCGTCCAAATCTACGTAGAGAACAACAGCCTGTGACTCAGCATCGTAAGAGACTGTCACAGCAACGCCATCCTCACCATTGGCATACAAGTCACGTTTTTTGTTGTATACAAAACCGTCAACAGCATAGTTGAACATCTCAAACTTATCCTTTACACCTGTTTTGGCAAAGCTCCAGAGAGCATTGTCATCGAGTTTGTTTGCAGCGACAACCGACAAAGTATTCTTGCTGCTATTGACAGAAAGATAATTACCGCTCTCCTTATTATACAATCTGTACCACATAACCTGGTCACCAGCTGTAGCGATAGGAGACTTAACGATATACTTGCCTTGAACATTATAGATATTTTTACGCAAAGCGCTCAAGTAATCCTTATGCATCTTGGCGTTGTCGATATCCTTTGAAACAGTTTCGTACTGATTGTACAATTCAACAGCCGAAACCTCGAGATTACGATCGAGCACAATAACATTCTCATTGAAAATATTCATCTTTCCAATGCTGTCAACATTTACAATTTCTGTAAACAACATACGCGCAGTCTCCAACGCCGCATTGAGTTCATTCTTGTAGAATTCAGCAGAATTATCCTCGATAAACTTGGTTCTCCAACGCGCTCTTGTATCAGAAGTACTCATCTCAATCACACGTGTCTCTGTTGCTGCGCCGGCAGTCTCCTGACCGAAAGAACGCTCAGTTCCGTATGTAGAGAAGAATACATAGCCTTTTTCATCGTATCCGAAAGAGAATTTCTGAGCTGTTTCAGTTGTTCTCTCATTGGCATCAATAATTTCACCGATACTGAAGTCTCTTATATATTTTCCTGCTGCATTCTTGAGATAATAGACATCGGGGATACCTGCATATTCGAGTGTCCAGGCATTGGCGGGATCACTTGAGTTTGCCGATTGTGTAACAAGACCGCTACCAGTTGAAAGCAGCACACCTTTTCTTTTTGTACCCTCGGTAAATGTAACGTTCATGCCCTCTTCGAGGTTTATCATAGCGCCTCTATTCTTTGACAAACGCTCACACTCATCGTCAAGCATAGCAGCCCACTCCACCAATGATGTTTTGCCCTGCACTGAAGCATTCTTTGTATCAGCAACAGCATCGTCATAAATCTTTTTGAGAGGAGCCAAAGAGTCGGCATAGAAACGACCTATCTGAGACTCAAAACCTGAAAAGATTTCACGGTCAATATATCTTTTAGCTGATTCAAGAGAAGCCTTAAGCGCATCCTTCTGCATTTCCAGAGGGCCTTCTGTTGCAGGCTTAACCTCTGCATTTTCACCGTCAGCCTGAGCTGCAACAACCTTCAATTTAGAACGGTCAACACCGGTTGGAATATTCATCTCATGTCTGTTGGTATATGAAAGGAGCTTGTCATTTCCATCATAAAGTTTGAATCCAAGAGCGCCCTTTGCACCGGTACCGAGTTTAATGACAACCTTATCCTTTACAATAGTATAGTAATAACCTTCGGCCTTTACGCTCTCGTCAACATAATCTTCCCACTGGCCGTACAGACCGCAGAAGTTTCCTGCCACAGGCGCCTCGTCACTATAGTCGGCACGATAGCTGTTCACATTGTCATTGAGTTCGCTCTTTATTCTCTTTGAGTAACGTATACGGTCCTCAAGGAACATGAGGTGACCACCCTTCTTTGGATAGTTTGCATCCTTGATGCGTTTCTTGCACGCATCAATATCCTCCTGAAGCAGATATACATAGTGGTGACCATAGTCGCCTACATACGCATTCTTCATAGGAATAAAGAAGCCCCACGCCTCAAAGAATTCGGTCAAGTCCATCTGCGCTATAGAACAACACTTCTCAACAAACTTCAACTGGTCATTAACAGCATTGACAGAATTTATATTAAAGCCATTCGCATCCTTCTCGTCCGATGATCTTACACTCCAACCCACAAGCTTGTCCTTACGAAGTTCCTCGAACAATGTAGGATAGAAGTCGGGCTTTTTACCGGCAGCATGGAAATAGAGGAAGAGTTGGAAGTACATACGTGTCATACTGAACAATTCAGAACCGTAATTACCCTCGCCACGTACAACATAAGGAACTTTGTTCTCAAAATCCTTGATTTGAGCATCCATATTCCAACCACGGCTGGTGTGTGTACCAGTATCGAAGATTACGAAGTTGGCAAAAGCGTTGTTGCTCACCTCCGATGTTCCTACAATCTCAAACGCATACTGGTTGGTATGACCAATTTCATGAAGAGGACCCCATGCACTACCACCGTCACGTGATATACGGTCAATATTCACAATGGTAGTCAAAGTGTTATTGTTATAGTGGGTACGATAGTTACCTGCATCCATGAAACCACCATCATCGGACATAGCAAGCTGCTTGTTGTTGAAGAAGTCATAGTACTTGTCAAGACCCATGTACCATCTCTGTCTTTCGTTCCAGAAGTCCCAGTACTTCATCACTGTTTCAATATCTGTAGGACATCCCTCAACTTTAAAGCCCCAATTATCAGTATATTGATAAGGTTGCAGGAACTCCTTTTTACGGAAGTTCAACACCGTATGGTCGCCCACAGCCTGAACCGCAGTTTCATTGCGGAACATATTCTGGCTCATGTAAACCCAATCCTCGTTGGTGTGACCACGTTCCTCACTCCAGAAACCGTTCACATAACCACCCTCAATATGGATTTTAACTGCGGGATAGTCGCTAAGTTTCTTTGGACCGCTCTTTGTTTCTGGATTAAAGCCAGTATGGGTATTACATACGTAACGGATATAGAGTACACCATCCTTGACAGCCGAAGGCACAATGTTCAAACCCTCTTTGAGAGAGGTATCTGTACCGAAATATGCAGTTCCGTTCATTTCGGCAAGATCAATTGTTGTACCCTCAGGGATTTTATCCACGAAGATATACAAGAAAGCTCTGTCACTCTCCGAACAGATACCTGTAGGGTTGTTTATACGGTTGAACGGGCGGTGATAAAGGATATCCTTCCACTGTTCAGGGTTGCTGTAAGGCTTGTAATCATAAACGCGGAAGTTCTTTTCGCTAAGATTAGCACGCGCCTGTGTTTCCCATGCATTGTTCTTCACCTTTAGCACAGCCTGCTGCAGGTCGGCAGGAACACCTTCCATTACAGCCAGCAGTTCATCATCATCCATTGAAGCATATTCATCCTTGAGAACAGTACCTGCATTGTCCTTGAACAACGCATTCACAGTCTTTACGATTGCAGCCTTATTCTCATTAACATTGTTGAATGAAGCATATTCGGCATAAGCATTATCCTTTGTAAGCTGGTCTATGCTAACCTCCTCGAATTTCCATTCGGTTCCGGAGATACCATCGCCGTCAGGACCGTCGCTCCAGGGCACCACTTTAGCATCACCGGCACAGTGCAGACCCCAACCGCCTGCTTTGCTACTGGCGTCGATGTTATAATTGCCTGCATATGTTGCATTTTCTCTGATAGCAAAGAAGACCTTCTCATTACCGGTCTTGAACTGCACATTGGTTCTGCTCTCGTTCTGCAGATAACGGCGCGAGAAGACATTCATGATAGAATACTTACCGTTTTCCTCGAGAGTAAACTCCCACATCTGCTGATAATCGGTTTCACCACCCTTTGAGACACATGAAAGCGCATGTGTGATTGGACTGGCAGTAATTACAGTTTCGTACTTACTGCTGACAATACGGTAAACCTTGCCCGATTCAACCTGCGCCATTACAACGCCGGCCAGCATAACGAGCATTGCCAAAAATAAAGATTTCAGTTTCATATTGATAGATTATAAATTGTTGACTATAGACAGATGAGGCATACGCGCCAAATGCCATACATTTCGGCAAATATAGTGTTTTTTTTATAAAGTTTATACAAATAATAGAATTTATTGTTTTTTTACATTATTTATATTATAGCCGACAATATTGTTTCATCACTTATGTTCAATTTATAAAATTTACACTTGATTTTCGCCTTATTTTCTTGTCAATTCAAATTATTATTCACACTTTTGCACGATTAAATGCATATTAGGTCCAATGCATATTGACGAAAAGAAAGCATAACCGACATTGCTATTATACAAAAGCAACAGTTTTGACAAAAAACAAACTTAATTTTATTATATTCATTTAATTATTAACGTTATGAGAAGAAAATTATTCCTAACTATCGCAATGGTATTTGCATTCTTTGCAGGTGCCAATGCGCAGCAGACTTGGAACATGACTTTGTCAGGTTCCGAAGGTCTTCCCGGTACAAACGTCAAGAAGGGTGAGTACACTGTAACCCTTTACCAGTCGGGTGTAATCAAACCAGGAAAAGCTATCGAGAGTTTGCGTTTCACTGTTGCTCAGACAAAGAGCAATGCAGGTGCATTCTTCGCACTCAGCGAGTTGACAGTACTTTCAGCAGACAGACAGCAGACAATTTCTTACACAGCAACATCAAATGCTGACCACAACACACTTGCAAGTAGCAAGGACGGTGACGGTCTTCCTGCTTTGAACGACGGCAACTGGGGTACATACTTCCACTCTATGTGGGCTGATGCACCAGCTGTTGACGGTTCACACTACATTGAGTTGACATTTACAGAGCCTGTAGAGAGCTTTATCCTCGAATGGGGCGCACGTGCAAACAATCCAAAGGATGCTCCTGCTGTAGTTGTATTGACTGAAGGTGGTGTAAACGTTGCACCTTACAGCGACAGAAGCTTTGAGCTCAAGGATAAGGCTACTGAACTTTCTACAGAGAAGTTCTATGTTATGCGCAGTAATGCAGCAACAACATACGATATTTATGACCGTGCGACAGGTAAAGTACCCGATGACAGCAAAAACCTTGAAGGTTGCGGTCCACGTTACATGACAATGGCAAACACATGGAGCAGCGAGGCTACCATTGACTACGTATTCCAGCTATTGCCAGCAAGCAACGGCAAGTACTATGTTTACTACCCCAACCAGGAGGCTTACTTGGCAAAGAGCGAGCTCAATGATGCCAAGAACGGTAACCAGAGTACAACAACTCTCAAGAGCAATGCTGCTGAGATTGAGATGACAAAGGACACTGAAGGCAATTTCGAGATGCGTTATGTAAACAACGAAGACGAAGTCGTATATATTGGTGCCGACCCACGCGCAGGACAGCCTGTAAAGATTTTGGCAGAAGAGAGAAGACCTGCATTGGATGAAAACGGCTGGTGCGAAGGCTTCAGCATCAAGCTTGCATGGGGCTGGACAATCTTTGAGGCAGACTACCAGATGCCGGAATGGGCAAACGCATTCAAGCTTGCAAAGGTTTACCAGCAGGTTACAACATTGAAGGATATTACAACAATTCCAGAATTCGACGCAACTTCAATCATTACTGAAATTGAAGAGAAGATGTTGGAGGATATGACAGCTGATGCTACAAAGGAATACATCAATGGTATCAAGAATGAAATCCACGATATGTTCTATGATGCGCTTGAGACTGAATGGTCTTTGCTCCAGGATGAAGAACTCCCTTATTACAAAGATATGGCACGTAACGAGCCTACAAGCGGTTTCTGCGACATGAAGGCTTACGAGACATACATCGAAGGCAACCTCTTCAACAAGGTTAATGATCTTTTGAACGCTGCTGACGCTGACGAAGAGGTTCCATACTTCTACGACAACATGTCAGAGGTTGTTTCATACTTTAATGGCAAGCAGGGCAACATCAATACATTCCTTGCAAGCAAGTTCGAACTTCTGAACTTCACATTCAAGGTTAGCTCAAACAAGTTCCTTGGTGCACAGCAGGAAGACAAGCGCATTGTTTGGGAACAGACATTCATGCTTGGCGAGGCTACAACAGGTTTCCGCATGACATTCCTTGAGACATACCCTGGTTCTTCAGCAAACAAGTACACTGTAAATGGCCAGACATACGACATTGTAGCACTTGCTGAACTCGAGATTAGAGATGCAGATGACAATATCATCTCATTCACAGCAAGCACAAACTCACAGGAGACAAGCGAAGGTCCAATAGAGTACTTGTCAGACGGTATCGCCGACAAGGGCGACAACTTCTGGCACTCAATCTGGGGCAACGGTACAATGAGCCCAGAGGGTTATGTTTACCTTGACATCAAGTTCAACGACGCTGTATCACTTAACCGTTTCACTATCAAGACAACAAGCCGTGAGCACCAGAATGGTGGTTTGGCACCAAAGACTATTGCCTTTACAGAGTTCGGTAGTGTATACAACCCACTTTTGGACCGCCCCAACACATACAACGTAGCAGAGGTTAAGCAGATTACTGACCCTGCAGAATTGAAGGAGAACGGTCTTTACATCATCAGCGGTAACTTGCGCGTTAACGACCCTGCAAGCGGTGCAACTCCACGTTTCTATTCAGGTGCAGCTCCTTACTTGAAGGAGAAGCAGGGTGCATTGAACGATACTTGCGTATATGCATTGAAGAAGGCTGCTGACGGCAATTGGAACATCTTGAGCTTGGCACACGGTAAATATTGGAGCGAGGACGGTGGTTTGACAGCAGACCGCAGCAAGGCAGCAAGCATCAATGTTGCAAAATCAAACAACATGCCTAAGGCTATGATATTGTTCTCTATCGTTCCTGACAAGAAGGTTTCTGCAAGCTGGGCATCTGGCACAGAGTCTGACGTTAACCCTGCAGTTACTATCGATTCTGCCGAAGTTGTTGTTAACAGACGAGTTTACATGGACTGGGACAGAGGTCTTGCTGAGCGTCTCTGCGTAAGCGAGCAGCCTGGTGTATTCACACACGGTTACGATGTAATCAGCCAGCACACAATGGCAGACAAGATCATTGGCGGTAACGGTTATTCAGCTGGTGACTACCTCCACTTCAACAAGACAAACGGTGAAGGTGAGTGGAACATCTACGAGGTTACAATGGATACTCCTGACTTCGTTTACTTGAAGAGCCTTGCAAACATGGCTAACAACGACGAACTCTGGGTTCTTGGTAACAACCCTGGCTGTATCAAGATGTCTGACGCAGACAAGAAGGCATACGACGAGGCTGTAGCTGCTGCAACAGTTGCTGTCAACGAGAATGAGACAGCAAACGCTGCAACATTGGCTAAGAACCTTGAGGATGCCATCCAGGCTGGATTCAGCTCTAACAGAATTGGCTTTGATGCAAGCTGCGAATATGCAATTGTAAGCGCATTGGAGGCATTCTACAACAACAACCAGCAGTACAGAGCTATGTATGCATACAAGAATCAGACATTGGGTGACCTCATCGACTGGAAGAATTGCCCAGCTGAATTTAATGATGAGAACAGAGATTTCTTGTTCACATTCACTGAAATCAACGAGAGCAACATGGGTGCATACGAGATTGAGGTACCAGAGGAGCACCTCGGCAAGGCATACTTCATCAAGAACGCAGCTAACGGTTTGTACGCAGGTGCAATAGTTGACAACAGACTCCCAATGTTCGAGATTGACCAGGCTGGCTTGTTCATCTTCGAGAACCTTGAGAAGGACGTTTACAACATCCTTGAAGGCGGTAACACACTCCACGCTCAGGGTCACGCAAGTGGTGCCGGTCAGAGCGGTGAGATCGTTAACTGGGGCGGTGGTGTAAACTCAGCATCTGCTTGGAGATTCGTTCTTGTTAACGGAGATATTAACACAGCTGTTGAGAACATCGTTGTTGAAGGTGACGAAGTTGTTGCAGTTGAGTACTATACTCCTGCCGGTGTTGCTATTGCAGCTCCTGTAAAGGGTATCAACATCATCATCAAGCGTTATGCTAACGGTGTTGTTGAGGCAACAAAGGTTGTTGTAAAGTAATTTACACACTACTATAAAATATCAAGGGTCGCTCCTGCCGGAGCGACCCTTGATATTTTATAATGAACTATTTGCTTGCTACCAATGATTTAATTAATTTTGGCGAACAAATATTGCTCCCCTATTCCAAAGCCGGAGGGGTAAAATAATAAAGCAAACATTTTTAATAACATAATAATGAAAAAGCTACTTCTATTATTAATTACAGTATTCTGTACATTGCCGAGCATTGCGCAAGAGACATTGACACCGAACAATGCCACAAGATGGTATGCTGAGTACAAAAACTATTTTGAGGATGAGATCTGTACCCAGTTAAAACCCGCCTATCAGGTTATGGCAGACGAGCAGTTGCGCACAGCAATGAGTAACTTCCCAGAGGAGCTCATTGGTTTTGCCCTAAAAGTAAAGAACAACACATGGGACAGCTTTGAGAAGGATTTCCGCGTGCAGAAGTTCAAGCCCTACAGCAATTCATACAAGTGGGCGAAATACATGAATGTATATCAGTACAGCGACCTACAGAGCCCCACAGGTATCATTGGTAGCAATGAATATATCTATGTATTTGTCGGCGGTGAGGTACCCTCAAATGCCTTTCTGTACATAGATGTGGTAGCCGATAACGGCTCGTATGCCTTGACAGAGCACATGTTAAGAGAGGGATTGAATGTATTCAAGTTGGCCGATACCGAAGAGGAGCGCAGGATGTTGTTCCTTGAATATAAGGTTGAAACCGACACCACTGCTACAAGCAAGAAGTTGAGCGATTACCCGGAATTGTCATTACACATCGAGGGCGGACACGTTTACGGCTACTTTAACGCTGAAAGACATGACAACGCTTTTTGGAAAGAGATGCTTAAAAGACAAGCGAATGATCCCATTGCTGCATCGTACAAAGGCATTCAGGCTAAAGGTGAGAAGGTTATATTCCACATGTTCCGCAGCAGCCTTGCCAACGGGTGCCCCGAGAAGATAACCGAAGCATTGGAACTTTGGGACGAAACAATCAAACGCCAACACCAACTCATGGGTGCAGAGCAGTACTATGACCGTTGGAACGACCTTATCATGGCACGTTCCGACAACAAAGGAGGAGGTTTCTATGCTTCACCGACATTTACTTACTACGATGATTACGCATTGTCGGGAATGCTTTCTCCCGAGTATATTCATAGCAACCCCGGAACTCTTTGGACATCGGCACATGAGATTGGACACGTAAACCAGGGAGCTATAAACATGGTTGGATGTACCG
Source organism: Bacteroidaceae bacterium (assembly GCA_045630965.1). Lineage (GTDB taxonomy): Bacteria > Bacteroidota > Bacteroidia > Bacteroidales > Bacteroidaceae > HGM04593. Next base: position 29,004 of record JAZQTU010000015.1, on the reverse strand, counting down.
AAGCAAGCAACAACCTGTTCGCCAATATGAATATTCACCAGTTGGGAATAAGCACTACACGTGGTGATGGCGTTGCTTTCTGCGCCGAAGAATTCAACAAAAAGACACCGTTCCCTGCACGCACAAGCAACCCTATTGGTGTTGCGCGCATGTACTTCCAGTTGTATCTGTACTTCCACATAGCAGAAAAGGACACGACATTCTACCCTCGCTTGTTCGAGGCATTGCGCAAGAATCCGCTGACAAAAGGATATATAACATACGGTAAGGATGACCAGCTTAAATTTGCTGAGACATGTTGCGAAATTGCACAGATGGACTTGAGCGAATTCTTTGAAGCATGGGGGTTCTTTGAGCCCATGGAGTCACTGAATATTGGCGACTATGGAACTTACCTTGTTACTCTTACCAAAGAGGAGATTGAGGCAAGCCGTGTACGCATGCAGAAGTACCCCAAGAAGGGCGGACACCTCATGTTCATCGAGGACCGTGTTAAACCATCGAAACGAACAGACGGCGTTTCAGGTAACAGGATCGACTTCAATGAGGATTATGCCATTGGCAAGATGGGAGATATCGGTCAGTGGAGCGATTACATCGATGAGAGTGTAAAAGCAGTTGGATATTACTACACCAACGCAAACGGAACAATCGAGATCAAACGCGCCGACAATGCAAAGGGTGCCCTCGGATTCAAGGTTTACATAGCCGACACGAACGAATTGCTCTCATTCAGCAACAAATATTCGGTAAAGCTCCCTACATATGCCAAGTACTATAACCTGAAAGTATATGCTGCACAGGCTGACGGAAATGACGTAGAAGTTACAAGCGCTGCACAGTCGGACAATGAGACATGGCAGAAAGAGGCCCTCGAGGCACAGTTGCAATCGGTCAACAACATTCTTCAACGTACTACAGAAGACGGAAAACAGATTGGCCGATTCTACAAGAATGCCATTAAGGACCTTTCAGACCTTTACCAGAGAGCCAAAACTGCATGTGACAACGGTGACACAAGTGAGCACACATTCAGCAAGTGGAGCGCTATGCTTGATGAAGAATTCAACAAATTGATGAACAACCCATATGCACGTGCTATACTCGAAGAACTTGATGTATACAAGATTCTCAATGTCAAGTATAAGTGCTACATGTGTAATGACAAGTATGGCATGCAGGCCCTTAAACAGACATCCAAACTTGAGGATACTAATTGGATGTACTGGTCAGTGGAACATGCAGGCGAAGATGGAGAATTCTACATCAAGGACAAGAACGGCAAATACATCAATGGTGTTGAGACAAACGGTGCGTCATGCAACGGAAACAGTAAGGAAGATGCCATTGTGTTCAAGATAAAATTCCTTGAGAACGGTAATGCATACTTTGTAGCAAAGGAGAGCGGACTGGTACTTACAAGCGAGGATAACAATAATACTGCAATGATATATGGTGCAAAGAATGTAACAGACCTCTCTTTGTGGAATATCACTGTTGTAGAGAAGAACAACACTGCCGTAGAGGATATCGAGGTAGAAGATGAGGATTGCACTGTCATTTATGACCTGCTCGGCCGCAGAATTGAAAACCCCGGCAAGGGTATATACATAAAGAACGGCAAGAAGATAATGATTAATCAGTAACAACAAAAAAGGCAACTCGCTGAGTTGCCTTTTTTGTTGTTAATTTTTTGGTCCTATAAATCGGTATAGATTACAACCTATAAAATTTCCGACTACCAAGGAGGGATAAAGAATTGCCAGCTGCGCAAGATGAGCACCGGTATAAGAGACAGGCACTGTCATGTAGTAGAAAGCGTCGGCAAGACAGTGAGGAAAACCGCAGTTGATGAACAAGGGTACACCGAACAGCAATGCCAATGGCTTGCCCTCACGTGCAAAGGTGACAACCGTTGTCATGATGAAACCGCAACCTATTGCAAGCAGACCGGCACGCAAAGGGCCTATTGCAAGACGACCTTCGAGGATTGTCTGCGCCGATGCACCAAGATCCATAGGTGACATACGGGTGAGCAATGACACCAACATACAACCTACGATGTTACCGAAAAGCACGAACAGCAGTTCGCCAATGGCTTTCAGCCAACGGCTGCTGCCGTCATCGTGTCGCAACTGCACAAAACCGGCTGTTCCTGTATAGAGTTTCAATTTATAATGCACTACTGTCAAAAGGCCAAATGAGAAGAGCACAGCACCAATAATATTAGGAAAGGCAAGATATCCCCAGCCGGCAATACCGACTGCGATGCCCGAAAGTACTGATGAACGAAATATATTCTTCATATTATCACTTGTTTACAATTCTGTTTGTTTCTGCTATCATACGACGTACCTCCTCGTTGAAGGCGCGTTCTTCCATGAGTTGTTCTATTGATATGTGCATACGGTAGTTCCACACATGGTCGCGGTTAGACGGAACGTTGATGCGTTCGCCGTCGGAGTCATGGAAACGAAGACGCTCGTCCATAGCCATCCAGTCCTGCCATGCAAAGAGAGCAAATGCCGAAGGTGAAGAGAGGTGCTGCATGAGCACTGCGTGCGCTACCCGACCGTCCATCTCTATTGGAGCTACACCGTCAAAGCCAAGCACATTATTATAGAACTGCTGCGAAAGGGCGCTATCCTCACGCCACCAGCCACGCAGAGTACTCATATCGTGAGTTGAGGGGGTTGCCACCGACAGATAGGGATAACGCGCCGTGTTGGCGAATGTTTCACCAAACAGTTTTGGCATACGCTGTATTTCAAGCGAAAGCACCTGAAGATTTTTCATTACCCATGGCACGCATGCCGGTATCATTCCAAGATCCTCGCCACACGCTGTCATTGTCGTTGATTCCAACAATGGGGCAAGCTTGCGCATGCCTTCGCGATACCAGAACATTGTATGGCGGTTATAATAGTAATCTTCATAAAGACGGTCGTACGCGATTCGTTCCTCCTGTGACAATTGCAGATAGGCTGCTGTATCACTACCGAGGATGCGCGGAACGAGCTTGTCATCTTCGTGCAGGTCGTTCATGAAAAGCACACTGCCGTAAAGACGCAACAATGCATCCTTCATTGCCTGTGGCAATTTTGGTGTACGTTCATAGATATAATATGCCAACAGGTTTGCGTTCTCCAGTTCCTGCTTGAAATTGTATCTGCCACCCGGCTTTTCATCAAGGAATGCTTCTTTTACCTGCTTTACCCTGCGGGGGAAAAGTTCCTTGAGCAAAGCATCGTCGATATACGGTACTGTATGAAGTTCCTTGTCAAACGGAAAACCGTAACCAACAATTTCATCTCTGCTCAATGGTATGTTTGGAGAAAAACTACCCAACAGACCGCTTTGAACTGTACGCGGGATTTCCCAGATTCGGAAGAATCCCAATATATGATCTATGCGGTAGGCATCAAAGAAGTGTGACATGTACTGCAGACGGCGACGCCACCATGCATAACCGTCACTTGCCATCACCTGCCAATTGTATGTAGGGAAGCCCCAGTTCTGTCCATCTGCAGAGAACATGTCGGGAGGAGCCCCTGCCGAAACAGAGAGATTGAACTGCTCGCTGTCACACCAGACATCGACTCCGTTTGGAGCAACACCAATGGGGATATCACCCTTGAGTGCCACACCACAGGAATTGGCATATTGATGCGCTTCGCTCAATTGTGTATAGAGTATATATTGTACATAGCTGTAGAAACGTGTCTCACGTACAGCATCGGGGTATTCCGCAACAACCATTTCCCATGTATCCGCGCTGTAGCGTGAGTATTCACCCCAATCATGTATATTGCAGTGCAGACGTGCCGACAGGAAGCGGAATATCGTGTATGGCTTGAGCCACTGTTCCTGTTCTGTTTCAAAAGCCTTATAGCCGTCACTTGCAAGAATTTCAGGACCGTTTTCGTCAAAGAGCTCGCGAAGATAACCAATCTTGAGCATGTATACCTTTGCGTAGTTGACCGCTTCGAGCGCATTCAACGCTGCACTCTCCTTGCTATACCATGCATTGCGTTTGTTGCTGCTCAATGCCGGCAACTGTGAAATGTCGGCATAAATAGGATTCAAAGCATAGACTGAAACGCAATTGTAGGGATAGGAATCCTCATTGCCGCCGCAGACAGTGGTGTCATTGACCGGCAACAGCTGCAGAATGTTCTGACCTGTCGATGAGAGCCAGTCTGCCATAAGTTTTATATCGCCGAAATCACCAATACCCCACCCGTGAGCCGAACGCATTGAGAAAAGAGGTATGACCGTACCTGCCACGCGCAGTTTATCACATGGCAAATGGAGTTCATCGAGCTGATAGAAATAGTTTGTCGCCGGCTCAAAATCGGGAAGCAGTATATGGCGGTTCTCGCCCTCTTCCCAACGCACATTGCCTTCACTATCAACAGCTATAAATTTATAGCGTAAAGAGCCGCTCCACAATTTTGCGACATCGAATGTTACGCTCCAGCGATTAGGCACGCGCTGCTGCATGGGAAGCGCCTTACAAGGGTCCCAGTTGCCAAGAACGTCGGATTCACCGACAAGATGCAGACGCTCATCCTTGCTGAGGCCTGTCACATAGAGCGAGAATGTAACACTGCGGTTATACCAATTGATACTTGGTTCATCAAGTGCAAGCCCTTTATTACTGAAGAAACGAAAAAGGTTGGTATGTGTGTAATAACCGATTGGCGAGTTGAGCCACATGTCATAGACAATATAGTTGCGGTTTATACAGTTGAAACGGAGTGTGTGCGGTGTACCGGCCCACTCGTTTGCAACAACCCTGTCACCAGACAACAGTTCGTAGCCATATACGATATTGGCATAGTCTTCGCTTACCTCAAGTGTTCCCTGCCACCATCCCGGCTGTACCTCACGCAAAGACAATGCTCCGTTGGTAATATTGCCGTTATCATCAAGATGATAGACAAGATACATGACTGAATTGTCAGTCACTTCGTATTTTATATTGAATTCGAGAAATTGCATTTTCATATGTTTTTCATAAACCTTGCGAAAATACAAAAAAATGATGATTTTCGCCACATTAAGAGAGATTTTCAAACAAAATAAAGGGGTTTACAATAAATTGGAGTACTTTTGTAAAATATTACACGAAGAGACAACATCCTACATGAACACAAGGCTATTTCTTACACGGTTACTGACACTGACTCTGATATTCACATTGGCAGTAACACAGGTACATGCACAGAAAAAAGGCAAGAAGAAGCCGTTCACTGTAGTCATTGACCCTGGACATGGCGGTGTAGACCCCGGAGCACTCGGACGAAAGAGCAAGGAGAAGGATATAAACATGAGTGTCTCAAAACTGCTCGCATCGATGATTGATGAAAAACACCCCGAAGTGAAGGTGATTTTCACCCGCACCACCGATGTAAAGATTCCACTTGTACAGCGCGCTGACATTGCCAACAATGCAAATGCAGACCTGTTCATATCAATACACTCAAACGCGGCGAAGTCCAAAACAGCAAATGGATGTGAGACATTCACCTTGGGCGCAGGAAGCAGCGTAGAGGCAAAGGCTGCTGCTATGTACGAGAATGAGGTAATTCTCTCCGAGGACAATTTCGAGGACATTTATAAGGGATTTGACCCTCGTTCAAGCGAGAGCTATATAATTTTCGAGCTTATAAGAAACCACGACATGGAGCTGAGCGCGGAGATTGCACAACTGGTACAGAATGGTATGGTAAAGAACACCAAACTGAACAACAGGGGTGTTTCATCGGCCGGTTTCCTTGTGTTGCACAGAACCGTCATGCCGAGCATTCTTGTGGAACTGGGTTTCATCACCAACAGCAACGATGAAAATGTGATATCATCGAAAGAGGGCCAGAAAAAGCTCGCAAAAGGTATATTCGAAGGCTTTTCGAGATATTATGAAACATACGGAAAAGCCAAGGAAAAGGAGTGCGATGAAAAGCCGGCTGTAAAGGCTGAAGTAGAGAGCAAAAAGGAAGAGAAAAAGGCTGTTGCAGGCATGCCTGTATTCAAAGTGCAGATCCTTGCGTCGGCAAACAAACTTGACAAGAACGACAGAAGACTGCAGGGTTTGAATGCAACATACTACAGCGAGAATGGCATGTACAAATACACGTATGGCGAAAGCGCAAGCTACGAGGAGATATTGGAAATCAAGAAGGAGATATCCGCAAAGTTCAAGGAGGCATTCATCGTTGCATTCATTGACGGAAAGAAGACAAATACACAAGAGGCAATAAGAATCTATCAAAAACAGAAATAATGGAAAAGAAAAAAAGTACATTCTCACGCGAATTATGGATTGGCGTGCTTGGCATACTTGCCATACTGATAATTTACCTGCTGATAAACTTTTTCAAGGGAATAAATGTATTCAGCAACGGTGAGAAATATTATGTCAAGTTCGGCAACATCGGAGAGATTGTCAATGCAAGCCCTGTATTCATAAACGGTTACAAGGTGGGGCATGTAAGCAATATCGTATACGACTACAAGAACCCCGATGAGATTACCGTAGAGATGACTCTTGACAGCAACATCCAGTTGCCAGAAGGCTCGGTTGCACTCATAAACACAAAATTGTTGGGAAGCAGTACAATTAGCTTGGCGCTGGGAAACAGCGCTACCATTGTACAGCCTGGAGACACTATAGGCGGACGCATGAACACCGGTGCAATGGACGAGGCTTCAGAAATGTTGCCGAAGATAAGCGCCATGCTACCGAAGCTTGATTCAATACTTGTATCGCTCAACAGCACACTTGCAAACCCGGCAATCAACAGTTCTGTAAACAATGTTGAGGAACTCACCGCCGAATTGAGCACTACAGCCAAACTTCTCAACAACGTTCTCGCCAATGAGATACCTACAGCTGCCGGGAAATTGGTAGAGATTGAGGAGGACCTGCTGAAGATGTCATCACAATTGAGCGAGGTTGACTACAACAAGTTGATTGGTTCGTTGGAAGCGTCGCTTACAAACATCCAGAACATTACTACAGCATTAAGCAACGGCGAAGGCACTGCCGGAAAATTGCTGTACGATCCATCTTTATACTACAAACTGGACAACACTGCCAAGGCGGCAACTACACTGCTTGAGGATTTGAAAAAGAATCCGAAGAGATATGTTCATTTTTCGGTATTCGGAGGAAAAGAGAAATAAGCACGAAATTACCAAAAAAGGCGCCCGCGGGCGCTTTTTTTATGGACGGACGAATGGGTGCGAATAAAACAATGCTCCATGGCGGTCATATACTTTCAGCATATACCATCCATGATGCAAGCCACTCACACCGACACGTTTTGCACACCCTCCAAAATATAGCCTACGACCGTAAACATCAAGGACTTCCATTTTATATCCCCACGATGTAAAGGTTGGAAGTAGAATATCTTTACCGGCTACATTTCCCGAGGAACAGACAACCTTCACAGGATTACTCTCGACACCGTAGGCATCAACTGCTGTAACCGCAAATGCAAAAGTACCTGCCGAACTATGATGCCACACATATGAAGTCTCGGCAAGAAGACACGCAAGAAGGTTTTCGGGATTAGCAACATCCACACTGTCTCCTGCACAGCCGTACACATTATATCGCATAGCAGGTTCACCATCGGTTGAAGCTACTGCATTCCATTGCAGAACGAAAGAAGAGGCATCGACCGACAACTGAAGGGATGTTGGCGATGCGGGGGCTGTACCATACCATTCCATTGGAGGAACAAGTGCCGGTGTGCGGTAAACGGATTCATACACTGTTGATGCACAACCCAATAGATGAGCGGTACGGAACAATGCTGTGCCGGCTGTCCCTGCACTGCGTGATGTGTTTATCTGACGGAACAGTTCAACATTGTCCCAGCCTCCATATTCGGGCAAAAGACGGTACGCTCCGATGCCCGGAACAAGATGACGTCCAAAGGAGTTCTCCTGCCAGTCACGGACAAATGGATAGAAGTTTTTCCCTTTGAAATAGAGCATGGGGAATACAATGTCAACAATACCGTCGTGCATCCATTGTTGCGCATCCTGAAACCCTGTATTCATAGCATCCCAACCCGAAGAGCTATAACGCGTCAGATTATCGTACTTGCCCAACGTTGCACAACTGACACGTACCCATGGTTTCATTGACTTCACGCACGTATATACATCCTTTACAATACGTGTGATATTACTTCTGCGCCAGGCTGCAAGGGAGAGTCCCTTGCCATATTTACGGTAAAGGGATGCATCGGGATAACCGTCGTTGCTGTCGGGGTAGCGTATATAATCGAGATGTATACCGTCAACATCATATTTACCTACAATATCCTTTACTATGGAAACGATATATTCCGATGTCGCCGGATTTCCCGGTTCCATGTACCATGCCCCGTCGTAATGTGTACAAATAGAACGATTGCGCTTTGGCAATGCCTTGCCGCCCAACATTCTTACATGTTCATCCTTACCCAATGGCATGGTTACAATCCATGCATGAAGCTGCATGCCACGCCTGTGACACTCCTCTATGGCAAATGCCAACGGATCGTAACCGGGTGATTTGCCTTCGACACCGGTAAAAAGATGTGAGAACGGTTCAAGGGATGAGGGGTATATAAGGTCGCCACGGACTCGTGTCTGCAACAGTACCGTATTGACATTCATGCTCTGTAGGGAGTCAAGAATGTGAACAAGATCCTGCTTTTGTATTTGCTCACTTGACGGAGAAACAGCCAGAGTTACCGGCCAATCGAGATTTTCTATAGCAGTGAGCCACACAGCACGGTACTCGTACTTTGGCATAACAGGCTGTTGCGCCTTGACAATAGCAAGAAACAGCAACATCTGTAACGAAAAAATTATGGTTCTGAACTTTATCATGATAAAAAACAATACAAAAGTACTCTTTTTCGTGATTTTTTATGACCATATTCATTATAATTTACTATTTTTGCATGAATTCCCGCAATGTAGAACAACACTGTCTATTCATACGTTCATTTGACACGCCGAATGTTGTTCCACAAGTTTCAGGATAAAACAATTAATTCATATAAAACATTTTGCATTATGACTAAAGCAAAGAAATTCATCACATGTGACGGAAACCAGGCCGCAGCTCACATTGCGTACATGTTTTCCGAGGTAGCAGCCATCTACCCTATCACACCGTCATCAACAATGGCTGAGTATGTTGACGAGTGGGCAGCACAGGGCCGCAAGAACCTTTTCGGCGAGACTGTCATGGTACAGGAAATGCAGTCAGAAGGTGGTGCAGTTGGTGCACTCCACGGCTCATTGCAGGCAGGTGCATTGACAAACACCTTTACAGCTTCACAGGGCTTATTGCTCATGATTCCTAACATGTACAAGATTGCCGGTGAGAAGTTGCCTTCAGTTTTCCACGTTTCAGCACGTTCACTTGCTGGTAACTCTTTGAGTATCTGCGGTGACCACATGGACGTTATGGCTTGCCGTCAGACAGGTTTCGCAATGCTTTGCGAGGGTTCGGTACAGGAAGTTATGGACCTTGCTCCGGTAGCACACCTTGCTACTTTGAAGAGCCGTATTCCTTTCTTGAACTTCTTCGACGGTTTCCGTACATCACACGAAATTCAGAAAATCGAGCTTTTGGAGCAGGAAGACATCGCTCCACTCGTTGAATGGAAATATATCCAGGAGTTCCGCGACAGAGCTTTGAGCCCAACACACCCTGTTGTTCGCGGTACAGCTGAAAACCCTGAAACATTCTTCACACACAAGGAGAGCGAGAACCCATTCTACAATGCAGTTCCCGATATCGTTGCTGAATACATGGAGAAGATTTCAGCTATCACAGGTCGCAAATATGCTCCTTTCACATACTATGGTGCTGAGGACGCTGACCGCGTTATCGTGGTTATGGGTTCTGCAACAGAGGCCATCAAAGAGGCTATCGACTACATGATGGCACGTGGCGAGAAGGTTGGTTTGGTAAGCGTTCACCTCTACCGTCCATTCTCTGTGAAATACCTCGCAGCCGTTATGCCTAAGACTGTTAAGCGCATTGCTGTTCTCGACCGCACAAAAGAGCCGGGAAGCAACGGTGAGCCATTGTACCTTGACGTTGTTGAGGCATTCTCAAGCACTCCTGAATTGAGAGAGCTTAACCCAACTATCGTAGGCGGTCGTTTCGCATTGGCTTCAAACGATACAACACCTGCTCTTATCATGGGTGTTTATGAGAACCTTGCATTGCCTACACCAAAGAATCACTTTACAGTGGGTATCGTCGATGACGTTACATTCCTTTCACTTCCAAAGAAGGAGGAGATTGCTGTTGTTGACGGCATGTTCGAGGCTAAGTTCTATGGTCTTGGTGCTGACGGTACTGTTGGCGCAAACAAGAACTCTGTAAAGATTATCGGTGAGAATACAGAGAAATACTGTCAGGCATATTTTTCTTATGACTCAAAGAAATCGGGTGGTTTCACATGTTCACACTTGCGTTTCGGTGACAACCCTATCCGCAGTACATACTTGGTAAATACTCCTAACTTCGTTGCTTGCCACGTTCAGGCATACTTGAAGATGTACAACGTTACACGCGGTTTGCGTAAGGGCGGTACATTCCTTTTGAACACCGTTTGGGAAGGTGAGGAACTTGCAAAGAACTTGCCTAACAAGGTTAAGAGATATTTCGCTGAAAACGACATTACAGTTTACTATATCAACGCTACAAAGATTGCTCAGGAGATTGGTTTGGGCAACCGTACAAACACTATTCTCCAGAGCGCATTCTTCCGCATCACTGAGGTTATCCCTGTTGAGCTCGCTGTTGAGCAGATGAAGAAGTTCATCGTGAAGTCTTACGGTAAGAAGGGTCAGGATGTAGTTGACAAGAACTACGCAGCTGTTGACCGCGGTAGCGAATACACATCACTCGTTATTGACCCAAGTTGGGCAAACCTCCCTGACGACGTTGAGGAGAAGAGAGATGAGCCGGAATTCATCACAAAGATTGTACGTACAATCAATGCCCAGGAGGGTGACAAGCTCCCTGTTTCAGCATTCAAGGGCCTCGAAGACGGTACATGGCCTGTAGGTACATCGGCTTACGAGAAGCGTGGTGTAAGTGCATTCGTTCCAAAGTGGGATGCTACAAAATGTATCCAGTGTAACCGTTGTGCATTCGTTTGTCCTCACGCTTGTATCCGTCCATTCGTAATGGATGAACAGGAAGCTGCCGGCCTTAACGCTGACAAGATTGAGATGAAGGCTCCTGCAGCAATGAAGGGTATGCAGTTCAGAATTCAGGTTGGCGTACTCGACTGTCTTGGTTGCGGCAACTGTGCCGATATCTGTCCGGGTAATCCAAAGCTTGGTGGTTCTGCACTTACCATGGTACCGCTTGAACAGGAGAGAGCAGAGGCTGCAAACTGGGATTACTGCGTTAAGAACATCAAGAGCAAGCAGCACCTTGTTGACGTCAAGAGCAATCCAAAGAACTCACAGTTCGCTACTCCACTCTTCGAGTTCTCAGGTGCATGTTCAGGCTGTGGTGAGACTCCATACGTTAAATTGTTGACCCAGTTGTTCGGTGACCGTGAAATTGTTGCCAACGCTACTGGTTGTTCTTCTATATATACAGGTTCTGTTCCTTCAACTCCTTACACAACCAACGAGAAGGGCGAAGGTCCTACATGGGCTAACTCTTTGTTCGAGGACTTCTGCGAGTTCGGTTTGGGTATGAAGCTTGCTGAGAACAAGATGCGTGAGCGCCTCGAAAGATTGTTCACAGAGTTGCAGTCATGCGAGAAGTGTTCAGACGAGTTGAAGGCTCTTGCACAGCAGTGGATCGACAACAAGAACAACGCTGAAGTAACAAAACAGATAGCTCCAGCTATCATTGAGGCTTGCGAGAAGTGCGGTTGCGACACATGCAAACAGGTTCTCGATATCAAGCAGTATATTGTAAAACGTTCACAGTGGATTATCGGTGGTGACGGTGCTTCATACGATATCGGCTACGGTGGTCTTGACCACGTTATCGCATCAGGTGAAGATGTAAACATTCTCGTTGTCGATACAGAGGTTTACTCTAATACAGGTGGTCAGTCATCAAAGGCTACTCCTCTTGGTGCTATTGCCAAGTTTGCCGCTTCAGGTAAGCGTATCCGCAAGAAAGACCTTGGTATGATTGCTACAACATACGGTTATGTTTATGTTGCTCAGATTGCTATGGGTGCAAGCTACGACCAGTGCTTGAAGGCTATACGCGAGGCAGAGGCTTATCCAGGCCCATCACTCGTAATTGCATACGCTCCATGTATCAACCACGGTATCAAGCGCGGTATGGGCAAGGCTCAGGCTGAACAGGCTGCTGCCGTTGAGTGCGGTTATTGGCACTTGTGGCGTTACAACCCTGCGTTGGAGGAAGAGGGCAAGAACCCATTCACTCTCGACAGCAAGGAGCCACAGTGGGACAAGTTCCAGGACTTCTTGCAGGGCGAGGTACGTTACGCATCACTTGCAAAGCAGTTCCCAGCAGAGGCTAACGAGTTGTTTGCTGCAGCACAGGAAATGGCTCAAAAACGCTATGCAAGCTACCAGCGCATGGCAAAGCTCAACTGGGGCAACGAGGAATAATTTCCTGAAATAATAATAGAGGTGAGGGCAATCGAATGGTTGCCCTCACTTTTTGTTATACACCGCTTCCAATGAACCAATAAACAGCCGGCATTGTTATCTATGGGATTTATAACCTAAAAAACAGATAACTATGTCAACATTAACTAAAAGTGTAAAGTTGGGAGTTGCCACATTGGCTATCATGAACGTGACGGCTGTTGTGTCGTTGCGCGGTCTCCCTGCAGAGGCAGAGTATGGTGTAAGTTCGGCGTTCTACTATTTGTTCGCTGCTCTGGTGTTCCTGATTCCCACATCATTCGTTGCGGCTGAACTTGCCGCCATGTTTCAGGACAAGCAAGGAGGAGTATTCCGATGGGTAGGAGAAGCATTCGGCAAGAGAACCGGATTTCTTGCTATATGGCTGCAATGGGTCGAAAGTACAATATGGTACCCCACTGTACTAACATTCGGCGCTGTATCATTGGCGTTTATAGGCATGAACAGCACTGCCGACATGTCATTGGCATCGAACAAGATCTACACCTTGGTAGTAGTACTTGTTATTTACTGGGCTGCAACATTCATTTCACTTAAAGGTATGGGATGGGTGAGCAAGGTTGCAAAAGTGGGAGGACTTATAGGTACAATTATTCCGGCCGCATTGCTTGTAATACTTGCCATCATTTACCTTGCAAGCGGTGGCAAATCCCAGATGAATTTTGGCGGAAGTTTCTTCCCTGACATAACAAAACTCGACAATCTTGTACTGGCATCGGGTATATTCCTTTTCTATGCCGGAATGGAGATGACTGGTATCCATGTCAAAGAGATGGATAACCCAAGCAAGAACTATCCAAAAGCTGTGTTTCTTGGTGCAATAATCACTGTTCTTATTTTTGTGCTTGGTACATTCTCGCTCGGCATCATCATTCCTCAAAAGGATATCAACCTAACCCAAAGCCTTCTTGTCGGTTTTGACAATTACTTCAAGTATATACGAATGTCATGGCTGTCACCTATAATTGCCATCGCCCTTGCATTCGGAGTACTTGCTGGAGTTCTTACATGGGTTTCGGGCCCTTCTAAAGGTATATTCGCTGTAGGAAAAGCCGGATATCTGCCCCCGTTCATGCAGAAGAGCAACAAAATTGGCGTGCAGAAGAACATTCTGCTTATACAGGGTGGTATTGTGACTCTATTGAGCCTGTTGTTCGTTGTCATGCCGTCGGTACAGAGTTTTTATCAGATACTGTCACAGTTGACTGTTCTTTTATATTTAATAATGTACCTGCTCATGTTTGCCGCTGCGATTTACCTGCGCTACAATATGAAGAATGCGCCACGTCCCTTCCGCTTGGGCAAGAACGGTAACGGTGTAATGTGGATTGTGAGCGGAGTAGGTTTTCTGGGCAGCTTGCTGGCTTTTGTCCTGAGTTTCATTCCACCTGCACAGATTGCCATTGGAAGCAATGCCGTATGGTATGCTGTATTGATTATAGGTTGCGTTATTGTTGTCGGTATACCGTTCATTATCTACGCAATGCGCAAGCCGTCATGGATTGACAAGGGATCGGAATTTGAACCGTTCCATTTTGAACAAAAATAGCAAAAAAGAGAAGCGCTGCTTCTCTTTTTTTGCTATTTTTGCCAATATAAACATACGACCATGAAAAAAACGATTGCGGCACTTTTTGCTATCACGATAATCTGCTCATGCACGATAAATAAAAAAGAAGACTATGCATCATTGGTAAATCCTCTGATAGGTACCGACTATAAAGGGAATGTATACCCCGGTGCACAGGCACCGTTCGGTATGGTACAGTTAAGCCCTGACAACGGACTACCCGGATGGGACAGGATTGCTGGATACTTCTACCCCGACAGTACTATTGCGGGATTTAGTCATACCCACTTGAGCGGAACAGGAGCCGGAGACCTGTATGACATAAGTTTTTTGCCTGTAACACATCCGTTACGCATAGCAGATGCTCCGTTGGGCATACATTCAATGTTCAGTCACGAACAGGAGGAGTGCGCAGCAGGCTACTACCGCGTACACCTTGACAGCTACGGTATTGACGTGGAACTCACAGCGACAGAGCGTTGCGGTATTCAACGGTACACCTACCCTACTGACACAGCAACGGTGCTCCTGAACCTTTCAAAGGCGATGAATTGGGATGCGACAACCGGTACACACATAAGATTGGTAGACAGTTTTACCATAGAAGGATACCGCCATTCCAACGGATGGGCAAGAGGACAAGAGGTATATTTCAGGACACGTTTTTCAAGACCTATAACCACATTCATATGTGACAGTACTTGGATGATGAGTGAGGGAATGATGTGGAAAACACCTGGAGTAATCGAATTGCGCTTTGCTCTTGACAGAAGCAAACAACTGACCGTTACAACAGCGTTGTCGGGCACAGGGCTTGAGGGAGCAGAAAAGAACCTCACTGCAGAGACTCCGCTTGACGATTTCGACCGCTACCGTAGTATTACACGCAGAAAGTGGAACAGTGAATTAGGACGCATAGAGGTCAAAGGCGGCACACACGACGAGCGTGTATGTTTTTACACAGCACTTTACCGCACAATGCTTGCCCCGACTCTTTATTGCGATATTGATGGCACATACCGTGGAGCAGACGGCAAGAACCACAAGGCTGGCAACTGGCATAATTACTCTACATTCTCGCTTTGGGACACGTTCCGCGCCGCACATCCTTTATATACTATCACAATGCCTGAAAGGGTTGATGACATGATAAACTCATTCATTGCCTTTTACGAACAGCATGGACGCCTGCCGGTGTGGAACATGTGGGGAAGTGAGACCGATATGATGATCGGTTACCATTCCGTACCGGTGATAGCTGATGCATACCTAAAAGGTATTGACGGATTTGATGCCGACAAGGCACTTGAAGCATGCATCGCCACTGCCAATAGTGATGAATACCGCGGCATAGGCTTCTACAAAGAGAACGGATATGTACCCTATGATGTTACCGACCCATACAATGCCGACAATTGGGCTATGTCGCGTACGCTTGAATATGCCTACGACGACTACTGTATTGCACGAATGGCGGAAGCCATGGGACACGACAGCATTGCTGAAACATTTTACCACCGTGCGGAGAACTGGCGTAACCAATATAACCCCAGCACAACCTTCATGCAACCGCGTGACAGCAAAGGAGTATTCCAGCCACAGTTCAACCCCGATGAATACACAGCACATATTTGCGAGAGCAATGCATGGCACTACATGTGGAGCGTTCAGCACGACATAGAAGGTCTTATAGACCTTTTAGGAAAGGATAAGTTCGAACAGAAACTTGACAGCATGTTCACATATTACCCGGCAGAAAATGCCGACCTGCCAATATTCAGCACCGGCATGATTGGACAGTACGCTCACGGGAATGAGCCAAGCCATCATGTAGCATACCTGTTCAACAAGATTGGAAAGCCCGAAAAGACACGTGAGTATGTTGCACAGATAATGAAGGAGATGTACCGCAACAGCCCGGATGGCATTTGTGGAAATGAAGACTGTGGACAGATGTCAGCATGGTATGTTATGTCGGCAATGGGATTCTACCCAGTCAACCCTTGTGGTGGAGAATACGAGTTTGGAGCACCATTGTTCCCCGAAGTTACGCTGAACCTACAAAACGGAAAAACGTTTACCGTACTTTGCCACTATGAGCAAGACAAAGAATCTTTGCATCACTATAATTGTCATTCTGAACGCAGTGAAGAATATTTACCGCAAACCTATCACCTCAACGGCAAGCGTATAAAAGGAACAACAATAACACACCGTGATATAATGAACGGCGGAGTGCTGGAGTTTGAATAAGTTCCGAAAATCAGTGCGTCTCTCCTCCCTCAACCTTGTATCCGTTTGGATAGACCAGCAGAACGCTTGTGTTAGGATAGTCGCGTTGCAATTGTACAAAGACATGGTCGAGCGACGGACGGAAGGATATTGAACCACGGCGTGCGCTCACAATTATAAGCAAGTGATCCTCTTTTATTATCTTTGACAAGCGTTTGAGATCGTTACCTCCGTCGGTCTCAAAGAATTGAGCCTCAACCGGCGGATAACTCTTCAACAGTTTCTTTATACACTCCATGGTATCAGGGTGACCATGATACATTATTCCGCAGCCCAAACCGCTTGCCATACGCGCTGTCTCTTCAACCCAATATGCGAAGCCGGCTTCGTATTCAGCCTTAGCCGGGAAGGTAATATGTATTACACGCACGGTATTCAGAGGAATATTCATTCGCGCCATCACTACCTGACAGTCAAGGGCGTTTAGAACTTCAGGAAGGACATTGCCAAGGAAACTGTCATTGGCGGTCTCCTTCTTGTGGAATCCCAGAATAAGTTCGCGATAGTCGTTCTCCTTTACTTCGTGTATGATACCGTGGGCAAGGTTAGTCGTAAGGCGCATTTTTGTAAGCAACGGTACATTTACCGATGCAGCAATATTTGCTGCATTGTCGAGCAGTTTGGTTGCGCTGGCCTGCAGGGATTTATCTTCATCAAGCACGACGGTTATCGCTGACAGTGGAATGGAACTGTTCTCCTTACGTACAAGAAGAGCCAAATCCATAATCTTGTCAACCATTGCCGGATTGGCAAGAGCTATAAGTGTTTTCTTTGATGATGTACCGGCCGGTTTCTTGAGCACCGCACCCGAAACTATAAGTTTACGCGATGCTCTGTCCGAAACAATCGAGCTTACAAGACATGTGGCAAGAATAAGAAGAATTGTGCCGTTCAGGATATCATCGTTAAGCAGACGCGAGCCGTCAGAGAGGATTATTCCATGACCCACGAAAGCAGCGGCAAGTGTTGCTGCAGCCTGTGATGTACTTAAACCGAACATAAGACCTTGCTCGTTGAATGACATACGGTAACACTTCGCAACAAGGAATGATGCCAGCCACTTGCCGGTAAGCGCCGTTGCAATCATGACTCCGGCAACCAACAAAGAGCCTCCACCATTGAAGAGCACGCGTATATCAATCATCATTCCTACACCAATGAGGAAGTAAGGTATAAAAATGGCATTTCCCACAAAGTCGATACGGCGCATCAAAGGCGATGAATGTGGAATAAGACGGTTCAGTACAAGACCGGTAATGAATGCTCCAAGAATACCTTCCATGCCTGCAAGTTCCATAAGTCCTGCACCAAGAAAGAGCATTGCCATTACAAAAATGTATTGGATAACACTGTCGTTATATGTACGGAAGAAATAGCGTGCTATTCGTGGGAAGATGAAAATTATCACTGCACTGACAGCAAGCAGCTTCAACAACATGAAAACAACGAACCATGCGTTTGCTTCACCAGTAAATGTCCCGGCAATGACTGCAAGTACAAAAAGGGTCAAAGTATCCGTTATCATGGCTCCGCCGACAACAAAGTTGACACAGCGCAGACGTGACAGACCATAGCGTGCTACAATTGGATATGATATAAGCGTGTACGATGCGTACATACTCGCCAAGAGCAATGATGCAATAAAGCTATATTCAAGAATGAAGATGTTTGCAACGAGTCCTAATACTATAGGTATCGCAAATACAGCAAGTCCCATGAGCAATGCCCCGTTCTTGGACTGCTTCATCTCCTGCATGTTGACCTCAAGGCTGGCGAGGAACATTATATAATAAAGACCGACCTTACCAAAAAGTTCGAAACTGCTGTCTCTCTCAAGAATGTTCAACCCGTTGGGACCTATAAGAAGACCTGCAAGAATCATTCCTATTATGTGTGGCATTCGCAACCTGTTGAACAGCAGAGGTGCAAAAAGAACAATACATAGCACACCCAAGAATATCCATGTCGGCTCTGTTACGGGAAACATTGAACTGAAGATCATAGGGTATGTTATGTATTGTTTATGATATTAGAATTTGTGGAATTACCAAGCGTAGGCAACACCGAGTGTGAAGAGTTCCTTCAACTGCCAGTATCCCCACTTCTTTGATACCTCGTCGTCAGACAACACTACACTGTCATCAAAACGTGTATGAAGCATCAATGAAGCTGTAAAGTACTTGCTCAATGCGACATTGAACTTGGTTTCCCACTGGAAGAAGTTTCTTAGATCGCCCTGTGTATAACCGCTAAGATAATATTCAAGACGTGAATACACATCAAGGAACGATGTCAGTTTATATGTAGGAAGTGTCACTACAAGCTGGGTACCGAAGTCATGTCTCTGATGACTCTGGACACCGTTTTCATCGACAGGAAGACCAAATGAATAAGCAAGGTTATCATAGTGTACATAACGGAAGTTGTAAGATGAGATAGGTGCAAGATAGACCTCCAACTTGAAATTACCGAATGTAGGCTTATAGTTCAAACCGATTGAGGCATTCACATCCAATGGAGCGGCAAAGTTTGAAATGAAATCGGGTGAGTTTGATGGATAGTTAGGCAATGTCTGTGTCTCACCTTTTAGCTTGGCTGCAAGATCAAGATTCTTGATCAATTTATAACCGAATGTTGACTCAAGACGGATTTTATCGGAATTGGTCTTGAACTTATGATACTCATCGGAAGGATAAGTTGCAAATCCCAAATCAAAGTCAAAATGGTTTGTCCAGCTTATACGGTCCAGGTCGTCATAATTCATATCGAGGTCTACTGTAGCAAGCATGGTGTAGTTGCTCTCACCACCCTGGAACCAGTTTGGAGAAAGGAAGTTCTGTGTAAATGTCAAAGATGTACGACCTGAAAATTTCCAATAGTTCGGTTTCACCACTGTTGTCTTCATACCTCCGACAACATCCTGTGGCATAGCTCCACGGTTTATATTCAAATCAAGACCTGCTATCTCGTGTCTGTAGGCAATCACCGATTTTTCGTTACGCAATTCACCCTCGGTCATTTTTACAAGTTCGGGAGCGCTCTTGTATACGTCGAGCATAAGACCGTCAATTACCTCGCCACGTTTGTCGTCCATTGCAAGAAGATCGCTCTCTTCATCATCTTCGCCTGCGCAGAAAGCCTTGTCAATGACAGATTTATATAATACGGGAGTGGTAAAGACTTTTGCATATACAGGATTGGTCTTATCCTCATCGTCGTCTACAGATATATCTTGCCATTTGCCAACAAGTTCATCAATCTTCAGATTGTAATAATCCACAACACCTTGGCAATCCTGTGATTTTGCACCAACGGCAACAAAGAAAACCAACAATAAAAGGAGTAGTTTTGTTCTCATAGTATATCGTTTTAATGAATTTCTCGCGAAGATAATAATATATTTTAACCTCTTTACAAAAGAATTATAAATTTAACGATAAAATTACATTACACATCTTTTTTACAAATACAAACAGGATATTTTACAGTTATTTTTATTATCTTCGCACGATTTTTACAATTTAGGCAGATATCACAAATAAAATTCATAAAGAGACATGGATAAAAAAAGTATCATAGGATATGTTCTTATCGGCATTGTATTGATTGGATTCTTCAGGCTCAACCAGCCGACACCCGCTGATCTTGAAGCACAGAGACAGCGTCAGGATTCAATTGCATTGATTGAGAAAATCAAGGAGTTTGAGAAGGAGAAGGCCGAGGAGGCAAGACTCGCAGAAATCGAAAAACAGAAAAACGACACTACAGACCTATTCTTCAACGTCCTTAACGGTGAGAACAAGATTGTAACATTGTCAAACGAGAAGGTCAATGTCAACATATCAACACTTGGTAGCCGTGTAACATCGGTATCCCTCAAGGACTACAAGGACCAGCAGGGCGGCGACATTGTATTGTTCGACAGCAACGACAAGTTGAAAGGTAGCGACAACGAGCTTGGCGACAACAGCATCAACTTCACATTCGAGAGCAAGCAGGGCTATAAGAACATCAACAGCGCAATACTCTATTCTACACCTGTTGCACAGACCGACAGTTCCGTAACAATGCGTTTTGCTTTCACTCCAAGTAAATACATCGATTTCAAATACCAGTTGCGTCACGACAGCTACATGCTAGACCTTTACATTGAAGCACGCAATATGGACGATATCCTCAGTTCAAAGAAGGATATTGAAATTGATTGGCAACAGCTTATACGTCAGCAGGAGCCCGGTTACGATTTTGAGCAGAGATACACAAGCCTGACATACAAGATTACGGATGACGACAGCGACTACTTGAGCGAAATGAAGAATGACAGCGAGAAGCTCAAAGAGCCGGTTGACTGGATTGCATACAAGAACCAGTTCTTTTCTTGCATAATGATTTCAGGAGAAGACTTCAGCAATGTAGATCTTGACTCAAAAGTAATTGAAAAGGGAGAGAACTTCCTTAAAGAATGTTCTGCAACAATGACTGCGCCATTTGACCCAACAGGCAAGAATGCAACAGCATTGCAGTTCTATTATGGTCCAAACAAGTTCAACACACTGCGCGAAAGCAGCAACATGGCAATAAATGCTGATGACGACCTTGAACTCGAAGAGATTATATACTTCGGATGGCCAATTGTACGCTGGATCAACCGTTACTTCATCATGTATCTTTTCGATGGTCTGTCAAGCCTTGGACTCAACATGGGTATAGTACTTATTCTGCTTACACTCATTGTCAAGGGTATTGTCTATCCGTTCACAAAGAAATCATATATATCGTCGGCAAAGATGCGTGCATTAAAGCCTTATGTTGACGAAATCAACGCAAAATATCCAAAGCAGGAGGACGCTTTGAAAAAGCAACAGGAGACTATGGCGCTCTATTCTAAGTACGGTGCGAGTCCTATGGGCGGTTGCTTGCCAATGCTCATACAGATGCCTGTATTCATTGCATTGTTCAACTTTGTCCCCAATTCAATAGAATTGCGTCAGCAAAGTTTCCTTTGGGCACATGACCTTTCGGCATACGATTCAATTATCAGCTGGGAGCATCCGATATGGTTGCTTGGTGATCATATTAGCCTTTTCTGCCTCTTGTTCTGTGTCACACAGATTCTCAACACATACTATACAAGCAAGATGCAGCCAACTATGGGAGGCAGCCCTGAAATGGAACAGCAGCAGAAAATCATGCGCTGGATGATGTACTTGATGCCAGTCATGTTCTTCTTCATGTTCAACAACTACTCATCGGGATTGAACTTCTATTACTTTGTATCTACATTGGTAAGTGTATTCATCTTCATATATTTGAGAAAAGTTGTCAAGGATCAGGACCTGCTCAAGAAGATGGAGGCATATGCAGAAAGCAACAAGAGCAACCCAAAGAAACAGACAAACATCATGTCTCGTCTTGAGGCATTGCAGGAGCAGCAGAGAAAGTTGCTTGAGGAGCAGGAGAGAATCAAGAGAGAAAGAAACGCAAGAAAGAATAAATAAAAACATATAAATGGGACTTTTTAATTTTTTCAAGAAAAAGGATAACGGTAGCCGCGTAGGTGGCATGGAGGACTTCATGACCCTCATCCGCGTATATTATCAGTCGGTATTGGCTGCAAACCTTGGTATAACCAACATTGGAATGTTGCCCGACCTCGCCACATTCAAGCGCACATTAAAAGTTGCGACACAGAACAACAAACTTGGCGTAGCGGAGCGTGGACGTTGTAAAAAGATGCTCGAACAGCTTTACGGCATGGACGAGATTTTCTTCAAGGAGATTGATGCATCAATAAAGAAAAACTGCAAGAAGATGCAGGATGTACAGCCTTACCTATTCGCGTTCCAGGGATTCAGCAACGACCTGATGATGCTTGTAGGAAACCTCATGAAATGGAAATTCCGTGTACCAGGTTTCATGCGCAAGCTTCTTCGTGGAATGACAGAGCAGGTGATAAACGACATCCTTACAAAGAACAACTGGAAGGACGAGGCTACATTCCGCACTGTATATTCAATACGTAACTACAAAGAAAAGCTCGGTTACTCACAGGCATGGATGACCGAATATGTCTACAAGATTGTAGCACTTGCAAAAAAAGAGCCACGTCCACAGGCTGAGGACATGGACAAGAAATAATCTTCAGGCTCCGGCATGCCGGAGCCTGAACTATATAAGCACACTGTATAATGCTGAAATTCCAACCTATAACAATTGAAGCCGTTGAAGAACTGTTGCCTTTTGCCAAAGGACAACACACACGTTCATGTGACTACACACCGGGCAATCTTGTCATGTGGGCAAGATTCATGGATTACAGGTACGCAATAGAAAACGATACACTTTTCATATCATGTAAGTCGCAGAACGACATGCAGAGCGAAGCTTTCCTTGCGCCAATAGGACGAATGCCTTTTGAAGAGTCAATCGCTATATTGCAGGCGTATTGCAAGGAGAATGGAAAAGAGTTACAGCTAACCGCAGTGTCACAGGAATTCATTGAAGAACTGCATGCAGTGTTGCCGCAATTCGAATGCATTGAACTTGAAAAATGGAGCGACTATGTATATGACATACAGAAACTCGCGACACTACAGGGAAAGGCACTCAACAAAAAACGTAACCGCTACAACAAATTCATTGCCGAACAACCCGGATACAGCTACAGCAGATGTACACCTGACGACATTAATGATGTTGTCAAGTTCCTTGCAAGCAACAGAGAGTGCCAGCATAACCGAGAAGAGAACATGCGTTGCTACGAGCACTGGCAGTGCATGGCAACAGTTCGTAACTTGTTAAAATATGAGCAACCGGCCGGTGTATTACGAATAGATGGTAAAATTGCTGCGTTCACACTTGGAGAGATATTCGGCGACACCTTGTTCGTACACATTGAAAAGGCCGACCATAACATTGCTGGAACAAGTGAAGCCATTAACCGTATGTTTGTCAATGACATATTGACACAACACCCCGATCTTGTATATGTAAACCGCGAAGAAGACCTTGGCGACCCGGGACTGCGTCAGGTAAAGCGCGCATATAACCCTATAATGATGATTAACCGCTACGAAATGTCGACAAAGGAATAGCAATTATCCCTCAACAGTTGCCTATTCACAGATTATCTATATTCGCTGATATAAACGCCCACTTGGCATACAAATATTCTATCATCATATCCTTAGCAACAGACGAAGGCAGGAATTCATCGCCATTTTCCGTTCTGTTATCTTCAATCAGGCAACTGTCATAGAGTTGCCAGTTCAATGTCGCTGATTTTTCCAAAAATGCATGTTGCTCTTCAACATAAGCAATAAGTTCTGGCAACAGTGGTTCAATTTCAAGCCAAGCAGACTTGAGTATTTCACGGAAAGGTTCATACTCAAGCATCATAGGCATATATATAACGTCCCTATTAATCCATTCATTACTCGTGCTTGGTATGTAGGATTTATAATCAAAATCCCATACAGGACCACAATACCATTTTTCATCATCTTTGTCTTTATAAGTATACCAGCTATTCGGTCCATTAGGTTCCGGTGTTCCGGAAATCTCATATATTAACCACTGTGCAGCCCATGACGGCATATCAATATACTTTTCCATAACCTCATCGATTCGTCCTTCTCCAAACATCGTATCAATATTTGTCAAATAGTTATAGATATATTCGAACTGTGCATCATTCCCCTTATCGATTTTAGGTTCCTTTATACTCAATTTATTAGTATTGCTGCACATATTCGGCATTTTCCATTCCCACTGATCTTCATTGACACAACGGTCTAGTTCAATAATATATCCACCTGTAATTTTATCAGGCAAAGTGTCACTCTTTGACATTTCATTTATATTGACCCTATTTTTGGAAATCTTTATCTGTTCAACCAATTGATAAGTTCCTCTATGTACCCCATTCAAAACAAGCTCAACAAAACAGTAACGTGGGGTATATTCCAATATTCCCATTTTGCTTGATAACCACCATGCAACACTATTTCTTAAAAGCGTCTTGTCCCTATAATTCGCAATTAGTACCCATTTCTTATCTTTTGGCATTCCCAATACCGACTCCTTATTACCCAATTTAATAGTATATGAGCGTTTCTTCAGAAAAGCATCCCACGAAGAATTTCCTCGTCCATGTATACTCATTTTCTGCTTTGTAAGATTTTTACAACCGTTTTTATCGACAATTTCGACTGTAGCATCCTCATACAGGTCTTTACTAGCAATCTCCAAGCCAGAAAATGTATCTATATAAACAACTGGTAATCCTGTCGTTGCATAGGTTATCTTTTCTTCATCACCACCATCAGCAGAATTGTCGGAACAAGCAAAGAATATAAACAAACAAAAAACACAAATAAATTCACTGCAAAATCTGTTGAATATTTTTAATTTATTCATAGTTATAACTTTTACAAAATGAGAGAGCACCAATATTGGCTAGAATATTAAAAGTATAAGCTAAAGCAATGCAAAGTTAAGGAATCCCTTTAACTATACATACTAGGCAAACTATTTTCTATATCAATATGCATACACCGTCACTATTCAGACATATATACAATCACATTATACTAACTAATCTTGTTGAAACACCTAGTATTTCTATGCTTTTGATTATATTTGCATAAAGCACAAATATCAAAAATCGGAAATATGCAGACCGAAAAGCACCCTCTACAGCCATTCCTGCCGAAAAATGCGAGGATACTGATGCTCGGCAGTTTTCCACCTCCGAAGGCGCGCTGGAGCATGGATTTTTTCTATCCGAACTGGATCAACGACTACTGGCGTGTGATGGGTGTTATATTCCACAGCAACAAACAGTATTTTGAGGCAAAAGACGAGAAACGGTTTTGCAAAGACAAAATTGTAGAATTCTGTAACGAAAAAGGCATAGCACTTTACGACACGGCATGCGAAGTGATTCGCCTGAAAGAAAATGCGTCAGACAAATTCCTAGAAGTGGTAACAGCTACAGACATACAGGAACTTTTGAGAGAAATACCACATTGCACAGCAATAGCAACCACAGGACAGAAAGCTACTGACGTAATTGTTAGTACATTCGGTTGCAAAGAACCCGCAGTAGGAAATTCAACCGTAATAGAAATCAATGGACGAAGGCTAAACTTCTGGCGCATGCCGTCAACATCGCGGGCATACCCTCTTGCACTTGAGAAAAAATCCGAAGCATACCGCATAATGCTAATCTCGGAAGGAATTACAAACGAATGACCTTATATAACGAATAAAAAGACTCATTAAGCCTAAAAAAAACAGCATTCTCTTCACTTATTCCAAAAATTCCCATATATTTGTGAAATGATTGTTGTATTATGACAGAGAACGACAGAACTGTATTGGCAAGTTTCGAAGAAAAGCTCCACCGCTTGATAATAGAATACAAGCAGAAGGAGGAGACCAACAGAGAACTTGCGGCAATGGTTCAACAGAAGGAGAACATGCTAAAAGAATTGCAGTTCCGCTGTTCCGCTCTCGAGGAGAGTTACAACAACCTTAAGCAAGCCAGGATATTGAGCCTCAACGACAATGCCGTCAATGAGACCAGAGAAAGAATATCCAGGTTGGTGCGTGAAATCGACCGTTGCATTGAATCGTTGAAAAAATAAAAAGGAGAGGCTTTGCATATGGAAGATAGAAAATTGGGAATTAACCTTATTATTGACGGTGTATCATACCCGCTTACTATAAAGGCTAGTGAAGAGCCGTACTACAGACAGGCTGCACGAATGGTAAACAATACGCTGTCACTATATAAAGAGATTTTTACAGAGGAAGATTGTGGCAAGGTCATGACTATGGTGGCACTTGACATTGCATTCAACTCAATAAAAGGAGGCAACGACGGCAATTCAGCCGAAGTTATGCGCAAGATAAGCGAATTGACACGCCTCATTGACAGTACGCTCAAGAAATAAGAGCTTATTCCCTTTTTACAGACAATTTCACGCATTGCATTTTCACCCGGCAAACTTCTGTTTGAGGATGAATGGCAGTGCGTTTTATTATATAAAAAACTATAACTATATGGACATTACAACTTTAATCATCGGTTTGGCTGCAGGTCTCGTCGTGGGATTGGTTTGCCAATATTTGATAAACAGATTCGGTCTTAAGGCCAAGCGCGAGCGTATAATTGAAGATGCACACAAGGAGGCTGAAGTCATCAAGAAGAACAAGTTGCTTGAAGTTAAGGAGAAATTCCTGAACAAGAAGGCAGAACTTGAAAAAGAGATTTCGCAGCGCAACAACAAGATTCAGCAGGCAGAGCACAGCCTCAAACAGCGTGAGGTACAGTTCAACCAGCGCAACGAGGACTTGCAGCGTCGCAAGAACGAGCTTGAGACATTGAAGGACAACCTTGATGCACAGAAGAACGTCCTTGAGCGCAAGCAGGAAGAACTTGACAAATTACATGCACAGGAGCGTGAGAAACTTGAAAGTATCAGCGGACTCTCTGCCGAAGAGGCAAAGGAGCGCCTTGTAGAGTCACTCAAAGAGGAGGCAAAGAGCGAAGCTGCATCATACATCAACGACATCATTGACGATGCAAAGATGACTGCCAATAAGGAGGCAAAGAAGATTGTTATCCAGACAATACAACGCGTAGCTACAGAAACTGCTATAGAAAATTCTGTTACAGTATTCCACATTGACAGTGACGAAATGAAGGGACGTATTATTGGTCGCGAAGGACGTAACATACGCGCTCTTGAAGCTGCCACAGGTGTTGAGATTGTTGTTGATGACACTCCTGAAGCTATCGTTCTCAGCGCATTTGACCCGGTACGTCGCGAAATCGCACGATTGGCACTTCACCAGCTTGTTGCCGATGGCCGTATTCACCCTGCACGTATTGAAGAGGTTGTTGCAAAAGTCAAGAAACAGATTGAGGAGGAGATTATTGAAACTGGTAAACGCACCACAATTGACCTTGGAATACACGGTATGCACCCAGAACTTATCCGAATCATCGGTAAGATGAAATACCGTTCATCATATGGACAGAACCTGTTGCAGCACGCACGTGAGACAGCCAACCTTTGTGCAGTAATGGCTGCAGAACTTGGTCTTAACCCCAAAAAGGCAAAACGCGCCGGATTGTTGCACGATATCGGTAAGGTACCCGATGAGGAGACAGAATTGCCACACGCAGAGTACGGTATGAAGATTGCAGAAAAGTACAAGGAAAAACCAGATATCTGCAATGCAATCGGTGCACACCATGACGAAGTTGAGATGACAAGCCTTATTGCGCCTATCGTACAGGTTTGTGACGCAATTTCAGGAGCACGTCCAGGTGCACGTCGCGAGATTGTAGAAGCATACATCAAACGTCTGCACGATCTTGAACAACTTGCAATGTCATACCCCGGTGTAACAAAGACATACGCAATCCAGGCAGGACGCGAGTTGCGCGTGATTGTCGGTGCCGACAAGATTGACGACAAACAGACAGAGTTGCTCTCAGGCGAAATCGCGAAGAAGATTCAGGACGAAATGACATATCCAGGACAGGTCAAGATTACAGTAATCCGTGAAACACGTGCGGTAAACTACGCAAGATAAACTATAATATAACTACGAGTGCGGTATATGAAAATATATCGCACTTTTTTACTGCAACCAATGAAAAAGCCACATCTTTCTGCAGACATAATCAAGCACATCGAAGGTGAAATAATGCCATGCTACGAAGCCTTTGACAAAGCACATGACCGCAGGCATGCCTTTGCAGTATTGTCGCAAAGTCTAAAGCTTTCACAACACTACGACGTTGACGTAGAGATGGTGTATACCATTGCCGCCTATCATGACTTGGGACTGGAAACTGGACGCGAACATCATCACACAAAGTCGGCACGCATAGTTCGCGAAGATGAAAGATTAAGAAAGTTCTTCACCACAGAACAGATAGAGATTATTGCTGACGCCGTAGAAGACCACCGCGCATCAAACAGCCACGAGCCACGCACCATCTACGGGAAAATTGTTGCAGAAGCCGACCGCATAATAGAGAGCCAGACAATTATGCAACGTACAATACAGTACGGACTTGCAAACTACCCGACACTTGGTAAAGCAGAACATATCGAGCGTGCAGTAAAGCACATCAATGAGAAATACGGACGCGAAGGATACATTAGATTATGGATTCCCGAATCTCCAAATGCTGCAAACCTTGAAGAGTTCCGCAAGCTGATAGACAATGAAGAGGAACTAAGGAGAGAACTCGCTGACATATATGATAAAGAGCACATCAATTAATGTGCTCTTTGTTTTTGCACCCGTTATCCTGACAGCACCCGTTAAAACCTATTTCTGATAGCGGGTCGGTGCAGAAAGATGTTGATAGTCTGACAAATATCCACACAGCACCCCCCGCAGTATGCTGTCTGAAACGGATGGGGATACGGTTG
>JAZQTU010000014.1:0-9768 GCA_045630965.1 Bacteroidaceae bacterium | reverse complement strand
TCGTAACGTGTGTACACCTTAACAGTACCCTGATTTACCTGATAGTTAAGAGCTGAGTAAGCACCGAGAAGAAGCTGCTGACCGGTCTGACCGCGGGCATAGAATGTACGGGATACCTGAGCACCACCGAATGAACGGTTAGCCAAAAGACCGCCGTACTCACGTGCGAAAGGTACACACTGTGCTACGCACTGGTCGATGATAGCACCTGACACCTCAGCCAAACGGTGAACGTTAGCCTCACGTGCACGGTAGTCACCACCCTTGATTGTATCGTAGAAAAGACGGTAAACAGAGTCGCCGTCATTCTGATAGTTCTTTGCAGCATTGATACCACCCTGCGCAGCAATAGAGTGAGCGCGACGTGGTGAATCCTGAATACAGAAGTTAAGCACGTTGAAACCCATAGCACCGAGAGAAGCAGCACCTGATGCACCTGCAAGACCGGTACCAACCACGATGATATCCAACTTACGCTTGTTGGCAGGGTTCACCAATTTCTGATGTGCCTTGTAGTTCGTCCATTTTTCAGCCAATGGGCCTTCGGGGATTTTTGAATCCACTTTTACTGAACTTATTTTAGCCATAATATATTTGTTTTAGATTTTACAGTAAATGTTATTAGCAACAAGGTGCGCAACAAGCTGCAGGAGCGGCAACCTCAATAGTTCCCAATGCGCCCAAGCCTAAGTAACCAGCAACGACAACAACAAAGAAACCGAGGATAATCAAAGTAACGATAACGTTACCGATAGCCTTCCAACGGCAGAACCATACTTTGTTATTTACTCCAAGCGTCTGGATTGCGCTCCAGAAACCGTGTGTAAGGTGGAACCACAAAGCTGCGAGCCATACAGTGTAAAGAGCTGCATAGACAGGGCATGTAAATGTTTTTGCAATGTAACCGGAGCCGTTTGCAACATCAGCCATAACAGCATCCTCTACATGCATACCCAACTTGTGAAGAACTTCAGGCAACTGCATGTTTGCCCAGAAATTGAACAAGTGCAATCCCAAACCAAGAATTACAATGATACCGAGAACAAGCATGTTCTGTGATGCCCAAGACACGCTCTTTGGCTTTTCAACCACTGCATAACGCTGTGAACCACGAGCTTTTCTGTTCTGGATTGTAAGCATGAAAGCATAAACGAAGTGCACAACAACAAGAGCAGCAAGACCAGCTGTTCCCACCAATGCATACCAGTTAGCTCCCAAGAACTCACAAATCATGTTGTAACCCTCAGTGCTGAAGATAGCAACCAAGTTCATTGACATGTGGAAGAGAAGGAAGAGTACAAGGGCAATACCCGAAACACTCATTACAACCTTTCTTCCCACTGAAGAATTAAATAACCACATAATGAATTGATATTAAATTATATAATAAATAAATAGTTCGTTAAAATGCCTTTTATGCTATTTAAACATAATAACAATGTCACAAAAATAAACTTTTTTTTATTAAAAACATCAAAAGGGCAAATAATTTTGAAAACAGTGTTTTAGAGTACGTATCGGGACCATAATACAGGTCCACAGGCAATATCTGACAAATGGACTGAAACTGAAACGCCCGGGACTACTTTCTTGTTGCACAAGATACAACACGCACAGTAAAAAAATATCGGGAAAACCTTGAAAAAAGTTCTCCCGATATCATCATTTATTTTCTATAAATCATTCTGCTTTCTTTTCTTCAGTGTGTGCAAACGGCACAAAATAGGTTATGAGGAATGCCGGTATTGTAGCGAACAACACAAAGATAAAGAATGGCTCAAAACCACCCGGTTTGTCGAACCACACTCCCAAATTCTCACACAACCATCCGCTGAGCATACCCGGCAGCATAACGCCAAGATTCATTATACCCGATGCAAAGGCATAGTGCGCCATCTGGCTTTTACCAGGAGCAACCTGTTGCATCATAAAGAGGGTAAGGCCAACAAAGCCGAATCCGTATCCGAAATACTCAAACACGATACCACTGCAAATGAGCCAGCCCTCAGTAGGCTGATATATTGAGAACAGCGTATATACCACAAACGGTATGTTGAAAATACAGCAAAGATGGAAAAGAGCCTTGCGCAAACCAATCCATTTAATATAGTATCCAGCCAAAATTGAGCCCAAGACAAATGCCACAGCGCCATATGTACCATAATACAATCCGATAGTCTCAACATCAAGTCCAAGACCACCGTCGGCACGGGAAGCTTTGAGGAAAAGCGGCACAATCTTCATTACAAAACCTTCGGCAAAACGGTACAAAATTATAAATGCGATGTAGTATACGATATTCTTTTTGCGAAAGAAGTCAAGCAACACATCGACAAGTTCCTTGCCTACTTCAGAAGCACTGCGCTTTGCCTCCTTGCTTTTGCCTCCGGTGGGAAGCATAAAGAGGTGATATGTAGCAAGAAGTATCATTATCGCGCCCAACAGACCAATAATAATCATCCAAGCCTTTACATTTGCATTATGAACATCTGCACCTCCATCTGTAAATTGCTTTATAAGCATACCGGCAAGATAGACAAGACCTCCGGTAGCAACAATTTTCGCAATGTTATAGAACGCGCCCTGCCATCCAATGTATTGCGCCTGCTGTTTTTCATCGAGTTCGCTCATGTATACACCGTCACATGCAATGTCATGTGTTGCGCCACTGAAGCCCACAATAGCCAACAGTCCTATTGCAATGCTGAAGAAATGTGGCAAACCTAACGACAAGGCAACAAGTACAAATGTGATACCTGTTATAAATTGCGTTGCAAGTACCCAAAATTTCTTTGTCTTGAAAAGTTCAAGAAAAGGACTCCACAAAGGTTTCAAAGTGTAAGGCAACAGTATCAGAGATGTCCAGAAAGTTATAAGAGTCTTGTCAACGCCCAACCCTTCAAACATAAGGACTGTCACCATGTTAAGCACTACAAATGGAAGACCCATTGCAAAATAGGCAGTAGGAACCCACTGTATCGGATTTTTTCTTTTACCGCTCATAGTAGTTTTGTATTTAATTGGTTTATGATTTTCATGGATTTATTCGCAAAGATAGGAACAAACGAGCAAAAAACACAAAGCTCACTTTAATATTCTTGAAGTGAGTGCATAAATTCTTCGAGATTAACCTCAAAGATAGTAAACAACTTATAAAAACTTAAAATAAGTATCTTTTTCTATTTGATAAGCAAGCTATGATACTGCAAATAATACAATAATTTTAGCATCATTTGCGATTGAACACAAGTTATATTAATTTTGTATGATTTTGAACGGAGAAAGAATTAAACAAGAAGATGACATTTGAGTACGACATACTGGTTATTGGTGCAGGACATGCAGGATGCGAAGCCGCAGCTGCAGCTGCCAACATGGGTAAAAAGACCTGTCTGATGACAATAGACATGAACAAGATTGCCCAAATGAGCTGTAACCCGGCCATTGGCGGAATAGCAAAAGGACAGATTGTACGTGAAATAGATGCATTGGGCGGATATACCGGAATAATTACCGACAAAGCCTCTATACAGTTCCGTATGCTCAACCGTTCTAAAGGCCCGGCAATGTGGAGTCCACGTGCACAGTGTGACAGAATGAAGTTCAGCCAGTATTGGAGAGAAATTCTTGAAAACACGCCGAACCTGCACATGTGGCAGGATATTGCAACCGAACTGATTGTTGAGGAAGGCAAGGCTTGCGGAGTCAGAACACAAATGGGAGCAGATTTCCGCGCAACATGCACAATCATAACAGCCGGTACGTTCCTCAACGGTCTAATGCACATAGGAAAAGTGCAGATAGAGGGTGGCCGTGTTGCCGAGCCTGCAGCCAAAGGACTTACAGAATCAATAACCAAACATGGTATTATTGCCGGACGAATGAAGACCGGTACTCCCGTGCGCCTCGACAAGCGCTCAATAAACCTACAACTCGTTGATATTCAAGACGGTGACAACGATTTCCACCATTTTTCATACAACAACATCAACAGAGAACTCAAGCAATTGCCATGCTGGGGATGCTATACTAACCCCGAGGTACACAAGATACTCAGCGACAGCCTTGATGACTCTCCACTCTACAATGGACAGATACAGAGCATTGGCCCACGCTATTGCCCAAGTATAGAGACAAAGATTGTCACTTTCGCAGAACGTGACCGCCACTTGTTATTCCTTGAACCTGAAGGAGAGACAACACAGGAAATCTACGTTAACGGATTCTCTTCATCGCTTCCAATGGAAGCACAGCTGACTGCTCTGCGTAAAATACCGGCACTTGAAAATGCTGTTGCCTACCGCCCCGGATATGCAATCGAATATGATTACTTTGATCCTACTCAATTAAGACACACACTGGAATCAAAGGTTGTTGAGAACCTGTACTTCGCCGGACAGGTTAACGGAACAACAGGATACGAGGAGGCAGCAGGACAAGGTATCATAGCCGGCATAAATGCTGCATTAAAAACAGACAACGGTGAGAGTTTTGTTCTGCGACGCGATGAGGCATATATTGGAGTTCTTATAGATGACCTTGTAACAAAAGGTGTGGATGAACCATACAGAATGTTCACGTCAAGAGCTGAATACCGCATACTGCTCCGCTCGGATAATGCAGACATGCGACTGACAGAAAAATCATATAACGCAGGACTTGCAACACAAGAGAGATACAATCGCCTTTGCGAGAAAAAAGAGAAAATAGCCAAGCTTACAGATTTTATAAACAACTTCTCACTAAAGGCAGACTTGATAAACCAAGGACTTGAAGCTCTTGACACCACCCCACTTGTACGCGGTTGCAAACTTGCATCTGTAATAGAGCGCCCACAGGTTACAATAGAAAACATTGCGGAATACATAATTCCTCTTAAACGCGAACTCGAGAAACTCGGAGCAGACAGAGATGAGATAATAGAAGCTACCGAAGTTGAAATAAAATACCGTGGCTACATTCAGCGCGAAAGAGAACTTGCCGAGCGTATGGTTAGACTTGAAAATATTAAAATCAAGAACAGATTCGACTACAACAACATTGAATCACTCTCAACCGAAGCAAGACAAAAGCTCACAGCCATCAATCCTGAAACACTTGCACAGGCAAGCCGTATTCCGGGAGTGTCACCAAGCGACATAAATGTATTGCTTGTATTGGTGCGGAAATAAACAAATGTTCCACGTGGAACAATGCATAAAAACAACAACTCAAACAATAAAAGAAATAGTTTTATGAACAAAGATTTGTTACTACAGAACCTTAGAAACATTCCCGACTTTCCAATTCCGGGAATACAATTCAAAGATGTTACATCACTCTTTAAAAAACCCGAGTGCCTGAAAGAGATGGACAACGCTCTTTACGAGCTGTACAAAGATAAAGGTATAACAAAAATCGTAGGTATCGAATCTCGTGGCTTTGTTATGGCATCTTCACTTGCCGTTAAGCTTAATGCGGGTTTTGTTCCCATTCGCAAACCGGGCAAACTCCCCGCAGAGACAATAAGCGAAACCTACGGAAAGGAGTATGGACGTGACACTATAGAAATACACAAGGATGCAATAGA
This sequence comes from Bacteroidaceae bacterium, assembly GCA_045630965.1. GTDB lineage: Bacteria > Bacteroidota > Bacteroidia > Bacteroidales > Bacteroidaceae > HGM04593. The sequence goes on along the minus strand of JAZQTU010000014.1, from coordinate 4,199 downwards.
CGAGAACGACGTTGTATTGATTCATGACGACCTGCTTGCGACAGGAGGAACCATGCTTGCCGCATACCATCTTGTACAGAAGCTGAATCCAAAAAAGGTGATGATTAATTTCATTATAGAACTTGAAGGATTGAAAGGAAGAGAGATATTCCCTGCTGATGCTGAGATAGATTGTCTGTTAACCCTTGAAGGAAAGTAATGGGTAAAGAGGAAAAAAGCAAGAGAGATGAATACCTCAAAGGAATCGTAAGCAATCTGCCCGATTCGCCCGGCTGTTACCAATATTTGAATGACAGCGGTGTGATAATATATGTAGGTAAAGCAAAAAATCTCAAACGCAGAGTTTCCTCATATTTCAACAAAGAGCAACAGACTCTGAAAACAAAGTTGCTTGTAAGCAAAATAGCCGACATAAAATATGTTGTCGTAAACAGCGAGACTGATGCATTGCTCCTTGAGAACAATCTCATAAAACAGCACAAACCTCGCTATAATGTTTTACTAAAGGACGACAAGACCTATCCGTCTATTTGCATAACAAAAGAGTATTTTCCAAAGATATTCAAGACGCGAAAAATCAACAAGGAGTACGGGCGATACTATGGTCCATACACAAACAGCGGAGCATTGAACGCCCTACTCCAACTGATAAAGGAACTATTTCCGTTGAGAACATGCAATCTCAACATAACACCCGAAGGGGTAAGAAACGGAAGATATAATCCTTGTCTTGAATACCAGATAAAGAACTGTTGCGCCCCATGCATAGGCAAGATTTCAAAAGATGATTACAGCAAATACATCGATGAAGTCACCGCAATATTAAAAGGAGATATAAAGATTCTGCAAGAAAGACTGCTGGGTGAAATAAAAGAAAAAGCTGCAAATCTTGAATTTGAAGCTGCAGCAGAAATTAAAAAACGGTACGAATTAATCGAAAATTTCAGAACCAGAAGTGAGGTTGTAAGTGCTACGCTCAATAATATTGATGTATTCAACATCGAAAGCGACGAAAAAAGCGCATTTATAAATTTTCTTCACATCACAAATGGTTGCATAAATCAGGCATTCACTATTGAATACCAGAAAAAACTCGATGAGAACGATGCAGAATTAATTTCAATGGGTATTGTGGAATTACGCGAAAGATTCCAAAGCAGAGCAAAAGAGATTATACTGCCCTTCCCTATTGAACTGCCATTAGAGGGTGTAACGATAACAATACCGCAAAAAGGAGAGAAAGCGCGACTTCTTGCCCTGTCGAAACTCAATGTTAAACAGTATAAGGTTGACAGACTCAAGCAGGAAGACAAGCTAAATCCGGAGCAAAAGAATACTCGCTTGATGAAGGAGATTCAGGAGCTTTTGAAACTGAAAAAACTTCCGATGAAAATAGAGTGTTTTGACAACTCCAACATACAGGGAAGTGATGCCGTTGCCGCATGCGTTGTCTTCGAGAAGCTGAAACCGGCAAAGAAAGAGTACAGAAAGTATAACATTAAGACAGTAACAGGAGCCGATGATTATGCATCAATGCGCGAAGTTGTAGGACGACGTTACAGACGCTGTATCGAAGAGGGAGAGACACTACCCGACCTTATTATAGCCGACGGCGGTAAAGGACAAATGGAGGCAATCAGAAGCGTTGTAGAGGACGAACTGGGGCTTGATATAAAGATAGCCGGACTTGTTAAAGACGGAAAGCACCGCACGACAGAGCTTATTGTCGGCAACGAAGGCGAAATTGTAGGACTTAAACAGAACAGCACACTGTTCAAGTTAATGACACAGATACAGGACGAAGTACACCGTTTTGCAATAACATTCCACCGCGACAAGCGTAGCAAGCGACAGACCACATCCGAGCTTGACAGTATAAAAGGTATCGGTGAAAAGAGCAAACAATTATTGTTGAAACAGTTCAAGAGCGTAAAGCGAATAAAGGAAGCAAGCATGGAAGAACTGGTGGCAGTAATCGGCAAAGCAAAAGCAGAGATTATATTAAAAAGCAAAGAAGAAAAACAACCTTAAACAATGAGAGTACTTATACAAAGGGTAAAAAAAGCGTCTGTTACAGTAAATAAAGAGCTTATTTCATTGATTGACAATGGTTTGCTTGTTTTTATAGGCATAGGAGAAGAAGATAACAGTGAAGATATCGAATGGCTCACAAAAAAGATAGCAAACATAAGACTTTTTGATGATGAAAACGGAGTGATGAACAAATCTGTAATCGACATCAATGGAGATATACTTGCCGTAAGTCAATTCACTCTGATGGCATCGACCAAAAAGGGAAACAGACCATCATATATAAAGGCTGCAAAGCCTGAAATTTCAATACCTCTGTACGAACAATTCTGTACAGAAATGGAATTTGCTATAAACAAACCTATCAAACGGGGTGTTTTTGGTGCAGACATGAAGGTTGAACTGCTTAACGACGGACCGGTGACAATATTCATCGATTCAAAGAACAGAGAGTGAATATGAAGATAAAGGAGGCACAAGAGCGCGTTGACGCCTGGATAAAAGAGTACGGAGTACGTTACTTCAACGAACTTACAAACATGGCAATACTCACCGAAGAGGTGGGAGAAGTTGCCCGTATAATGGCACGTCAATATGGCGAACAATCGTTCAAGGAAAACGAAAAATGTGAGCTTGCCGATGAACTTGCCGATGTGCTATGGGTTCTTATATGTATAGCCAACCAGACTGGTATAGACTTGACAGAAGCTTTTGAAAAAAACCTCGATAAAAAGACAAAAAGAGATAACAAAAGACATATAAACAACCGGAAACTTGAAGTATAAAATAGATAAAACCAAAAAGCAATAAGATTATGAGCGATAAATGCAACTGCGGCTGTGACAACCATGTACACCACGCCGACGAAGAGAGCAAATACGAGTTTGTCATTGCTGAATACAGCAATGCAATGAGTGATGAAGAGGTGGCAGCAAAGGTGAAGAGCCTTATCGAAGAGAAAGTTGAGGCAAACAACACCATTGATGTAAAGAAATTCCTTTTCAATTGCATTGACCTTACAACCCTCAAATGTACCGACAGCGAAGAGAGCGTAATGAGTTTCGTTGAAAAGGTCAACGAGTTTGATGACAAGTACCCCGACTTGAAGAATGTTGCCGCTATATGTGTATATCCCAATTTCGCAAAGATAGTAAACGACACATTGCAGGTTGAGAATGTAGGCATTGCATGCGTATCAGGCGGTTTCCCATCATCACAGACATTCCAGGAAATAAAGGTTGCAGAAACAGCTATGGCTATACACGACGGTGCAACTGAGATTGATATTGTGCTGAGTGTTGGAAAATTCCTGAGCGGAGACTATGAAGGAGTATGCGACGAAATTCAGGAATTGAAGAGCGTATGTGGTGACAGACACCTTAAAGTTATTCTTGAAACAGGCGCATTGAAGAGTGCTGAAAACATTAAAAAAGCATCGATTCTATCGATTTATTCAGGTGCAGATTTCATCAAGACCTCAACAGGAAAAGAATCTCCGGCTGCTACACCCGAAGCAGCATACGTAATGTGCCAGACAATCAAGGAGTACTACCAAAAGACAGGTCGCAAGATTGGTTTCAAGCCTGCCGGAGGTATAAATACCATCAACGATGCTCTTATATATTATACAATAGTGAAAGAGTTGTTGGGTGAAGAGTGGCTGACAAACGAATTGTTCCGCCTTGGCACCAGCCGCCTTGCAAACCTTTGCCTAAGCGAAATAGTGGGTGAAGATGTGAAATTCTTTTAACCAAATAAAACAATAAATGCCGGTTAAACCGGCATTTATTGTTTTATTTGGTCCTCGAAATAGTATAATCAAGATAAGCAATCAAAGCATCCCGCAATTCGGGCGAAATATCCTTTGGTAACGATTCAATAGCTTCAGAGCGATACCTTTCTATACATTGGTTGGCATACTCTACCCCACCCTCATTCTTTGCTATATCTATCAATGTTTCTATCTCCTTTTCATCGAGATTTACTCCGCTTGACAATTTCTTTTTTATAGGTACAAGAGCTTCGTTTTCACTATTGTTCAATACATACAAAGCAGGCAAAGTTATTTTACCTTCACGCATATCGCTACCCGTAGGCTTGCCTATATCGTTATTGAAATAATCGAATATATCATCCTTTATCTGGAAACATATACCCACGCATTTACC
>JAZQTU010000013.1:0-134694 GCA_045630965.1 Bacteroidaceae bacterium | reverse complement strand
AGGACTGCTATACCTTCTCTAATATTTGTCCCCCTAAAGGCATTAACATTCCGCTGATACGTGAATTGATGATCGGTTTCTTGGGCGTTGACCGCACATCGGAATTGGACAATCGCGAAAGCAGCGTGTTTGCCGACTTGTCAAGCAAAGCCAAGCAGATGGAAGAACGTGTTGTTGCATTACAATACAAGATAAATGGTGGATATCGCTTCGCTGGAAACATTGAAATCATATCAGAAGAGGCTGCCCGTCAGCTCAACCATGAGTTTGATAAGCTGAAAGGCATTGCCAATCAAATACAACGTTACAACTCCAAAGCCAAGATGCGTAACATCGAATGGCCTATCGAGTTGGTCCGTACTGCTATGCAGGAAACACGCATGAAGTTGGAGAATACAGAGCGTACCTTGAAGCAGTTAAGAGAGTTTGAATCCTATATTTCATACTTGCGTACAGCACTTTCCAACATCAACGAACCGACACTTCGTGGCGATATCTGTGAGGCTATTGAGAAAGTCAAGGAGATAGTGGATAAAGACGAAGCAGCCAGAAACGCTTATAAGACCGAACTGGATGCCATCAAGAATCGCTATGCCGATTGGTACCTGGGTGAATATCTCAAAGCTCATGTTTGTGAAATGGATTACCAAAAGGCGCAAGCTCTCAAAGCCACAGAAGAGTATAGCGTATGCGAAATTGTTTCAGGTGCATCATTTATCAATCCTGCACAATACGAGCAGTTGAAGCAAAAATTGAATCGTCTTAAATTGGCCAATCCACAGGTGACCAAGCAAAGCATTCTTTATGCTCCTACCTCTGTGGATAGTTTCAATCCCACTACACAGCGTAGCCAATTGCCGGAAGTGGGCGAGTTGAAGGATGAATTGAAAGGCATCTATGAAGAATATGTAAGACAATTCCATGATGCTTTGGAAGATCCGATGACTCGTCGCAATCGTGATGTACTCAATAATGATGAAAAGAGTTTGATTGAGCAATTCAAGAATAACCAAATTTCTTTGAATCGCCAATTTGCCCGTCTATTGATGGAAGCTATCGGTAAACTGCAACGGAATTTTACTAAGATTGAGATTACCCATGATGAAATGCTTCGTATCTTCTCTCGTCCAATGACTAAGCAACAAGCCATTGATGCATTGACTCAGTACATTGAAGAAAAGAGTTATGGAAAACGTCAAGAGGACATTCGTATAATAATCAAGTAAATTGTATGATAGACGACAAATCCTATAACTTTGAATATAAAGGTACTATTATCCCATTAAAAGATGTGGGGATTGATAGTGAAAATACAATTATAAATGAATTCAATTCATTAATATCTGAATTGAATCTCAAATATAGTTTTGCAAATTTATTTCGTCTGTCAGAGGATGAATGGAAGAAATATCCCATAAGTTTCCATTACAAAGATTCCACTCTTACATTGGAGAATTTTGTAAAAGAGAATCTTGAAATATCAAAAGAACTAAAATTACTGGATTCTATAAACGGTTTGGAAAAGACACATCAATTTAATATGATGGAAAACTTTCCAAATACATCATGTGATAAGGAAACAGTTGCTGTTTGTACAGAAACATTCCGATTATTCCAAGACGTATATAATACGTTTGCATTAGCAAAGTTCTCTTTTTTAGAAGGATTCAGAAAACTTCATCTATATAGTACTTTGAAATGGGAAAGTGGTGCCTATGGTCAATATTGGATAAGGACATCATATCTAAACAATGCAATCATATGGTATAATTCATGTTTTGATATACTGCTTCAAACTTTGTGGATTGCAAAGAAATACTATATAAATAAGCGTATAAAAAGAACTGAATTACGATTTGAGGATTTGTGGCTTAGATATGATGAAGTTTTAGCAAGGTGCAAAGAAACAGATATACCAGAATCATGTATTTCAACTTTTGTGAATAAAGACTCAGTAAAATATGTTAGACAGTCTGCCAATAAACTTAAGCACAGAAATAGCCTTAGATACAAAGAGTTCTGTGACTCCAATCTTATTATGTTTAACTTGGGGGATTATAATTCAAAAACTACAGAATCATCTACAAATATTGAGGAAGTTATAGCTGAATTAACGTCCTATCATAAGGCCTTTGTTACTTTGGTTGATGAAGTAAAAGATATAGTTAGTATAGAGTTTAAGAACAATTATAATATTACGATATAACAATGAGTAACCCTGATATAAATCTGTTTCGTGACGAGGAGTTTGAAGAAGTGCGACTGACTCCCGAAAAGGTCGTTTGCCTTGGTGTGGAATTTGAAAGCGACGACGCTCGTCGTGCCTATTTCCGTGAAGAGCTTCGTAAGAAACTACCTGAACTTCGTCAGATAGAAGGCTTCCCTATTGGAGAGGATGAGGATATTATCAACCTTTCCGACCCTCCTTATTATACAGCTTGTCCTAATCCTTGGCTCAATGACTTTATTGCTGAATGGGAAAAGGAAAAGGTCGAATTGGAGAGACAAGGGAAACGTAGTGCAGAGTTTGAAGTAAACGAACCCTACGCAAGCGATGTAAGTGAGGGCAAGAATAATCCTATCTATATGGCTCATGCATACCACACCAAAGTACCACATCCTGCAATAATGCGATATATTTTACACTATACCCAACCGGGTGATATTGTATTTGATGGTTTCTGCGGCACAGGTATGACCGGTGTTGCAGCTCAGTTATGTGGTTCACTAAAAGACGTATTGGCTTTAAACGAAAAAGATGTAAAAGTAGGTGTACGCCATGCTGTTTGCTCCGACCTCTCTCCTATTGCTTCATTGATTGCTGCTACATACAACCTAAAGTTCGACCCTGTTGCTTTTGAAAGAAAAGCAACGAAGATTCTTAACCAAGTAGAGGAAGAACTGGGGTGGATGTACGAAACAGAAGTGAATGGTAAAAAAGCAAAGATAAATTATACCATTTGGAGTGATGTTTTCACTTGCCCAACATGTGGAAATGAAATCGTATTATGGGATGAATCAGTAGATTTAGATAACGAAACAATGAAAGATTCATTTCCTTGTCCTAATTGTGGCGCAAATTGTACAAAAAAAATATTGGAAAAAGTACATGACACTTATTTTGACACCATTCTAGGAACTACGACTTCCATAACAAAGAAGGTTCCTGTTCGAATCAATTATATCATAGGTAATAAAAGGGGAGAGCACGATATTACATCTCTTGACAAAGAACTGTTAGATAGAATAAATCGAATAGACCTAGGAACATTGCGAACATCTAAGATTCCTAAAGGAGACGAAGTTAGCAGAAATGAGAAGGATGGTATTAGTCATATACATCATTTTTACTCAAATCGAAATTATATATTCTTAAGCCGAGTTAATGAATTGGTAAAGGGGGATATTTTCTTACAAGCATGGTTTACATCTATTCTTTTGAACGTCTCTAAAATGTATAAATTTAGACTCGACCGAAAAGGTAGTATGCTATACGGAACATTCTTTATACCATCATTTAATGTGGAATTTAATCCTTTAAGAAACTTGTTTGCGAAAGTACGTGATTTTTGTTCCACTAACTATATAGAACGCGGAAATGCGATAATATCATTGAATTCTGCAACAAAAATAGAGTCATTAGCTAACAACTCTATAGATTACATATTTACAGATCCACCATTTGGTTCTAATATCATGTATTCAGAATTAAGCTCGATATGGGAAGGATGGCTACAAACCAAAACGAATAATACTGAAGAAGCTGTAATAAGCAGTGTACAAAGCAAAAACACTATGGCTTATAATGCATTAATGACTAATTCATTGAAAGAATATTATAGAGTTCTTAAACCAGGAAAATGGATGACGGTAGAATTTAGTAATACTTCTGCAATAGTTTGGAATAGTATTCAAAATGCTCTTCAGAGTTCTGGTTTTATTATTGTAAATGTAGCTGCACTTGATAAAAAACAAGGTTCATTTAAAGCTGTAACCACTACAACAGCAGTAAAGCAAGACCTTGTTATTACCTGTTATAAACCAACAGCCGAACTCATTAATAAGTTCGAACAATCCACAGATAAGTCCGTCAATGCCATGGATTTTATTGAAGAATTGCTCTACCACTTACCAGTGCATTTGGAAAAAAACAATTCAACAACAGCCGTAATTGAACGAAGCCCAAAGATTCTTTACGATCGACTGATTTCTTACTATGTGCAACATGGTTATGCTATTCCTATTGATGCCCAGGAATTCCAAAAGGCTCTGCGTGAGCGATTCATTGAGCGTGACGGAATGTTCTTCACCGCATCGCAAACGGTAGAATACGAAGCGAAGAAAGAAAAGACAGACGGCGTTGTACCTATGGCACTCTTCATCAGCAGTGAAGCTGAAGGCATCGAGTGGCTAAAACGTGAACTTGCAGAACCACAGACCTACCAAGAAATTCTTCCGAACTGGATGAAAGACATGGTAGCACCCAAGAAGGGTGACGTACTTCCTGAACTTGCCACAATCCTCGAAGAAAACTTCATCAAAGACGAAGATGGCAAATGGCGTAAACCTGATGCTGAAAAGGCTGCTGACCTCGAAATACTCCGTGGCAAGAAGTTGATGAAGGAATTCAACCTCTACCTCGAACAGGCATCAAAGCCCAAAGCAAAGCGCATGAAAGACACTCGTCTGGAAGTGCTCCGCTATGGCTTCAAGGAATGCTACAAACAGAAGAATTACCAAGCCATCGTCACTGTAGGCGATCATATTCAGGAATCACTCCTCCAAGAAGACGAAGTATTGTTGCAGTACTACGACATCGCTTCGATGAGAGTGTAAGGGATTGATGGTATATTTGTAATTGATTAGAAATTGTTGAGTATGAAGAAATATACAAAATTAAGCGTTCAGTGGTTCTATGAACTCCTTGAAAAGGGAGAATGTGATATCATGGATTTTAAGGAGCAATTAGAGGATAAAAATATATTTGGTAAATCTATCAAGAATTTTGCTCCGAATTATGAAGAAATGGCAAGAGACGTAGTCGCCTTTGCTAATAAAAAAGGTGGTTTCCTATTCTTGGGTATTGTAGATAAGACAAAAGAGGTCAATAAGGAGTTTGTTTATACCGATGAAAAGATTTTTGACTTGATTAAGCAAATTCAAGATCGCACAAAGCCAACGATTACATTACTTCCTCATAGATTAACTATAGATGGAACAAAACTCTTGGTACTTGAAATTCCATTTTCTATGCAAATGCATAGCACTTCACGTGGGGAATATCTTGTTCGCTCTAATAATGGGAATAAAATCATAGAGCCACATGAAATGGCAACCATTATGTCAGAAAAGAGTCTCATCATTTACGACCAAAAAGTTTGGGCCATAAGTGGTTGGCAGGACGAGTTGCGTACGCAAAATGTATTCAATAAAATTAAGACCGCCAGAGCTGACAGTCCTTTGCTGAAAGAAAATACAGAGGAGTTTAACGACACTTTAAATTTCACCAAAGAAGAACATGGTGCATTCTATCCTACAACTACGGGTATTCTTCTTGCAGGTAACAACAAGGCACTAAAAGAAATTCCATATAGCGAAATTAAGTATGTGCGCTATTATGAAGACGGTCGCTATCATCCCTACGAATGGAAAGGCAATCTGATTGAAGTTGCAGATGCATGTTTTACTCAATTGAAATCAGAAATCCAACAAAAAGAGTTGAGTTTTGGACTTTTTCATGAATTCATAGAAGACTATTCTGAGGTTGTCTTACGTGAATTATTAATCAACGCGATTGTTCATCGCGATTATAGCCGTCAACAGGTTATTGAAATTCGCAAATATCCAACCTATCTTGAAATCGAAAGTCCGGGAATGTTTCCAGAAGGAGTAGATGAAACTAACTATCTACGCAAAACAAATCCAAGAAACCCTAATATCATAGATGTCTTTCGTTCAATTAAATATGCAGAGAAAGCAGGTAGTGGTTTTGACAAAATATTTGCAGACCTCTTATCTAAGGGTAAAAAATTGCCAACACCGACCATTACAGATACAAGCATTATTTTCCGTATTGATGCAGAAATCTGTTCCGACAAACTCATTGAACTCTCTTTGCAATATAAGCAGATGGAAGGCAAAGACATGGATATGGAAAAACTACTGGTACTGAATGAGATTATCAATTCTAAGAAAATTTCCTTCACCGAATTGGAAGAAGCTCCATTTATCAGTAAGGGTCAGTTGCGTAAAGTGTTAGAAGAATTACAGGAGTTGGAGTTTATTGAAACAACCGGTAGAACATCTGGATTGAAATATATTCTGCATAAGACTAAAAGTAGTTCAACGCAAGAAAAAATAAAGTATTCTCAGCTTAAAAAACAAGAGAAAGCAAGACAGAAAGAAGCCATTCTAAGATATTTGGATGAAATAGGAACAATCAATAATTCAGAAGCAAGACAATTGTTGAAACTGTCTGATAATGATGTTTCATATATATCCAAGTTGTTTAAAGAGATGCTAAATAGTGGCGACATAGAGATTGCTTCAACGGTAGGTAATAATAAGAATGTCTATCGAAGAAAGCAATAAATGAATTCTGTTTGCAATTCTGTTTGCAACTTTTTATTGAGTTTTTCAAACAAGAAAACAAAAGAAGTAGCTGATAATGAATGCTATACATTTTTCACAAATTATTCTGTTTGCAATTCTGTTTGCAATTCCGCTTGCAGGAAACAAGATTTGCAAACGAAATTGCAAACGGATTTTAGATGGTTTTAAGACAAAGGGCGGATAAATGGGCGAATTGTTACTGCTAAAACAAGCACAATTCAACCTTAAACGACTGATAATCAACAAAAGCAAAGGGCGAATAAAAGGGCGAATAGAATGAAATATAAAGGCAAAAGCATAGAGGTAATAGGTAGCAAAATGCTATTTGGAAAGGAAACTCTTTGGATTCATATCCTTGAAGATGATTCCTTTGCACAGGTATTGCGCTCTGACTTAGAGGAAGACATGCCGGAAACAAAACATTCAGGCATGTCATACGTGCGGTATATTGCTATAGCTGCACGTATCAAGGAAGAAATGGCGCAGAAACGTCTGTTAGCACCCTATGAAAGTAGTCTTATCCCCTTACCACACCAGATATTGGTACTGGAGAAAGTGATGCATGGCGTTCAAACCCGTTTTATGCTTGCTGATGAGGTGGGTATGGGTAAGACCATCGAAGCGGGATTGGTACTGAAGGAAAAGAAACTACGTGGAGAGATAAAACGCATTCTCTTGATTGTTCCAAAATCGGCCATGATGCAATGGCAGCAGGAATTAAAGGAGCATTTCAATGAAAACTTCTTCATCTACGATAGCGATTTCATTACCGGGGCAGAGTCAATAATGCAGATTATGAATGATTTTCATTAGTAACAGTAGAGTAGCGACAAAATTTGAACAGGGTCTATAAAAAGATTCCTCCTCAAAAAATGTCGCCGTCTCATAATTTAAAAACTCAGACAATCATAGGTCTGTAAAATCTCTTCCTGTCTCAAACCAAGATAGCGTTTTGTAATGCTTACGCTTGAATGGTTGAACAGTTCACATAATGTCTTCTGGTTTACAGATTGGTTTACACAAACAGCGTAAAAACCGTATTAAACCACCAAAAAACAGCGTATTTCAAGATTAACTAAAGAGAATTTTACAAAAAGAAAATCTCTCATAAATCATAGATTTACAAGAGATTAATCCAGTACTCGAAGCGGGACTTGAACCCGCACGGCGTTTAAATGCCAAAGGATTTTAAGTCCTTCGTGTCTACCGATTCCACCATTCGAGCGACCTTAATATGTGGTTGTCTTTGTAACAACGGCTGCAAAGGTAAGAACTTTTTGTCAAATATGCAATGTGCTTTGTCTTAATTTTGTATGATAACATTGGGTTCGCTTATATAAACCCTGTAGTACCATAGTGGTCTTGAGTCTCCTTCAATGGCTATGCCGCCGCTGTTCAGGTCAAAAACTGTGGCGCATTTGGGGCATTTGGCATGTCCTATGGTGCGGTCTATTTCAACTCTGTAGCGTTGGCTGTCGCATGAAGGGCATGCCCAATCGTATGCCCATATGTTGCCGTCACAGTTCATTGGGGTGCCTATAATGAGTCCTCCCAGTCCGTAGTGGAATGGGTTGGTCTGCATCTGTATCTCCGGTATGTTGACTGTCTGAGTGTTGCCCATCGCATCGGTTATCTTGTATTGCCCGGCTGTTGTTCCGCGTCTTACGCATATGAACTGGCCATAGCTGTTGACCTGTATGTATGGACTTATGCTTTTGTCAAAGATAAAGTTCACTCTGTAGATTGAAAAACGGCTCTCATCGTCGCATCCGGCAAACAGTATGGCTGTGAATATCAAGAATATTCCTGTAACTCTTTTCATCGCTAAATGTTCTGTCTATTCAAAACGCTCTTTCGGGTGCTTTATTGTGTAGATGTAAACAGCAGGAGTTGCCAACCGGCAACTCCTGCTGTTTTTAATATGCAATCATAGACAATGCTTCAGCAATCTTCTCAAGTCCTTCCTTGAGTGGTTTCTCAATCATTGAACGTAGCATGAAGTTGATTTCTGCCTTTGCAACAACGCGCATCTTTGAGGCTGTGTCGCCGTCGGGGATTATCTGAATCCATATTGTTACAGGCATTGGCGAGCCGGCTACCTCCATTTTTATGCATTTGGGTTCTTCGCGGTCAATGATACGCAATGTTACATTGCCCAATGGGGGAACGTTGACTGTGGCTTCGTCACGGCTGTATGTTAGATCCTTTATCTTGTCCTGTGGCAACCTGTCCTTGATGCCTTCAATGTTGTTAAGGTCTTCCAGCTTTGTATATACCCTCTCTTGTGGGTAGGGGATACGTTTTACGCTGCTCTCGTACTGGCTCATGCTTTTATTTCAAGTCGTTTCTCCACTCCGAAGGGTTGGCGCGCCACTCTTTCAATGTAGGCATTACCTCTTCGCTAATGTAGCCTGTCTCCTTGGCTGCTTCAAGCACTGCTTCGTAGTCGGTGAGTGTGATGAGTCTTACACCTGCATTCTCAAATGCTTCGGTAGCAACATTGAAACCGTATGTGAATGAAGCTACCATACCGATAACCTCTACGCCTGCAGCACGCAATGCCTCAACGGCACGGAGGCTGCTCAAACCTGTAGAAACGAGGTCCTCGACTACGATTACTTTTGCTCCGGGGAATACATCGCCTTCAATTTGGTTGCCCATTCCGTGGTCTTTTGCCTTGGGACGTACGTATACGAAAGGTTTGCCAAGTTCCTCGGCAACGAGTGCGCCCTGTGCAATTGCACCTGTGGCTACACCGGCAACGATGTCAGCCTCGGGGAATTCATCGAGTATCAGTTTTGCAAGGCCCAACTTGACGCGTGTGCGCAATGAGGGGAAAGACAATGTCTTGCGGTTGTCACAGTAGAACGGTGATTTCCATCCTGATGCCCATGTGAAAGGCTGTTCGGGTTGCAACTTTACTGCCTTGATGCTCAACAACTCTGCTGCGAGCAATAGTTTTGATCTGTCTGCCATAATATAATGTTTTTGTAGTTTATTGGTTCGTATCTCTGTTTTGCGGCACGAAGATAAGAATTTGCTGTCAAAAATAGAGTGTTGCGCTCTATTTTGTTTGGGTATATCCCTCTTTTTTCAGGATATCAATGACTTTTTCCTTGAATTCTCCTTGGATGAGAATCTCGCCATCCTTTACGCTTCCGCCTACACCGCATTTTGTTTTCAGTAGCTTTCCAAGTTCCTTCATGTCGGGTTTCGTGCCTGTGAAATTCTTGACAATGGTTACGGTTTTTCCGCCTCTGTGGTTCTTCTCAATGCTTACCCTTAGCTTTTGCTGCTGTTTCGGCAATGTCTCAATTTCCTCGTTTTCATCGAAGGAATATGCAAAGTCAGGGTTTGTGGAATAGACGATGTTGAGCCTATCCTTCCAGTCATTCTTTTTCATTATTATTCTTTGCTTGTGCTTTTATACCGAGCGCTAATATACAATATTTACGGTACAAATTTCAAAACCTCGTAAAATAACTTTATTTTTGCTACGTTATTATAAAACATTGCGCGTGATAATTGATATGGCAAATAATGTTAAAATAGAGAAAGTTCCGGAGCCTACCTTGCGTCGTCTGCCATGGTATCTGTCGGTGTGCCGCCTGCTCAAGCAGCGTGGTGAGCAGTATGTTTCTTCGACAAGACTGTCAAAAGAGACGAATATCGTGGCATCGCAGATAGCCAAGGATCTCTCTTGTGTCAACATTGTGGGACGTACCAGAGTTGGATATGATATTGACAACCTGCTTGAGGTGTTGGAGGATTTCCTTGGTTTTACACGTATACACAAGGCTTTTCTTTTCGGTGCCGGACGTCTTGGAAGTGCGCTGCTCAATGATACCGGACTCAAACAGTTCGGTCTGGAGGTTGTGGCGGCTTTTGATACGAGTCCCAAAGTTGTGGGGCATAGCGTGGCTGGTATCCCTGTGTATCATATCAATGAACTTGAAGCTAAAATGAAGCGCTATAATGTCAAAATCGGTGTTCTCACTGTGCCTATCGACAGAGCGCAGGAGGTTGCCGACAAAATGGTTGTGTGGGGAATAAAGGCTATCTGGAATTTTACCCCTTTGCGTATACGTGTCCCCGAAAATATTGTGGTGCAGAATACTTCGTTGTACGCCCATCTCTCATTGATGTTCAACCGTCTTGAGGGTATTGATTGTGAAACTGAAACAAACGAAATAAAATGAAGATAATAGCTGTTGGTAAGAACTATGCAGACCATGCTCTTGAGTTTGATGGTACAGTTGACAGGCCTGCGGTTCCAATGATATTCATGAAACCCGACTCAGCCATCATAAAGAACGGTAAGCATTTCTATGTTCCCGACTTCCTGGGCCGCGTTGACTATGAAACAGAGATTGTTGTACGAATATGCAAGCTTGGTAAGAGTATTCCTGCACGTTTTGCCTATCGTTATTATGATGCGATAACTGTAGGTATTGACTTCACGGCGCGTGATATGCAACGAGGTTTGATTGAACGCGGCGAGCCGTGGGATCTCAGCAAGGGGTTTGACGGGTCGGCAGTGCTTGGTGATTTCCGTCCTGTTGAAGGTCGTGATATCAACAATATCGATTTCTCACTTACTATTGATGAACAGGTAGTGCAACAGGGCAATACGTCACAAATGTATTTCTCTGTTGATGAGATAATTGCATATGTAAGCCGTTTTTGTACGTTGAAAACAGGAGATTTGATATTTACCGGTACGCCGGCGGGAGTTGGTGAAGCCAAAATAGGAACACATCTCAAAGGTTATATCGGCGAGGAGAAGGTTCTGGATTTCCATGTGAGATAATTCTATGAATTGCAAGAAGATAATTTTGTCATTTCTGGTGTGTATGCCGCTCTTGCTGCATGCCCAATTCATGTCTGTCGATTGGGGTACAGCGAACGGTGATTCACTGTTGCCGTTATGTACTTCGGTCGTTGACCTGCCTGATGGTTACAGGAATTATGCCTATTCGGCTCATATTGAATATCCCGAATATCAGAAGATGACTCCTGATGAGGTAAAACGCTATTCCTTGAAAACGGAATACGGTATCCTGCCCGAACATCCGCAAATAGAGTGCCGTGTCGGTATTCAGGCAAAGAGACCTCAACTTGATATTGTCTTTCTGCCGGTAGTGATGCGAGGAAATGACTATTACAGAATCAATTCCTATAAACTAGTTGTTGACAGGGAACTTGTTGCCGTGCAGCGTGTGGCATCGGAGAGGGCGCATGCAGAGCGTTATGCAAAGAATTCTGTTCTTTCCAATGGACGTTGGGTGCGTGTGGCTGTGAAAGATAACGGCGTTCATAAGATTACCCATTCCGAACTGAAAAAAATGGGTTTTCAGAACCCTGACAGTGTGCGTCTATTCGGTTATGGTGGGCATATGCTTCCTGAAACAGTTCTTGGGGAACTGCCCGATGACTTGCAGGAGGTTCCTTTCTGGCGTGAGGAGGGTTTCATGTTATTCTTTGCCAATGGAGTGGTGGATTGGGAATACGAGAACTCACGCTTTGTACATAAACAGAATGTCTATTCCGACTACGCTTGTTATTTCCTGACTGAGGGCGGTGTTCCATTGCAGTTTGCTTCAACAGCTATAAAGGAGGAGGCTGCCGCTATTATAACAACAACTCCCGATTATACTGTAATTGACGAAGAGAAGAAAAGCCATTGTGAATACGGTCGTGTCCTAGTTGACAGTTATGATTATTCTTCGGGAAGAACCGTCAGCTATAAATTTCCGATCAGCGGTGTTGCAAATGCTTCTGGTGTAATCGATATCTCGTTCGCAACCAATGGCTCCGATTCATGTAATGTGGCTATTGCTGTCGGTGGGGAAACGGTTGGCAAGCTCAAAGTAGGTCAATGCCTGAATGGTGAGGTTGGCAAACTGGTTTCCGGCAAATTTAACATAAAGAATGGGCTTGCTGACAACATAACTGTCAAGCTTACGCAGAATGTAAGTACCGGTACGCTGGATGGCTTTTTGGATTATCTACGCATCAATTATACGCGTAAACTTGCTCTCCGTGGCTCGCAGACAGCTTTCAGAGGTACTGAAACGATACCATATGCAACATTTGTGATAGATGGCTGTAATGCCAATACAAAGGTTTGGGATGTATCTACAGGCATGCATAGTGAGTTGAAGGGTACATTGTCGGGCAATAAATATTCGGTTGTTGCGCCTTGTTCGCCGCATAAGGAATTGGTTGCAGTTGATGTGAAAGGCTCTTTCCCTTCGGTTCAGGTGCTGGGTGATGTCCCGAACCAAAATCTGCACGCCTTGGGACAGACTGATATGGTAATAATTGTTCCATCAAATGGTGCGTTGTTGTCACCAGCGAACCGTCTCGCAAGTGCTCATCGTGATATGGACGGCTTGACAGTGGAGGTTGTAACGGCTCAGCAGGTCTATAACGAGTTCTCTTCGGGAACTCCCGACGTGACAGCATACCGCCGTTTTATGAAAATGCTGTACGATCGTGCAGCAACATCTGCCGATGCTCCAAAGTATCTGCTTATGTTCGGTGATTCATGGTACGATAATCGTTTAAGGACATTCCCGAACTATAAACAGGATGACCTGTTGCTCTGTTACGAATCGGAAAATTCGGTGAATGCGATAAAGTCGTACGTCCTTGAGGATTATATGGGCTTGCTCGATGACAACGAAGGAGTGAATCATAAAGAGGACAAGGTGGATATTGGTATAGGGCGTATACCTACAACGTCTGTTACTGTAGCCAATGCGCTTGTGGATAAGTTGATAGCCTATATGAAGAATGAGGAGGCCGGTGCTTGGCAGAACGTGGTGACGCTTCTTGGTGATGACGGAGACGAGAGTACGCATATGGCTGATGCGGAAGGTATTGCAACAATGATGAGTGAGAAATACCCTTCATTCATTGTTGATAGAATATATTGGGATGATTTTGTGCCCGAAAAAGGTGCCGTAGGTCTGCGCTATCCATTGGTGACACAGGCAATAAAGGAACGCCTTGACAAGGGGGCACTGATAGTGAACTATTCAGGACACGGAAGTCCTAATACCATGTCTCACGAACTTGCATGGAATGCCCCTGATATGGCGGAGCTCAAGTCGCCATGTATACCATTCTGGGTGACAGCTTCATGTGATATCGGTCCTTTTGACAAGGGAGGAGATAATGTTGCGGAGTCCGCTTTGTTCAATTCTTCCGGAGGTGCTGTGGGACTATTGACAACAACGCGTACAGTATTACAGTATTATAATGCTATCTTGAACAAGGAGTTTATGGAAATGCTCCTGTCGCCTGTAAATGGTGGCGAGGCAACGGCTGTTGGTGATGCTTTACGTATGGCAAAATGCAATGTTATTGGGACTGGTAGTGATGTGAGTGAGAATAAACTCCAGTTTGTACTGCTTGGAGACCCTGCATTGAGGTTGAAACTGCCGGAATACAGGATACGTATTGACAAGGTTAACGGTGTGGAAGCCGGCAGTGTCCAAAAGGCGTCAGCTGGCAGTGTCCTTACTGTTGAAGGGTGTATCACAACACGTGACAACGTCGTGGCAGAAAGTTTCAAGGGACTTTTATATACCGAAATGTATGATTGCGCCGAAGAGGTAAATACGCGTGATAACCTTGGTGAAGGTTCATTTACATATACAGCCCATAACAAAAAACTTTCTGCAGTTATGGACTCTGTAAGAAACGGACGTTTCGTGGTTAAGGTTCCGGTGCCAATGGATATCAGTTATGCTGACGCTGAAGGCTTGCTGAACTTCTTTGCTCTTGATTCGGCTCTATCGTCCTCTGCTCAGGGACATTTCGACAATTTTATTGTTGGTGGAACAGCTGCAGATAACTTTGATGACGGTTCTGGTCCGGAAATCAAAGTGTACTTGAATACCCGCTCATTCATTAATGGTGACAAGGTAAATTCGACTCCATGCCTGTTGGTTGATTTATACGATGAAAACGGTATAAATACAATCGGTGCCGGTATTGGTCACGATATTGTGGCTATTGTCGATAATGACCCCAGACACACTTATAATCTGAATAGTGTCTACTCTTCAGTGGCTGGTGATTATAGACGTGGAACGATAACGTTCCCTCTTAATTCCCTTGAAGACGGTGAGCATACCCTCATTCTCCGTGCATGGGACCTGAACAATAACTCTTCTGTGGTCAAGGTCTATTTTACAGTGGAATCAGGGCTTTTGCCTGACATTTCAGAACTCAAACTTGTAACCATGCCTGTTGTTGGAGGTGTACCTAACAGTATTATTGTGGTGCATAACCGTCCGCAAAGCGAGATTGAAGTGACTTTGGAACTGTTCAGTATTCATGGGCAGCTGATGTGGAAGAATGTGGAGAGTGTTGTCTGTGGAGGAATGGAATATGGATGTTCATGGGATGCTACAGCATCGGGTGGTGCTCCGTTGCAGACGGGTGTATATGTTCTTAAAGCGTATGTCAAGTCGGATAATGGCATATCAAAGCCAAAGAACTTAAAAATGGTTGTGATAAACAATAAAAGGTAAAAAAGTCAGTTATATATTAGTACCTCCTGTTGGTGGTAGGCTGTAATAAATTTTGTATAATATGAAAAACAGAATATTGACGCTTCTTCTGGTTGTTTTAATGGCAATCCCTGCCATGGCTCAGAAAGAACAACTTAATCCTGTGTATACAGGTGTTACCTCGCTCTCTATCGCTCCTGATGCGCGTGCCGGTGCGCTAGGTGATGTAGGTGTGGCTACTGAACCCGATGCGAATTCACAGTACTGGAACCCTGCGAAATATCCTTTCACTATTGCACGTGCCGGAGTATCAATGTCATATACTCCATGGCTCCGCCAGATTGTAAGTGATATTGACCTTGTGAATCTTGCGGGATTTTATCGCATAGGTGACTATTCGGCAGTCAGTGCATCGTTGACATATTTCTCGTTAGGCGAGGTGATCGCAGACAATATCATGACAATCAAACCGTATGAAATGGCGTTTGACGTTGCTTATTCACGTATGTTGTCCGAAACATTCTCTGCTGCTATTGCATTGCGATACATACATAGTGATTTGCAGTATGATTATACCGAGGATATGACTCCCGGTAATGCTTTTGCCGCTGATATTGCTCTCTATTACAATAAGTATGTCATGGCCGGTAACCGTGAGTGCTTGCTCGGTCTTGGTCTGAACCTGTCAAATATCGGTACAAAAATATCATATGACGGTGGCGCTACAAATGAGTTCATTCCTACAAATATGCGTCTTGGAGCATCTTTCCTGATGCCGATAGATGACTACAATACCATTTCGGTAAGTATGGACCTCAACAAACTGATGGTACCTACCCGTCCGTCGTACAGTCAGTTCCTCGAGGAGGAAGGATATGCCAAGGGGGACAACTCTTATTATTCGGAATATCACTCCTGGCTTGAAAGTACCGGATATAATGATATATCTCCTATTTCAGGAATATTCAAGTCTTTTGCCGACGCTCCGGGCGGTGCAGTTGAGGAGTTGAGGGAAATATATGGTGGTATAGGTCTTGAATATTGCTATAACCAACAGTTCTCGGTGCGTGCAGGTTATCACTATGAGGATAAATACAAGGGCAACCGCAGTTACTTTACATTTGGTGCCGGTTTCAGAATGAGTGTCTTCTCGCTTGATGCCGCATACCTTGTATCAACAGCCCAGAGCAATCCTCTTGATCAGACATTGCGTTTTTCGTTGTCATTTGATATGGATGGCTTGAAAGATTTGTTCAGACGTTAAAATTGACATTTATGATAAGAGTAGGTTTTGGTATCGATGTGCATAAGTTCGTGGAGAACCGCGATTTGTGGATAGGCGGAATAAAAATTCCTTATGAATTCGGTTTGGCTGGGCATTCCGATGCTGATGTGCTTATACATGCTATCTGTGATGCTTTGCTTGGCGCTGCAAACCTGCGTGACATAGGTTATCAGTTCCCTGACACATCAGATGAATTCCTGAATATAGACAGTAAGATTCTGTTGCGTCGTACTGGAGAACTCCTTAAGGAAAAAGGGTATACAATAGGTAATATTGATGCAACAGTGGCGGCGCAGGCACCAAAACTCAATCCTCATATACCGGCTATGCAACAGGTTATGGCAGATGTCCTGGGGGTAGACCCGGATTGTGTGTCGGTTAAGGCTACTACAACCGAGAAGCTTGGCTTTGAAGGACGTAAAGAGGGCATTACTGCATATGCCACAGTTCTTATAAATAAATGATGTCCTCAATGAACAGGACGTGTGGAATATTGACAAAAGCATTACTACCATTAGTGGCAGTAATGCTTTTGTCATCTTGTGCATCTTTGTCTCCAAATGGTGTAGGGCGTGTCAAACACTATTCTTTCGGTAATGAATCTCTACCGCAACAGTTTGACGGGTATAAGGTCGCCTTTATTTCAGATATACATTATCCAAGCCTGTTTACGCGTGGCAGGCTTGCCAAGCTTGTGCGTAAATTGCGTGATGTTTCTCCTGATATGCTGTTGCTTGGTGGAGATTACGTGACTTCTGATGAATATCTTGGTGAGTTGTTCGATTCAATATCCTCAGTATCTCCTGTTGATGGGGTGTATGCGGTGCTTGGTAACCACGAACGGACCAATAAAGATAGTGCCGAAAATGTCATGCTCTCTTGTGGAATAGATTTGCTTGCAGATGAAGTTGTGGAGGTAAGACGCGGTGGTGGTGTAATATATCTTGCAGGGGTGTATGATAGCTTCTTGTATGATTCACTTGCTGTACAGCCAACGGAAATGGTTGATGATGATGAGTTTGTTATATTGCTATGCCATACACCAGACTATGCGGAACGTTCTTCTACAGCTGCTGATATTGTTTTTTCCGGGCATACCCATGGTGGACAGGTAAGTCTTTTAGGGCTATACACGCCTGTAAAGAATTCAATCTATGGGGGACGGTTCTTGCGTGGAAGGAATGTCACGACATCAGGCGCAACTGTAATTACCACAAATGGTGTGGGTACTTCAAGGCGTAAGGTGCGGTTTTGTGTCCCAAGCGAAATAGTTGTAGTTACTCTTGAAAAATAATCGTCCTGTTCCTGCTTTTGCCGGTTAATATCTTTTTGCTATCTTCGTGACATGACATTGTTGAAATTGGTATTCAATGATGTTGTTTTGCGAAAAAACTTTACATATGAAACACGTTGACGAATATTATATGCGCCGTTGTATACAGCTTGCCCGCTGTGGTATAGGCGGTACTTCTCCCAATCCTACAGTCGGATCTGTTATAGTTTGTGACGGCCGTATAATTGGTGAAGGCTATCATGTGAGGGCTGGAGAACCGCATGCCGAGGTGAATGCTGTAAGGTCTGTGCGTGAACAGGATAGGCATCTATTGAGTAAGTCAACAATATATGTCACGCTTGAACCTTGCTCGCATTATGGTAAGACACCGCCTTGTTGCGATATGATAATTGAAAAGGGAATAAAGCGTGTTGTTATAGGTACTTCCGATAATAATGCCTGTGTCAACGGTGCCGGTATTTTCCGAATGAAGAAAGCCGGAATTGATGTGGTTGTAGGTGTGCTTGAGGAGGAATGTTCTCGATTGAATCGTCCATTTTTTACATACAATGGTGCAGGAAGGCCGGCGGTGACTCTAAAGTGGGCGCAAACGGCAGACGGTTTTATTGATCTGTTGCGTGATGGGGGTGAACAGTTGCATATCTCAACTCCGGTATCTATGGTCGCGGTGCATAAGCTGCGTTCGCATCATGATGCCATTCTTGTGGGCAAGCGTACAGCTCTACTTGACAATCCATCGCTTAATCTGCGTCATTGGGCTGGTCGCACTCCTTTACGTCTTGTAATAGACCGCAGAGGGGAACTTCCTGTAACTCTCAATCTTTTTGACGGAACATCCCCAACCGTGGTGTATACCGAAAAAACAGTATTTGGTAAATTCGGTAAAAATGTTGAACAAATTGTTTTGGATTTCTCAAAAAATGTTCCGTTCCAAATATTGCGCCATCTTCATTCGATAAAAGTGAACAGTCTGCTCGTGGAGGGTGGGGCAAGGCTTCTGCAATCGTTTGTTGACGCTTCTCTTTGGGATACAGCGCGTGTCGAAGTCAATAATTCGCTTGTTGTCGGTGAGGGTGTACGGGCGCCTATGCTCCCTGCGGGTTCTGTTGTAGGTAGGGAAATGTGTGGAGAAAATGAAATTATCTTTTTCGTACGGTAAAAATCCCTTAATTAATATAAAATATTATAAATTGCGCGCGAAAACGAGCATAAACTGAAAAATGTTGCTAATTTTGCATTTTGAATATAATTTGCGGAATTATGAAAAACAGATTAGCAACATATTTGTCAGTTCTGGTTATGGTTTTTGTGGCATCGTCATGCTCTTGGGGGGATGACGACAGTGCGGATTCTCCATATGCCTACGTGAAGAACTTTGGGATAGGTGATATAAAATCGACATATCCTGCGTTTACAGCCGAAGGTAAGGAAACTTCGGTAGTAAAGACAATTTCTGGCTCTTCATGGAAATTTACGATAGACCAGCTTTCAGGTGAAATCTTTAATGCGGATTCATTGCCATTCAAAACCGATCTTTCAAAGGTGACAATAGAAATGACTGTTGAAGGGGCTGCGTCAATATATGACAACGAGGCAGACAAATATGAACTGCTGTCAACATCCGATTCAATAGACTTTACCTCTCCACGTACATTGCGTATAACCTCACTTGACGGTGATTACTTCAAAGAGTATACAGTCTCGGTCAATGCTCATCAGGTTGATCCTGAAATGATGGTATGGGGTAAGATTGCGGTTCCTGTCGGTATTATTCCAGAGAAACTTATTGAGTTCGGTGATGACATGTTTTTGTTTGGCAGGTCATCCGAAGAACCCACGGCGCTGTCTATATCATTGGATGGAAAGTGTGCTTGGGCTTCTGTTGGAATGACAGGACTTCCTTCAAATGTTGATTTTTCTACAGTCACACTGTTTGGTGATGCGTTGTATGCGTTGGCTGGTGGTGACTTGTACACATCGGGTGATGCATTGGCATGGAACTGCGTATTGCAGGGGTATAATTTGGTTGCGATAATAGGAGCTTCGGATGACGAATCCTCTCTCTTGTTGGCAAATGAAACCGATTTTTACAGTAGTGCTGACGGAAAAAGTGTTGAAATAGCAGGAGAACTTCCTAGTGGTTTTCCCCTTTACGGCCTTTCAAAGGCATCATATTTGCTGAGTCATAACAAAAAAATTGTCCGTTATATGCTTGTTGGATATTCTACATCTGCAAAGGAAGGTAATCCTCAGGTGTGGAGCAAGTTGTCATCAGAAGATAACTGGGTAAAATATGACAATGTCTCCAATCCTTATCCTTGTCCACCTCTCGAAGGCCTTTCAGTTCTGCGTTATGGCGGTTTCCTTTATGCCTTTGGTGGCGAAGGTGTGGTTGCCGACAATAATGTCGAGGCTTTCAGTTCGTTCTATATTTCCAAGGATAATGGAATTGTGTGGAAAACTCCCAATGATTATTACCAATTGTTGCCCAAAGAACTTCTTGGTAAGAATGTTGCCTTTGCAGCTGCTGTGGACAGTAATAATTTCATGTGGATAGTTACTGGAGATGAGACCGCCGGCTCATGGCGTGGTATAATAAACAAGTTGGGTTTCAAAAAGTAAGATATGAAAGGTAAAGGCTCTGTACGTGCATTTCTTGTAGGCGCAATAATGTTGTGCCTAGTCGGTGGTGCGCGTGCCGAAGGTCTTGAATACCGTTATGAACTTGGCGCCATGCTTGGAATGAGCGGTTACTACGGTGATGCCAACTATCATGTACCGTTCAAGAATGCCAATCTCATGGGTGGAGTGTTGTGGCGTTACAACATAAATCCGCGTATGGCAATAAAGGCTGATTTTGCAGTGGCTGGTATTTCGGGTAACACTGCGAATTTTGACAACCGTTTTCCCGGTGGAGGTGTAGAGTTTTCCAGAACACTGTATGAACTTGGTGCGCAGTTTGAATATAATTTTCTTGCATATGGTGACGGCGCAGGCTATAAGAAAACACGTCGTGTAGCTCCTTATATCTTTGCAGGTGTAGGAGTGACATATGCTCCCAAACCGGCCCAGCATCTCTTTTCGGCAAACTTGCCGGTAGGCCTGGGTGTCAAGTGCAAGGTGATGCCAAGATTGAACGTTGGTTGTGAAATGTCGTTCCGTTTTACCAATAGCGATAAACTCGACGCTACGGACAAGACAGCCCCATTATTGGATGACCCTTATGGGGTAAAGAGTGGTTGGTTGAAAAATAAGGACAGCTACTCTTTCCTGACAATATTTGTGACATACGACCTGTCACCAAAGTATAGAAAGTGTAACAATTAAAAATTGAGATATGGATTACATTGAGCAGATAGACAAGAATAATATCCCGCAGCATATAGCAATTATTATGGACGGTAATGGACGTTGGGCAAAACAACGTGGCATGGAACGTTCGCAAGGTCATCAGGCTGGTGCAGCTACGGTGCGCAACCTCGTGGAACATGCGCTTAAACTCGGTGTTCGTTATCTGACTCTGTATACATTCTCTACCGAGAATTGGAACCGTCCGGTGGCTGAGGTTGCTGCTTTGATGGCGTTGTTGTTTGAGTCGGTTGAGGAGGAAATCTTTGTAAAGAACAATGTAGCTTTCCGTATTATAGGTGATATGAGCAAGTTACCCGACAATGTCCGTGAACGCCTTGAAGCGTGCATGGAACGTACATCGGGTAATGACAGCATGACGCTTGTGTTGGCTTTGAGCTATTCTGCAAAATGGGAGATTACTGAAGCTGTGCGTACCATTGCTTCAAAGGTGAAGAATGGGGAAATGGCATTGGAGGATATTGATGATAATGCTATTTCCTGCGAATTGACAACAAACTTTATGCCCGATCCGGATTTGCTTATACGTACCGGCAAGGAGCAACGTTTGAGCAACTTCCTGCTTTGGCAGGCTGCATATTCGGAATTCTATTTTACCGAAGTGCTTTGGCCCGATTTTGACAGAAATGAACTATACAAGGCTGTTTATGAATATCAGCAGCGTCAGCGCAGATATGGTCTGACAGGAGAGCAGGTGACAAAAGAAGAAAAACAGGATTAAGATGAGATATTTTTCATTTTTAAGGATACCGCTAATGTTTATGCTGTTGTTGAGTGTAACAACAGTAGTGGCACAAGAGACGATTGTAAAGCCGACAATCTTGTACACAAACACAGCGCGTAAGTACATAATCGGTGGTATTAATCTGTCAGGCGCAGAGAATCTGGAGCCGACAATTGTGATAGGACTTTCGGGTCTGTCTGTCGGTGATGTCATTTCTGTACCAGGTGACGAAGTGACCACTGCTATAAAACGTTTCTGGAAACATGGTCTTTTTGAGGATGTAAGCATAACCGCAGACAGTATTGTCGGTGACAAGATTTATCTTGGCATCGCATTGAAACAGAGACCGCGTGTCTCACAGTTGAACTTCAATGGAATAAAGAAGTCCGAGCGTGAGGATCTCGAACTTAAGATCGGTATTATCAAGGGTAATCAGATAACTCCTGATATTGCAGACCGTGCAAAGAACATAATCAAGAGGTACTATGCCGACAAAGGTTACAAGAATGCAGATGTAAGAGTCTCACAGCGTCCGGACGTTACATCAGACGGTAAGGTCATTGTGGATGTTACGGTTGACAAGAAAGAAAAGATCAAAATTAACCGAATATACATCGACGGAGCCAGTGAACTTCCCGAAAAGAAGGTTCGTTATGCAATGAAGAAGACACGTGAAAAGACACGTTTTGATAACCTGTTGCATACAATATTCCGTTCCAAGAAATTCACAAAGGACCTTTACGATGAGGATAAGGATAAGATATTGTCACTCTACAATGAGCATGGATACCGTGATGCGCGTATAGTAAAGGATAGTGTCGTTGCATTCGATGACAACAGTGTGGATATATACATATCTGTCGATGAGGGCAAGAAATATTATATCCGTGATATCAAATGGGTAGGTAACAGTGTGTTCTCAACATCATGGTTGGATATGGTGTTGAGAATGAAACCTGGCGATGTCTATAATCAGAACGAACTTGAAAAGCGTCTGTTCATGGATGATGATGCTGTCAAGAATCTCTATTACAACGAAGGATATGTATTCTTCAATGTGCTGCCTACCGAGGCACGAATAGAGAATGACTCTGTCGATCTCGAATTACGTATGGTTGAGGGTGTACAGGCTACAATCGGTCGCGTTACAATCAGCGGTAATGACCGCTTGTACGAAGAGGTCGTACGTCGTGAGTTGTATACATTGCCTGGTAGTCTCTTCTCAATGGATGCACTTGAGCGTTCGTTCCGTTCAATTGCCAACATGGGACACTTTGACCCGGAAAAGATAGATCCGGGTGTTGTTCCTAATCCCGAAAACGGAACTGTTGACATGAACTGGAAACTTGAAACAAAAAGCAGTGACCAGATAGAACTCTCTGCCGGTTGGGGACAAACTGGTGTAATCGGAAAATTGTCTTTGAAGTTTACAAACTTCTCTATGCGTAACATTTTCCGCAAGAGCGCTTTGCGTCGTGGAATAATACCGCAGGGTGACGGACAGACACTCTCTATCAGTGCACAGACCAACGGACGTTATTATCAGTCGTATAATGTCTCGTTCTTTGACCCATGGCTTGGACGCAAGCGCCCGAATTCGTTCTCTATTTCGGCATTCATGTCAATGCAGACCGATGTTGCCGACAGCTACTATAATTCGGCATACTACAACAATTATACCAACTATCTTTACGGATATGGAAATTACAACGGGTATGGTTATGGGTACAATAATGTGTCGTCATACTACGACCCGGATAAACATATAAAGATGTATGGTATATCTGTCGGTTGGGGACGACGTTTGCGTTGGCCTGATGATAACTTTACTTTGTCAACAGAACTGAATTATCAAATATATTCATTAAAGGATTGGCAGTACTTTATTATTGCGAATGGGGATTGTCATAATGTGAATTTTGCATTAACATTAGGACGTAATACAGTTGATCATCCATATTTCCCTCGTTCCGGTTCCGATTTCTCTCTTGTGACATCGATTACACCGCCATATTCACTTTGGGATGGAAAGGACTACGCCAATATGGCACAGAATCCAAACAGTCCTACGTATGCTCAGGAGTTGCGTGAGAAGCATAAATGGATAGAATATTATAAGGTGAAATTCCGCAGCAGGACTTACACTTCGTTGACACCGGGCAAATATAATCTTGTGCTTATGACTCGTGCCGACTTCGGTATCCTAGGAAGCTACAATAAAAACAAGAAATCGCCTTTTGAGACATTCTATGTCGGAGGTGATGGTATGAGTGGTTATTCATACAACTATGCAACAGATATGATTGCCTTGCGTGGTTATGAGAACGGTAGTTTGACACCATATGGCAGTGAAGGCTATGCGTATACACGTCTGGGACTTGAATTGCGTTTCCCATTCATGATGCAAAGTTCGACAACCATATATGGACTTGCTTTTGTTGAGGGTGGTAATGCCTGGACTGATGCATCCAAGTTCAATCTCTTTGACCTCAAGCGCAGTGCCGGTGTTGGTGTGCGTGTCTTCCTGCAGATGATTGGTCTTATCGGTATTGACTGGGCATATGGTTTCGATAAGGTATTCGGTTCATCACAGTATGGTGGCAGTCATTTCCACTTCATACTTGGTCAGGAATTCTAATTCTAAAAAAATGCAAAATCCACATATATGTTGTAATAAAACACATTGTTTCACGTCTTACAATAAAAGAGAGTTATCATGAGAAGGATTTTTATAATAGCTGCATTGTTCCTGTGTATGGTATCGGGTATGTATGCACAGAAATACGTAACTGTGGATATGGATTATATCCTGAAGAATATTCCCGCGTATGAGCGTGCCAACGAGCAACTCAATCAGCAGTCAAAAAGATGGCAAGGTGAAATAGAAGAACTCATGCTTGCTGCAGAAACTCTGTATAAACAATATCAGAGTGAATCGGCTTTCCTTTCCGACGAACAGCGTCTTGAGCGTGAAGAGGCTATCTTTGAAGCCGAAAAAGCTGCAAGTGAACTGAAACGTACCTACTTTGGTCCGCAAGGTGAACTTTATAAGAAACGTGAAAGCCTCATGGCACCTATTCAGGAGGAGATATATAATGCAGTGAAGGAGATATGTGAACTCAAGAAATATACATTGGTCATTGATCGTTCTTCGGCTGTAAGCATCATCTATTCATCGCCCTCAATAGATATAAGCGGTGATGTGCTGAACAAACTGGGCTATGGTGAATGAGTTTATGCTTGATTATGTTTAATATTAAATACTTTAGAAAGATGAAAAAGATTTTTATTTTGCTTATGCTTATTGTACCAATGGGCATGTTTGCGCAGCAGAAGTTCGGTTATGTGAATTCAACCGAAATCATTCAGGTTATGCCTGAATTTGAGAAGGCTCAGAAAGAACTCAAGGAACTTGAAAAAATGTACACAGACGAGTTTAATGCAATGCGTACAGAACTTGAGAAAAAGGGTACAGAATTTGAGAAACTACAGCAGGACTCAGTTCCCGAAAACATCCTTAAGCGTCGTTATGAAGAGTTGATGCAGCTTCAGGAGCGTCTTCAGCAGTACGGCCAGGAGGTAACTGCAAATCTTCAGCAAGCAGAGCAGGAGAAGATGATTGCTATACAGAAGGCTTTGCGCGATGCACTTGAGTTGGTTGGTGCAGACGGCGGCTTTGTTTGCATCTTTGACATTGCAAGCGGTGTGCCTTATATAAGTAAAACTCTTTGTGAGGATGTTACAATGAAGGTAAGAGCTAAGTTGGGTATCCCAGCCAATGCTGTCCCTGCTGCTAACCTCATGCAGGCAAACTGATTAAATGAATAAGGAGTGGGGCTTTGCTCCCACTCTTTACCTATACCTAATATAATTATGCGTAAATTACTCTTTTTGCTTATATTCTCGCCACTTGCACTGTTCTCGCAGAGCAAGTTCGGCTATTTCAGCTATTCCACAGTACTTGACTCCCTGCCACAATACAAGGAGGCTATGGACGGCTATAAAAAACTCAAACAACGTTGCTTAAAGGAAATTGAGCATAACGAACAGGAACTGACACGCTTCTACGTTGCCTTTCTTGACGGGCACCGTGACTTCCCTGAACCAATACTGCGTAAACGCCAGAAAGAGATACAGCAGATGATTGACAACAGTGTCTCTTTCCGTGATCAGCTAAAAGTATGGTTGCGCCATGCGAAAGATTCCCTTGCTGCTCCAAGCCGTCATCTTGTCGATTCTGCCTTGCAGAGAGTCTGTACAGAATTGTCACTGATGTATGCGATAAACACAGACGGTGGAGAATACAGATATATCAATCCGTCATGTGGTCAAGACATAACATCTGATATCGTATCGGCAATTCTTTATCCGGAGCGTTTGTTGCGTGTCGTTGAAACAGTTGCAGACAGTGTCTCTATTGCAACAGACAGCTATGTCTGTGACAGTGTGCCTGCAACAGAAAGAATACCTAATGCGGCGACAGATTCAGTCGTGATTCCTGCAACAGAGAGGATAATCAACAAAGTGTTGCCGCTTACTGAGGGTGTTTTGACCGATTCATTGGATAAAAAATAAATTCAATGCAGAATATCGTGCAGTTTTCAAAGGAAGCCGGCCCCATAGGTGTATTCGATTCCGGCTATGGGGGGTTGACAATATATAATGAAATAAAGAAGTTGTTGCCGCAGTACGATTATATCTATCTCGGCGACAATGCCCGTACACCTTACGGAACACGCTCGTTTGATGTTGTATATGAGTTTACCCGTCAGGCTGTGCGTCATCTTTTTGCCCAAGGTTGTCAGCTTGTCATTCTTGCATGCAATACGGCTTCGGCAAAGGCTCTCCGTTCAATACAGCAGCTCGATATTCCTCAGCTTGACCCCAATCGTCGTGTTTTGGGCATAATACGTCCTACAGTGGAGTGTATCGGTGAACTTACAAATAGTCGTCATGTGGGAGTGTTGGCTACAGAGGGAACAATAAAGTCACTTTCCTATCCACTTGAGATACGCAAACTATTCCCCGATATCGAAGTGACCGGTGAGGCTTGTCCAATTTGGGTACCATTGGTGGAAACTAATGAGTTCGCTTGCGATGGTGCCGATTATTTTGTAAGACGTCATATCGATAATCTTCTTTCGCGCGACAATAGAATCGATACTATAATACTTGGTTGTACCCACTATCCGATTCTCATGGATAAAATAAGGAAATTTGTTCCGGATGGTATTAATATCCTTACCCAAGGTGCAGCGGTGGCTTCGTCACTTATGGACTATCTTGCACGTCACCCTGAAATGGAAAGCCTCTGCACCAAGAACGGTACAACAAGGTTCTGTACTACTGAAGCCGATGGCAAGTTCGGTAATCAGGCATCGCTCTTTCTGCAGCAACAAATAGATGTTGAAACAGTGACACTTGTTTGAATATGGCGATAGATCTTCAAATAGAAAACGTATCCAAATCATTCGGTG
The DNA here is from genome assembly GCA_045630965.1 of Bacteroidaceae bacterium. Classification (GTDB taxonomy): domain Bacteria; phylum Bacteroidota; class Bacteroidia; order Bacteroidales; family Bacteroidaceae; genus HGM04593. The sequence continues at coordinate 107,408 of JAZQTU010000013.1, read as the reverse complement.
ACCTTGAACTCTTCAGTGATATTTCGTTTACTGTAGAAGAGCGTCAGCGTATCGGACTTATTGCACGCAACGGTAAGGGTAAAAGTACATTGCTGAAGATTATTGCCGGTGAGGAACCTCTTGATAGTGGCAAGGTGACTCTGCGCAATGGGGTCCGCATGGGCTATCTTGAGCAGGAACCGGACTTTACTCCCGATGTAACAGTTATTGAAGCGTGTCTACAGCGCAGTGGAGAGAAGGCTGAAATCATAGCGCGTTATGAAAAGGCTCTTGAAGATGGTGGTGCCGATCTGCAACATCTTATGGAAGAGATGGACCGTCTTGATGCCTGGGGTTATGAAAACCGTGCCAAACAGGTCCTGACAAAGTTGAAGATAAAGGACTTTTCCCAGCCAGTAAATGAACTCTCCGGAGGTCAGAAAAAACGTATCGCATTGGCGGCTGTGCTTATCGAACAGCCCGACTTGATGATTCTTGATGAGCCAACCAACCATCTTGACATAGACATGGTGGAGTGGCTTGAAGACTACCTTTCTCGAATGAGTGGGTCGCTTCTAATGGTAACCCACGACCGTTATTTCCTTGATAATGTATGTAATGAGATAATAGAGATTGACGATAATCAGGTCTATCGTTACAAGGGCAACTATAGCTACTTCCTGCAGAAGCGCGAAGAAAGATTGCAGAATCTTGCAGCAGAGACAGCTAGGGCAAGGAACTTGTTGCGCACCGAACTTGAATGGATGCGCCGTCAGCCACAGGCGCGTGCACATAAGGCAAAATACCGTATAGATGCATTCTATAAACTGGAAGAGAAGGCTGCTGCCATGCGCGATGACAGCAAGGTCTCACTTGAGATAAAGTCGCAATACATCGGGAACAAGATCTTTGTGATGAAAACGCTTTCAAAGGCTTTCGGTGATAAGGTAATCACGAAGGATTTTTACTATACATTTGCCCGTTATGAAAAACTGGGTATTGTTGGAAATAATGGAACCGGCAAGTCAACCTTTATCAAAATGCTGCTTGGTAGGGTTGCTCCCGATAATGGAATAATTGAGGTCGGTGAAACGGTCAAATGGGGATATTATAGCCAGGACGGTCTCTCCTTCAAGGAGGATATGAAGGTGATAGATGTTGTTAAGAACATCGCAGAGGTAATCCCTGTGGCAGGCAAGATGCTTTCTGCATCACAGTTCTTGCAACACTTCCTTTTTACTCCTGAAAAGCAGTATAGCTATGTCTACAAACTCAGTGGTGGAGAGAAACGTCGTCTCTATCTGTGTACAGTGCTTATGGCAAACCCGAATTTCCTTGTACTTGATGAGCCAACAAATGATCTAGATATTGAGACGTTGCAGGTTCTTGAAGAGTATTTGTGCGATTTTAAGGGCTGCGTCATTGTTGTGAGTCATGACCGATATTTTATGGATAAAGTCGTTGATCATATCTTTGTGTTCAACGGTAATGGTGATATAAAGGATTTTCCCGGAAATTATACTGACTGGCGTGATTGGCGCGAAGAGGAGAAAGCTAATGCAAAGCCTGTTGAGAAAAACGTTCAGCAAAAGAGTACATACCGTACTGAAACAAAACGTAAACTGACCTTCAAGGAACGTAAGGAGTACGAAAGTCTTGAGCCTGAAATAATGGCACTTGAAGAGGAAAAGGTTATGCTTGAACAGGAGATGAGCAGTGGCGCTCTTGATACAGAAACACTGCTTGCCAAATCACAACGCATCCAGCAGGTAATAGAACTGATTGATAATAAAACGGAACGTTGGGTGGAATTGAGTGAATTTGCATAAACGAAATAACGGACAACCGAAAGGTTGTCCGTTATTTCGTTTATAAGATTAGATTCTTACTTGCAGCAGCAACGTGGCTTTATCTGCTTGAAGAAGTCGTTACCCTTGTCGTCAACGAGAATGAATGCAGGGAAGTCCTCTACTTCAATTTTCCAGATAGCCTCCATACCAAGCTCCGGATACTCGACGCATTCAATGCTCTTTATATTGTTCTGTGCAAGGATCGCAGCTGGGCCACCGATAGAACCGAGGTAGAATCCGCCATGCTTCTGGCAAGCGTCAGTTACCTGCTGGCTACGGTTACCCTTTGCAAGCATAATCATTGAACCGCCGTTGTCCTGGAACAGGTCAACATAAGAGTCCATACGTCCAGCTGTTGTGGGGCCCATAGAACCGCAAGGCATGCCTGCCGGAGTCTTTGCAGGTCCTGCATAGTAAATAGGATGGTCTTTGATATATTGTGGCAATCCTTCGCCGCGGTCGATGCGCTCTTTCAGCTTCGCGTGAGCAATGTCACGGCCAACGATGATTGTACCGTTGAGTGACAGACGTGTGGCGATTGGGTACTGTGACAACTGTGCACAAACCTCTTTCATTGGACGGTTGAGGTCTACGCGTACAATCTCGCCTTCACCAGCATTGCGCATCTCCTCTGGGATGAGTGTCGCGGGCTGGTCATCAAGCTTTTCAATCCAAATACCATCCTTGTTTATCTTCGCTTTGATGTTGCGGTCTGCCGAACAGCTTACACCCATACCTACGGGGCAACTTGCTCCGTGACGTGGAAGGCGTACTACGCGAATGTCGTGTGCAAGATATTTGCCACCGAACTGTGCGCCCAAGCCAATATTGTGCGCCTCTTTAAGCAACTGCTCCTCAAGTTCGATGTCACGGAATGCGCGTCCTGTCTCATCGCCTGTTGTAGGCAGGTCATCATAATAATGTGTTGAAGCCAATTTCACTGTGTGCAAGTTCTTCTCAGCACTTGTGCCACCAATAACGAATGCGATGTGGTATGGAGGACAAGCTGCTGTACCAAGGCTCTTCATCTTCTCAACAAGGAATGGAACGAGTGTCGCAGGGTTAAGCAATGCCTTTGTCTCCTGATACAGGTATGTCTTGTTTGCCGATCCACCGCCCTTTGTTACCATAAGGAACTTGTACTCCATGCCTTCGGTAGCTTCAATGTCTATCTGTGCAGGAAGATTGCACTTTGTGTTTACCTCATCGTACATGTTCAAAGGGGCATTCTGGCTGTAGCGAAGGTTTTCCTGAGTGTATGTGTCGAATACACCGCGTGAGAGTGCCTCCTCGTCACAGAATCCGGTCCATACCTGCTGGCCTTTCTCGCCATGTATGATAGCAGTACCTGTGTCTTGGCACAATGGAAGCTGACCTTTGCATGCAACCTCTGCATTGCGCAGGAATGTGAGTGCTACATACTTGTCATTGTCACTTGCTTCTGGGTCTGTCAAAATCTTTGCCACCTGTTCGTTGTGTGCACGACGCAACATGAATGATACGTCGCGGAATGCTGTACGTGACAGGAGAGTCAAAGCTTCTGGGGTAACCTTCAATATTGGTTTACCCTCAAAATCACTCACTGATACACCCTCTTTTGTCAAGAGATAGTACTCTGTTGTGTCCTTGCCATGCTGGAACATGTGGGCATACTTGAATTCAGGAATAGCTGCCATAGTTTTAATGGTTTATATTGTTAATGTTGTATTATTTTATTGAATATCTTCTTCGTATGTCTGGTAGAGGAAATCATTATATGGGTACTTCTGTACGTGGAGTTCGCAAACCTTCTTGTAAAGAATATCCTTCAGGTTTTCATAATTTTCTCTCTCTCGTGCTGAAATGAAGAGACAGTTGTCAGAAAGTTTGTTCATCCAAGTCTCTTTCAACTCGTCAAGGGTGATGTTCTCTCGTGTCTTGGGGGTGAGGTCGTCTTCCTCCTTCTGTACATATGTGAAAGCGTCAATCTTGTTAAAGATAACCATCATTGGCTTGTCACCGCAATTGAGGTCGGCAAGTGTCTTCTCGACAACCTGTATCTGCTCTTCAAAGTCGGGGTGTGAAACATCAACTACGTGCAGAAGCAGATCTGCCTCACGTACCTCGTCAAGTGTCGATTTGAACGATTCTACAAGGTCTGTAGGCAACTTACGAATGAATCCTACTGTGTCCGAAAGCAGGAATGGCAGGTTGTCTATTATAACTTTGCGTACTGTTGTGTCCAGCGTAGCAAAGAGTTTGTTCTCGGCAAAAACCTCGCTCTTGGCAAGCAGGTTCATCAATGTTGATTTGCCTACGTTGGTATATCCAACGAGTGCTACACGGATGAGACGGCCGCGGTTCTTGCGTTGTGTGCTCTTCTGACGGTCAATCTGTGATAACTGCTCTTTGAGTAACGACATACGTCCCAGAATAATACGGCGGTCCATTTCGAGCTGTGTCTCACCAGGTCCGCGCAATCCCACGCTACCTCCTTTACCGCTACCGCTGCCCGAACCACCACTTTGACGTTCAAGGTGAGTCCATAGACGCTGCAATCGGGGAAGCATATATTTATATTGTGCTAGTTCTACCTGAACCTTGGCATGCGCGGTCTGCGCACGCATAGCAAAAATGTCGAGGATTAGTGAAGTTCGGTCAAGAATCTTTATTTTCAGTTCTTTTTCAATATTACGCAACTGCTTTGCAGACAACTCGTCATCGAATATTACCATACCGATTTCATCATCACTGTCTTTAAGCATCTCAACATATTCGGCAATTTCTGTCAGTTTACCTGTACCGACATATGTTACAGGGTGGGGATGGTCAATGCGTTGTGTAAAACGTTTGACTACTTCGGCACCGGCGGTCTGTGCAAGGAATTCAAGCTCATCGAGGTATTCATTCGTCTTGCGCTCATTCTGTGTAGAGGTAATCAAACCCACAAGAATTGCGGTTTCTTTCTTTGTTGTAGATATGACAAATTCTTTCATTCAGTCCAATTTTATGCGAAGATAGTGATATTTTTTTGCTTACAGGATACACAAAACGTAAAATGTTGTCTTGTTTTATTCTAGAGAAATATTTTTTTTGTTTCTAAACAAATCAGCGGGTGGCAATTTTTGCCACCCTCTGATTTATCATAGCATATTCTGTTTCTTCATTTCCTCTGCCACAACTAGCAGCTCATCGTACCAATCCTTACCGAACCTCTCTATCAGTGGCTCTTTCAGGAATTCGTATGCACGTATGCCTTTACGTCTTCCTTTGATAAACGCACTGTTACATACATCCCATTTGTGGAGATTAATGGCTGTATAATCTCCGACCTTGCGTAAACGGACAGGGTAGAGGTAGCATGAAATGGGCTTGCGCCAGGGTGTTCTTCCCTCACGATATGCTTTCTCTATGAGGCAAATGCATCCTCCGTTCTCGTCGCGTGATGCAAAAACGCAGTCTTTTCCATTGACTATGGATGTGACAAGATCTCCGTCGCGGTCGCTGTATACAACGCCTTGTTCATCGACAACAGCGCGTGCTTCGGGTGTCATCTCCGGTGCTATGACCTCAAGTGCTTCTTCAAGTTTCTCAACCTCTTCGAACAATACCGGCGCGCCGGCATCACCCTCTACACAGCATATGCCTTTGCAATGTGAAAAATTGCAACAGAAATACTCTTGGAAGAGGTCGAATGATACTATTGTTTCTCCTATTTGTACCATGGTGGTAAAAAATAAGGTCCTTAAAGCCCTCAAAGACTTCAAGGACCTTAAAGACCTTTTTGGGTTATTAAATAAGTGCCTTACCTGTCATTTCTGCAGGTGCTTCAAGACCCATAATCTTAAGGATTGTAGGAGCAACGTCTGCGAGAATACCGTCCTCGATTGTTGCATTCTCCTGATTTGTTACATATACACATGGTACTGGGTTCAAAGAGTGTGCTGTGTTTGGTGAACCGTCAGCGTTTACTGCGTTATCGGCATTTCCGTGATCGGCAATGATTATTGACTCATATCCATGTTCACGTGCAGCCTCAATGACATCCTTCAAACATGCATCAACAGCAAGAACAGCCTTCTCTATAGCGCTGTAAACGCCGGTGTGGCCAACCATGTCACCATTCGCAAAGTTGACAACGATGAACTCGAACTTTTCGCTGTTGATCTCTGCAACGAGTTTCTCCTTTACTTCATATGCGCTCATTTCGGGCTGGAGGTCGTATGTAGCAACCTTTGGAGATGGAACAAGGATGCGCTCTTCACCTTCGTATGGAGTCTCGCGACCTCCATTGAAGAAGAATGTCACGTGTGCATACTTCTCGGTTTCTGCAATGTGCAATTGCTTCATGCCCTGCTTTGCAATGAATTCGCCAAGGGTGTTGTCTACATTCTCCTTGTCGAAAAGGATATGTACACCTGTGAACTTCGCATCATAAGGAGTCATACAGTAGTACTGCAAGCCTGGGATTGTGTGCATGCCTTCTGCAGGAAGGTCTTCCTGTGTAAGAACGATTGTGAGTTCCTTTGCACGGTCATTGCGGTAGTTGAAGAAGATAACTGCATCGCCTTCGCTGATACGTGCGTCGTAGTTGCTGTTAACGATTGGCTTGATGAACTCGTCTGTAACGCCTTCTTCGTAAGACTCCTTGACTGCAGCAACCATGTCATTTGCCTGTTTACCTTCGCCATTTACAATGAGGTCATATGCAATTTTTACACGTTCCCAACGCTTGTCGCGGTCCATTGCGTAATAACGGCCAATGATTGTTGCGAGCTTGAGCTCTTTGGCAGTAAGTTGCTCAATGAAGCCTGCACCGCTCTTGGGGTCTGTGTCGCGACCGTCCATGAAACAGTGTACATAAGCGTTTTCTACGCCCTGCTTTGCTGCATACTTGTACATTGCTTCAAGATGTTCGAGTGAACTGTGTACGCCACCGTCAGATGTCAAGCCCATAAAGTGGAGCTTCTTGCCGTTGTTTTTTGCGTACTCTACTGCAGCAACAAGTTCTGGGTTCTGTTCAATTGAACCATCTGCAATAGCACGGTTTATTTTCAGTAGATCCTGGTAAACTACACGGCCACCGCCGATATTGAGGTGACCTACCTCGCTGTTACCCATCTGACCTGCTGGAAGACCAACATTTTCACCGCTTGCCTGAAGCTGTGATGTGGGATAGACCGATGTCAAATGATCCCAGTATGGTGTAGGCGTGTTGAAAATAACATCACCTTTACCGTGATTACCAACACCCCAACCGTCGAGAATTACCAATAATGCTTTGTTTGCCATAAATTCTATTGTTAAAATTGTTTTATATCGTTTTGCTTTATCTCCTTCGCTTTATTCAGCGATGATATCTTTCATGCAGTTATTCAAAACTGCAAAATCCTTGCAAAGTTACTAATTTTTATTTGTATTTGGCTATTTGTTGAAAGAAAAACACAAAAACATGGAATGGAATATGGGTGTTGACTGTGAATATTAATTAATTATTACATGGTATAAATAAAAAAGACAGTAACAGGGGGTGAATGTGACAAAAAATAGGTAAATTCGCCGAATATTTACTATGTTGGTTATATTGTGTTATTATGCGACATCCTTTGCACTTGTTCAATTATTGCCCCAAATGCGGTAGCAGTGCCTTTGTGGTAAACGATTTCAAGTCGAAACGTTGTGAGCATTGTGGTTTTACATACTATTTCAATCCACTTTCTGCGACGGTTGCCATCATTGTCAATGACCGAGGTGAAATGCTTGTTGCAACACGTTCAAAGGAACCTGCAAAGGGGACGCTCGACCTGCCCGGCGGTTTTTGTGACAGTTATGAGACTGCAGAGGAGGGCGTCGCAAGGGAGGTACTCGAAGAGACTGGCTTGAAAGTCGTTTCAGCGCGTTATCTCTTTACAATACCGAACACATATAACTATTCGGGTATGGAGCTGCATACGCTGGATATGTTCTTCAAATGTGATGTCGATGATTGTACAGCCCTTCAGGCTAATGATGATGTCTCATCACTTCATTGGGTAAATGTGGAGAGCCTTGACAGCAAGGATTTTGGATTGCAGTCAATAAGCCGAAGTATCGGCATGTTTAAGGAATTGTATAAAAATAAATTGCTATAAGATATGAGAAAGAGTTTTTTTCTGCTCTTGTTTGCTTCAATTGCATTGATGGCAACGGGGCAATCTGACAACAGGCAGGAACTTATAAAAGAGTGCCAGCGTCTTCATTCAGACGGCAAATATGCTACGGTCCTTACATTGTTGAAGGAGGTTGATGCAGAGACTCTCGATGCTACAACGGCGCAGGAAATTAAATTGCTCCGTGCCTTGGCTACATTTGAGGAGAATCATCTTGAAGGACGTGCTTTGATACTTCAGTATCTTGATGATTATCCTGAAAGTTCAAAACGTGAACTGTTGGGCTGTTATGTAGCAGAATCCTACTATTACAGTCATGAATATAAACTTGCATGCGAATGGTTCAACAAAAGCAATTATAAACGTCTTGAAAGTGAGCAGGAAGATAGGGCGATGCTTTATCATGCCCTGACACTTCAGGAACTCGGTAAAGAGGCGGATGCAGTGAATATGTTGCGTAGTGTAGTAGTAAAGAGTAAGAAATATTCCGATGATGCAATCTTTCATCTTGCGGTGATTGATTATGACAATAACAATCTTGAAGCAGCGGAACGCGGGTTCAAAAGTGTTGTGAGCAATAAGAAATACAAGGATGATATTCCATATTTCCTTGCTGGAATATGCATGAAAAGAGGTGAATATGATGATGCTAAGGATATTGCAACCAACTTCATTGCAAAAAATCCCAAGAGCAAACAGACTGTCAAGATGAAACAGATTCTTGGTGCTGTAGAGTTTTCGCAGGGTAATTTTGACGCAGCTTTCGCTCCATTGACCGAATATGTGAACAGTAATAGTAAACCACAGCGAATCGCTTGTTATCAGCTTGGATTGTGTCATTTTGAAAATGGTAATTTTGATGAGGCTGCATCGTTGTTCTCGCTTTGCAATGACGGAGACGATGCCATTGCTCAGGGTGCATTGCTGCATACCGGTATAATAATGCTTGACAGAAAGGACGAGAATGCAGCGCGTATGGCTTTTGAACAGGCTTCAATAATGACGCATGATGACAAGGTTCGGGAGGATGCCATGTATAACTATGCGCTTTGTCTTCATAGGACACGTTATTCTCCGTTTGCCGAAAGTGTGAAGGTCTTCGAGCAGTTCCTGAATGACTATCCTGAATCGGAACATGCCGGTCAGGTTGAAGGTTATCTTGTCGAGGTCTATATGAATACCCACAACTATGATGTTGCACTTCAGTCTATCAACAAGATTAAGACTCCTTCGGCAGAAATACTGAAAGCCAAGCAGAAGATACTTTATAGATTGGGTGTACAGGAGTTTATAAATGGCAATATGGACGGTGCAATATCATTTATGGACCGCTCAATAGAATTGTCACGCTATAATAAGGCTACATATGCCGATGCTCTTTATTGGAAGGGTGAGGCACTATACCGTAAAGGCGATTATACCGGTGCGGCGAACAACTATCGTATGTCCATTGTCAAAGGCGGTGCAAACAGCAATCGTGCTCTTTATGGTATCGGATATGCACTGTTCCAACAGAAAAGATATCCCGAAGCACGCAGGGAGTTCGTCAATTTTATTAATGGATCTGTAGGTGAGCATAAGGAGGTGATTGCCGACGCACACAATCGCATTGCCGACTGTCATTTCTATCTTAGAGAGTATAAGGTAGCTGACTATTATTATGCAATGTCAATTGAAACAGACAGTTCTGTCTGTGATTATCCTCTTTACCGTTCAGCTTTGGCACAGGGATTGTCCGGTATGTACAATGACAAGGTGTATACTTTGAAAAAGTTGTTGGCAAGATATCCAAATAGTGTGTATGCCGAGCAATCGTTGTATGAAATGGGCAGGGCATACCTTGAACTGGAACAGCCGGCTGAAGCTGTCATGGCTTTCGATCGTCTGATGGTTCGTTTCCCACAGAGCGCACTAACACGTCGTGCTACTACTGAAAAGGCTATGGTGTATAACTCTATGGGGGAACGTGACAAGGCTATTGATACATACAAAGATATAATCGACCGTTATCCGCATAGTGAAGAGGCACAAGTAGCTATGCAGGACCTCAAGAATATCTATGTGGAGATGGGAGAGGTTTCAGAATTTGCAAAGTATGCAACACAGGTCAAAGGTGTTAACGCTGTAAATAAGAGCGAAATAGATACATTGTCATATGCTGCAGCCGAAAAGATGTACGGAAAAGGCGATGTCGGTGGGGCAAAAAGCAAGTTCCTGGAGTATCTTGACAATCACGAGGAGGGTGCTTACAGGCTTGACAGTCATTACTACCTTGGTGAGATTTATTATAGCGAGAAGGATTTGGACGAGGCGCTTGTGCATTTTGAGAAGGTTATGGAGTATTCCGACAATAAATATACTGAACTTTCGATAATGAGAGCTGCCGGAATACGCTATGGTAAGGCTGAATATGAAGCTGCCGGAGACCTTTATAAACAGCTATTGGCGAAGAGCAGTAATGAGGAACGACGTCAGTTGGCACGTACAAATATTATGAGGACAGCCTATAAGCGTGGTAGGCATGGTGAAACGGTGAAGTATGCCGGTGAACTTCTTGCCAACAGCGGTACTTCTCCCGAAATAAAGCGTGAAGCAAGCTATGACCGTGCTAAAGCATATATGGCTATGGATAAGACGGAACTTGCCATGAAGGATTTGACCGGGCTCGCAGTGGATACACGTACCAAGGAGGGCGCCGAAGCAAAATATCTTCTTGCGCAGATGAATTTCGACACTGGAAAGCATGAAGAGTGTGAAGCTGTTATAATGGATTATATAAATGAGAGTACTCCGCATGCTTATTGGCTTGCACGCAGCTTTATACTGTTGTCCGATTTGTATTCAAAACTGGATAGAAAAATGGAAGCAAAACAGTACCTTCTTTCTTTGCAGAACAATTATGAAGGAGAGGATGATATCGCAGATATGATTAAAGAACGTTTGGATAAATTGTCTTCTGAAATCAACCAAAATAATTAAGAAACAACTCTTTGAGTAATATGAAAAGAAATATATTGTCATTGACAGTTATGCTTTTTTGTGGCATACTGTATGCGCAGGAGGATACAAAGAACGTTATTGTGAGCGTAGAGAATGATTATAATCCAACTGTGGTAACTGTTAATAAAAAGAATTTTACTCCTACTGTTGAGGGAAAAAGCAATGCGGTCCCTTCTGAATTGGTGTTCTCTAAACAGGCTACACCATATACAGGTTTTACCAGTGAAAGGGATTCCAAAGATTTGTTACCAATGCAGGAGAAGGCTTTGCCAGGATATTTGCGTTTGGGCTATGGGGTGAGAAATGATATTGATGCAAAATTGGCATACAATCTCAATTTGGGTAAGAAAAGTTATCTCAGGGTTCTTGGTGCTTTTGATGGCTTCAAATGTGATGTTAAAGAAGCGGAGAGTGAATGGAATTCACGTATGTATAATACTGCTGCGGCCGCTGACTTTGCATATAATTTCAAAAAACTGATATTCAATGTCAACGGTGACTTCAATAACAGGGTATTCAACTATAGAAAAGCTACAGGATTTAATGGAGCATTGGACAGACAGCATCATTTTAACTACAATGTGGGAATGAATGGTATCTCTCAGCTTGTTGGTCCCATGTCATATACCTTCAATGTCGCATACTCCCATTCTTTGATCAGTTATAACGGCGGCGTGGAAAAGCCTTTTACCGAGGATTATATAAATGCGGGTACAGTGATAGCGCACGAGATTTACAGGAAATATCTGCGCAGTGCTGGTATCGAAGTTGATTTTAACGGTTTTATATATAACGGTAACGGTTATAAGAATCTGCTTTCAATGGATTTCAATCCGTTTGTGAATTATAATTTTAATGATTGGAAGATAAAGTTCGGGGCAAAATTCAACTTCCGTACAGCTAACGGTCCGGTCTTTGCCGCAGCTCCAAACATAACCGTTGATAAGGCACTGACCAAAAGAATCTCTTTTTATGCGAATGTTACAGGAGGACGTAAAGACTATTGCTTCAAGGCTATAGAGAATATAACGCCTTATTGGGGTGTTTTTGACAAGCAGATAAAACCTACATACAGGATTGTTGATCTTGTTGCCGGTACGCGTTTGACTTTAGAACCTTTGTCTTTTGACGTTTACGCAGGCTACGTACTTACAAAGGATGATCTGTTGCAGTATGTTGATGATGAGCAAATGTCGCAATCGCAGTTTGTGTATAGCTGTTTCGCACAGGAACTGACCAATAATGTACATGTGGGTGCAAGAGTTGGATATGACTGTGGTGGTTGGTTGAATGTGGCTGCTGATGCCAGATATGACTATTGGACCTGTGATAATAAGGATTATCTGATGCTTAGACCTGAATTTACGGCAAATGCAAAAATAGAGCTTTTCCCGATAAGGAATATGACAGTTAAGCTTGGTTATAACTATACGCATTATACCAAGGGTATTGCAAATGACAAACATGACTTGCATGCAAGGATCAGCTATGTTGTCAACAGGTATGTGGGAGCTTTCCTGCAGGGTGACAATCTTCTGAACGGCAAGTATTATGAATATGCAGGCTATTATACAAGAGGAATCCGTGGCATGTTGGGAGTGACTGTGAATTTCTGATATCCGGATATAGAAAGAGCTTAGGGCTATATCTCTGCTGGTGATTTTTTTCACCTAATTAAAATAATATATTATTTTATATGGAGAAGCTTCCGGCTCTTTTCGTTTTTTTTCGTTTTTTTGATTTTAATATACAGGAAACTTTTCTACTTTTGTCGGCAAAATAGAAAAGAATTGTCATTTCACTACAATAGAAACGGCTTTAAGTGTCATGCAGAAGAATTTAGTTATAGTTGAGTCACCTGCCAAAGCGAAGACAATAGAGAAGTTCCTTGGCAAGGATTACAAAGTGATGTCGAGTTATGGTCATATATGTGACCTGAAGAAGAAGGAGTTCAGCATAAATACCACAACTTTTGAGCCGGAATATGAGATACCGGTCGAGAAAGAAAAATTGGTCAGCACACTCAAGAGTGAGGTGAAGAAAACCGAAATGGTTTGGCTTGCATCCGATGAGGACCGCGAAGGAGAGGCTATCAGTTGGCACTTGTATACAGTACTTGGACTCAAGCCCGAAAACACTAAGCGCATTGTCTTTCATGAGATTACGAAGAATGCAATTCTTAATGCAATAGAGAACCCAAGAGAAATTGATACCAATCTCGTCTATGCTCAGCAGGCACGTCGAGTACTTGACCGTATCGTGGGTTTCAAACTTTCACCGGTGCTGTGGCGTAAGGTAAAGCCTGCGTTGTCGGCGGGTCGTGTGCAGAGTGTTACCGTAAGGCTTGTTGTTGAACGTGAGCGTGAGATTAACCGTTTCAATCCGGAAAGTAGCTATCGTATTACTGCTACATTTGAATTGCCCGATGGAGCCGGAGAACTGAATACCGAACTTTCAAGGAGGTTTAAGACAAAAGAAGAGGCCGAACAGTTTCTGCAGTCTTGTGACAACGCAACATTTACCATTGATGATGTAAGCACCAAGCCGCAGAAACGTGTTCCTGCAGCTCCGTTTACAACATCCACTTTGCAGCAGGAAGCTGCTCGAAAACTTGGTTTTACCGTTTCGCAGACAATGATGGTTGCACAGAGACTGTATGAATCGGGAAATATTACATATATGCGTACCGATTCTGTGAACCTATCATCACTCTGTATAGGATCTTGCAAGGGTGTCGTTACAGAAATGTATGGCGATAAGTATCTGAAGAGCCGTAACTATTCGACAAACTCAAAAGGAGCCCAAGAGGCACATGAAGCTATTCGTCCTACATATATGTCCAATGCGACAATAGAGGGCTCTGTTCCCGAAAAGAGACTTTATGAATTGATCTGGAAACGTACTATCGCTTCTCAGATGGCTGATGCTGTCATAGAGAAGACAACTGTAAATATTTCAATCAGCGGACATACCGAAAGTTTTGTAGCAACAGGTGAGGTTACCGTGTTCGATGGTTTCCTTCAGGTATACCGTGAGAGCACCGATGATGAGACGCAGGGTGAAGTGGTTGCTATACCTGCTGTTCACAAGGGAGACATGCTTACAACGAAAGAGATTGTTGCAACCGAGAGATTTACACAACATCCTCCGCGATATACCGAGGCAAGCCTTGTGCGTAAACTTGAGGAACTTGGAATCGGTCGCCCATCAACATATGCTCCTACAATAAGCACAATACAGCAGAGAGGGTATGTTGAAAAGGGGAACAAGAGTGGAACTACCCGTAAATACAATATTCTGACTTTGAAGAACGGTAAGATTGCCGCCAAGGAGAACAAAGAAACCGTTGGAGCAGAAAAAGCAAAGTTGCTTCCTACTGATATTGGTGTAGTTGTAAATGATTTCCTATTGGATTTCTTCCCCGAAATAATGGACTACAATTTTACAGCGACTGTTGAAAAGGATTTTGATGAGATTGCCGACGGTAAGCGTGTGTGGTCCGATTTGATTTCAGAATTCTATAAGGATTTCGAACCGAAAGTCGACGAAATTATACAGACAAAGAACGAGTATAAAGTCGGTGAGCGTGTACTTGGTAATGATCCCGTAAGCGGCAAACCGGTTTCTGTAAAGATAGGACGTTTCGGACCTATTGTGCAGGTGGGTTCTGCAAATGATGATGAAAAGCCACGCTTTGCACAGATGAAACCGGGACAGACACTTGAGACAATAACACTAGAAGAGGCTTTGGGACTCTTTAGTCTTCCACGTATATTGGGTGATTATGATGGCGAGACAGTGACTGTAGGTGCCGGAAAATTTGGTCCTTATATCAAGCATGGTAATGCTTATGTAACTCTGCCTAAGACTCATGATCCGCTTACTGTAAGTCTGGATGAGGCTGCAGAACTCATTGAAGCAAAGCGCAAGGCCGATGCAGAGCGTGTAATCAAGACATTTGATGAGAAACCTGAGTTGCAGGTACTCAATGGACGTTTTGGACCATATATTGCTTTTGATGGTAACAATTATAAGTTGCCAAAGGGCGTTGTACCTGCAGAATTATCTTTAGAGGAGTGTGTTGATATTGTCAACAAACAGAAAGAGGGTGGTAAAGCTCCTGTTAAAAGAAAATATACCAAGAAAAAATGACACGTATATTTCTCGTCGGTTACATGGGGGCCGGCAAGACAACGCTTGGACGCGCTCTTGCCAAGGAACTGGGAATAGAATTCATAGACCTGGATTGTTATATCGAGGAAAGAATGTGCCGCAGCATTGCGCAGATTTTCGCAGAGAAAGGTGAGGGAGGTTTCAGGGATATTGAACGCCGTATGTTGCATGAGGCCGGAGAGTTCGAGGATGTGGTAATATCAACGGGCGGAGGTACTCCATGCTTTTTTGACAATATGGAATATATGAACAGTCAAGGGGCTACCGTTTTTCTTGATGTGGATGTGGAGAGGCTCTTTATACGGTTGAGCATAGCGCGTAAGAAACGTCCTTTGATTATGAATAAGAGCGATGAGGAACTGCGCCTGTTTATCGCAGAGCAGTTGGAAAAGAGAATGCCTTATTACAGCAAGGCTGCGCAGCGCTTTGAAGCCGACAAACTTGAAGATGTAAAACAGGTGGAGATGTCGGTTCAGAATTTTTTAAGAGAGATAGAACTATAAAGTCATATTTTTACTAACAGCAATTGAATATAACAGACATGAGAAAATGGCGCATTGAGGACTCTGAGGAGTTGTACAACATTAACGGTTGGGGAGCTTCTTATTTCAGTATCAATGAGAAGGGGAATATTGCTGTCACACCAAAGAAGGATGGTGTGCAGGTTGACCTAAAGGAGCTTATGGATGAATTGCAACTGCGCGATGTGCAGGCTCCTGTGCTTATACGTTTTCCGGATATCCTTGATAACCGCATTGAGAAAATTTCGGGTTGTTTCAAGACTGCAGCTGACGAATATCATTACAATGGGGAGAGCTTTATAGTATATCCTATAAAAGTAAACCAGATGCGTCCTGTTGTTGAAGAGATTACCAGCCATGGCAAGAAATATAACATTGGCCTTGAGGCTGGTTCAAAACCGGAACTCCATGCTGTTATAGCTATGAATACAGATAGCGATTCACTTATTATCTGTAACGGATACAAGGATGACAGTTATATAGAACTTGCCCTTCTTGCGCAAAAGATGGGACGCCGTATATTCTTGGTTGTAGAGAAGCTCAATGAACTCAAGCGTATTGCAAAAATCGGTAAAAGACTTGGCGTACGTCCGAATATCGGAATCCGTATCAAGTTGGCTTCTGAAGGTAGCGGTAAATGGGAAGAGAGTGGCGGTGATGCAAGCAAGTTCGGTTTGACATCAAGTGAGCTCCTTGAGGCGCTTGAGATACTCGAGAAATATGATATCAAGGACTGTCTGCGACTTATACATTTTCATATCGGTAGTCAGGTTACACGCATACGTCATATAAAAACAGCTTTGCGTGAAGCATCGCAATTCTATGTACAGCTTCATAAGTTGGGTTATAACATTGAGTTCACAGACATAGGCGGTGGTCTGGGTGTCGATTATGACGGAACCCGTTCGTCAAGCAGTGAAAGTAGTGTAAACTATTCTATTCAGGAGTATGTCAATGACGCCATATATACAATGGTTGATGCCGCAGACAAAAATAACATTCCACATCCTAACATAATTACGGAGAGCGGTCGTTCACTGTCGGCTCATCATGCTGTACTGATTTTTGAAGTTCTTGAGACAGCCGCTTTGCCACAAATGGACGAAGAATGGGAGGTGGCAGCCAATGACCATGATCTTGCAAAGGAACTCTATAAGATTTGGTGTGAATTGGACCAACGTACCATGCTTGAGGCCTTGCATGACGCGCAACAGATTCGTGAGGAGGCTCTTGAACTCTTCAGCCATGGAATTGTTGATCTGAAGACACGTGCACAGATTGAGAGTATGTTCTGGAGTATAATTCGTGAAATACTTTCTATCGCAAAGAATATGAAGCACGTCCCTGATGACTTGAGAAAACTGCCAAAACTTATTGCGGACAAGTATTTCTGTAATTTCTCATTGTTCCAGAGCTTGCCGGACAGTTGGGGTATAGACCAGTTCTTCCCAATCATGCCAATACATCGTCTTGATGAACGTCCGGACCGTGACTGTACAATACAGGATATGACATGTGATAGCGACGGAAAGATTACCGACTTCATTCACTATAACGGTAAGGCGGATTCTTTGAAGGTGCACCGTATGAAATCAAATGAGCCGTACTACCTTGGTGTCTTCCTTGTAGGTGCGTATCAGGAAATTCTCGGTGATATGCATAACCTGTTTGGTGATACCAATGCTGTGCATGTTAGTGTTGATGAAAAAGGCTGTCAAATAGAGAAGATCATCGATGGAGAGACTATAGCTGACGTGCTTGACTACGTCCAGTTCGATGCACGAAAACTTGTCCGTACGCTTGAACGCTGGGTAACAAGCGCTGTCAAGGAAGGACGAATTACGCTTGAAGAGGGTAAAGAGTTCCTCTCTAACTATAGATCGGGTCTATACGGTTATACATATCTTGACTATTGATGAAACAAATGATATGAAAATGGAGGTTGTCCGTGGGGTTCCCCATGGCAACCTTCTTGTTTTGTAGGGTTGAGTGTGCTTTGTATATGAAAAAAGAGTTTGATCATGCTGAATTGGGAACTGTCAGAGTTTCTGTGAATAACCGTACGCAGCGCATTGTCATGCGTGTACGTGATGGCGCTGTCTGCATTACAGTTCCTCCTTATGCAACGAAGGCTGATATTGAGCGGGCTTTGGCAAATCATGGCGATAGGTTGAGGCGGATGCTGGCCGAAAATGTAAGGTCTGTCGGTCCGCAATACACTGCTGGGTGCGGTAAATTCCGAATTGCTGTTCAAGAGTATAGAGGTGCAAATTTTATGTGGGTGCATGATGCAGAACGTTTGATACTCATGTGCCCGGAAAATACCGACTATGCAGAAAAACAGGAATGGTTGCGAAAGGCTGTTGTAAACGTTGTCACGGACGAGGCCAAAAGGGTGCTACCGTCGCGTTTGGAGGTGCTTGCCGGAAAGCATGGCTTGCAGTATAGCCGGTGCACTGTGCGTGACAGTCACAGCCGTTGGGGTAGTTGTAGCTCTAAAGGGTGTATAAGCCTTAGTATATACCTCGTCCTTTTGCCTGATGAACTCATTGATTATATTATTTTGCATGAATTGTGTCATACTGTCGAAATGAACCATGGCGAACGTTTCTGGGCAATGCTTGACGGATTTTGTGACGGAAAATCAAGAGAACTGCGCCGTGTTTTGAAAAAACATTTTCCAGGTATTTGATGATTATATATTACAGCGTTTGTTTTTTATTACCGGAGTGAATGCAAATTTGTTCATTTCGGAATTAAGTAGTAAATTTACGCGAACTTACAAAATCTCCACTACATGTCAGTAAATATTGTAAAAGTTGAAAGCCATAAGCAACTTAAGACGTTTATTCGCTTTAACTACGAATTGTACAAAGGAAATGAATACTTTGTTCCCGATTTGTATGAAGATACAATAAATACCTTGCGCAAGGAGCGTAATGCTGCATTTGAGTTCTGCGATGCTGACTATTTTCTTGCTTACAAGGATGGTAAGGTCGTTGGTCGTATAGCTGCTATAATAAACAAGCGTGCCAATGAAAAGTGGGGTCGTAGTACTGCCCGTTTCGGTTGGGTTGATTTTATAGATGACAATGAAGTGGTGGACGCTCTCTTCTCAACTGTTGAGGAATGGGCCCGCGAACGCGGTATGACAGAGATAGAAGGACCTTTGGGATTTACAGATCTTGACCCGGAGGGTATGCTTGTGGAAGGTTTTGACCGCTTGAGTACAATGGCGACCATATATAACTATCCCTATTATCCTGTGCATATGCAACGAATGGGGTATTTCAAGGCTGCCGATTGGGTGGAATTCCTTTTTAATGTTCCCGAAGAGAGGTGGGAGAAAGCTGTGCGTGTGTCGGCTATTGTCGAGCGTAAGTACAACCTCAAGATTGTAAAGTGCAAGTCACGTTCTGAATTGGCAAAACGATACGGCAAGCAGATGTTCAGTCTTATCAACGAATGTTATGCCGAATTGCACGGATACTCCGAACTGAGCGAAAAACAGATAGAACAGTACATAAAAATGTACCTTCCGGTCATTGATATGCGCTTGGCTTCATTTATCGTTGACAAGGATGATAATCTTATAGCGATAGGAGTAAGTATATATTCTCTTTCCGATGCATTTCGTAAAGCTAAAGGAAAACTGTTTCCGTTCGGTTGGTGGCACATATTGAAGGCGTTGTTCATAAAGCATCCAAAACGTCTTGATTTCTTGCTTGTTGCAATCAAGCCTGAATATCAGAGTAAAGGTGTTTTTGCTATGATGTTCAACCACCTGTTGGGTAATTTTATAGAAATGGGATTTGTAGATGTTGAGAGTAATCCCGAACTTGAGGACAACAAAAAGATGTTGAGCCAATGGGATAATTTTGACAAGGACCAGCATAAACGTCGTCGAGCATTTAGAAAAGAGCTTTAAGACGCAACTGTTAAACTGAATTAAAACACAAAAGATGTCCGAAGATAAAGATTTGGAATTTAATGAAAATCCGAAAGTCGATGCAGCTGCATATGATGATGACTCCATCCGCCATTTGAGCGATGTGGAGCATATACGTCTGCGTCCAGGTATGTATATTGGTAAATTGGGTGATGGTTCCCAAAGCGATGACGGTATATATGTTCTTCTAAAAGAGGTTGTGGATAACTGTATCGATGAGTTCAAGATGGGTTTTGGCAAACGCATCGAGATTGACATTGTTGAGCATCATACAGTTGTTATTCGTGACTACGGACGTGGTATTCCCCAAGGAATGATGATACAGGCTGTAAGCAAGCTCAATACCGGCGCAAAGTATGACGACAAAGTGTTCAAGAAGTCGGTTGGTCTGAATGGTGTCGGTCTAAAGGCTGTTAATGCTACGAGTACAAATTTCGAAGTGCGTAGTTATCGCGAAGGGGTAGTACGCATTGCAAAGTTTGAGAAGGGTATACTTGTCAGTGATACAACAGAAAAGACAAATGACGAGAACGGTACATATATATCGTTTACTCCTGATAATTCTCTATACCGCAATTACGAATATCGTGATGCATATATTGAGACCCTCTTGCGCAATTACACATATTTGAATACCGGTTTGGCAATAATGTTCAACGGCAAGCGTATCCTTTCGCGTAACGGACTTGTCGATTTGCTCAGTGACCGTATGACTGCCGAATCGCTCTATCCTATAATACATCTCAAAGGTACCGATATCGAGATTGCCTTTACTCATGCTCAGCAGTATGGTGAGGAGTATTATTCATTTGTCAATGGTCAGCATACATCGCAGGGCGGTACGCATCAGAGTGCTTTTAAGGAACTGGTTGCGCAGACTGTGCATGACTTCTTTTCTGCAAAGAACTTTGAATATTGCGATATACGCAATGGTATTGTTGCGGCTATAGCCATAAATATACAGGAACCTGTATTTGAGAGCCAGACGAAGGTGCGCCTTGGTTCAACGACAATAGCTCCAGATCCTGGAAGTATGAGCGTGAAAAAGTTTATAAGCGACTTTGTTAAGGAAGAGTTGGACAATTTCCTTCATAAAAATCCAGATATCAGCGATGTTATGCTTTCAAAAATCATGGCATCGGAGAAGGAACGCAAGGAACTTGCCGGCTTGACAAAACAGGTGCGTGAAAAGGCCAAGAAGGTGAATATACATAACAGGAAACTGCGTGACTGTCGTATCCATTATAATGATACCAAAGGTGACCGTATGGATGAGAGTTGTATCTTCATTACCGAGGGTGACTCTGCCAGTGGTTCAATCACCAAGAGCCGTGATGCAAATACACAGGCCGTATTCAGTCTTCGTGGTAAACCGCTGAACTGTTTCGGTTTGAGCCGTGCCGTTGTTTATCAGAATGAGGAATTCAATCTTCTGCAAGCTGCACTTAATATTGAGGACGGACTTGAAGGGTTGAGGTATAACAAGGTTATTGTTGCTACCGATGCCGACGTTGACGGAATGCACATTCGCCTGTTGATGATTACATTCTTCCTGCAGTTCTTCCCGGAATTGATTAAGAAGGGACATGTATATATATTGCAGACTCCGTTGTTCCGTGTGCGTAACAAGCGCAAGTTGCCGCGTGGCAAGAAAGGTGCCGAGGAAAGAAAGGAACATAAAGGAGATTTTGAAACAATATATTGTTACAGTGATGAGGAGCGTATCGCAGCAATAGAGAAACTGTCTCCAAATCCTGAAATTACACGATTCAAAGGACTGGGAGAGATTTCTCCTGACGAGTTCCGCAATTTTATAGGACCGGATATGCGTCTTGAACGTGTAGAATTGCATAAGGATGATAAGGTCGAAGACCTGCTCTGCTATTATATGGGAAAGAATACTATGGAGCGTCAGAACTTCATTATTGACAATCTGGTTGTTGAGGAGGATAAAGCTGATGCCGAAGGATGATTGTATGACAAAAACAGCTCTTTTTGCAGGCTCATTTGACCCTTTTACTAAAGGACACTATGCATTGATGAAACGTGCACTGTGCATGTTTAACAGAATTGTAGTGGGCATAGGTGTGAATTCGGACAAAAAATGTATGTTCACTTTGGAAGAACGTGTGGCTGCGATAGAAAAAGCTTTTTTAGGTGATAAGCGTGTTGAAGTCAGGGTATACGATTGTCTGACAATGGATTTCGCCAAGCAGATAGGTGCAGACGTGCTTCTGCGTGGAGTGCGTAGTGTCAAGGATTTCGAGTATGAACGTGAAATTGCAGATATGAATCTGCGTTTTGGTGGAATTGATACGGTATTGCTTGTCAGCGAGCCTGAATATTCGTCTGTAAGCAGTAGCGTTGTGCGTGAATTGATGAAATACGGCAAGGATGTATCCTCACTCTTGCCATAAAAGAATGACAATGATGAAAAGAATATTCATATTAGTAACCATATTTTCATTGACGCTTGTTGCAACAGCACAGGAGATGCCTACGCATATCCTCAAGCTTATGTATACCAGTAATATTGTATCGCGTTTTTATGTTGATGAAACCGACAATGACAAGATTACCGAAACAGGTATAAAGGCTATGCTCAAGGAACTTGACCCCCATTCGACATATACCGATCCCAAGGAGACCAAGGTCCTTCTGGAACAGATGCAGGGAAGTTTCAGTGGCATAGGAATACAGTTTAATATTGTTTCGGATACTCTGTACGTCATACAGACGACGAAGAACGGTCCTTCGGAGCGTGCTGGTATCCTTGCCGGTGACAAAATTATAACCGTCAATGATACTGTTATTGCGGGAGTGAAGATGGAACGAAGTGACATCATGTCACGTCTTCGTGGTGCAAAAGGTACGAATGTCAAGATTGGAGTGGTAAGACGAGGAATTGACCGTATCCTTGAGTTTAATCTTGTGCGCGATGACATCTCTACCGAAACCGTGGATGCAGCATACTTGATAGATGACAGGAATGGATATATACGAATTACATCTTTTGGAGCAAAGACTCATAAAGAGTTTGTTGCAAAACTTGATTCGTTGAAATCCCTTGGAATGAAAAACCTGATAATTGACCTCGAGGGTAATGGTGGCGGCTACCTCAATGCGGCAGTTGATATTGCAAGTGAACTCATTGATGAGGAAAGTCTTGTTGTATATACTGAGGGCAGAAGCAATCCCCGTCAAGATTATCTATCAAAAGGTAAAGGACGCTTTTTGAAAGGGAGTCTGGTTGTTATTGTTGATGAAACATCTGCATCTGCATCGGAGATTCTTGCAGGTGCAATACAAGATTGGGATAGAGGACTTGTTGTTGGACGACGCAGTTTTGGAAAAGGACTTGTGCAGCGCCCGTTCAGTTTACCCGATGGTTCAATGATACGCCTTACCATAGCGCGTTATTACACACCTACGGGACGTTGCATCCAAAAACCTTATGGTAACGATTCTGTAAAGTATGAGCAGGATCTTATGCATCGTTATAACAGCGGCGAGTTGACGAGTGCAGACAGTATACATTTCCCGGATTCTTTGAAGACTTTCACAAAGAAACTCAAACGCCCTGTTTACGGCGGCGGTGGTATAATGCCTGATTATTTTGTGCCACTTGACACACTCAAATATACAAAATATCATCGTGAACTCGTTGCCAAAGGCTCTATTGTACAGGCATCATTGAAGTATCTTGACAAGAACAGACAGTCGATAGAGACAGAATACAGTGATATCTACGATTTCGATAAACGTTTTGAAGTGAATGATGAGTATCTCGGCATGCTCAAGGAACAGGGCGAGAATGATAACGTTGTACTTGAAGGCGGCGATGAGGAGTATCAGAAGTCACTTCCTGAAATAAAGCGTCAGTTAAAGAATCTTATTGCACGTGATATTTGGAGCATGGATAAATTCATGGAGATTTATAACCGTAGTAATGACATGTTCCTTAAGGCTTATGAACTCGTAAGAGAGAAGAAGTTCGAGAAACTGATGAAGAAATAATCTTGTATGATTTTTTCTGACAGCAATGTGATTGTCAATTCAACAACCATATATTTTCCTGATGCAATATTTTTGTCTCAAAAAAATATATGGATAAGCATTGTGAATTTGAAAAATTGAATCAATCAAGGTTTGACTCTGTAATAGGCTATAGCTTCAATTTCGAAGGGGGGTATACAAACCGGAAAGAGGATAAGGAGACTAATTACGGAATAACAAAGCCTTTTTTGGAGAACTATAAACATGTTCTTGCCGGAGGAGAATCCAAACCTATTAGTGAGTTGACAAAAGATGATGCGCGGCTTCTGTATAAGGCACAGTGGGATAGATACAAACTAGGATACATCAGAGACAAGGAAGTAGCACTTTTATTAAATGATTATATGATAAACTCTAATGCAAAAAAGGTGGCAGAAAGAGTGCAGCATATATTAAATTCGAGAGGTGCAAATTTGAGCGTTGACGGTATTTTTGGAGAAAAGACATTGTCTGCAATACATAATATTGATAAGGATTGGTTTGTAGAGCAAATTTTGATAGACCGTCTCAAACGATATCAGTTTACGTTGGATTGTGAACCGTATAAAAAGGTTTTTATACCCGGTTGGATTGACAGGCTTAATAAATTGGCTGAATATTCAAAAGCGAAGATACGATTTCAAGAAACAGACTTAAAAGTAAAATGATTTATGAGAACAATCGTTTTTCAATAGAAGAAAATTGTTACCTTTATAAGGAATGATATCAAAAAGTAAATGAAGCTGACTAAAAAGGCTCTTTTGTTGTTGCACTTGCCCTCAAAATGCTCATTTACGATTAGTAAACTGCGCTTTTTCGGGTTTCGCAAGCCTAAAAATAGCTCTTTTTATTCAACCTCTCAATAAAGGAGGTGACCTTTTTACTTTTGGGTCACCTCCTTTTTACATATAGCCAAAACTTTGCTATTATTGGATAGTGTCGTCGCGAATATGTAATTGTCGCCTCCGTCGGCAAGTTTGAGACGTTTGCGTAGTTGTTGTACATTCTCAGGAAAGTTACGTACCGTGATATTTGCCTTTTGCAGAGCCTGTACGCGTTTTACATCACTCTTTGAGAAGCCTGCTATATCTACTACTTCAAAAACTCGCCCCGGGAAATTATTGACAAGTGTTTCCGATGTGTACAATTGGCTGTTGGGATGCAGTTTTAATAACCCATACCTTGTTGATAATGAATTGTGACAACCGGCCTTTTGAACAGCAGCCCCAGGCTCGTACAAATAATGTGACAGATCCTTCGCAAATAGGCTTTGAGGTCTCTGTTCTTCGTTTATAGTGTAACAGAACGAGACTGTTTCAGTGTTTCGTATGTCAACACAATGTACAGGTATGTCGTCTGTAGCTGTTCCAAGTATAAATAAGAGCTCTTTGCATTCGTTGTTTACAGAAACTACATGTACACTTTCTACATTGCGTAACTGGCGGCATGCAAGGGTTATGTCAAGCATCGGGGAGCATTTTATCATCACCTTATCAGCTTTTGCCAACAATGCGTTTTCAAGCTCCACGACGTTGGGCTCACAATCGGAGAGTGCAACAACTTTGCGCCCTTCGCCGTCACGGCGCGCAGGGTCAATGAATATCCAGTCAAGTTGTGGTAGTGACTCTAGAATTTCTTCGCTGTTGCCGTTCATTACTTTTGCGTGGTCAAGTCCAAGCAAGGCAAAGTTGTGCGTAGCTATTTGACACAGCCTTTCGTTGCGTTCAATGTATAAACCTTCATCAAAGCCACGTGCAATGTAGCTAAAGTCAATGCCAAAACCGCCGGTAAGGTCTGCGAAGCGTTTGCCTGACAGTAATTGGCTTTTGTATTTTGCAGTATGTTCGCTCGAGCATTGCTCCATAGAGATTTTGGGCGGGTAGATGATGCCATTGATAGATGCCCATACCGGTAACTTTTCGCGTGCCTGTTGCCACCCCTCAATCTGCACCACAGCTTCGCGTATATCCACGTCAGGGTATCGCTTGGCCTGCAACGCAAGAGAACGGACATCATCACAACGATGCTGTTCTATAAAATCTATGGTTTGAACATCCAGCATACAATCAGTTCTTGTTCAAGATCACCAATGCACCTATAACTCCTGGGACCCAAGCACAGCATGTCAATAGAAACACTATAAGGAATGAACCACATCCTCTATCAATAACTGCAAGAGGTGGGAATATTATTGCAAGTAAAACTCTTAAAAGTGACATATTTGTTTTTATTTAATATTATACTCTCAATTTTAATCCGGCGAAGATCGTGTCGGGCTTGAAGGCGAACACTGAAGCCATTTCGCCTGCCATGCAGAAACCGCACTGCGCACATTTGTCAGTACCATGACCTATGCATAGCCCTCTGCTGCCATCGGGATATACAAAGTCAGTAACCCAACAACGACGTGTAAATTTGTTCGATTTCATGAGCTTTAAGCCTGAAACGGAATTCATTATAGGATATCCTTTTTTCTTGTATTCAATAACCTTGTCTATGATTTCAGCTCTCTTATCAAGAGGAAGCGAGAGGTATTCTGTTCCTTCAAAAGGTGTGTGGAAATTGATTGAGATACACTCTATTGCAGGATTGTTTTTTGCATATTCAATGGTGTTGAATACATCGGTATAGTTAAGAGTATTCACAACCATATTCACGCTCAAATGTTTGTGTCCGCACTCGGCGATGTTCTTCTCCAATTTGGCAAAAGTGCCCTTTCCGCGTACCTCCTCGTGATAACCGCCTGCACCGTCAAGGCTCACCCAGATAGAGTCGGCATGTGACCCAGCAAATGGTAACTGTGCATTTGTTGTTATGGTGCATGAGAAGAAACCGATTTTCTTTGCAAGATCAATAAGGTCATTGATTCTCTTGTCGCCGTCTCGCCATAGAGTGACTTCGCCACCTTCGAAATCAACAAATCTTGAACCTGCATCATAGGACTTCTGCAAATGTCCACGCACCTGTTCATAAGTCATGTTATGAGGGTTCTTCAACTCATAAACACTGCAATGTTTGCAACGTAAGTTGCATATGTCTGATATAAAAAGGACTGTCTGAAGCGGAGCTTTGCGTCCAAAGAAACGTGCCCTTATAAACCATTGGGCGAGATAAAACAGTTTCTTCATTCTTAACCGAATATTATGTTTACAATAATTATTATAAGACAGAAATTTGTTGTTACATTACGCGCAGTGAGCCAACGCAACAAGAACCAGTCAATACCGGCCTGCTTGTATTTTTCCCACTCACCCATAGATCCCATCCACTTTTTAGGTTCCAATGAAGTCTCCTTGTGGTTTACGAAATCGTTCAATGACTTTACGATCCATAGCGACACGGGCAATACCAATAGTGATGCAAGGTATGCCGGATGCAGCATTTCCAAAATTACAGCAATCACAATAATGCTATAAGGTAGCGTGTTTATCATTGCAGATAGGAATATCTGTCCTTTTGACCCGCCCATCAGGTGTGCCATGGTCTTTTTGCCCATCTTCTTGTCGGGCACGGCATCAAGTACAGAATGGGTGTATACAATGTTTGTAACCAATAGGCCGACAGATGATGAGAGTATGATAATCTTTGAGTCCACCATACCTGTAATAGCGTAATATACGCCTGTCATAAGTAAAGGACCGAACATTGTAAATATTACAGATTCCCCAAGACCATGATATGCAAGTTTGAGAGGACCACCCGAATAGGAGACACCTATTATAATGGCTGCAATAATCCACCAAATGATATCCATCCCCCTCAAAGCAAGCACAACTATACCCATAACTAATGCCAAAGCTAGGAAAACCATTATTGCCACTAATAACCCTCTTGGTGTAGCTTCCCCCGATGTAAGGTATGGATATTTCACCATTCGACTACGGAATCCCTCGTTCAGCACTTTCTGTCTTGCTTCGGCGGAGCCATTCTTGTAGTCGAACCAGTCATCTAGCAAATTCAAACCAAGATGCAGGAAAACTACACCGATGACCGACGCAATTGCTGCCATCCAATTGAAACTCTCTGCTCCATATGAAAGAGCTACTGCTGTGAGCGCCGGCAACAGCGACTGAGGAAGTGATATCGGTCGTGCATTTTTGAACCAGAATCTTATTTTGCTCATGATATTATGTTTTTTACAAAAGTACAATATCACGTTCCATTATACAAATGATTCTTAACATAATACACACATCTGCAACAATAAAAAAGCGTCTGCCCAAAAAGGAGCAGACGCTGTATTTAGTCTTAAAACTTTATTAGAGCTTTGGACCTGCTGCAACGAGAGCCTTACCAGCCTCATTGCCTGTGTACTTGGTGAAGTTCTTGATGAAACGACCAGCCAAGTCAACAGCTTTCTCTTCCCACTGTGCTGCGTCAGCATAAGTGTCGCGTGGGTCAAGGATAGCTGGGTCAACACCTGGCAACTCTGTTGGAACAACAAAGTCGAAGTGAGGAATAACCTTTGTAGGAGCTGTATCGATTGAACCATCGAGGATAGCGTCGATGATACCACGTGTATCCTTGATAGAGATACGCTTGCCAGTACCGTTCCAACCTGTGTTAACGAGGTATGCCTTAGCACCGTTCTTCTCCATCTTCTTAACCAACTCTTCACCATACTTTGTTGGGTGCAAGCTCAAGAATGCAGCACCGAAGCAAGCTGAGAATGTTGGAGTAGGCTCTGTAATACCACGCTCTGTACCAGCCAACTTAGCTGTGAAACCGCTGAGGAAGTAGTACTGTGTCTGCTCTGGGCTCAAGATAGATACTGGAGGCAATACGCCGAATGCGTCAGCTGACAAGAAGATAACCTTCTTTGCAGGAGCTGCCATTGAACCTGGCTTGATGTTGTTGATGTGGTTGATTGGGTAAGAAACACGAGTGTTTTCTGTAACGCTCTTATCAGCGAAATCAATCTTGCCGTTAGCATCAACTGTTACGTTCTCAAGAAGTGCATCGCGCTTGATAGCGTTGAAGATGTCTGGCTCGCTCTCCTTGTCAAGGTTGATAACCTTTGCGTAGCAACCGCCCTCGAAGTTGAATACAGAGTCGTCGTCCCAACCGTGCTCGTCGTCACCGATAAGCATGCGCTTTGGATCTGTTGAAAGAGTAGTCTTACCTGTACCAGAGAGACCGAAGAAGATCGCTGTTTCGCCCTTCTCGTTTGTATTAGCTGAGCAGTGCATTGAAGCGATGCCCTGGAGAGGCAAGTAGTAGTTCATCATAGAGAACATACCCTTCTTCATCTCACCACCATACCATGTGTTGAGGATGATCTGCTCTTTTGATGTCAAGTTGAATACAACTGCAGTTTCTGAGTTCAAACCAAGTTCCTTGTAGTTCTCAACAGCTGCCTTAGAAGCGTTGTAAACGATGAAGTCGGGCTCGCCGAATGCCTCAAGCTCTTCAGCTGTAGGACGGATAAACATGTTTGTTACGAAGTGAGCCTGCCAAGCAACCTCCATGATGAAACGTACCTTAAGACGTGTAGCAGGGTTTGCACCGCAGAATGCGTCAACAACGAACAATCTCTTGTTTGAAAGTTCCTTTGTAGCGATTTCTTTCAAAGCGTTCCAAGCCTCAGTTGTAACAGGCTTGTTGTCGTTCTTGTACTCCTCTGATGTCCACCATACAGTGTTCTCTGATGTTGCATCCTTAACGATGAACTTATCCTTAGGTGAACGACCTGAGTAAACACCTGTCATTACGTTTACTGCGCCGAGCTCAGTAACCTGACCAACCTCAAAACCCTGAAGTTCGGGCTTTGTCTCTTCTGCAAAAAGCTGCTCGTAAGAGGGATTGTGAAGAACCTCTACAGCACCTGTGATACCATACTTGGTAAGATCTATTGTTGCCATAATTATAAAAAATAAATTATTAGTTAATATTCCTTTTTTTATCACTGTTTGAACACTCGCGCAAGCGGAATAATCCAACTTGTCGAAGTTCTCCAAGTGCAAATATATATATTTTTGCTTAATCCTTCAAGTTAATTAAAGAAAAATTTCTTTAATTGGATAAAAAAAAGGCAAAAAAGGCTGTTTTTAGCCTGAATTGTCACATTTTATGATGTTAAAATTATAAAAAAGCGAAGAAAAAAGTTTTATTTATGATGCTTTGATTCTGTAATCGCTCTCTTTTTTCTAATGATGAATTTTATTTGATGACATTTTGATTATTGTTTATTTTTTCTGTCATCAAATAGAAGAATAGGCTTTGGATAATGAAATGGAAACGCTCTTCCTTTTTATCTGATTGTCCCACTTTTGTCCTGCCATGCTTCTGGAACCTGTGGTAATGAACGGTGTAGTCTTGTAGCGAAATATATGGCCAATATGGCAAAGAAGAGGAATGTAAAGACTTCCGATGCTGTTTCAGCTGTGGGCGAAACAGTTCCCTCGGGAAGAGGGTTCAGTTCTTCGCTACCGAACATTAGCATAATTATTGTAGCTACTGAATTGTTGAGTACATGTCCTACTATAACCGAAAGCAGGCTTCCGGTGCGATAGTATATCCAACCGAATATGATACCCAACAATGTTGCGTATACGGTCTGCACAGGGTTCCAGTGTAATATGCCGAACGCCAGGGATGCGCATATTATCGTACCCCATGGTGTATAGCGTTTCATCATGTATCCCTGTATCGCCCCTCTAAAAAGTACTTCTTCTAACAATGGCGCAAGCAGTGATACTGTAACGATGCCTATAATATTGTGTGTAAGCCCCTCGAACTGCTGCGACAGATGATCTTCAAGCTGGAACCATTGCACAAATATATTGAGCGCCAGCATTGCTGAAAATATAAGCATTGTTGATAGAAACAGTGAGTTCAAAGATATCGATTTCAGGATATTTGTTTTGATTTTATATCCATTGGTGAAATGTATGAACAGAAGCATCGCAACTGTGGCAATGAATAATCCAATTGCCATGGCCCATATGTATATACTATTTGTCTCAGGAGAGGATGTGAGAATATTATAGTCTGCAATCTTGTCAATGGTGTCAATCGCGATATATCCTTTATGTACGGCATACCCCATTCCTGCAATCATGGCTATAAAAATGCAAACACCTTGTAAAGCCATGTAAACAAATATCATAAATAGAATATATCCTGCTGTTGTCAATAATTTCTTCATAACTCGTCAGATACCCTTTTTGACCATTTCTACGTCCGTGTTTATGCGCTTGCGCAGCGCCTCGATGTTCTCAAAGTTCATTTCCCCCCTCAAGCGTCTTTTTAGTGAAACACAGATGTCTGTTCCGTATATGTCTCCTTCAAAATCAATGATGTGTACCTCTACTGTACGGCCCAGGTTTTCACCGATTGTTGGCTTGACTCCGATGTTCATGACACCTTTGTAGCATTTATCCATGTGTAGAACCCTTACATCGTAAACTCCGTCGGCTGGCAACATTTTCATCCCGTCATGCAACTGTATATTCGCCGTGGGAAAACCTAGTTTGTGTCCAATACCTGCTCCGTGTACAATTTTGCCCGTAAAACAGTAGTCTCGTCCAAGCATTTTGCCTGCTAGGGATATGTTGCCGTCAGTTAACGCGTTGCGTACCTTTGATGAACTTACAGCCTGTTCGTCAACATAGAACGGCGAAGCCTTGAACACTTTCATGCCAAGTCTTTTACCGTATTCTATATACTGCTCGAAACCGACACCTTTTTGGGGCTTGCCAAAGCGGTGGTCGTATCCAATGCACAATAGTTCTACACCAAGACGTTTTGAAAGTATGTCGTCCATGAAACGCTCGGCAGTCATTGATGCCATTTGACTGTCAAAGTCAAGCATCACGCAGTAATCTATGCCGAGTGACTCAAACAAGGATTTTTTTTCATCGTTATCGGAAAGTATAAATGGCTCAATTGCCTTCCCGAACAGTATGCGGGGGTGTCTGGCAAAAGTTATTACCATTGTCGGCAGGCCCATTTCGTCTGCTTTGGTGCGTAATTCCTCAAGCATTGAAGAATGCCCAAGGTGTACTCCGTCAAACGAACCGATTGTGGCTGCGCATGGTACGGGGGTGTAATTGTGTATATTGGTAATAACTTTCATTCCTTATTTGGGATATGTCTGCTTATGACAATTCGTGGATGCGAAGATAATAAAAAAACATTGCTTGCAGAAATTTTAATTGAAGTAGCCGGCTGCATTGTCGCTTTGATTACAATTTTTAGCATAAAAAATTTGCAATGTAAAATAAAATGTTCTACCTTTGCGCCGTATTTGTAAAAATACTCGGGCTTTTAGCTCAGTCGGTTAGAGCAACAGACTCATAATCTGGAGGTCCTAGGTTCAAGTCCTAGATGGCCCACGAAGAGAATCGCTTTTAGCGGTTCTCTTTTTTTGTATAGGACTTTGACAACACCGCCTTATCGCACCCCGCAGGGCGTGACGACTCCACGCTACCTGCGACTAACTGCTGCCGGCGTTATCGAAACTTCGCTATCAGGCTCAGCTTTCACCTACGGTTATCTCCTTCGTTATAATGTTTGCACCAGCTGCGCTGACAGCAAACAACGAAGTCGATGGGTCTCTACGAGACAAATCTCAAGTCCTAGATGGCCCACGAAGAGAATCGCATTCGCGGTTCTCTCTTTTTGTAGTAAGATGGACAACAAGTAGAACACAACCTACACTGTAAATTTCAATTTACAGTGTAGGTCTCTTTAATACTTGGTTATAGCTCCTTTCTGAATTTGACATCACGGCTGCGGCCGGCCCAATTCCATTTGACGATGTATGTGCCTGTTGGTAGCTCTGCCAATGATTGTTCTTGAGTGCCCTTGAATGTATAAAGCAAGCGACCTCCTACTGTATAAATACATACATCTACATCTGCAAACTCCTGTATTTCAAAGGAAACAAAACCTATTACCTGGCGTTCTTTGTCATAGCGAAGCGCATAATCGATATCCTGCTCATAAGCATAATCTGCAATATCAGTTTCGACCTTATTTTCGACTTCAACGATTGTCCAAATCGCATTTTCTGCAGGTACATCCGGATATACAGTTTCTCCCGTATCTGCAGTTTTTGGGCCAACAAATCCAACCATGCTTGACAAGGTAAATCTATTTTCGCCAACTTGGGTTACTACAAAACGGCCGTTTTCGCCATAGGGGGTGTCGGAGAACATAAACATACTGTTGTCCAAAGAATAGACAGATAAATAAGAGCCATTATTCATAATGTTATAACAGTTCTTTTCCCCTTCAACAGCCCTAAATGTAAAACATTGTTCAACATCTCCATCTATAATCTCCTCAAGGGTGGCGCCGTTTGAACAAGATAAATTAAGACCACTGGTGTGGCGTATATTATACAACTTATTCTGGGCTGGTTCATTAAGAATTGAGAAGTTTTCTATCGCCTCATTCAATAATGCAATGGCTTCGGTATATTCATCAAGTGTCGTATATACAGCTGTTTCGATATAAGTAACGACATTTTCTAATGCATCAACATTTTCAATAGACAATTGCATCGGTTCATCGCCTATCCATTCTTTTGGGATATTTTTCAATATTTCTTTAGCCTCTTCAAGAAGTGCATTCAATTCTGTTTGCTTTAATTCAACTTCTCCCGCAAGAGATTGTTCAACTTCTTCAAGAATCCAATCACAATAATCTGTAGTCAGTTTATTACCATAGACTTTAGATTGCAAATCTAAATATGTTGTTCCCAAAAGACCATTTGCTGTATTAATACGATAAAATCCGTCCATAGGTTCAAATTCAAACCCGCCTCTTGCGATTGTTGTGAAATTCTCATAGCCGAACATGTGCCATGAGTTATTAATTCCAAGTGATAGATACAGGCCATCTACTGATCTTAGAGACACTTTGTTATCATCACCAGTTTGCTCTATGAAAAAGTGCTGTTCGCTACTGTATTTGTCGTATTCCTGCAAACTTGTCAACTCTGTTGTCAAGTTCAAAACATAACCCGAAGCAATATGCTTCAATACGTATTGTTGTGTTGTGGAAGGCATGTTGATCTTTTGTGCTTCGGCAAGTTTTTCTGCCAGAATTACATTTTGTAATATATAATCATCGGCAACAATCGACTCAAAATCACGTGCATCTGTTATCATTTGATGCAAAGTTTCAATTTTTGTTGCATCATAACAGAAAGGAGCATCACCAATTTCCCAATTATTCAACGATGATAAGAATGTTTCCGCCTCTTCAATTGTTGTGTTCAACATTTCTTTTACTTCATCAGGGATGTAATCGGGAATAAGTTCTTCCGGAACTATTCGCCATTGTCTGTTACTACTGACTGAATTTCGGTCATCGCTAGTATAGCTGATAACGTTGTTTCCTTCTGCGCTGCTTCCACCACTATTGTTTATCGCATATTTTGTTTCCGCATTAATGATATTGTAGTTCTCATTTTCATTTACAACCACAAATTGCCATAACTGTCTCATATCATTATCATTAACTTCGGCAAGATTAAGTTGGGTGCTGATATTGTAGGAAGGGTCATTGAACGCCATTTCTTCTGCTCTGTTTATCAATCGATAATAATCTCCCACCTTTTCTATTTTCCAAAGCTGGGTGTTCTTATCATATACAGGAGAATACATTGCAATCCCCTTATTGTCATCGACATCAAGCACCATATTGGTACTTTTATTATATATACGATAGTAATAAGAACTGTTTAGTTCAAATGGATGTAATACATCGGGTTCTTCAGTTTCGCCACCGTTATTACCTCCATCACCACCTTCGCTTGTTGTAACACCATAACGATTTGCGAAAAGAGTAGTCAAATAGCGTGCATGGCTTCTGATAAAATTCTTAAGTTGATTTATATATTCATCGTATGTTGAATAGAGGTATATTTCATTATAAACAGCAGTGTTAATAGAATAACGTTTGTAATTCAACTGTTGCGAAGAATTCAGTACCTCCGCCATGCTGTCTATATAGTTACATAGATAATCTTCCAACCCCTCATTTATTTTCTTTTTCCAAGCATCGTTTACAGCATTATTGAACCAGGGATCCTTAATTAGTTGCTTTACCCACACTTTTGTCAAATCGCTACCGAACCCTTTGTCAACCATGCTTGCATTTGTAACATCGCCTGTACGACTGCAATTATTGTATGCAATGTCATAATCCCATAATGGACCAAAATATATTTTAGGATCATTCTTCTCCTTGTATATATATGTACTCCAGAAACCATCAACATTGGCGC
Organism: Bacteroidaceae bacterium; assembly: GCA_045630965.1. Taxonomy (GTDB): domain Bacteria; phylum Bacteroidota; class Bacteroidia; order Bacteroidales; family Bacteroidaceae; genus HGM04593. The sequence continues at coordinate 72,534 of JAZQTU010000013.1, read as the reverse complement.
TCAATTCGGTTGCGACGTACCAAGGAATCACAGTCGCAGAATCCAACAACTCACGATAGCCATCTGTTGGGTCTGTAAAATTACTGCTGAATAACAGCTCCTCGAAGTTATTGATATAATCATTTATATAACTCTTCTGTGAGGGATTGATATAATCTTCATCGGGTGATTTTATTGTTACAAGCAGGCTTTTGTTTGTTCTGAAATATTGTGGTTCAGACGTTGCAAAACCATCTATTTCAAGAAGATATCCACCGGTAATATCATCTGTCGATGTCGCTTCATAATCTTGTTCAAAGATTTCGACTCTCTTATTATCTACATTTACCTGGTCCGATACCTGATAATTTCCCAGATATGTTCCATTCAAAATAAGGTCTACAAAATGAGCTGCTGGGTTAAAAGGTAATCCAAGAAACTCACCCATTTTGGATGTTACAGCATTTCTTAAGAAACTCTTATCACCATGATTGGCTAGGAGCGTCCAGCTTTTATTTTTTGCATACCCTTTCCCCAAGAACTTTGTCGATTCTTTGAATTTTATACGATATGGCTTTTTGGCAAGATTCCATGTGGAATTTCCTCGTCCTCTAATCTGCATTGAATCGTAACGCACTGTATCTGTTCCTGCAACATATATCATTGTTGCATAAATGTATTCCGTTTTGCTTGTGATAGACTTGTTGTCGAATGTTTCAATATATATTGTAGGAATATTTGTTTTCTGAACATAGTTATTGCTCTGTGCATAACCATAGATTGAAAGTGTCAGAAATAAAAAAATAGATAGTATACGGCGCATTTTATATGTGATTTTAACAAAGATACGAACAAACGAGCAAAATAATATCAAGCTTGCTTGAATATTTTACAGCGAGTGCCGTCTATGTTGGAGGTTTATCTCAAAGATATAAAATAAAGAAATATACAATAGTACTCTTTTTCGTAAGGACTCTCCCAAAAACATTCATGGTCAAATAATTGCTTCATAAACACCTGCCATATTAAATCTGACAAGGATTACTGGTATAAAAATGTATATCATTCCTCATTTTTTTGCAGTATAGTTAAATGTGTATTATTTTTGTGAGGCAAACTTCATTAAAACACATAATTAGAAATATAATATGGCAACAAAGAAACATTCATGGAACTACGATAATATTGGTGGTTCTACCCGTGTTAAGATTACCACGGGTGCCGATATCGCTCATCTTGCTGAGCTGGACCTTAAGAAGTGGACTGTACTTTCATGTCCAACTACCGGGCTTGATATTGACGAGAAAAGTCTTAAATATATCGATGTGGACAATGACGGCCGTGTTCGTGTAAGCGATGTGATTTCTGCATCGCAGTGGCTGACATCAGTTATCAAGGATGCGAACCTGCTTGTCAAAGCAGCCGACTCTATTGACGTTGAACATTTCAATCAGGAAAACGCTGACGGATTGCGACTCTACAACTCGGCAAAGCAGATACTTGCAAATCTCGGTAAGGAGGGTTCTGTAATCTCTTTGGCAGACACAAAGGATATAGCTGCAATCTTCGCAAAGACACGTTTCAATGGTGACGGCGTTATCACTGAACAAACATCGGAGGATGTTGATGAGAAAGCGGCAATAGCAGCAATTATCGCTACTGTCGGTTCGCTTGTTGACCGTAGCGGTGCGAATGGAGTAAATGTTGAACTCATTGAGAAATTCTATCAGGCTCTTGCCGATTATATAGCGTGGAACGAGGCTGCTGTTGAGGCTCCATATGGTGCTGATACAGACAAGGCTATCGATGCTTATAATGCTCTTGATTTGAAGGTCAAGGACTATTTTGTGCGTGCAAAACTTGCATCATTCTCTCCAGAAAGTGCTGCAAAACTTGATGTACAGACAGCTCTTATAGAGGCTATCAGTGCCGATAATCTTACCGGTAAGACCGACGAAATTGCGGCATACCCTATTGCACGTATCACAGGCAAGGCTGAACTTGCTGTTGACGCGGCTATAAACCCTGCATGGGCTTCAGCATTCAATACTCTTGTGTCAATAGTGAAGCCAAAGGAGATGGTTCTTACAGAGCAGTCTTGGGCTGCTATAGGTGCCTCTTTCTCGGCATATAGTGCATGGAAAGCAGCCAAGAAAGGTTGCGAAGTTGAAGCATTAGGGCTTGAAACAATTAAAAAATTGCTTGCCGATGACAAGAAACAGGCGTTGCTCGACCTTGTAACACAGGATGTGGCGCTAAAGGAGTCTGCCGAAGGTATTGACATGGTTGACAAGTTCCTGCATATGTACCGCGATTTCTATCGTCTGTTGCGTAACTTTGTCACATTCCAGGATTTCTATTCAAGAAACAAGAATGTCAAGGCAGTGTTCCAGTGTGGACGTCTTTTGATTGACCAGCGCGAATGCCGTATGTGTATGCGTGTTGCTGACATGGCAAAGCATAATACCATGGCACCAGCGAGCGGTATTTACCTTGTATATTGCGATTGTACAACAAAGGCAAGCTCTGCGAAACTGAACATTGTTGCTGCGGTAACAGTGGGTGATATCGGTGATCTTGTTGTGGGCAAGAATGCAATTTTCTACGACAATGATGGTCAGTTGTGGGATGCTGTAATAACAAAAATAATTGATAACCCTATCAGTGTTGGTCAGGCGTTCTGGTCACCTTACCGTCGTATGGCAAAGACTGTTGAGAATCTCATAAACAAGACTGCTGCAGAGAAGGATGCTGCAATGATGAAGGATGCTACAGAGAAAATCAACTCTGCTCCTAAGGCTACGCCTGCTGCCGATGAGAACAGCAAGGCTCCTGCTCCTCCATTTGATATTGCCAAGTTTGCCGGAATCTTTGCTGCCATAGGTATGGCTTTCGGTATGATTGGCGCGGCTCTGTCTGGCCTATTGGATAGCCTCAAGGGATTCTCATGGTGGCAGTACATTGCAATATTTATTGGTATCATGCTCTGTATTTCAGGTCCTGCAATGGTATTGGCATGGATGAAATTGCGTCGTCGTAACATCGCCCCATTGCTTAATGCCAATGGCTGGGCTGTCAATGCTGCATCAAAGATAAGCATACCATTCGGTGAAACGTTGACAGATATTGCCCGTTTCCCCAAATTGAAGATTAAGGATCCTTATGCAAGAAAAGGTATTCCTACTTGGAAAAAATGGCTCATAACAGTGTCGCTGCTTGTTGTTGTGGTAGCCGGTCTGTGGATTGGTAATATGTTTGCAAAGGTTGGTGCTCCTTCTCCTCTGCCGTTCTTCAATAAGGAAAAGAGCGAGGTGGTTGCAACTGACGGAACTGTAGCAACAGATAATGTAGCGTCAGACAGTATCCCAGCTATTGTCAATGACAGTATTCAGGTGAAAAAATAACTCTTAATCAGCTCCTATATTTACCCTTTCAGGCAAGCATAATGCCTGAAAGGGTTTGTTTTTCAAACAAACTCCTTCTCATTGTGTTTATACCTTACTAAAGGTTAAACATATATGATGAGGAGTTTTTATTTATTGCTGTTTTTCTTTTTCTCTGCAATGTGCGCTATGGCACAGCATGGGGTAGAGCAAGGATACCGTTCTTCTCCAGACGGGAAAAAAGAGGCTCACCCTTCGCGAGGAGATGTGTATCTTGAAACGCCGTTGCCACAGGGGTGGAACGATGGCGAGTATTTTGACCAGACAATGCCGCCCGACGATACGTGGTGGCTCAATTTCGAGGATCCTGTTCTTGACTCACTTATCCTGAAGGCTTGCAAGAACAACTATTCTGCTTTGGGGGCAATAGAGAATATACGCAAGGCGCGTGCTGCATGGCGTAATGCTCAAGGAAAACTGATGCCTGTCTTTGGCCTCAATCTTGGATGGCAACGTGCCAAGACAAGTGGCAATACCGCACAGTCGCTCTACCGTGAGACTTGGGAAGGGCAATATACTACGGCTGTTACCATGAAATGGCAGGCCGATGTGTTCGGTAGCATATACATGCGTTCTAAAGCACAAAAACATCTGTTCATGGCTACCGAAGAGGAATTCAATGCTGTCATGGTGTCTCTTGTAGCAAATGTAGCCATTACATACTTCTCACTTCGTCAGGCACTTGCTGAAATGCAGGTCATACGTTGGAATGTTGAGTCTCAACGTGCTATAATGGATATTGTCGTGTCACGGTATAATACCGGTCTTGCGTCAAAACTTGATGTGGCGCAGTCACGCAGCGTATATTACAGTACCAAGGCAAAGATTCCTGCCATGCAGGCAACGATAGAGAGCTATCGTAATGCTATGGCTGTACTGCTTAGTGTATATCCTCAGGAACTGCACGGTTGGCTTGACGAAGGTTATGCATTGCCCGAATATATGGCTCCGATTGAAGTGGGAGTGCCTGCATACCTGCTCCTGCGCCGTCCCGATATACGTGCTGCAGAGCGTCAGGTCGAAGCCAATGCCGCCATGTTGGGGGCTACGCGCCGTGACTGGTTCCCTTCGCTGTTTCTGACAGGTTCAGTTGGTTTTGCTTCGGGGAAATTAAAGAATCTGCCACGTTCAAAAAGTCTTACCTGGGAAATCGCCCCTTCGCTTTCATGGAATATCTTCAGCGGAATGGAACGTGTCAATGCCACCCGTGAGGCTCAAGCGTCTCTTGACCAGAGCATTGCTTCGTTCAACGAAACTATGCTCAACGCTATGCAGGAGGTGGAGAATGCTATGTCACAGTACCGTAATTCTATCGAGCAGATAGTCTCCTTACGCGAGGCTATGAATCAGGACGAAGAGACTCTCGCTCTATCTCTTGAACTGTATAAGCAGGGTTTGACGGAATACCAGAATGTTCTTGATGCCCAGCGCTCTCTATTGACCTGTCAGGATTATCTTGTACAGGCTCACGGCGTCTCTTTAATCTATCTTGTTCAATTATACGAAGCCCTTGGTGGCGGTTGGTAAATCCTTATACAATGAAAAAAACTATACTCATGGTGGCAGTGCTTGTCATGACAGCATGCCATAATAAGAACGAGGCTCCAATGGTAGGTAGTGCTTTGCCTGTCGAGGTTTCCATGCCCGAGGTACGCAATCTTTTGCTTACACGCGAATATCCGGGCTATCTTGAAGCAGATGCAACTATACCTGTTGTAGGGCGTGTTAACGGAATGTTGGTGAAGCGCAACTTTACAGAGGGTACCAGGGTCAAGCAGGGCGACCTGTTGTTTGTCATTGAACCGGTTCTCTATGAGAATGCTGTTGCTCAGGCCGAAGCCGCATTGAAGACAGCACAGGCTGAATATGACTATGCTGTCAGCAATTATGAACGTATGAAGGTTGCAATAGGCAGTGATGCTGTAAGCCAGATAGAACTTTTGCAGGCGAAAAGCAAGGTCGAAAGCGGAAAGGCTGCTGTTGAGAATGCGCGTGCTGCGTTGAGCACAGCGAAAACAAAACTTGGCTATTGTTATGTCAAGGCACCTGTAAGTGGTGTCATAGGCTTACGGAAGTACTCTGTTGGTTCATTTGTCTCCGGGGAAATGTCTCCGGTGGAATTGTGCCGGCTGTATAAGGACGATATAATGTATGCCTATTTCAATATAAGCGATACACAGTGGATAAGGAGTATGCAACGTGGTAGTGTTGATATAGACCGTAGCAATGTCTCGTTTACTCTTGGTGATGGGAAATACTTCAAGTGGGATGCCAAGATAGACTATCTTGCTCCCGATGTAAATCTCAATACGGGTACCTTGCAGGTGCGTGCCGAACTTACAAATGAGGACGGTATGCTCAAACCAGGTAGTTATATAAGTGTGATACTCCCATATGATGATGTGAAGGATGCAGTTCTGGTACGCGATGCCTCGATTGGTACAGACCAATTGGGCAAATATATTTATGTGGTTAATGATTCCAATAGGGTTGAATACCGTCGTATAGCAGCCGGAAGGCTTGTCGATGATACCCTTCGTCTTGTAACCGATGGGCTTTCACCAACCGAAAGATATGTCACAAAGGCTCTTCTTAAGGTGCGTAACGGTATGCAGGTAATGCCTGTAATGGATAAATGATATTGCTGTTAATCTTATAAAAAACAGAACAATTATGAAATTTTCTAAATTTTTCATAGAACGTCCAATCTTTGCCACTGTGTTGTCGCTGTTGTTTATTGTGGCTGGAGCTGTGTCGATATTCTTGCTTCCTGTCGACCAGTTTCCTACCATAACACCACCAACAGTGCAGGTAACGGCTGTGTATCCCGGTGCCAATGCCGAAACGATTGCGCAGACTGTTGGAATACCCATTGAACAGCAGGTGAATGGTGTAGACGGAATGATATACATGAGTTCGACATCATCGTCATCGGGTACATACAGGCTTACGGTTACGTTTGAGGTGGGGACGGATATTGATATGGCAACTGTGCTTGTACAGAACAGAGTCAACATCGCCATGAACTCATTGCCTAGTGAAGTGACGCAGCAAGGTGTTGTGGTGCAGAAGCAGTCAACGAATATTGTGCTCTTCATTACACTCACCGGTGACGAGGAATATGACCAACTTTACCTCTCCAACTATGCTCAGTTGCAACTTGTCGACCAGTTGACACGTACTCCCGGAGTGGGAGGAGTGGACATCATGGGTGCAGGAAAATACTCCATGCGTGTGTGGCTCAATCCAGAAGCAATGCGCATACGTGGGATATCACCGGCCGAGGTATATCAGGCTATAAGCAAACAGAACCTTGCGGTTTCGGCCGGTTATGTGGGACAGTCTCTTGACAATACTGCCGACAATGCATTTCAGTATACTCTCAATGTACAAGGTCGTTTGAGTGATGCTGAGGAGTTTGCCGATATTGTAATACGTAACAATGGTGTCGATATGTTGCGTCTTGGAGATATTGCCGAAATTGAAATAGGCAGCGAGACCTATTCCTCTTCATCTCGCTTGAGCGGAAAGCCAACAGCTGCTCTAGCGGTATATCAGTCACCGGGTTCAAGTTCTCTTGCTGTTTCAAAGGCCGTCAGGGCGAGAATGGAAGAACTGTCCGACGCTTTTCCGCCGGGAGTGCAGTACCAGATAGCCCTTGATACTACCGATGTTGTACGAAGCTCTATCGAGGAGGTGCTTCTGACACTTCTTGAGACGACGGTACTGGTTATACTTGTAATCTTTCTTTTTCTGCAGAACTGGCGTGCAACACTCATACCATGTCTTACAATCCCGGTCTCACTTATTGGAACATTGGCAGTTATGCTACTGTTGGGATTTTCAATAAACACTCTTACTCTGTTTGGTCTTATATTGGCAATTGCCATTGTTGTCGACGATGCCATAGTTGTGGTGGAGAATGCTACACGAATACTTGATGAGGGTAAGCTCACACCGCGCGAAGCGACAGAAAAGGCTATGGAGGAAATCTCCGGGCCAATAATCGGTGTAGTGCTTGTGATGATGGCTGTTTTTGTGCCGACGACAATGATTGGTGGCATTTCAGGAGAACTCTACAAGCAGTTTGCCCTGACAATTGCAACTGCGACATTATTGAGCGGTTTCAACTCACTCACGCTAACCCCGGCTTTGAGTGCTATCCTGTTGCGTCCTACCGCCAAAGGAGGTAATAAGGGTTTCCGTTGGTTCAACAAAGGATACGATTACGTGCAAAGGGTTTATGACCGTACTGTGGGTTTCCTATTGCGAAAATCATGGGTTGCAGCAATCACATTCGCTGCAATGGTGGCGCTTGCCGTATATATGTTCACCAGTTGGCCAACAACATTCATTCCTGACGAGGATGACGGTTATTTCATTGTCAGTGTTCAGCTACCGCCTGCAAGTTCATTGAATCGTACCGAAGCAGTAGCCGCTCAGGTAGAACAAATGATTTCATCATATCCAGAGGTTAAGACCAATGTCAGCATCAGTGGTTTCAGTATCCTTAATAATGGACGTCAGAGCAATGCGGCAAGCGTCTTTGTTGTTCTCAAGGATTGGGGTGAACGTAAGAAAAAGAGTGAGTCAGCAGCTGCGGTAGTGGAGCGTTTCAATCGTCAGGCGTATTTGGAAATTGGTGAGGCTCAGTGCTTTGCTTTTGTGCCACCGGCTATACCCGGTATCGGTAATGTCGGTGGTCTGCAGCTGCAGCTCGAAGACCGTAAGGCATTGGGGCTTATCGAAATGCAGAAAGCTGTAGATGCCCTTGTCGATAACTATAACAGAGATGGAGCCATAGCAGTAATGAATAGCGCTTTTGAAGCTGACGTTCCGCAATATTTTCTTAATATAGACCGTGAGAAGGCTATATCTATGGGGCTTGACATGGGTGCTGTACTTTCGACATTGAGTTACTATATGGGTGCTATTTATGTGAACGACTTTGTTTTGCTTGGGCGTATATGGCAGGTGAAGATGGCTGCCGGAGAACGTAGTCAAAAGGTAATTGATAATGTCATGAACCTGAGCCTTGCCAACAAACGTGGCGAAATGGTCCCTTTCAGTACATTCGTTACACCTGAAGAGGTCCTTGGAAGCGACCAACTTGTGCGTTACAATATGTACAATAGTGCAACGCTTACAGCCAATGTGGCACAAGGATATAGTTCCGGTCAGGTTATTGATGAGGTTGCAGCTTTATTCAAGGCTCAACTTGGTGAGGAGTTCGGATATGAATGGACCGGTGTAGCCTATCAGGAAGAGGTTGCTGGTAGCAATACAGCGATAATATTCGCACTTGCCATTCTTGTTGCGTTTCTTGTCCTTGCTGCGCAGTATGAGAGTTGGACAAGTCCTGTTGCCGCTATCATGGGTGTGCCGATAGCTCTTTTGGGCGCCATTGTTGGTTGTTGGATAGTGGATATACCGGTGAGTATATATACCGAGATAGGTATAATCCTGCTAATTGCATTGAGTGCCAAGAATGGTATCCTTATTGTTGAGTTTGCTCGTGATTACCGCTCTGCAGGAAACGACATACGTTACAGTGCGGCGGAAGCCGGGCATGTGCGTCTGCGTCCTATTCTTATGACATCCTTTGCATTTGTGCTTGGTGTGATGCCGTTGCTCATAGCAAGCGGCGCCGGTGCCGGTGCACGTCTCTCGCTCGGTGCAGCCGTTGTATTTGGAATGTTGCTGAATACGGTTATAGCAACACTATATATCCCCAACTGGTACGAATGGATGCAGAAAATCGAGGAACTGTTTCGTAAAAAGGGAGTTCAATGAACTCCCTTTTTACGAAACAATCACCACCATACTGTCGGTGTGTCGCTCATCTCTATTGTGAGCTTGCCGCCTTTGGCAATGTCGCTGTGCTCAATGTACGGCAGGTTGTGTGGCTTGCCATTGAGTTCGATACTCTTTATATATATATTGGCATCGCTGTTGTTTACAGTTTCAACAATGAACTTTCCGCCTTCAACAGCAAGTTCGGCACGGTCGACAATTGGAGAACCGAACCAGTAACGTGCGCCTGCTGGCTCAACCTGATAGAATCCGAGTGCAGACATTATATACCATGCCGACATCTGGCCCATATCCTCATTGCCTGACAAACCGTCGAAGTCATTGCGGTATTGTGTCGACATGACCTCGCGTACCCATTCAGCGGTCTTGTAAGGCTCTCCCATCATGGTGTATAGGTACAGAATATGGTGGCTTGGCTCGTTTCCGTGTGCAAACTGTCCTATCATTCCCGAAATGTCCGGTGAAGGGTCACCTTCAACGGTTGACGGTGCAAGGAACAGCGAGTCAAGGCGTGCTATGCATGCCTCCTTGCTGCCGAACAGTTTTATGTAACCGTCAAGGTCCTGTGGTACAAGCCAAGTATACTGCCATGCGTTGCCTTCGCAGTAGTCATCGGCACGGTGTGCTGCAAAGTAGGGGTTGAACGGTTCGCGGAAATTGCCTTTGTCATCGACACCGCGTACAAAACCACGTTCTTTGTCAAAGAATATGCGGTATGAGTGGCTCATCTTTGTGAAGTGCTCATATTCAGCATCCTTGCCCAAAGCCTTTGCTGCATTGGCAGCTGCACCGTCGGCAATGGCATATTCCATGTCGTATGCAACAGCCTCTGTAAAGAGATTGCATGGGATATATCCGTACTGGTGGCGGAACTCTTTGCCACGTTCAGCGAGGGCTGCAGTCTTTTTGATAGCTTCGAATGCCTCTTCACGGTCAAAGCCTTCAATGCCTTTGACAATGGCATCGGCAACAACTGGAATACCGGGGTCACCAACCATACAATCGGTTTCGTTGCCCCATAGGTGCCATACAGGAAGGTCACCTTGCTTGTCACAAATGTCTACCATTGTTGCTACGAATTCGCCAGCCTTTTCAGGGTGTATGATTGTCATCAGCGGCTGCTTTGCACGGTATGTATCCCATAACGAGAAACATGTATAGCGTGGTTTGTCGCTGTTGTATACCTTGTCGTCGGCTCCGCGGTAGTCACCGTTGACATCGCTGAAGAGCATAGGAGCAATCATTGCATGGTACATTGCTGTGTAGAATGTGATTTTCTTCTCCTGGTCACCTTCAATTCTGATGCGTGCAAGTTCCTTGTTCCACTCCTTTACAGCATTCTCCCTTACAGCCTCAAAGTCCCAACCGGGCAACTCGCTTTCAAGGGCAAGTTTTGCACCGTCAATGCTCACAGGAGAAATCGCTACCTTCAAGAGGATCTCTTCACCTTCACTTGTAGCGAACGATGCGCGGCCGTACATGTCGTCTCGTCCCTTAAGCTCGAAACTGTCGAATGGCTTGGCGAACTCCGCTGCAAAATATATACGCTGGTTCTTTGCCCATCCTTTTGAATAGCGGTAACCAACGATGCGGTTGTTGCCTTCTGCCTCCATGAATGTGCCTGTAGTCTCATCCCAGCAACCTCCGTTTTCAAGGTCGAAAACCAATGCAGCCTCCTGCGAAGCAGGGAATGTATAACGGTGTAGTCCCACGCGTGCAGTTGCAGTCATTTCCGCTTTGATGCCGTAGCGTGTAAGGGGAACTGAATAGTATCCCGGTTTTACAATCTCCTGTGTGCGGTCGGCCAAAGACCATAAACCACTTTCGGGATAATTGGCTACTCCACGCTCATATGTCACATCATCTGTTACAGGCATTACTGTAACGTCAAAAAGATCACCGATACCGGTACCGCTAAGGTGAGTATGTGAGAAACCTATTACAGTGGCTTCGTCCTGGTGATAACCTGAACACCAGTCCCAAGCCTCGTTGATGCTGGTTGGTCCAAGCTGTACCATACCGAAAGGTACGCTTGCGCCTACGAATACATGACCGTGACCGCCACTGCCTATCAGTGGGTTCACATAGTCTGTCAGGTTTTCCTGCTGTGCAGGGTTACATGCCGCAAACAACAGCGGCAGTGCAAATACTATGTTCTTCAGTTTCATTTTGCCTCTTTATTAAGTTTGTATTCAATATTTGCGTTGTCGAGCAACTGCTTGTGTGTTATGCGGTAGCCGCTTGCCTTGCCGTTTAGTTTGATGTCATCTATATAATGACAGTCAGCAGTGGGGCGGTCGCACTTGATGTTTATCTCACCCTGTGGAGTGGTTATGTATACCTTGTCAAAAACAGGTGTTGTAAGGGTATAGGTAGGTTCTCCGGGGCAGTCGGGGTAGAATCCCAACATTGAGAATACAGCCCATGCCGACATTGTGCCAGTGTCATCATTTCCTGGTATGCCGTTGGGGGCGTTCTTATAGCATTTGTCAAGAATTTTCTTTACCTCCTTCTGTGTACGCCACTCCTCGCCTTTGAAACGGCTGAAAAGGTATGCATATACAATATCCGGTTCGTTGGCTGGGTCATAGTGGTCGTTGTCGAACACTCCTTGCAGGCTGTTGATAAAGCCTTTTTTGCCTCCCATGAGCTTGGTCAACCCATTCAGGTCATGCGGAACGGCAAAAGTGTAGCACCATGCCGATGCTTCGTGGAAACCCGGTACATTCTCAAAGTCCTTGCCTGTAGTGGGGTCAAAGTTGCCGAGGAACTTACCCTCCTTTGTCAAAGGACGCAATGTTCCATGTTCCTTACAGAAGTAGCGTCTGTAGCTTTGTGAACGTTTCAGGAACTCTTTTGCACGTGCCTTGTCGCCCAATGAGTCTGCAAGTTGTGCTATTGCATAATCCGCTGAACAGTACTCGAGTGCATGTGAAACTGAATTGTCTCCAGACAGGTCATTCGAGAAGTACCACAAAGGAATGAACCCATCGTTCAGGTATGGGTCGATGTCCGGGCGTATCGGGTTTTCTGCACCCTTGGTGGTTGCCGACTTGAGCATAGCTTCATATGCCGTTTTTATGTCAAAGTCGCGCAACCCCTTTATCCAACTGTCGGCAATGACAATGGCAGCAGGGTCTCCCTCCATGGTGAATGTCTCGCGACCGAAAAGTTCCCAGCGTGGTAGCCAACCCCAGTCCTCATACATTCCCACCATTGTGCGTAGCATGTCAATCTGACGCTCGGGGTATACAAGTGTGAGCAATTGGTGCAGGTTACGGTATGTATCCCATAATGAGAAGATAGTATAGCGTGTATAATCGCTCTTGCCTACTTCTCCATTCTCCATTTTCGGATATTCTCCGTTTACGTCGCTGACAATGCTTGGGTGAATGAGAGCATGGTAGAGCGCTGTGTAGAATATTGTCTGCTGGTCTTTTGTGCCGCCTTCAATCCTTATGCGTCCGAGGTCGCTGTTCCAACGTTCTACTGCAGCTGCGTGTACTTGGTCAAAATCTTTGCCGGACTGTTCAGCATTGAGGTTCTCTCGCGCATTCTCAATGGAAACAAATGACACACCAACCTGTACAGTTACCTGCTCGCCCTCTTTAAGGTCGTCATAGCAGAATCTGTAACCAATGTTGTCACCTGCAACCTCCCGGTAATATTTCTCATACAGTTTGTATGTACCGTCGTCGGGAGTCCATTCCGCTTCAACTCCTGTAAGCTGCGGTTGGAATTTCCAAGGACCTTCGCTTGTCGGTGCTTTTGATACACGCATTACGAAATAGATAGGGAATACAGCTTGTGTTGTGTAGCAGAATGTACCCAATAGCTTGAATCCCTCAATTTCAGTGCTGCTTACACGGCGTACCATTGCACCACATTCGTTTGACAGGCCCTGACCAAGGTTCAATATGATGTTACCCTTGCCGGCAGGGAAGGTGTAGCGCTCGCACGATGAACGTGTGGTCGCTGTAACCTCTGTCTTTATGCCATACTTTGTCAGTCTGTTGCTGTAATATCCCGGAGTAGCCTTCTCATCGCAATATTCTGATCCGTAGCTGAAATAGTCCACGTCAAGGTCACCCGATGTTGGCATTACAAGCAGTGATGCTGCTTCGGGGCATCCTACACCACTCAATGCCACATGTGCATAACCGGTAAAGAACTTGTTGTCATATTCATACGGTGCCGACCACCAGCGCTTGTCCTTGTCAAATACATTGAGGTCCGATCCCATCACGTTGAACGGCACGACAGACATCATGCCGTTTGGCGTCACCGCGCCGGGATTGGTCGTTCCAAAATTGGTCGTTCCAATGAACGGATTTACCAATTCTGCTGGTTTCTGTGCCATGGCAAATGCCGACACAAAAAATATTGTCAATAATAATATTCTTCTCATGGTAATTTATTTCTTGTCAAGTTCGCTCAAGGCAAAAGCGTAAGCTCCTACAGAAACGGCTTTGCTTGCGCCCAATTTTGAGATAGCTATACCTGTGCGTTTACGGTTGTCATAATCGACATAGCGGTCTTCGCCATAAACTTTTACTTTCTGTACATCGCCCTTTGCGAACTGTGAGAATTCAGTGTCGTCTTCAAGGTTGTATACACTCATCTGAACCAGATTTACCTCATCACCGCCCAATGTGCGCAATTTTGAACGCATCTCTTCAAGCAGTGCAGGCATAATCCAATGGCTTGCAGCCGATACTCCACCACCTATAACCACAAGGCCATCTATGATTGTTACAGCAGTTGCGATAGCAGCACCTGCCACACGGCCAAGAGATGCGAAGGCCTCACGTGCAGCTTCGCAATTGCCCTCACGCTTGCCGTCTGCAATTTCGCAAATATCCTTAGGTGTCAATCCATGTTCCATATTTCCGCTCTTCTCGCCATATACACGGCAAACGGCACGTATGGCAACACCATCTTCTACAATTACGTCGGGCATGTCGCGGTGACGCAGACAGAATGTCTCAACGCATGAGTTGTCACCTCTGTTGAGTCTGCCGTCGATAACTACGCCAATGCCGAATCCTGTGCCCAAAGTGTAGCCGATAAGGTTCTTGTACTGTTTGGTAGAACCTTGTTCACGTAAACGGCTGTTGATTTCAGGAAGAGCACCGCAGAGCGCTTCGCCGTATGCGAAGAGGTCACCGTCATTGTTTATGAATACCGGTACACCGAACTGCTTCTCAAGGAAAGCACCAAGAGCTACACCGTCGCGGAACGATGGGAAATTGGGCAGGTATCCACCGATGATGCCGTTAGGATAGTCTGCCGGGCCAGGAAAAGCAAAACTTATTGCTACGGGCTTCTCTTCAAGCTGGTCAAATACCTGCTTGAAACCATTTACCATGTTCTGCAGACATGTGTCAAGGTCATGCGCCATTGAGGGTACCGAAACTGGGTCAATGATGAATTCACCAGCTCTCATTGCTCCGAAAACGAAATTTGTGCCACCTGCATCGAGTGTAGCAACAATACGATTGTCATTCTTGTACATAGTTATAAGTCTTTATTTTATTTTTTCAGTATATTCTTGGATAATCTCTATTGTTGTTGTGTCATTGTCGAATACCGAATACCAGCCTTGTGGTTCGTGTGGAGGATCGCAAAGGTAATCATCACCTGGTTGCCATACAAGGTCGCGCGGGCGTCCGCAGCCTCCCCATCCCCAGAAGTTGCATCCGGCGAGGGGCGTACTCTTTTTGATACTCTCTGCAACCCTGTTGAATATGTAACGGTAGAAAATATCCCTGCTATCGGTAGGTATGCCTGTTCCTGATTCATTGCCTTTGCGCGAATAGCCGAACTCTTCAATTACCAACGGTTTACCGAGCCTCCTTGCAAGTTCTATGTGCTCGTCGATATACTTTTCGCTCTCCATGCAGGCATTCCTTATTCCGCTGTCCGGGTTCGAACGTGGTGCCCAGCCCCAGTTGACAGGCCATATATGAATTGTAATGTAATCAATGCAGTCCATTGCATGTATACGTTCGCAAAGCTCCATATCAACCCCGCATCCGATATATCCTTCACTGCCTATGGAAACAAGGTGGTTCTTGTCTATGGATTTGATTAATGTGGCAGCTTCGCCAATCCACTTTGCAAACAAATCCTTGTTGTCAGGTGCAAAGGGACGCGGTTCATTGCATAGCTGCCAGGCCATAATGGCGGGTTCGTCCTTATAGTTACGTCCTGTAATGCTGTTCTTGCGCGAAATTATCTGTTCAATATAATTTAGATACAGTCCTATAGCCTTTTTGTCGCGCCAAAAATTCGCACAATAGTCTACATATCTGCTGTATCCGCCATTTTCGTTTGTGTTGGGGGAATCACCATATCCGCACTCCTTCAGGTAGAAACCGTAGCCACCGCTCCAGTCCCAGGCATTGTTAAGGTATATTACAGCCTCCATGCCACGTTTCTCGAGTTCTGCGATAGCAAAATCAAGTCCATTAAGAATTGTGTCGTTAAGCACGCCCGGAGCAGTCTGCAGGTAAGGCTTTGCAGGGTTGGCAAGGTCACTTCCGGCATCGGGGCCCGAAAGCATTCTCACA
The DNA here is from genome assembly GCA_045630965.1 of Bacteroidaceae bacterium. Taxonomy (GTDB): domain Bacteria; phylum Bacteroidota; class Bacteroidia; order Bacteroidales; family Bacteroidaceae; genus HGM04593. The sequence continues at coordinate 56,726 of JAZQTU010000013.1, read as the reverse complement.
TTGGTGACGCCTAAACTTTTCAAATGGTCAAGTTCCTTGCAGAATCTTACCCTGTCACCACCTTCGCCGGTTGATGCCAGAATTGATGCGTACCACATGTTTGTGCCTATGTAGCGGTATGGTTTTCCTTCCTTTATGAAACAGAGACTATCGGCTGTGATTATGCTTGAGGGTGCATCGCTCTTTGTTTTGCACGCATGCATTGTTATTGCCATGGCAAGTATAAGTAAAATGCGGAAATACTTCATTGTCGGTTGTGTTATTGTGCTGTCTTGCGAAGATAATAAATAATTATTATATATAAGATTACAGGGGTGCGAAAATTTTTCGCACCCCTGTAATCTTATATGGTTTCTGTTTTATGCGCAGTTGTTTTTCTTCATGAATTCGATAATCTCCGATATGTAACCGAATGCCATGCCTACAACAGTATCGGCAGCACCGTAGTATACTGCAACCTTGTCACCGTCGCGCAATGCAGCGCATGGGAATACCACATTGGGCACGTCGCCGGCAAGTTCGTAAGGAGCTGCTGGAGCCAACAGGTAAGGCTGTGTACGGTAAAGAACCTTTGAAGGGTCGTTCTTGTCGAGCAGAGCGGCACCCATAGAGTAACGGAAACCGTTACATGTTGTAATTACACCATGGTAGAACAGTAACCAACCCTCGTCTGTAAGGATGGGCACTGAACCGGCACCAATCTTTGTGCACTGCCATGCGCTCACAGGGAATGGAGTCACTTTCATTACACAACGGTGCTCACCCCAATACTTCATGTCCGGGCTATAGCTGATGTATATATCTCCGAATGGAGTATGGCCATTGTCGCTCGGACGGCTCAACATTGCATACTTGCCATTTATCTTCTCTGGGAACAATACACCGTTACGGTTGAATGGAAGGAATGCGTTCTCGCACTGGAAGAATTCCTTGAAATCAAATGTATATGCGATACCAATGGTAGGTCCGTGGTAACCGTTGCACCATGTGATCCAGTAACGGTCCTCGATCCATGTAACACGTGGGTCGTACTTGTACTCCGACTCAATCATCTCTGTGTTGCCGGCCTTGAATACAATTGGTTCGTGCTCAATCTCCCAGTTTATACCATCCTTGCTGAATCCGGCAAAGATATTCATCTGTACAGACTTGTTGTCGCAACGGAATACGCCTGCATAGCCGTCACCGAATGGAACTACAGCACTGTTGAAGATGCTGTTCGATGTTGGGATAGCATAGCGGTCAATGACTGGGTTCTTTGAATAACGCCACATTACATCGGCGCAACCTTCGGGACGCTCTTCCCAAGGCATGTTGATCTTCTCGCTCATGTTTTTTCTTTTATTGTTAGTTATGTGTTCCGGTTTGTATTTTTCGAGGATGCACTCTTTGGGTTCTCCCTGAATTGGGGCTGCTCCCTCTCAAACATTTGCGAAAATACTTATTTGTATTTTAATAATAAAGGATTTTTGTATGTTTTTTAAGAATTCCTCTTTTAGCGTGTCAAAACCGCTTTTTTGACACCATCCGGCTGTGTGTGGCTTTATGAAAAAACAATCTTTCGAGGTTAATTCTGCAAAATATTTCTTTGTCAAAGTAGGCTTGAAAAACATTTTTTTTGTAAGTTTGTCGGAATAATGCGAAAATATTGCGCTTTGACAACGAAACATTAAATAAAACAAAATATAAATGGAAGCAACAAACAAATATCTGCGTGTGGCATACACATTGGTGTCACACCGTAACGGTGAGTGTGAAGAGGTTGAAAAGACAACACGTGAACAGCCTTTTGCCTTCTTGACAGGTGTGGGATATACACTTGACGCTTTTGAAGAGAATCTTAAGGATCTTAAGAAGGGTGATACATTTGATTTTACAATCCTATCGGCTGACGCTTACGGAGACTATGACCCCGATCATGTTCAGGATTTTGACCGTGAGGTATTTACTATTGACGGTAAGTTCGATTCTGCGCATATCTATGCAGGCAATGTCGTAGAGATGATGCGTGCCGACGGTTCACCTATTCTTGGAACTGTAAAGGAGGTTACTCCTCTAAAAGTTACAATGGACTTCAATCATCCTTTGGCTGGCTGTGATTTGCAGTTTGTAGGAAGCGTTGTTGAGGCTCGTCCGGCCAAAGAGTCTGAACTCAAGAAGTTCTACGACTCGCTCAAGGCTTCATGCAGCGGTTGCAGCGGTTGCAACGGCGGTAGCTGTGGCGGTGACGGCGGTTGCGAAGGTGGCTGTTGCCATTGATGCAATTTGTGCGTGAATAAAACATCTCCTTTTTGATATTAATTAAGGATAATACAATATAAATGAACAGTATCGGTAGGCTTTTGCGTCTGACTACATTCGGTGAGTCACACGGTGTGGCAATAGGTGGCGTACTTGACGGCTTTCCTGCAGGGATTGTCGTTGATGAAGACTTTATAAGGAGCGAGATGAATCGTCGTCGCCCCGGACAAAGCAACATCACCACAGCGCGCAAGGAACAGGATGAGGTGCAGATATTGTCGGGAGTTTTCGAGGGACGCACTACCGGAACTTCCATTGCATTCATTATAAAGAATGACAATACGCGTAGCGGTGACTACGACAATATGCGTTCGGTCTATCGTCCTTCACATGCCGATTATGTCTATGACTGCAAGTATGGTCTGCGTGACCATCGTGGCGGAGGACGTTCTTCGGCTCGTGAAACCGCAGTAAGGGTCTGTGCCGGTGCCTTTGCCAAAATGGCATTGAAGCAGTTGGGAATATCAGTCCAGGCTTACACATCGCAGGTCGGTGGTATAAAGCTTGATAACGGCTATGAGTCTTATGACCTATCTGCTGTGGAGAGTAATGCTGTACGTTGTCCCGATGCCGAAAAAGCAAAGGCTATGGAAGAACTTATCCTTGATGTCAAACGCCAGGGTGATACTGTTGGCGGCGTTGTGACATGCGTTGTAAAGGGTGCTCCAGCAGGTCTTGGCGAGCCATTGTACAACAAGTTGACATCATCGCTGGCGCATGCGATGCTCTCAATTAATGCTGTCAAGGGTTTTGAGTATGGCAATGGTTTCGACGCTGCATCAGGCCGAGGGTCGGAGCAGAACGACATCTTCTATAATGATAATGGCAGGATAGCTACCCGCACCAATAATAGCGGTGGTGTACAGGGCGGTATATCCAATGGTAACGACATATACTTCAGGGTTGCCTTCAAGCCTGTGGCTACGTTGCTTATGGAGCAGAATACTGTGACATCGTCAGGAGAAGAAACTACTCTGCTGGCGCACGGACGTCACGACCCCTGTGTTGTTCCACGTGCGGTGCCCGTTGTCGAAGCTATGGCGGCGCTTGTCCTGCTTGACCATTATATGCTTGACAGGTCAAGGCGTGGCCTCTTTTGAGTCTTTGCTTTAGACAGGATTATATAAGGTTGTTGTCCTGTGTTTAGTTGCAGTATATTGTCAATTGTGCTATAATCAACACAAAATATGGCTAAAACCAATAAAAATAATACCAATAGGCAGAGCGGGCGTGTAACCCGCTCCGTCTCTTTAGACAAGCTTGACAGGGCGGTGACGCTGTTCCCACTGTTCTTCTTTGTAGGGCTTTGGGCTGTTCTGTCTACATATGAGTCGGCACTGCTGTTCCGTGTGAACGAACTATCTGTTTTCCTTTTCGATGATCTTTTCTTTGACAGTATGATGTCTAAACCGGCTGGTATGTTGCACTATGTGGCAAGTTTCCTTGTGCAGTTCTTACGCTATCCGGCTTTGGGTGCGGCAGTGTATGTTGCATTGCTGTATGCTGTCTACAGGCTTGTAGTCAAACTCTTTGACCTGCCGGCAAGCTATAAGTTACTGGCATTGGTGCCTGTCGTGGCGCTGTTGGCAAGCAATACGCAATTGGGATATTGGATATTCTACCTGAAACAACCCGGATATTATTATATGGCACTGGTGGCAACATTGCTCTCGTTGCTTGCTATGTTATGCTATAAGCGCATGAATGCTCCTGTACGTGTTCTATTTATAGTTGCATGGTGTCTTGTAGGCTATCCGCTGATAGGTGTATACGCGTTGTTTACATCCATCCTTATGGCGCTGTATTCAGTTGCTTCAGCTGTTGCTGAGCGTAAAGGTTTGCTTTTGCCTCTAGTAACTCTTGCTGTGGCTACCGTAGTTGTGATATCTGTGCCACAACTGTTCTATCGTCTTTATACAACGGTTGCTGTGGAACATATATATGGTGTAGGGCTGCCGGTTTCACAATGGGTGGCATCGTATGTTGCAAAGGTTGAGCATACGAGTTTCTCATATTGGCACTTGATACATCTTTATTGGGTACCATTTGCTGTTCTGGCTCTCTCTCTTGTTGCTTTTTGTGTACTTGTTGCTTTCCGTTCACGTTTGAATGGTAGTGAAAAGGCTAAATATATCGTTGCCCTCTCTGTTCTCCTTTTTACTATACTTTTCCTGTGGGTTTTTTGGTACAATGATACCAATTTTCGCATAGAGAACAAACAGAATAGAGATATGTGGAGCTATCGCTGGCGCGATGTTGCTGATTATGCAAAGGATACCGATGTGCCAACCCGTCAGGTTGTCTTGAACAAAAATATTGCCTTGTTCAAGATGGGGACTGCCGGCGCCGAAATGTTCTCCTATCCCGACGGTAGTTCTGATATTCTTGCTCCAATGCCTGTGCATCTGACACAAACAGGTGGTAAAATGGCATATTTCCAGTATGGCAAGTTTAATTTCTGTTATCGTTGGTGTGTCGAAGATGCTGTAGAGTATGGCTGGAGAATCGAATACCTTAAGCATGCGGTACGTTCAATGATTCTTTCAGGAGAATACAGGCTGGCGCAGAGATATATCAACATCCTGAAACGTACATTGTTCTATCGTGGTTGGGCGAGGGAAATGGAGTCTTATATACAGGACCCGGCATTGATTGAGAAATCCAATGAGTTTGCTATGCCGCTTCAACTTTTCTGTTATAACGACAATTTGGATGTCGATGAATCGTTTGTCGAGGCGTGGCTTACAAAGGAATTCAAATATTTACCCGAGGGTGCTACACAACTTTTCCTCGAAGTTGCTCTTTCATCAGCGATGATACGCAAGGATCAGAAAGCATTCTGGTATATATTCGAACGCTATCTCAATGAATGCAAGCCGCAGAAACTTCCAAAGAATTATCAGGAAGCATTGCTATTGTTTCTTAATATCGATAAAGGCAATACTGTGAGCGTTGGGCCTGCTTTTGTAGACAGGTTTGTTTCAAAGAGCATTCAGCGCAGGCTGGAGACATTTGTTGCAAAGACCAAGAAATATAAAGGTATGAAGGAGGAGGAGATGGCACCTCACTTCAAGGAGTATGCCGATACTTATTTCTACTTCTATTTCTTTGTACGTAAAATAAGAACTAACTGATGCTATGAAAAATATATTGGGAATAGCAGTTTCTATTCTGCTTCTTGTCATACAGTCCTGTACTCCCTCGTTGCCGAAGGAGAGTGTGCGTGTTGATCGCAAGCCGGAAATTTATCCGCAATACACCGACGTTACCATTCCGTATAATATAGCTCCTCTTACATTCAGAATAGAGGAGGAGGGTGACAAATTCATTACATCTCTTTCTGCTGGTGGAAAGGAACTGCTTTTTGCAGGCAAGGAGGTGGCTCCTTCAATCGAAGAGTGGCGCGGTCTGCTCGAAGTTGCTAAAGGCAAAGCTGTCGAAGTTGCGGTGTGTGTAAGGGAAAATGGTAAATGGAACAGCTATGCGCCGTTCAGTTTTAACGTATCTCTCGATTCTATTGACCGTTATATCTCCTATCGTCTTATCCCGCCTTCATATGTGGCATACGAGGAACTGAAGATATGCCAACGTGATCTCTCTGCCTACGACGAAAAGGTAATATATAGCAATAGGCTTGTTAGCGCAGAACCCGAGGGACAGTGTATCAATTGTCATGCATACAAGAATCACAGGACTGATAATATGCAGTTCCATGTGCGACAGCATCTGGGCGGAACGGTTTTTGTACATGACGGCGAGCCCAAGAAACTGAATCTCAAGACCGATTCAACAATTTCAGCAGGTGTCTATCCGTCGTTCAACCCCAAATACGATATTGTTGCCTATTCCGTAAACAATACCGGACAGGTGTTCCATACAAGAAATTCCAATAAGGTGGAAGTTCAAGACAAGGCGAGCGATATTATTGTATACGACCCGGTGAATGAGACGGTTTCACATGTGGCAAACAACCTCTATGACCTGGAGGTCTTTCCTTGCTGGTCGGCCGACGGCAGAACGCTGTACTATTGCTCTGCGCATATGGAACGCCTTGATACTTCCATTAATTGGGAGGGGGAACTTGTGATGCGTTATAAGGAGATAAAATATGATATATTGAGCCGTGCATGGAACTCAGAAACCGGTGGCTTCGGGGCTGTGGATACGCTGTTTGCGGCATCGGCTTTGGGTAAGAGCGCTACATTCCCGCGTGTTTCTCCGTGCGGAAGGTATATGCTCTTTGCTTTGGCTGAATATGGATGTTTTCATATATGGCACAAGGATGCCGACCTTTATCTCATGGATATTAAGACAAAGGGCTTCTGGCCGCTGGAAAAAGCCAATTCTCCCTATCCCGAAAGCTATCATTCCTGGAGTAGTTCCGGCAGGTGGATACTCTTTGCAAGCCGTCGTGACGACACCAATTACAGCCGTCTGTACATAGCCCACGTGAATGATGACGGGGTTGCAGAAAAGGCATTCCTGTTGCCTCAGGAGAGTGCTGAATATTATGACTTTTTTGACCGTTCGTACAATGTTCCGGAGTTCATGGTCGAAGAGGTTAAAATAACTCCGCACGAGTTTGTCGAGGTGGTGAAAGGTGAGTCGGTGAATGTTAAATATTCAAGTTGTTCTAAATGATTTTTAACACAATATTGTTAAAATAATCAAAATGTTAAAATCTTCCGTTTCCTGTAGTAGTGGCAGGTTCGGAAGATTTTTTTACTGTAAAATGTGTAAAAAGAGCAGTTTGGGGTAAAAAAATATAGGATTTTATGCAAAGGTTTGTTTAATTTTCATATTTTTGCATGTTAAGTAAGGGGTAGGTATGCCTTTTTGCGAAATATTAAAAAAAAGAAAAAAATAATAATTAATAAAATTGCATTTATGTTTAAGCACCGTTTAAATGAATTTTGCAGAGCTTTGCTTCTTGCTGTGTGCCTGCTTTTTGTGGGCGGTTCATTGCAGTCGTGCAGGGATTGGCTTGACGATTACAAGTATGATGACACCGAACCTGATTGGTTGGGTGCGAGCATCTATTCCTTCCTGAAAGAGGGTACTGCGAATTGTACTTACAATTACTATGTCGAGCTCATTGACAGCCTTGGTGAAATGGAGACATTGAACCATACCGGTAGCAAGACCCTTTTTGTTGCTGACGACAAGGCTTTCGAGAGATTCTTCGCCCCCGGCGGTAACCCTTGGGGAGTAAGCTGTATTCCTGAAATGTCAAAGGCGCAGATGAAAATTCTGCTTTATGGCTCTATGTTGAACAATACTCTGTTGCTTGACATGATGGCAAATACCGGTGCGAATCCGGAACAGGAAGGCCTGTGCTTGCGCAGAACCACTTCGTTGCACGAACTTGATACAGTTCCGCTTGTGCATGCAAACTCATATGAGAACCATGCTGCATGGCCAACATACAATGTCTATTGGGACAATCTGCGTGGTAAGGAAAGAACGGACAGCTCCCGTATTGCCATGGACGGTACAACCCCGATGATGGTGCACTTCCTTGGTGATTACCTAAAGAGAAACGCCCTCACTGTGGATGACGTGAACTTCCTTTTTCAGAAAAAGGACGGTAACTCAAAACTTTATGAGGACGGCTCTGTAATGATTTATGGCAACAAGGTCCTCAAGAGTGATGTCAGCTACGGTGAGTTCTCTGACGATACTTTGACAATTGCCTGCAAGAATGGTTATATCTACCGCCTTGACGATGTGCTTCTTCCTCCTACAAATATGGCAGGTGAGATACGCGCTCATAAGGATCTGAAAATCTTCAGCCACCTCCTTGACCGTTTCTGTGTGCCTGTGTACGATGCTAATCTTACAGCAAGTTACAGAGAACGTCATGCATCAACCGATAGTGTGTTCAAATTGCGCTATTTTAATGAAGCTGATTTTACCAGCTATGATATGCTCGAAGGAATCTCTGTTCTTAGTGGAGAACTTCTGCTCTTTGACCCGGGTAAGAATGACTACGCTTCAAATCTTGGTCGTCAAAGCGATATGGCTGCGATGTTTGTTCCAAAGGATGACAAACTCTATGAGTATTTCGCAGCATTGGATGGCCCCGGACACTTCCTTCTTGAGCGTTATGCTCCTGAAATAGATGTTCCTGAAACTTGGAGCGAAGAAAATGAGGGAACCCTGCTTCAGGCACTTGACAGTGTGCCTCAGCAGAATATTGCTCCGTTCCTGAACAACTTGATGAAGCCTTCATTCGTAAATACAGTAAAGAGCAAGTTCGACAAGATTACCAACGATGCCAACGACGATATGAAACTGCGCGAAGAGCATGTCGATGAGTGTATCGTGGCAAACAACGGTGTCGTATATCTTCTTAATGAGGTCTTTGCTCCTGCTGCATACTCGGCTGTAACAGCGCCTACACTCGTTAATGAGAACATGACAATCATGAAGAATGTGATTGACCAGCTCAGTTACGACTTCTATCTGCTTGCGATGGATGCAAAATATACGTTGATTCTTCCTGATGACAGCAAATTCCGTTATTTCGACCCCGTTACGTTTGAAGGCAACTCACCTAAAATGTATGAGTTCCGTTATGACAACGAACGTGAAAAGAATTCAGGAACTGAGGTTGAATTCTGGTCAATAAAATATGATGTCAATGCCGGTAATCTGAACCTGAAACTGGATACACTCGGTAATATATCAAAAGTGGAGTCTACAAACTACTCTTTGCCTGTCAATGGTAATTTCGGTGGCAATGCTCTTCTTGTCAACCGTATGACTGACCTGCTCGAATACCTTATTATAGTACATAATAATAGAGAGGAGAAACCTTATGTACATGCCGACAAGCAGTATTATCTCACAAAGGGATTCGGTACCATCAAGATTGATGCAGAGAATCCTGATGAAATAAAGTTCTACGGTGGTGAACAGCTTGAGACAAACACAACTATTGTTGCTTCAAAGTCTATAAAGCAGGATAACGGTATAACATACAGTACAACTCCTGTTGAGCAGGATGAGGAGATGCGTCTTTACTCTTCAGTGCCTACACCTCCAAGAAGAAACGTCTATCAGAACATGAAGGCTAACGGAGAGGCTCCCGGTAGTCTTTACAACGAGTTCTACAAGATGTGTACAATGTCCGGTTTTGATGAAATAGGACTTGATGATATATATATCAAGGTACTTCCCGGTGATGAAAATAAGAAGCAGAGACAGGATTCTACACGTATATACTCAATATTCTATACAACTCCTGAGCCTGCAGATGGTCAGAAACTTACAACAAAGATCATAAACAGTGTTCCGTTCCTCAATACATACCACTATACTGTATATATACCTTCAAATGAGGCTATTACAGAGTTGTATGCCGAGGGATTCCCGACATGGGAGGATGTGGAAAACGAGTACAATAACAAGAACTACGGTAGAGCGGCATCAATGATCCGCTTCATCAACAACTTCATCCGTAACCACTTCCAGGATAATTCGGTGTTCTGCGACAAGTCTCCGTTTGAATATTTGAGCGTAAGCGGACAATGGGTTCCAAAGGCTTCCTTCCCTACATCTGTCATAGACCCTGCAACAGGACGTTTCTATGAGAACGAGGTTACAAGTGCCAGTGATAATTCTACAATTCTTGTAAAGGACCCTTACAATGTAGCAAAAGAGAAAAAGGGTGAAACAGCAGAATGGGCAAAGGTTGTAAAGAGTGGTGATGAGAATGTTACATGGAATGTAATGTGCCGTGACATTGTATATTCTTTGAACACTACTGCAGAACCCGACGGTATCTCAACATCGTCATTCTCTGCATTGCAGCCTATAGACCGTGTTCTTAAGACCCCATCTATGTATGGATATGACGGCAACTTGGTGCGATTCATTAAAACAGGTGAAAAGGTCGACACAATGTCTGTGAATGACGGTCAGGGTGGTTTGGCCGGGCTCAATGACAACTGCTATCTTGTTGCAAAATGCGGTAAGGTGAATATTACACTTCCTGACAACACAATAGAGAAGGTTGATCCCAGCAAAGCCAACATCAAGAATAAGGTGCATGAAATTGCCTATTTGCTAAAGCCTAAGTCAACCGATGTAACCAATGTTGAAAAGGAGGAACTTCTTGATGCTTCAAACCCAAAGATCATAACAAGAGAGGGTTACCTTGTAAAGTTTGTGAAAGCGACGGATGATGTTGAAGAGCACTACGAATATGAGACAGCCAAGAACGAGGCTGGCAAGGAGTGCAAGCAAATGGTTGACAATAGCGGTAACGTAATCAAGAAAGTTGAAATTGTGACTGCAGACACTAACGTTGAAGAATAAATATAATAGCCATGATAAAAATTAAGCATTTATTCCTGTTTGTGCTTCTCTGTACTCTGTGCAGTACGGCCTTTGCACAAAAGGGAGCGAGAATTTCTGGTACGGTTTCGAGCGATGCCGAAGGACCGCTGATTATGGTTACCATAACCGAGCGTGACAAGAGCGACCGTATCATCGAGTATTCTACAACAGACTTTGAGGGTAACTTCTCAATGGTTGTAAAGAATACAAGCAACTATCTTGAAGTTGCATATATCGGTTATAAGACACAGCGTCTTGAAATTGGCGACCGCACCTTCTTCGATATCAAGATGGTGGAGGACAATGTGCTCACAGAAGTCGAGATTGTTGCGAAGCAGGTAAGACAGTCAGGTGGTCTTGAAATTCTTGAACGAGAAATGACACACGCAACCCAGAAGGTGAGCATGGACGACATGGAGGGTCTTTCATTTACTTCGGTCGACCAGGCACTTCAGGGACAGGTTGCCGGTCTTGACATTGTCTTCAACTCGGGTGACGTCGGTTCTGGTACACAGATGCGTCTCCGTGGTAACTCAATGATTGAGGGTGATGCCACTCCGCTTATCGTAGTCGATGACAATATCTTCAACGTTGACGAGGGATCGTTCTCTTTTGAAACTGCCAACCAGGAGAGTTTTGCCGAACTTCTTATGATTAACCCTGAGGATATCGCCGAAATCGAGGTTTTGAAGGATGCCGCTTCATGTGCCGTGTGGGGTTCACAGGGTGCCAATGGTGTCATCAAAATCAAGACAAGACGTGGTAAGCGTGGTCCAACCCGCGTGAACTTCTCTTATAAGTTCAAGGACAAGTGGACTCCCGCAGGTCTTAACCTTCTCAAAGGTGACGACTATACCATGCTTATCAAGCAGGCTCTCTTCAACCAGAATCTGACAGAGAGAAATGACATCCCTGAGCTTAACTACGACAAGGGTTTTGCCGAATACCAGAACTATAGAAACAATACCGACTGGGTCGGTGCTGTTTCAAAGCATGGTTTCAGCCATGACTACAGCCTTAACTTGAGTGGTGGTGGTGAAAAGGCTACTTTCCGTATCGGTGGTGGTTATACCAACGAAACAGGTCAGGTAATCGGTCAGTATCTCCATCGTCTCACTACCCGTCTGGCTCTTGACTACTATGTATCACAGAGAATCAAGGTTATTGCCGACTTCTCATTCACTTACAACAAGAAGAGAATGAATACCGGTAGCCCTCTGTACGACGCACAGTTGATGATGCCTAACATGAGTATATATAATAAGGACAAGAACGGTAACGATACAGATGAGTACTATGCAATGCTTGACTATGCCGAAAAGAAGGACTTCCATTCTCATTGGTTTGGTCGCAAGAATCCGGTAGCGGAAGCTGACTTGGCAGAATATTACCGTCAGGACTACTATATAAGCCCTCAAATTACTTTGGAGTACAATCTTCTTGGTCTTGAAGACAATGAGTCGCAGTTGAAGTATCGCGGTATGGTTAACCTTGCTGCCTCTACAGCTTCGGGTACAATGTATATGCCTGCCTCTTTGTCTATGGATAACTGGACAGCCAGTGAAAAGAACAGTTCACGCTCCGAAGACAGCAAGGGACTTAACTTTACAACACGTCATGAATTGGTCTTCACACCATATCTTGGTAGCAGTGACCACTACATGACCATGAACGGACGTTTTGAGCTCTCTACAGGTAGCGGTAACAACCAGATGACAAAGATCAATGGTCTGCCTACAGGTAACATCAGTAGTTCAACTGTCGGAAAACCAGTTTATGGTAGTGATGAAAAGGCAACAAGCAAATGGGAAAGCCGTAATGTCAACTTTACATTTGATGCACACTATTCATATAAGTCAAAATATATGTTGCGTCTTGCAGCACGTGTTGAGGGTAATACCGCTATGGGTGACGACAGAAAATGGTCTCTCTTCCCCTCTCTTTCAGCACGTTGGAATATCTCTGACGAGCCGTGGATGGAGTGGGCAAAGCCTGTGCTAAGCATGTTGTCTTTCCGTCCAGGTTTCGGTATGGACGGCCATGCTCCAGGTGAGAACAAAACATTCAACAGCTATTCAGCAACCAACAAGTCATATCTTGGTATGGCCGGTTTCCAGATGGACGGTATCCGTTTGACCGACCTTCGCCGTTCTGACAAGCGCGAATGGAACCTTGGTACCGACTTCGGTTTCTTTGACGACCTTCTTACCGGTGCTTTCAACTACTATGACGGTACAACACGTGACCAGATTATCTCCGGTTATAAAATACCATCTTCTACAGGTTACTCTTCTTTGGCATTCAAGAACTCAGGTGCTATGCGTAACTCGGGATGGGAATTGAACCTTAACTTGAACAGCGTGAAGCTTGCCAAGGATTTCACAATGTCATTGTATTTCAATATCGGTAACAACTACAACGAAATCGTTGACCTTGAAGAGGCTTATCTTGAAGACCGTAACGGAAAGTACGAGTCGGCAGAGAATACCAAGTATCTGCCACGTATACAGATAGGTAATCCAAGTGGTGCCATATACGGTTTCCGTTATAAGGGCGTATACCGTTACAGTTACAAGAACTGGGAAAAGGCTCTTGCCGAAGAAGAGGCAGGACGCAATGGTACCTGTCCTATTGTGCGCGATTCCGAAGGTAATGTCGTTTATGACAAGAGCGGTGCTCCAAAGCAGATGACACTTTTCTTTGACCGTGAAAAGGTGGATGGAACAGGTAATAATGCAAAGGCGTCACAGTACGAATTCCGTGGCGGTGATGCAATATACGAGGATATCAACCATGACGGTACTATCAACGAGCTTGACATGGTATACCTTGGTAACTCAAATCCATCGGCTCAGGGTGGTTTCGGCTTGACATTCCGCTACAAGAGATGGAGTTTGAAGACAGACTTCACATACCGTCTCAATGTGGATGTTGTAAACAAAGCAAGAATGAGCTTTGAGAATATGTATGGTTTCGACAACCAGAGTGTTGCCGTTAACTGGCGCTGGCGCAAGGAGGGTGATATCACCGAAATCCCACGTGCTGTCTATCAGTCGGCATACAACTACCTTGGTAGTGACAGATATGTTGAGGATGCTTCTTATCTGCGTTTCTCATACTTGCAGCTCTCTTATTCATTTGAGCCGGGAATGTTGAAGAAAGTCGGTATCAGACAGTTGAATATGTATGCTTCAATCGATAACCTTTTTGTTATGACAAAGTATTCAGGTCTTGATCCTGAAGTTGCATCAGGTAGTGACGGTATAGCATATGATAACCAGAGAACTCCACGTTCACGTTCTTATACCCTTTCACTTTCACTCGGTTTCTAAAAGTTGATGACTATGAAAAGAATAAATTATATATATAAGAAACTCGTTCTGGCGGTGGCGGCTATGTTTGCTGTCATGATGACATCGTGCACCGACTTCCTGACAATCATTCCGCCCGAGAAAATTGTTCACGAGCACTTCTGGCAGACAAAAGACGACGTCAATGGTATTCTGGCAACAAGTTATCTAAAACTGCTCAGTACTGATGCTGTCAGCAAAGCCATCGTGTGGGGTGAACTCCGCGCCGATAACTTGACATATACCCCTGCTACAAGCAGTAGTCATGAACTCAGATATATCGTGGAGGCGAATATTCTCCCCGAAAACTCATATACCAAGTGGGGTGTATACTATGAGGCAATAGCCAATGCCAACCTTGTGTTGGAATATGCTCCTCAGGTAGTTGATCGTGACCCGGACTTTACAGAGGGTGATTTGGATGTTGTAATGGGTGAGATGTATGCGATGCGTGCATTGTGCCACTTCTATCTTGTGCGTACATTCCGTGACATTCCAATGTCTATGGTTGTTTCTGCCAACGATGCCGATCTTCCTTTATATGAGCAGGTACATCCTCTTGAGGCGCTCAAGCTTATCATGGAGGATCTTGACCGTGCCGAAAAACTGGTCATGATTTCAGGAAACTTTGCAACACCAAGAGAGAATTACGGTCGTATAACAAAGAATGCAGTTTTGGCAATGAAGGCCGATGTAAGTCTCTGGCAGGCTGCCTTTGCTGCATACTATGAGGGTGACAGCGAGCTTGTTGCAAGCGGTGATATTGAGGGATTCTATGCTGAATGTATCAGAAATTGTGAAGCTGTATTGGCCAACATGGAGGTACAGTACAAGAACGAATACATGTTGCAGGAGGTACCGGCAGACAACCCCTATCTCCTTGAAGAGAACATGGGTCTGGCCGAGGGTATAAAATACGGTACCAGTGCTGAACAATACTATAGTAGTGCATATGTGAGTATTTTCGGCAGACGAAACTCATCTGAATCAATCTTTGAACATCATATAGACGGTGATCTTGTTGAGGACGGTACATACGGTAAGGGTGTTTACAATATGTACGGTTCTGAATTCAACCCTGGAGGCGGTCAGCTTTGTGTTCCTAAATCATTTGCAACATACTTCGACACACGTAGGGCTGTTGCTCCCGATTTGCGCCTCTTTTCATCTACTAACCATTGGAAAGAGGAGAGTGCTTCTGAAAACAACAAAAAGACATACTATGCTGTAGCAAAATATACAGCTGCAGGCTCAAATGCAACAGAACCGCGTAAGGAAAATGACAGGAATGCCAATTGGGTTGTTTACCGCAAGACTGATGTTATGCTTATGTTAGCCGAAGCGCATGCATTACGTCCCGGGGCAACAAATGAGGATTTTGAAAGAGCCTATAATCTTGTGAAAGCTGTAAATTTCCGTTCAAGAGTCGGTTATATAAATGAAATGAGAAATGACATAGCAAGAACCGATATCGAAGGATTTACAACCAAGAAGGACCTTGCAATTGCCAATTATATGACAAAAAAGACTAGTTCACAGTTGGTGCTTGACGAGCGTTTGAGAGAGTTGGCTTTTGAAGGAAAACGTTGGTATGACCTTGTGCGTAAGGCTCTTCGCGAAAAGAATACCGATGGCATAACATTTGTTGCTGATAAACTTGGTCCGCAGGCAGGTATTCTCAAGACCAAGATGTCATCTATAGATGGTCTTTTCTTCCCGATAAATATTGACGAAATCAGGTTCAATAAGAAATTGAAGCAGAATCCGGCATATGCAACGGAGAACTCTTCATCAGAGATGGTAAAATAATCTATAAATTTTATATCCGGTGCCGGCGAGCCGTTTCAATTGCCTGACCGGACAATAAGAAGAAAATAAATTTATATGAATGCAATATTGAAAAACAGATTTCTTGTAGGGACTTCGCTTGCTGCAATGATTTTCGGTGCTGTCTCCTGTGTCGATGATACAGGATTAAAGGTAACAGCGGAAGCACCAAATGCCGACAAGACCATATATGAAATTATTATAAACGACAAGGAGTTGAGCAACTTTGTCGAGGTTCTTGATGCATGTGACCTTCCCGGTGGTGTAAGTGTTGCCGACTCTCTCTTCAACCAGTCGAGAGTATATACTTTGTGGGCGCCTACAAACAAAGCTCTTAGTAAGGAAACAAAGGATTCTATCCTTAAGAGAATAAAGGATGATGATGCCAGAGATGATGTCATGAAGACATTTGTTCAGGCGCATATTGCCAACAATCTGCATCCGGCCAAGGGACTATACGATGAAAAGGAACTTATATTGATGCTCAACAACAAGAAAGTTGCTTTTGAGGGGTCGTATAAGCACCTGGAAGATTATCCCTACGGTAACGGATATAAGTTCGGCGACAACTACCTCTGTTCTGTAAACGACCGTGCATGGAACGGTATCATACACCGCTTGGATGAAACTTCAAAATACAGATACAATATCTGGGAGGCTATGACCCGTATTGCAGCTCCCGACTTGTTCGCTCATGATCTTGGTATCGACTCTGTAGCCAAGTTCCTTTATATGTATAATGATACTGTGTTCAATGAAGGATTGAGTACACTCGGTCCCATCAAGGATGGCCAGCAGACATATCTTGATTCAGTATTTGTAAACTCAAACATATTGCTGAACAGTCACATTGGTATTGGAACTGTTGATTCCGAAGACTCTATATATACATTGTGTGTTCCTACAAACAGACTATGGAAGGAGTTTATGGAGAAATATGAGTCACATTTCAACTACAATGTGGATGCAGAGACAAAGCCTCAGAATATGGACAAGGAGTATCTTGACTCTATCAAATTCTTCTATCCAAGACAGTATATGATAAAATATCTGTCGTTCAGTAACAAGGAGAATGACAAGTATGTTCCTGGTGACTCTTTGATGACAGCCAATACTGACAGACATAATAAACGTTTGCGTGTTTCAAAGGCCGATCTTGAACAGTGCATGGCGCCGGCAGATGTACAGTATAAGAAATCTTTGTCAAATGGTTATTTGAAGGTTATTGATAAGATGCCTTACGACATATTCAAGCTTTGGCACGATACAATAAAGATTGAAGGCGAGGATACTGAAATGGCTACTGTTTCAAACGGAAATGCTACTCGTCCGTCTCTCTACAAGGATCAGATCCGAACAGATCATGAAGACTTTGGTATAGAACTTTCCGCTTCAAGATATCTTGACCTGCAGCCTATTGTCGGTGGTAACAAGGTTACAGTTGGATACAAATTGCCTAATGTAAGATCTGCAAGTTATCAGATCGCTGTAATATTATTGCCAAGTGACCTTACAGAAAAGAAGGACTCGTTCCCCACAGACAAACCGACATTGAATTTGTCAACTTTTACTCAGGGAGCGGCTAATCTCAAGAACAACTTGAAAGTAAAATATGACTTGCAATATGAACGTGTGGATACACTCTTCCTGCTTGATAAGGCCGGAAATAAGGCAGTAGTTAAATTCCCTGTTTGTGAGTTCTATAATACCTTTAAGAATAGGGACTTTGTTACTGAATTCTCGCTTGAGACATCCAGAGGTAGAAATTCTACAGCCGATGTGTCGTTGCGTATCGACCAGATATTGTTGATTCCGGTTGAAGATGTAGAATAATGTTAAGTCTGATGAAAAAAAGAAAATTGACTATGTATATGCGACAATTTATGCAATTATTGATGGCATTGATTTTTATTGTGCCGTCAGCCGTTAATGCATCAGACATGATGTTGGGCGGAAACCTGTCGAATGTTCCTCTTGCAGAGAAACAGGATACAAAAGGGGGGCGTACTGTCATTGGTACTGTATATGACGCTGCGACAAATTTGCCAATGTCAGGTGTACGTGTTCAGGCTACCGGTCATGCGTCGGTTACTACAATGACCAACGCCGAGGGTAAGTACAAACTTCAAATTCCTGAATATGTCACTCTGTTGAGCTTCTCGACACCTGACTACCTCTTGGTTCAGCGTCCTGTACTCGACAAGGATGTAATCAATGTACGTCTCTATTCAAGTTACTTCAAGAGCAACTATGACGAGAATATCGTTATAACAGCAGAGCGTACACTTGAGAATGAGACAAGTTCGGCAATAACTATAGATTCCGATATACAGAACAAACTTGGTGCTGACGTACGTTCCATTACACGTTCAGGAACACCAGGTATAGGTGCTGCAATGTTCATCAGAGGTATCAACTCTCTGAATGCGAACACACAGCCTCTGTTTGTCGTTGACGGTGTTATCTGGGATGCTCAGGAGAGAAGTGAGTCCTTGCACATGGGTGTATATAACAATATCCTTTCATCTATTGACGTAACGGATATAAAGGAGGTTAAAGTTCTTAAGAATGCTACAGCCATCTATGGTGCAAGAGCTGCCAATGGTGTCATTGTCATCAATACAAAGCGTGGCGAGAGCATGGCAACAAGAATTACAGCCAACATATATGCCAATGTTGCTCTTGAGCCTGAAACATACAAGATGCTGGGTGCCGAAGAGTATCGTCTCTACGCCAATGAGCTTATGGGAACAATGGAGGTCAGCCAGAACTATGTTCCGGAATTCCTTCGTTCCAACAAGGATTACATCTATTATAACAAGTACCATAACAATACAGACTGGACCGACCTCGTATACCGTGAGGCATTCACACAGAACTATAAGTTGAATGTTGAAGGTGGTGATGAAATTGCCATGTACAATTTCTCATTCGGCTATACAAAGGGTGACTCTCCTCTAAAGACAAACTCTTTTGACCGAATTAACGTGCGTCTTAACTCTGATATCTCTTTGGCAAGAAACTTCAAGACACGTTTTGACATTTCATATGCACGTGTTGCACGCAAGTTGCTTGACGATGGTCTCCGTGAGGACAAGACTTCGTTCCCGTTGACATCAATATCTGCACTTGCCGATGTTAAGTCACCATTCCTGAGCCCTTACCGTTATTCTGTTTCCGGTATTGAGAGTGATATTCTTGATGTTGCCGATGATTTTGCATTTGCTGTGGCAAGCAAGGCCGGTATAGCGCATCCTAACAACTCTTTGTATAACCCAATGACAATCATTACAAAGGGTGCAGGTTCACAAAAGAATGAGATGGAATATAGTAACCTGGGTATAACAGTTGCTCCTGAGTACAAGCTTGGTGATTTCCTTATAACAGAAACATTCAACTACTCATTGCACCGTGTCAGTGAAAAGTACTTCCTACCATATTCTACATCCAATTCAAGATACCATTTCTATGCCGATAATCTTAAGGGTAAAATCGGTAACTATGTGGCATCAAGCTTTGGTAAGGAGGCTGCCATCTCAAGTGACACCCGTATATCATGGAAAAAGGATTTTGGTGCACACAGTGTAAATGCTTTCGGAGGTTTCCGTTATACAAGCTTCAATTTCGATACCAATGCTCTTAGCGGTGCCAATACCGGTAACGACAATAACTTTGACGTTGCAAATACCGATCCTATCAGTGAAGGTGACAAGAATGTATGGGCAAATATTGCATGGTATCTCTCTGCCGATTACTCATACATGACAAAATACTTCCTGCAGTTTGCTGCTTCATTGGAGGCCTCTTCACGTTTCGGTAGATTGGCTGAAGGTGCGTTGAAGATCGGTGGTGTTTCATGGGGCTTCTTCCCATCGGTACAGGCTGCATGGCTCCTTTCATCGGAATCGTGGTTCAATGTAAAGCCTATCGACCAATTGAAACTCCGTGCAGGCTTTGACGTAGCCGGAAATGATGCGATTGACTATTTTGCTGCACGCAGTTATCTGCAGGCTGTGAAGTACTATGACACATATATGGGCTTGCAGCTCGGAAATGTTGAGAACGACGGTGTCAAGTGGGAAACCACATCACGTTTCAATGTCGGTCTTGACGCGATGTTCCTTGAAAACCGTCTTGCCTTGTCATTTGACTGGTATTACGCAAGAACACGCGACCTTCTTATCCAAAAGAAGTACTATTATGTAACCGGTCTGGATACATACTGGACTAACGGTGGTGAAATGCAGAACATGGGTCTCGAGGCAACACTTAATGCCAAGCTTGTGAATACACGTGATTTCCAGTGGGAACTCGGTGTTTCTGCAGGTCATTATAAGAACGAGATTCTCTCGGTTGACGAGGACGCAGCTCTTGTATCGGTATATGGCGGTGAGGTTGCAACCAAGAAGGGCTTGCCTGTTGGTACATTCTGGGGTTATAAGACTGACGGCGTGATTTCGAGCCAGCAGGAGATTGATGCTATGCCAGAAAATGAGCGCCTTTACCAGCTTGATGCAACAGACAGCAAGCAATATTTCAAGCCTGGTGATGTCAAGTTTGTGAACATCAGCGGTGAGGATGGCTGTATCGATGAGAATGACAAGACTGTTATCGGTAATCCTAATCCTGACCTTTACGGTAACATATTTACAACTCTTTCATACAAGGGTGTAAAGCTTGATGTGGCTTTCAACTACTCAATAGGTAACGACATCTACAACTATTACCGTAGAGAACTTGAGAGCGGTTCATCATTCTATAACCAGACAGTATCATTGGCTAACCGTTGGACATTTGACGGACAGAAGACCGATGTTCCGGTTGTAGCATATGGTGACCCTGCAGGTAACTCACGTTTCTCGGACCGTTGGATAGAGGATGGTTCATACTTGCGTTTGAAAACTGTAAAATTGTCATACGATGTGCCTCTCTCTCTAAGCTGGTTGCAGGGTCTATCTGTATGGTGTGCTGCTGAAAACCTCTATACATTTACCAAATATACAGGTATGGATCCTGAATTCTCGGTAAGTAATAGAGTTTTGTATCAGGGTGTTGACGCAGGCTTGCTGCCACAGACACGCAGTTTCCATCTTGGTGTTAAGGTTAATCTCTAATGAAACAGACTCATCCCCGGCTCTGCCGGGGGTGGAAAAACATAATAAAAATGAAAAAGAATCTTATTTATACTGTGATATTCCTGCTTATGGGCTTGTTTTTCTTCAGCTCATGCCAGGATATGTTAAGTGTCGATTCAGACCGTGTCGAGTATGAGTACAAGGATTGGTCTGCAAGTGACTCAGTGTATTCGGCTTTGGGTATCCTCAAGTCAGTGCAGGATATTGCTGACCGCCAGATATTGTTGAATGAGTTGCGTGGTGACCTGTTGACAATAAGCGAGACAAAAGCCGTAGTCGACATTCAGGAGATTGCCAATTTCAAATACAGCAACGAGAACAACAAGTATCTCGATGTGAAAGATTATTACACAGTAATCAACAACTGTAATATATATCTTTCACGTGTAGATACTACATTGACAAAGAATGGTGTAAATCTTATGTTACCCGAATATGTTGCTGTAAAGAGCATGCGTGCATGGACATATCTGCAGTTGGCCATAAACTACAATGAAATCCCCTATTTCACAGAGCCTATCACAACACACTCCAAAGCTTTGGAGGTGATGCAGTCTGCAAAACTTTCACGTGATGAGGTTGTCAATAAACTGATTGCGGACATTCTTCCGTATGAAAATCCTTCGGCATACCCAATGCCAATGTGGTCTGACGATGGCAAAGTGATATCTTTTGGTGATACAGACAAACCAACAAAGGTCAACACAAAGCAGCTCTTTGTACCTATACGTATGTTGCTTGGTGAAATGTATCTTTGGAAAGGTGACTATAGGAATGCTGCAAAGTTCTTCTATAGCCAGATTGCCGGTACAGGTACAAACAATACAGCGCGTAAATATACCGACAACGGAAATTACATCAAATATTCAACAGCCGGTGGAAAAAGCGTAAACAACAGCTTTTCATCTTTGTTTGCCGTTGAGAATTACAGTGCCAACGAAAACAAGATATTTACTATAATACCGTTCGCTGCAAGCGACAAGGAGGGTGCTGTTTCTGATTTGGCATCAGTA
Organism: Bacteroidaceae bacterium; assembly: GCA_045630965.1. Taxonomy (GTDB): domain Bacteria; phylum Bacteroidota; class Bacteroidia; order Bacteroidales; family Bacteroidaceae; genus HGM04593. The sequence continues at coordinate 34,757 of JAZQTU010000013.1, read as the reverse complement.
TTCTGTCCTTCAGATGAGGTGGGTACAGCTCAGGCGATTGCTTCGCAGGGTCTCGTCTCTCTCTCTCGTCAGCAGAAGTACCGTTACATTCAGGGTGAACCCGAAAAGCCGACAAAGGTTGAATATAGCGATGATTATGAGTATCCTGGCGATCTTCGTATAAAAGCAACAACCTGTTCGCAGATATCTAAAAGCGACGTTCTCGATGTTGAATACAATAACATTATAACAAAGTTCAATCTGGAATCGGCTACCGGATATGGTATGGACTACGTGATGCATTCACCTTCTACCATGAGAACTACATATATTATGTTGCAGCGCGCTGAACTTGCGTATCTGCGTTTGGCAGAGGCGTTGGCTGGTTTGGGACGTCAGGGCTTCGATGCTGGTTTTGTCAATGGCAAAGCCAGTGGCAAGAAGGTCAATGCAAACGATTTGGCTATGATTATTCTCAAGTCAGGTCCAAAGAACAAGTATGTACTGTATAAGGGACTTGAACTCAAGGATAGTGTTGTTCTTACACCAAAGAAGGATGAGGAAGGCAACATTGTTAAGGATGAAAATGGTAAAGTTATCTATGAACCTGAACAGACTGCCAAGTTGGATGAAAACGGCAAGGTTGTCAAGGACGAAGAGGGCAAGACTGTTTTTGTCGATAAGAAAGAGACTTATATAGCATCTTATGACGAGTCAATAGACTTCCTTGATTTTAGCAATACTACTTTCAGTACCAATAGCGGTATTCACGCACGTGGTTGCGGTGATGCCGAATACAATGAATTCTATGCTCTTGACACATTGTGTGTAGCCCGCTACCTCGGTTGTGTCGAGAAGGTAAAGAACGAAGAGGGTGTAGAAAAGGAGGTTGCAACACGTAAGTTGGAAGATAAGGATTTTGAAAACTATCTGGCTGACCTTATCCTTGACGAGCTTGCACTTGAACTCTCATGGGAGGGTACACGTTTTGGTGACTTGATAAGAATTTCAGAAGCAATGGGTGACCCTGATATCCTGGCAAAGCGTGTTGCTGGACGAAAGTATGCAAATACAGTGAAGTACAGGAACGAAACCGAAGCATTTGAAATGGATGCAGACATTTACAATAAACTTGTGACAAAGAACGGTTGGTATCTGACATTGCCCGATCAGGCAATTGAGCCGGCTGAAGCTGACAAGAAGTAAATATTGCGATAAATAAAATGTTATGAGGCTGTTTTGGAATGTAATTCTGATACAGCCTCATTTCGTTTAATTTTAGCAATAATATAGCAGTTGCCCTACTGTTGTCATCCCGACAGAGCGTAGCGACGAGGGATCTCAAAAGCAATTTCCGAGATTCCTCACATACGTTCGGAATGACATCAATGCTGATTTTTTATGTTATGGGTCAACATATATGTTACTACTTAATTTTTTTTAATATAAAATGTTAGGTCTTTTTTGCTGCTGATTCTATATTTGCAATAGAAAATTGAGTCCTGTTCTGCTTTGTGTGAACAAATACTCAAGTTTATTGTTTAATTATTAAAATTTAATATTATGAAGAAATATATCTGTACAGTATGCGAGTGGGTCTATGACCCGGAGATTGGTGACCCGGAGCAGGGTATTGAACCCGGTACACCGTTTGAATCACTTCCCGAAGATTGGGTGTGCCCTCTATGCAGTGTGGGAAAGGATGAATTTGAAGTTGTAGAATAAACAGGTATGAAATACAAAAAAATGTATGGCAGTTTTTGTGCCATACATTTTTTTTATAATCCTAATTTCTTTATAAGGTCGGGTCTGCCTATTTTTCGCAAAGTCAGTGCCAATCGTTTCCGCTCTTCGGGTTTGTACCAGAAGAAGAAACTGCGTTGCGCCTCTTTGTCTTTCATGTTACGCGCTACATAAACCTCTTTTCCAGTTTCCGGGTTAATGCCGGTATAATACATCTCTGTAGCCATTGTCATGGGGGTGGGAGTGAAATCCTGCACCTGTTCCAAGTGAAAATTGAGCTGTTTTGTCTCCGCTGCAAGCTCTGCCATGCTTTCCATTGTACTGCCGGGATGGCTACTTATGAAGTAGGGTATAATCTGCTGTTTGAGGTTGTTCTTTGCGTTTATTCTGTCAAATATACGCTTGAAATCGTGGAACTGCTTGAAAGGTGGCTTGCGCATCAGTGTCAGCACTTCGTTGTTCGTGTGTTCCGGTGCAACCTTCAGTCTTCCGCTGATATGTCTGTTTATGAGTTCTTCGGTATATCTTTCTGTTGCGGCATCGCATTCCTTGTCGCCGGTCTTGTGTAACAAGAGGTCATATCTCACTCCGCTGCCGATGAAGCTCTTCTTTATTTCGGGCAGTGCATCTACTTTCTTATAAAGGTTTAGAAGTGGCTGGTGGTTTATGTTCAGATTGGGGCATACCTTTGGTTGTATGCATGACGGACGTGAACATTTTGAACAGAGTGCGCTGTTCTTTCCACGCATCATGTACATGTTAGCCGACGGACCTCCCAAATCACTCAAATACCCTTTGAAATCGTCCATTTTGGCTATCTCCTTTATTTCGCGCAAGATGCTCTCTTCGCTTCTGTTTACGATGAATTTACCCTGGTGTGCCGAAATTGTACAGAAGGCGCATCCTCCGAAACATCCTCTGTGTATGTTTACAGAGTGCTTGATCATGTCATATGCAGGAATTCTTTTCCCTTTATATTTTGGATGGGGGAGTCGTGTGTATGGCAGGTCAAAACTGTGGTCAAGCTGTTCTGTTGTCATTGTTGGGAACGGTGGGTTTATAACCACTGTCCCGTCTGCGGTCTCCTGTATCAGACGCTTGGCATTGACTCTGTTCGACTCCTTCTCTATTGCAAGGAAGTTTGCAGCCTGCTTTGCCTTGTCTTTGAGGCACTCCTCATGCGATGAAAGTATCCTGTCATTCCCGCTGTCAATGATAACATTCTCTCTCTTGTCGATGTATCCGGTCTGTCTTATATCTTTTACAAGTTCTCTTGCTCTCTCTGCTGTAATATATCCGGCTCCGGTTTCGGCAAGCGTGTCATTCATCGCTTTTACAAGGGAGAGCATAGGCTGTTCTCCCATTCCATATATAAGTATGTCGGCTTTGCTGTCAACAAGAATACTCTTTTTAAGGCTGTCCTGCCAATAGTCGTAGTGGGTGAAACGTCTCATGGATGCCTCTATGCCTCCAATGACTACCGGTACGTCGGGATAAAGTTTTTTCAGTATGTTTGAATATACTGTTGTAGCGTATTCGGGACGCTTGCTGTGTTGTCCGTTCGGAGAGTATGCATCCTCGCTGCGGAAACGTTTGGCAGCTGTGTATTTGTTGACCATGGAGTCCATGCATCCGGCTGAAATGCCAAAGAAGAGTCTCGGACGTCCCATCTTCTTGAAGTCTCTCAGGTCGTCCTGCCAGTTTGGCTGTGGTACAATGGCTACACGTAGCCCCTCTGCTTCAAGCAGGCGCCCAATAACGGCCGCTCCGAACGAAGGGTGGTCTACATATGCGTCGCCACTGAAAATGACAACGTCCATCTCATCCCAACCACGCATTTCAGCCTCCTTGCGTGTTGTTGGTAACCAATCTGTGACTTTTCTATTCTGCATCTTCGGGATTCTCGTTCTCTTGTGATACGATCCACTCGTTATAGCATCTTATCAGGTTGTTCAATCCCAAAGCCTTCATGTCTTCATGATAAAGTATCACACACAATTCTATAAGGTCTTTTGATGCCATAGTCTGTGAAGCAACGAGTGAACGTACTGTAAGTCTTAACTTATTGAGAGAGTCCTCGTCAATGATGCCGGCACTGTTGGCAATTCTGTCAAACAATGAATATCTTCTTATAATCTGCAACTGTGTTTCATTCACTTCAATTGTTCGTGTACCCGTTGCGTTTGCGTTGATTTTCATATATCTCTGTTTTTTGCTTTATGCAAATGTAATAAAAATGTGTAATAAAACCAATCAGCCTTTTATTATGGTTACGGTACGTGTGCCGTCTTCATTCTCTTCTATGTTGACTCTTGTGCACTCTTCCGGCAATAGCTCCTCAACCAGTTCGGGCCACTCCATGAAGCATACGGCATCGCTGTACAGATACTCTTCATATCCCATGTTGTAAACTTCGGCCAATGATTTTATACGGTAGAAGTCAAAGTGGTATATTGTGTTCAGTTCTCTGTCCTCATACTCGTTTACAATGGCAAATGTGGGTGAGTTTATAGTGTCTTCTACACCCATCTCCTCGCAGATGCTTTTTATCAGTGTGGTTTTTCCCGATCCCATCTTGCCATAAAAGGCAAATAAGTGGCTGTCTCCCATCTGCTCTACAAATTCACGTGCAGCTGCCGGGTAGTCGGCAATGCCGTTTATCTTTATAATGTGTGTCTCCATAAATGATTATCTCCCTTTCGGCTTAAGTCTTACAAGTGGAACAAGCATCTCTTCCATGGAAATTCCTCCATGCTGGAATGTGTCCTTGTAGTATGATACATAATAGTTATAATTGTTGGGGTAGGCGAAGAAACGGTCACCTGTAGCAAATATGTAACTTGTGCTCAAATTTGGTGCAGGCAGGAATGCTTTTGCCGGTTCCTTTATTTCAAAGACATCCTTGCTGTTGTAGCTCAGTGCTTTGCCAAGCTTGTAGCGTAGGTTTGTGTTTGTATTCTTGTCTCCTATTACTTTTGCAGGAGTCTCTACCTGTATACTGCCGTGATCTGTTGTTATCATCACAGTGTAGTTGTTGTCAGCAAGGTATCTGAACAGTTTCTTTATGGCTGAATGCTTTAACCATGACAATGTTATTGAGCGGTATGCTGCTTCATTTGATGCCAGTTCCCTTACCATAAGTGATTCTGTACGTGCATGTGACAGCATGTCAATGAAGTTTATTACCAATACGTTCAGGTCATTCTGTGTCAGGCTGTTTATGGTATCAAGGTATTTGTCTGCTGCTGCAGATGTCAAAACCTTACCGTATGAGAAACGGTCCTTACGGCGGTATCTGGCAATCTGTGTAGCGATCAACTCCTCTTCATTGAGGTTCTTTCCCTCTTCTTCCTCCTCGTCAATCCACAACTCGGGGAACATCTCCTTTATCTGGCTTGGCATCAATCCCGAAAATATTGCATTGCGGGCATACTGTGTGGCAGTAGGCAGAATGGATGTGTAAAGTTCCTCTTCTATTGTGAAGTCATTTCCTATTTCACTGGCAAGGACGCGCCATTGGTCATAGCGGAAGTTGTCTATTATTATAAAGAAGACCTTTTCGCCATTGTCTATCAATGGAAATATGCGGTCTCTGAAGAGGTCGTTGCTCATCATCGGTCTTGTCTCCCTTGGTAACGACATCCATTTCATGTAGTTGTTCTTGATGAACCTGCCGAACATGTTGTTTGCATCTTCCTTTTGTGATTTAAGCATCTCGTGCATCTGCTCGTCGGCTCTCTCCAACTCAAGTTCCCAATATACAATTTTCTTATATACCTCTTTCCACTCTTCAATTGAGTTGGCATCGCTTATCTGCATGGCGAGCCTGCCAAAATTCTGCTGATATGCACTGTTGGCCTGTTCTGTTACAATTTCCTTGTGGTGTATGTTCTTTTTCAGTGTCAACAGAATCTGGTTAGGATTTACCGGCTTTATAAGGTAGTCGGCGATTTTTGAGCCTATAGCCTGCTCCATGATATTTTCCTCTTCGCTTTTGGTGACCATCACAACAGGTGTTGACGGGGAAATCTCCTTTATTACGGACAGGGTTTCAAGTCCTGTAAGTCCAGGCATGTTCTCGTCAAGCAGAATGAGGTCAAAATGCATGCTTCTGCATGCCTCAATCGCGTCGGGGCCATTGGTTACTGTTGTGACCTCATATCCTTTGCTCTTCAGAAAAATTATGTGGGCATTCAGCAGTTCAATCTCGTCATCAGCCCAAAGCAGTCTGTTTGCCATATTATAGTATATTCCTATTAATCTCTGTTACTCTTTTATCTCCTTGTAGTCCGGTTCATCCAGTGTGTATCCATCAATCTCGACCTCCGGAATTGCAAGCAGGTTGTTCTCGTAGAAATTCTGATAGTCTCCGAAACTGTAATACTGTAACAACAAATCAAGATTTGTCTTTGATATTATAAAACAGTTTATACCTTCCAGTAATTTTGCCATGCCTCCATTTTCATATAGCCTCTTTCTGTACAGGAAAGCTTCGTCAAAATTCATGAACTCTTTTATTTCAAAGAGGGTTACTTCGGCTAACTTCTCAAATGTCATTTCAAAGTTGCGTACCATGTATCGTGAGAAGTTATATCGTGCAATTTCAAACAAAAGTCTCTTCTCGTCAATGGAGTCGTTAGGATATGCAAGAACGAAATAGTGTGCATCGCTTCTCTCGGTGCTGAATTCCGGGATACTGTCAATGTTCTGTTTGATGGTTCCGTCGGCCTTTCTATCCCAGATAGAGGTACTTATTCCACTTTGCAACAGACGTCCCTCCTTTATACCGGTGGATATGCCGCTTGCAAAGGTGCTGATACTGTCATTACCGTATGTGGCAACAAGTTTTTCCAAGCTCTCCAATGCAGCATCCTGTTTCCCGCTGTATAGTTTTGCCATGGCATCTATGAACATGAAACGTGCACGGTGCTTGCCGTTGGGGTATCTTGTGCCTGCTGTCAGGTTTTCGTTTTCAACAGATTCATACTCCTTCTGAAGATAGTGGTTATAAGCCTTGACATACATTGAATCTTCCTTGTGTCTTCTTGTCATGGCGTCATCGAAGAAGTCCGGTTGCTGGATATCCTTTGTATAAGTACTGTCCGGGTAATTGGCTATGAGCAAGTTCTTGTAGTACTCGGCCTTCTCCGGTTCATTCCAACGTGAACAGGCTATGAACAGCTGATAGTATGTGTCTGCCATACGGTCAAAACCTGGATGTCCGTTCACCACGCGTTCAAGATATTTCATGGATAAATTCTTGTCGCCTGCATTGTCCTTGAATCTTATTCCGGCTTCGTATAAGGCCTCGCGTAATGCTGTATTTGCCAGTTCTTTCTTTTCGTCAGTGTCTGGAATCTGGTTGATGTAGAATTCGCGTGTTGTTGGGTCGTCAGACAGTGTTACATCAATCTCCTCTTCCGGAATATCTTCAACTGTTATGCTGTCACTGTCGTCAATAATCTCTTCGCTATCGCCCAAATCACCTGCAATGCTGTCATTGGGAATGTCGCTGTCGTTCATTAAAGATGTGATTTCATGGCTGAATCTCCAGTAATCCTTAAGTTCCCTTTCGCCCCATTTCTGTTTGAAGGATCTTATACCTTGAGATACAATCTGCTTGTTGTAGAAGTACCACAGGACCTTTTCATTGTTGTCTGGTATGGAGATGTCCGGCAAGTCCATATCACCGTTGTCAATGTTGTCGCCACCTTCTTCGCGCTGTAGTTTCTTCTCTTCCTTCTTCCTGAGTTCCTCTTTTCTCTTTTCTTCCTTGATAAGCTCGTCTATAATAGGGTATAGCTGTTCCGGAGTCAGTGTAGCCCAATAGAGCAATTCGTCCTGTTTTTCAATAATGTCGGTATACTGTATGATGTCTCCAAGTATGTCGCTGCGGAATTTTATCTCTTTGTAGCTTTCCTGTTCTTCGGCTGTCATGGAGAGTGCCTTTGAATAGTTTTCGTGTGCCTTCGAGAATTTTTCAGTATCCCAATAAATCCTTGCCAAAGACAAATGCAACTTTGCTGTACCGTATCCGCTTGATGCACCTTCAGCCACTCCTGTTTCATAGGCTTTCAGTGCCTCGGTGGTGTCTCTCTGGCTCAGATGTATATTGCCGATAGCATAATACACTTGTGACAGATACTCCTTGTTCTTAGGCGATTTTGCCATTCTCTTGAGCTTACGAAGAATCTTCTTGTGGTTCTCGTCTGTAGCAGTCTCAGTCTGTCTTATGCGTGCGTTGAACTCAAGTTCGTATGGAGGGCTTTTTGATATTGTCTTTCCAAAGCTTTTATATGCATCTTTCATGTTACCGTCTGCAGCATACAATTGCCCAAGAAGGTATAATTCTCTTGCCTTGTCTATGTTCTTTACACCTTTGCGTCCGGTGCTTGTCTTTATATACCCTATGGCTTCCTGGTCCCTCTCCTGTTTCATCAACAGGTTGCCTTTGGCAAGTGCGAACTCCTTTTCAAGGCTTTGCGGAATACTGTCGCGCTGTGTACGTGTAAGTATCTCTTCGGCCTCATATAGCCATTCCAATTCGGTATAGCACTTTGCGAGCCCTATTCGTGCCTGTGCAACAACATCCGGGTTGTTCTCATACAGTTTTGTGATGTATATATATGTGCTTGCAGCCTCTTCGAACTCGCCTTTCTGGAATTGCGAGTTTGCCATGAGAAACCATGCTCTCCAAAGGAAAGGATTGAACTCTTTCTGTGCGTAGAACTGCTTCTGCTTCTCTGACAGTTTCTTTCCTGTCGGACGTTTGGGCTTTCTTTTTATCGAGTGGTTCTTTATTGCTTTCTGCGCTTTTTCAATGGCTCTGTCGTAATTGCTGCCTCCGATACTCTTGGTCTCTTTATTGCTTATTATCAGAAGTGGCAACTGTTCAAGATAGTTGTCTTTGTTTCCTTCGGACTGCGCCTTAAGGCCTTGTTGGTATGCAATATTGCCGTTGTGGTATGTGTTATATCTTGCTGTAAATGCATGATAAGCGCGTGTGGTGGCAGTGTTCTTGCGGCCGGAACAGCCGCAAAACAAGACGATTGCAATGAGGATTATTATATGTGTGAGTCTCTTTGTCACCATTATAGTCTTATAATATAAATATTATAACTCAAACAGTGCTCTTTTATTGTGCTTGTGGCAAATGGAAAGTCATTGAAGTATAAGCAGGATTTCATCCTTGATCTCCTGGGGAATCTCTATTCCGCGTGTCTGCAGACAGTGGGCCCATGTGTCAACTTCATCCTTTTTCATTGTGTAAAGGATATGTCTGAACTCTTCGATATCCGATTCTGTGTAGTCTTCCTGTTTGGCACCCTTGAAACGGTCCAGTTCCTCATCTTCAAAATAGAGGTTGCTGTTGTCATATCCTTTGGAGCAGTTTGTGTGCTTTCCACAGCATGTGCCGTCTTCGCTGTCGTGGCTGTGGTGGTCGTCGACAACAGGCCTGTTACGGTATACCTTATGCAGAATGATAAATCCGGCAACAATAAAGACCAATATTCCTATAAGAACTATTGTGTTGTTCATGGTTGAATCTGTTTCGTGAAGTTTCTTTACAAAGATAGCAACAAACGAGCAAAATAATATCAAGCTTGCTTGAATATTTTACAGCGAGTGCAGTCTATAAATTTTTTTCTATTTCATGCTATTCTCTTTGACAATAATGAGTTGATGTTGATGAAGTGACACTTTGCTAAAAGTGAATTTGTTGCGAAAAAGTGTGAAAAAGAAAAAATATTTTCAGTTTTAATAAAAAAATGCTCGCAATGTTACTTGTTTTAAATATAAATTGTATCTTCGCCACGTTTGTAGAAAAAAATAATGCATCTTGTGCGTTTTACAAAATGACAGAATTAGCAATAACAAATAAATAATAGAAAAATGGATAAATTCAGTTACGGCCTTGGAATGGGTATAGGTCAAAATTTGTTGTCAATGGGTGTAAAGGGTATGAGTATCGAGGATTTTGTGAAAGGAATCAACAATGTCCTTACCGGGGGAAAAACAGAAATGTCGCATGCCGATGCACAGAAGGTTGTGAACGAGCATTTCCAGAAGTTGGCAGCAGAGGCTTATGCTCAGAATAAGGAGGCTGGCGAGGCTTTTCTTGCAGAAAATGCAAAGAAGGAAGGTGTCGTGACATTGCCAAGCGGTCTGCAATATCAGGTAATCAATGAGGGTAACGGTAAGAAACCGTCTGCAACCGACCGCGTACAGTGTCATTATGAGGGCACTCTTATTGACGGAACAATATTCGACAGTTCAATCAAGCGTGGTGAACCTGCTGTATTTGGCGTAAATCAGGTTATCAGAGGCTGGGTTGAGGCTCTTCAGCTCATGCAGGAAGGTGCAAAATGGCGTCTTTATATTCCGTATGACATGGCATACGGCGAACATGGTGCCGGTGAGATGATACCTCCTTACAGTGCTTTGATATTTGATGTGGAGCTTATAAAGGTTCTCTAAATTGTAATGAAACGTATTGTCAGGAAGACTGCCCTTTTTGCTCTTCTCTCATTTTCTCTCTTTGCGTGTAATCGTGTGCCTGACAAGAGGGTTGAATTGAAGAATGAGCACGATTCAATATCTTTTGCTGTAAGCATGCTCATATCGGAGAGTATGCCTGTGACAATGGAGGAACTTGGGATAGATGAGGAAACATTGCCATTTTTCCTACGTGGATTACGCGATGCATTTCCGGCAGACGAATCTCCGGAAGCTGTAGCTTACGCTCAAGGTGTACTGGTTGCGGCGTCGGCGATGGAGATGCTTGAGCGCGCCGATAAAGCTGTCTATCCCGATGACGCGGAAAAGGGAGTCGATAGAAAGATGTTCCTCGAAGGGCTTATAGCTACGGCCTATGGTACTGGGAAGACCATGACCGCCAAGCAGGCTGCAGATTATTATAACCAACGTATATTCCGTTCAGCAAGTGAAGAGTTTATCACTAAATGCAAAGGTCGTCCGGGTGTAGTGACTCTTCCCAGTGGTCTGTTGTACAAAATTGAACAGATGGGCAATGGCCCTGTTGCCGGTTATTATGACAAAGTGCAGTGTGTGTATAAGGGTACATATCCCAATGGGGCTGTTTTTGACACTTCGCGAGGTAATGTCGTGGAACTTGACGTGAATAGTCTGGTTGATGGATTTGCAGAGGCGCTCATGACATTGCCGGAAGGTACAATATGTAAATTGTATATACCTTGGGAACTGGCTTACGGAGCAGAGGGCTCCGACAGGGTGCCACCTTATAGTGCACTTGTATATGACCTTGAGATAAAGGGTGTGACAGGTAAATGAAAAAACACATATAATAATTGACCATAATGAAAAATCTCGAATGTAAGGTCGACGCGCTTGACCTTAAGATCATGAGCATCATATCAAAGGATGCAAGAATACCTTTCCGTAATGTTGCAGAGTTGTGCGGAGTATCACGTGCCGCAATACACTTGCGTGTGCAGCATCTCATAGACATGGGCATAATATCTGGTTCCGGATATGAGATCGATTTCCGCCGTCTTGGATACAAGACATGTACATATATAGGTATACGTCTGGAGCGTGGTTCTATGTACAAGGATGTTGTTGAACAGTTGCGTCAAGTGCCTGAAGTCGTGGAGTGTTGTTATACAACTGGACCATATTCCATTATCGCCAAAATGTATTCGCATGACAATGAGCATCTTATGCAGCTCCTTAATACAAAGGTTCAGGAAATTCCCGGTGTCGTAAGTACCGAGACAATGATTGTGCTTGACAACAGTATCAAGCGCAATATGCCAATGGAATAATTTCTGATAGTAATGTAGCATGCCCTGCACGACGGTTGCTGAGCAATCGCAGTGTGGGGCTTTTCTATTAATATTGCAACAATGGATAAATTCGATTTTCGTGGTGAATATAAAAGGATGCATGACCACTTTCCCATGGGAGTGCCTTCACCTGTTATAGGAATATCTGCAAACTACCGTGACGGAAATGCTGCTGTTGCTGAAGCCTATTATGCTTCAGTGCTTGAAGCAGGCGGAACTCCTTTGATAATTCCTCCTTATGTCAACCGTGATGCGCTCGTGGAGACGTTACGGCATATTGATGCATTATTGCTTACGGGTGGTGCAGATATTGACCCACGTTATATGGGTGAAACTCCTGATTATACACTTCTACATGCAATAAATCCAAAAAGGGACGAGCAGGAACTTCTTATGACCCTTCTTGCCGTTGATATGAACATACCTATTCTAGGTATATGCCGTGGCATACAGACGATTGCGGCTGCGTTGGGTGGGTCTGTGCATCAGGATGTTTATGCGGCTTTGGGTAATGCCTTGCTTAATCATGATCAGGAGCCTGTGGAACGCGGTGTTGCTACGCACGAAGTCAATTTTGTCAAGGGAAGTCTGTTGGGGAACATTTTTGGATGCGACACCTTGAAGGTAAATACATTCCATCATCAGGCTGTCAATGGAGTGCCAGCCGGGTTTGAGGTAACAGCGACAGCACCTGATGGGGTTGTTGAGGGAATGGAGGCTGTCGATGGTCGTGTAATCGTAGGGGTCCAGTGGCATCCGGAATCATTTATACTCAACGGAGACCGCTCTATGATGCCTCTTTTTGAATGGTTTGTCAAGGAGGCCCGTCTCTATCATCGTTCACGAGAGATTCATTCGCGTATAATATCGCTTGATTCACATTGTGATACTCCAATGCTCTTTTGTAAAGGCTATGAATTGAATGAACGCAGTGAAACAGCGCTTGTCGATTTGCATAAGATGCATGAGGGGGCGCTTGATGTTGCCACAATGGTGGCATATCTTAAGCAGGAAGAACGTGATGAGGACTCTTTGCAACGTGCCACAGTCAAGGCCGATGAACTTTTACAAGGAATAGCCGATAGGGTATGCCGTTGTGGCGAATCTGTTGTGCTTTGTGATAACCCGGCAGAGTTGTATGCGTTGAAGAAAGCCGGAAAGAGTGTTATAATGCGTGGAATAGAGAATGGCTATGCAATAGGAAAAGAGTTGACCAATATCGCACGTTGGCGAAATATGGGGGTTGTATATATAACATTGTGTCATAATGGCAATAATGATATATGTGACTCGGCGCGTGGAACAGGTGAACATGGCGGGTTGAGTGAGTTCGGTAAATCTGTTGTCAGGGAGATGAATCGTACAGGTATGCTCATTGATCTCTCCCATGCTGCAGAAAGTACATTCTGGCAAGTGCTTGATTTAAGTGAAAAGCCTGTCGTGTGCTCACATTCTTCGTGCAAGGCTTTGTGTAATCATCCACGAAATCTTACCGATGGGCAACTGAAGGCAATCGCTCACAAGGGTGGTGTGGTGCAGCTGACCATGTATGGCGGTTTTCTGTGCGAGGATGGCGAGGCGTCTCTGACTGACTTCATTAAACACCTTGAACATGCAATAGATGTTGCCGGTATTGATCATGTGGGAATTGGAACCGATTTTGACGGTGACGGGTCTATAGTTGGTTGTTCAAGTGCGGCTCAACTTCTAAATGTGACACGTGAACTGTTGCGTAGGGGCTACAGTGAAGAGTCAATTGAAAAGATCTGGGGTGGAAACTGGCTACGTGTGATGGAACAGGTGCAACAGAAATAGGGTACAACCTTTGTACATAATGTAAAAAATAGTATTTTTACATCACATTGCATTTCAATTAATGTCGGTGCAGTGTAATATCTTGAAATAAGCAATTGAAAGTATATGCAAGCAATTATATTGGCTGCCGGAATGGGCAAGCGACTTGGTGAATATACCAAGGAGAATACCAAATGTATGGTCAAGATGAACGGTGAATGTATAATTGACCGTTTGCTGAATCAATTGTCACGGCTGGACCTTGAACGTATAGTTATTGTAGTAGGTTACGAAGGTGGCAAATTGATAGAGCATATAGGTGACAGGTATCGCGGAAAACTTGACATTGAGTATGTCGAGAACAGCATATATTACAAAACCAACAATATATATTCTTTGGCTTTGGCTAAGGAGTATATGTTGCAGGATGATACACTCTTGATAGAATCGGATCTTGTTTTTGATGACTCTATGCTGAGGCTGCTTGTTGACAATGAGCATCCAAACCTTGCTCTTGTTGCAAAATATGAGAGTTGGATGGACGGAACTGTTGTCTGCATAGATGATGAGAACAATATCGTGAATTTTGTGCCAAAGGCGGCATTCCGTTTTGACGAAGTCAACAAATATTATAAGACTATAAATGTCTATAAGTTTTCGAAAGAGTTCAGCCGTACCAAGTACATTCCTTTCCTTGATGCCTATACAAAGGCTGTGGGCAACAATGAGTATTATGAGAATGTATTGAGGGTAATAACATTCCTCGACAACAGTGAACTCAAGGCATTGCCTGTTGGCAATGAAAAGTGGTATGAGATTGATGATAAACAGGACCTTGATATCGCAGAAGCTCTTTTTGCCGAAGAAAAAGACTTGTTGAACAAGTATTATGGCCGTTTCGGCGGATATTGGCGTTTTCCCAAGATGCTTGACTATTGCTATCTGGTAAACCCTTATTTTGCATCGTCAAGAATTGTCGATGAGATGAAGGCTAATTTTTCCACTCTTATTCAGGAGTATCCTTCGGGAATGAAGGTGAATACATTGCTTGCGAGCAAATGTTGGGGTGTGAAAGAGGATTATATTGTACCCGGTAATGGAGCTGCAGAACTTATAAAGGCACTTATGGAGCTGTTGCCAGGAAAGTTGGGAATAGTACGTCCTACTTTCGAGGAATACCCAAACAGACGTAATAAGGATTCGTTGGTGACTTTTGTCCCCAAGGACAAAGATTACCGTTACACAGCTCATGACCTTATGGAATTCTTTGGCAGTAACAGTGTTGACAACCTGTTGCTTATAAACCCTGACAATCCTTCGGGAAACTTCATCGCATTGGAAGATGTGTGTATACTTGCCCAGTGGTGTGAGAAACGAGGTATAAGGCTTATAGTGGATGAGAGTTTTGTTGATTTCAGTGACGGTTGGAGAGATAATACATTGTTGCATGATGAAATTCTCGAGAGATATCCCCGTATGTTGGTGATGAAGTCAATAAGCAAGAGTTATGGTGTTCCAGGTATCCGTTTGGGTATTTTATGCTCGGCTGACGTTGCAGTCATTGCCAAAATAAAGGAGATGGTGAGCATATGGAATATAAATTCATTCTGTGAATTCTTCATGCAGATATTTAGCAAGTATGAAGGTGACTATCATCGTGCTTGTGACAAGTTTATAGAGGAACGAAATAGCTTCGAGGAGAAACTGCGTGCAATAGACTACTTGCGTGTCATGCCTTCGCAAGCAAACTACTTTCTGGTAGAAGTGCTACCACCATATACTGCCAACAGCCTTGTGCTGCGTATGTTAAAAGAATACAATATCCTTTTGCGCGACTGTTCGGGCAAAACGGGCTTTGACGGCAAGCAGTATATGCGCATTGCCGTTCGTGGCAAGAATGATAATTGTCGTCTTATTGAAGCTCTTAAAAGTTTTCAGGTATGACAACAGTGTGCATATGCGGAGGAGGTTCTTTGGGACATGTAGTAGCCGGCTATATTGGTGCAAAGGGTGTTGATATCAATATCCTTACAAGGAATCCTGACAATTGGAGTGAAGAGTTGACTGTTTTTACTCCTGACGGGAATGCTCTGCATGCGCAGCCGGCATTGGTGACGGATGATCCAGAACTTGCTGTAAAGGGTGCCGGGATAGTGTTGTTGTGTTTGCCAGGCTATGCCATAAAGCCTGTACTTGAATCAATAGCACCATATGTGGAGAAAGGTTCATTTGTGGGAAGTGTATTCTCTTCAACAGGTTTCTTTTTCGAGGCGCAGAAAGTATTTGACGGCAATGTCTCTTTATGGGGATTTCAAAGAGTACCTTTTATAGCTCGTGTAAAGGAATATGGTAAAAGTGCTGCTCTCTTGGGATATAAGGAGTGCTATAGTATAGCTGTTGAGAATAGTGATGACAAGGAGTCTTTCCGTGGTGTCGTGGAAACGCTGTTTGACAGGCCTGTCAAACTTCTGAAGAACCATTTTGAAGCAAGTTTTACCAATAGCAACCCAATTCTTCATCCGGCACGCTTGTATTCTCTTTTTAAGGATTGGAACAAGGAGGTATATTACGACCGTCAGTTTCTTTTCTACGAAGAGTGGAACGAGCTGGCTTCGGAAACCCTTGTAGCTCTTGACAAAGAACTTTTCATGTTGCTTGAAAAACTTCCTGTGACACCGGGATTTCTCAAACCGATACTTGAATATTATGAAAGTGCCGATATCGATGCTCTTAAAAGGAAAATAACGTCAATTGGCAGTTTCAAGGGCATTAAAACCCCAATGGTTGAAACAGAATATGGGTGGCAACCGGATCTTCAAAGCCGTTATTTCCAGGAAGACTTCAATTATGGATTGCGCTATATATATGAACAGGCCAAGCAATTACATGTTGCAACACCCACAATAGACAAGATATATAACTGGGGAATTTCGCTTCTTTCAGAGACTCCCTGAACATATGTAGTAACGTATATGCAGAATCTTTAGTAAGATACAATATATGGAAAAAGAACTCATACTCATAAGAATAACAGGCGAAGACAGACCTGGTCTTACAGCATCAATAATGTCTGTACTGTCTAAATATGGTGTAACTATCCTTGATATTGGACAGGCTGACATACATAGTACCCTCTCTTTAGGAATACTCATTCGTGTCGTAGAAGAAAATTCGGGACACGTAATGAAGAAACTGCTTTTCAAAGCGAGTGAATTGGGCGTAAATATAAGATTCTTCCCAATTGAAGCCGATGATTACGAGGCTTGGGTGCAACGTCAGGGCAAGAACCGTTATATCCTTACACTTTTGGGACGCAAACTGTCGGCAGAACAGATAGAGGCTGTTACACGTCTCATAGCCGAACAGGGACTGAATATCGATTCTATACGTCGCCTTTCAGGTCGTATGTCTATCAAGGACCCTTCAAAAAATGTACGTGCGTGCATTGAATTCTCTCTGCGCGGTACTCCTGTAGATCGCAATGTCCTGCAGGCAGAATTGTTGCGTATGTCGAGTGAAATGGCAATGGACTGTTCATTCCAGATAGATAATATGTACCGTCGTATGCGCAGGCTTATCTGCTTTGATATGGACTCAACCCTTATACAGACCGAAGTTATTGATGAACTTGCCAAGAGGGCTGGTGTTGGCGATAAGGTAAAGGAGATTACGGAACGTGCCATGCGTGGTGAGATTGACTTCAAGGAGAGTTTTACCGAACGTGTAGCCATGCTTAAAGGACTTGACTCGTCAGTAATGCGTGAGATTGCAGAGAGCCTGCCCATTACTGAAGGTGTAGGGCGTCTTATGTATGTGCTCAAGAGCTACGGCTATAAGATAGCCATTCTTTCTGGTGGATTTACCTACTTCGGCGAGTACCTGCAAAAGAAATTCGGTATTGATTATGTATATGCCAATGAACTTGAGATAGATGCGGATGGAAAACTTACCGGCCGTTATCTTGGTGAAATAGTTGATGGACGTCGCAAAGCTGAACTGTTGAGGCTTATTGCGCAAGTTGAAAAGGTTGACTTGGCCCAGACAATTGCAGTCGGTGATGGCGCCAACGACCTGCCTATGCTCAGTATGGCTGGTCTCGGAATAGCCTTCCATGCTAAACCGCGCGTGGTGGCAAATGCAAAGCAGGCGATAAACACCATTGGTCTTGACGGAGTCCTCTATTTCTTGGGATTCAAGGATTCATATCTTGATGAGAAAGGTAGAGAATGAGTATATGACTGAAAAGATTAAAGCCTTGGTAATCTGTTGATTATCAAGGCTTTTCTTAAGTCGGGATGACTGGATTCGAACCAGCGACCACACGCCCCCCAGACGCGTACTCTAACCGGGCTGAGCTACATCCCGCTCTGTTTTCGTCTGCAAAGGTACATAAAAAACGGTAATTTCAAACACTTTTCGACAAATTCTTTATGCAGTGGGGTAAAATTATGGAATACTTTATAAGTTGTATCCGATAAACTCCTATCTTTATACTTTGACTAATAAAAAAAGAATACAATGGATAATAAAAGAATTGCTACGGGTAATGATCCTATGGGGCAGGCCATATATGATTATTTCAAAACAGGCAAAGCTGCCAAGTTGCGTGTGATGTCATCTATGTTCTATGAGGATGAGATTCCGGTTTCTACATTATTCCGTGAATTTGATGAAATGCCTGTGCAGGAGCAGAAGGCGATAGAATTATGTCGTGGCAGGGTGCTTGATGTCGGTGCTGGTTCTGGCTGTCACAGCATTATACTCAAGGATCGTGGCTTTGATGTTGTTGCTATTGATATTTCACAGCTGTCGGTAGATGTTATGAAGGAACGTGGTGTTGATGCAATCAATATGAATTATTTTGATGAGACTTTTGTTGAAAAATTCGATACTTTACTCTTTGCCATGAATGGTATCGGTATTGTTGGTAAGGTGGATCGTCTATGCGATTTCTTCCGCAGTGCGCGCCGTTTGCTTGCACCGGGCGGTCAGCTGTTGCTGGATTCTTCCGATATAAGTTATGTCTTTATGGATGATGATGGGGGAATGGATATTGACCTTGCTGCCGGGTATTATGGAGAGATTGATTACACCATGCGATACAAAAATATTAAGGGTGAACCGTTTGATTGGCTCTATATTGATTTTGATACTCTGTCAATGTATGCCGAAGAGCACGGTTTCAAATGCGAGAAATGCGTAGATGGTGAACACTATGACTATCTTGCAAAGCTTACATTGAACGACTGATGATATATTGTATAAATATTGGAGGCTGCCGCAATTGCGACAGCCTCCATTTATATTACTTTACCAGAACCTTTTCTCCATTTACAATGTAAATGCCAGCTGGTATTTCTATACGCGTTGTGCCCTCTTTGGCATTGAACTCTTTGACTTTGCGTCCGTCAACGCTGTAAACTGTGATTTTCTCAGCCTTCAGGAGTGTTACTGTTATACAGTCGCCGCCCTCTATAAGCATTGTAGCTCCATTGTAGCCAATGCCGGTTGCCTGGTTGAATCTTATGGCATGGTCTTTCATGCGAAGTTCGTTGTTTTCCTGGTCAATGGCATATATATTGCTTATCTTGATACTTCTGTTATCCTCATTCAAAATACCTGTAGCGTTTATGAAAAGGTTGAGGATGCTGTCATCACCGGTTGTAAACTCTTTGTTTTCGTCGGAGTATGCCACAATGCGGAAACTGTTTCCACCCTTGTCAATATACGAGAAGTTGTGTCCGGCAATTGAGTTGCTGTTTATCATCTCCAGCAGTTCAATGCTTTCAGGAAGGGTTATGTCAAACTGAATTGCCTTGTAAGGTTCTTCGTCATAGCTGAGAAGTCTCAACTCAGTTTCAAGCATGTCGCCCATCTCCATGATATATTCCTCGGAATGGAATTCTCCAATAGCCAGTGGTGTTCCATGCCAATATGCTGCTGATGGTGCATCACCCTCCTTGACAAGTGAGGCAACCATTCGTGCATCGGTAAGTTCTATTCTTCCGTTCTTGTCATAGTCGCCCTTTGCAGTGCTGAATGTATTGTGTACATCGCCGTTCAGGTAAGCGGTTATCAATGCCGCATCATGTATTGTTACCTGGTTGTTGCAATTGACATCTCCGGGTATTATATATATAAGGTCATCTATATCGAACTCCTCAAGGTTGTTGTAAATATAGTTTTTCCTTTCTTCAATCCAGTTCTTGTGACGGTCTCTGTCGCTTTCTGTAAAGCCGTATCCATCGTAAGGCGCGTTTCTGTTATTGTCGAACGAACTCTTTGCGAATGTATAGTAGCTGTCGATGTATTCCATCAACTCGTCCATGCTGTTGTTCTCTAAGAATTCATTCCAAACCTTGTAATAGTGTTTTCTGAATGACTCTACATTCAAAAGGTCGCTAAAGAATCTGTAACCAGGTTCGTATGACATGCTGTAATTGAACATGCTTGATTCAATACCGTATTCGCAATATGAGTGTCCTGATTCGTATCCGTATCCCCAGTCAAAGTCCCATATTGGTCCGAACTTGTATTTGGAATTGCTGTCCTCCTCGTTCTCCTTGAACAGGAAGATACTCTTAGGGTGTCCCAATTCCTGGTTCAGTGATAGGTCATTGGCCAAAATGAAACGTGCTAAAGCGTCCATGTCAACCATGTCGTCAATATCTTCTCCATAGTATAGTGCATCGCAGAACTCATTGAACTGTGCCGGTATTGTGATCTTGCGTTTTGCTGCATTGGCGGTTTCGCTGTCGTTCAAATCAGGTTCTTTCACGAATACCGGTAAATTATAGCTTGTGCTGGTGAATTTATATTCATCGTCAGAGTTTGAATCCAATTCCAATAGGTATCCAAGGTCTTCGTCAACGTCTACGCTGTTGTTTGCCATACCGACTTTTTCAGTGAACATGTAACTACCCCTGTATCTTCCGTTCATATATAATTCTACGGGTACAATGTGGTTTGTGTATTCAGCTCCGGCCATCTGACCTATCTTCATTGATATGGCATTGGCCATTAGTGAACCGGTCTGTGCATTGGCGAGCAGTACCCAGCTCTTACCCTTGGTAAGCCCGAAAGGTTTTACTTTGTCGGCAAATTTTAGACGGTATGGCTTCTTGCTGGCGCTCCATGATGAGTTACCACGTCCTTTTATCTCTACAGAATCTTCAAAGTTGTCGTAAACTCCATAACCTGTTATGCGGAACTTGGCCTTGCGGTAATAATCTTTGCTGGTAATGTCGTATCCACCGTCAACATCAATATCTATTCTTGGTACAGAATTTGGTGTGTCGGTTAGCCAATCTACTTTTATATCATAATTGTTGCCGTATGGAATTCGTTTGACTTCATACTTCTCATCCTGAATCTTTACCGGTTCTCCGCTGGTTGTTTCAAGAACTTTTTTGATGCGCAGCTCCGAAAGTGCCATATGGTTTTTTGAATACTCGCCCGCAGTTTGTACAATCTTTAGTTTTGAATAGTTGCCACCAAGGTCTATCGTCGGTGATGTGTATTCCTGTCCGGAACCGCCTCTAGGCATGCCGTCAGCAATGTAATCAAGTGTTCTTACCAATGTCCAGCTTGTGCCGTTGTTGCTTGCATATATTTCCCAAATAAGCGGGTTGTAGCCTGTGCTTGGTCGGCATCTGTAGTATATCTGTATCTTGTCAAGTTCTTCGGGTAGGTCTATAGTAATATATGTGTTTACATTCACTGTAGCATTATTGGCGCTTCCCCATGTTGAGTGGAATATTGTGCTTGGGCTGCCGTCGAGCAGGTTTGCGAGTGATTCTCTTGAATCTGTCGAAGGTTTGTTGGTGTTGAGCATGCTTGCTGTCAACGCAACATCCATCGTCTGTGTGCCTGTAACCGGTTCCGACCATATCTCATCCTGAACCTTGATTCTTTTTGTGATATTGTAGCCGGGATATGTTACATGGTAAGTTACTTTGTTCTTGAAACTCTGGCGTGTCTCCTTGCTTACCTGTAATACTGTATCAACGTATGCTACGGCTTTGTTGTCGCTTAGTGTGAAACTTGCTGTTAGCCATTTGCCAATTGCATTCAATCGGAAGTTAATCTCGTTGGTTGCAGTATCAGCAATGGCATCTACATGCAGGTTGGGGTTATACTTATTGTTGAACTTGAACGATGTCATTGTAGGTAGTTCTGGTCCTACAAGTGAACAACTGTCATACTCCTCTTGGTTGTAATAGACAACATCTCCTTCTTTAAGCGGAATATAGAGTTTGTTGTTCTGGGTATAGTGCTCTCCGTCCATTGCTGAAGATGCATAGGCCTCAATGTCACCGTTTGAAAGGTATACAAACAGAATTTCTTCATCTACATCCTCTTCTTTCTCTTCGTCTTTGTTGTCCGAGGTGCTGCTTTCTGTTATTATTGTGCTTTCAAAAAGTTCTATGTCGCGTTCTATCTGGCTGTACAATGATTCGTAACCATCTATTTCAAGTGTCTGTTTTTCTGCATTTGTAATGCTTGTCTGTAGACCTTCAAGAATACTTCTTGAACTTTCGGGGTATGTGTCCTTGATGTAGTTGGGGTATGTTGAGAATTCTGCACGTAATGCCATTTCGTTGACCAATTCACTGTAGTGTGTGAGTTTGGTTGCTATATATGCTTCCAAAGATGCTGACAGTGCATCTTTCTTTATGTAAATGTCATTTAGTGTTATGCCCGATGTCGTGCACAGTGCTGTTGCTGCATCTATTTCGTAGTTCAATGTAACGTCTTCATTGTTCTGGCAATATTCGTCAAAAGTTCCTGAATAGCTTAAAGCCTTGTTTATAGTACTGTTCAAAAGTTGTACAGCGATATCCTGCATAGTCAGGGCTTCTACTTCGGATCTGTCAATTTCCACGTTATATATTGACCAATTGAATGCAATTGGCAATGAATATCCTTGGTTGTAGTTGCCGCTTTCAAGGTATTGTTTGTGCTCAAGTGTAAAAAACTTCATTTTAGACTCTGTGGCGTCGCGCAGTTCGGCTCCAATGTAAAATGTAATGGGCGCATTATCGTACGAACTTTCGTATTGCATTTCAAAATAATCATCACCCTTTGCTGTGATTTTTATTTTTGCAGCCTCTTCAAGTTCGTATGTACTGTGTTGCCATCCGTTCAAGCCGTTGTAATCGCTGTATGAGTCCTTGATGAATTTGCCTGTTGATGGCCAATATACAAGGAATGTCCCGTCGTTGTGGGGTATGAGCTGCATTACGTGTTCCACAGTGGCTTCTGTGTCTCCGCTTTCAGCCTCTTTGTAATATATAGGGCCTGAACCCATGTAGGTGCTTCCGTTTGACGATGTGAAAAATTTCTGTGCATTACCCTTGAGTACAAAGAAACGGTTCTCTGCATATAACTCATCCACACTTGTTACAGCATCACCCACCTCCAATTCGGCCGAATTGACAGTAGGGTCATATATGAATTCTGTTCCTAATGTAATACCTACGATAGTAGGAGCATTCTTCTTCTGACCAAGGCGTGTAGACCATTCAAGGCTGAACGAGGTTACAGAACTTGAAAGTACAAGGTCTATGTAGTGATATTCAGCAACGTAGTATGTATTATCCCACATGGAGTGGAAATAGCTCTCTATGTCGTTGTCGCTTAGTGCCGGCAAACCGTCTCCATCTGTTCTGAAACTTAAACTGTTGTGGTCTGCATTGGAGTATGCATCGTACGAAACCTTGTTGCCGCTTCCGTCGTAAACGGTAAGCTCTGACAATGCGAAGGTAATATTGTTGCCATTAGGCTTTTCGTCTGTTACTGTTCCTGCTACGGTGAGTCTTATTATGTCTACAGTACCGCCTGGTGTCAATGTGGCAGATTTGAATGTGTAATATTCTTTTCCGTTATAGGTGTTGGTTTCACCCGGCAAGCCGTTACGGGCTGTCAATGTGGTTGACCAGTTCTGGGCCTTGATACCTGCAAATGATAATGCCGTCAGGCAGAGCAGTAGTAGGAATCTTCTCATAATATTGTGTTTTTTTTCTTTTTTTATTGATTGGGTATATTATATCTAATATAATATATTGCAAAGAAATGTATTTATATCGTCATTTTCAAGAAAAACTCTGTTTTTCTTATAGTTTAGAGATTATCTTATTGGATAAAACGTTATATTTGTTTCAGAATAAGAAACGTTGTCTTTGACCTATGAAAGTTGTTATTGATGAGAAAATACCCTATTTGAGGGATGCCATTTTGGCTCTTGGGTGCGATGTGGTGGCTAAACCCGGTACAGAAATCAATCATGATGACGTTGTTGACGCCGACGCTCTATTTGTCCGTACACGTACAAAATGTGACGAAAATCTGCTTGAGGGGACATCTGTGCGCTTTATTGGGACTGCGACAATCGGGTATGACCACATTGATAGCTGTTATTGTGGTCAAAAAGGTATTGTGTGGAAGAATGCTGCGGGGTGCAATGCCGGAGCGGTGTTGCAATATGTGCAGTCGGTCATTTATGAGTGGTCGCCTTCTCTGACCGGGCTTTCAATAGGTGTTATAGGATGTGGTGAAATTGGTTCACGTGTGGCAACTTGGGCCGAAAGCGCCGGTATGTCGGTTTACAGGAATGATCCTCCAAAAGAGTCTATGGGCATGCAGGGACTTGTTCCGCTTGAGACTATTGCAGAAAAGTGTGATATAATAACATTTCATACAACATTGGAACGTGGTGGTGCGTACCCTAGTTATCATCTTGCCGACAATGAATTTCTCAATTCGTTGGAGCGATGCCGTCTGCTTATAAATGCATCGCGCGGTGAGGTGGTGGATAACTTGGCACTGCTTGATGCATTGAAGAGCGGCAAGGTGGGTAGTGCTGCTCTTGATGTCTGGGAAGGTGAACCTGATATAAATAAAGAACTGCTTGATATGACGTTTGTGGCAACGCCGCATATTGCAGGCTACTCTGCCGAAGGCAAGATTAATGCTACAAAAATTGTTTTGGAAGCCTTTCTTGACTTTTTCGGTTATCAAAGCGGTATTGTCAGTCTTGAATTGCCTGCTCCGGAAAACAATGTTGTTGTGGCTGCTTCCGAAAGGGAAGCATTACTTTCTTTGTATTCTCCAAATGGAGATACCTCTTCGCTTAAGGAGAATCCGGCCGATTTTGAGCGATTAAGGGATAATTATAAGCTACGTAGAGAACCTGCGTCATATAAAATTGTGTTAAAATAGTACCATTTTGTGTAGATTTTGCACAAATTTGTATTATTTGTGCAATGTTTGGGCTAAAAAAAATCCTTCTTTCTTTGCATTTCATTATTTTTATCATATTTTTGTGGCAGATAATTTCTAATCTTAAAAAGTTACAACTATGTCAGAAATTGAATCAAGAGTAAAAGCTATTATCGTTGAGAAATTCGGTGTTTCAGAGTCAGAGGTAACTTCTGAGGCTAACTTTACAAATGACTTGAGCGCAGACTCATTGGATAGAGTAGAGCTTATCATGGAGATTGAGGACGAGTTCGGTATCTCAATTCCTGAGGAGCAGGCAGAGAAAATTGCAACAGTAGGTGATGCTGTTAAATATGTAGAGGAGAAGGTTGCTGAGAAATAAATTCTCTCCTTCTTTATTTCACTAACAATTCTACAATGAAATTGAGAAGAGTTGTTGTAACAGGTCTTGGTGCCGTTTCGCCAATTGGCAATAATGTTCCTACCATGTGGGAAAATGCTGTTAATGGCGTAAGTGGCGCAGGGCCTATTACTCGTTTTGATTCATATCTTTTCAAAACACAGTTTGCTTGTGAGGTGAAGAATTTCGACCCAACGGCATGCATGGACCGTCGTGATACACGCAAGGTCGATGTCGATACACACTATGGTGTCGCTTCGGCTGTTGAGGCTATAAACGACAGCGGTTTGCAGCTGGAGCAGGAAGATTGCACCCGTATCGGTGTTATATTCGGAGAGGGTATCGGCGGCTTGGGCGCACTCGAAGATGAGGTGCGCGAATATGCCCGTAATCAGGAAAACGGTCCCCGTTTTTCTCCTTTCCTTATTACAAAGATGATTTCGGACATGACCTCAGGTATCATATCTATAAGATACGGTCTTAAAGGTCCTAATTATGTTACGACTTCGGCGTGTGCTTCGTCATCAAATGCTATAATCGATGCCTATGACCAGATACGTCTGGGCAGAGCCGATATAATTGTAGCGGGTGGTGCTGAGGCTGTCATTTGCGAACTTGGTGTCGGTGGCTTTAATGCCATGCATGCCTTGTCGGTACGCAACGAAGACCCTCAGGGTGCTTCGCGTCCTTTCAGCAAAAGTCGTGACGGTTTCGTTATAGGCGAAGGTGCTGCGTGTCTTATACTTGAAGAGTATGAACATGCTGTTGCGCGCGGAGCAAAAATTTATGCCGAAATTGCCGGAACAGGTCTTACTGCCGACGCATATCACATTACAGCACCACACCCCGAGGGTGAGGGCGCATGTCGCGTGATGAAGATGGCACTTGACGAAGCCGGTCTTGCTTTGGAGGATGTCGATTACATCAATGTGCATGGTACTTCTACATATGCAGGTGATATCGCTGAGGCAAAGGCTATCAAGACATTGTTCGGCGAACACGCCTATAAACTCAACATCAGTTCCACAAAGTCAATGACAGGTCATTTGCTTGGCGCTGCCGGTGCCATTGAGGCTCTTTTGACTGTTCTTACAATAAAGAATGGTGTGGTGCCTCCGACAATAAATCATGCAGATGATGACAATGACCCCGAAATTGATTACGGCATGAATTTTACATTCAACAAAGCACAGGAAAGAAACGTGAACGTTGCAATTTCAAATACCTTTGGCTTTGGTGGTCACAATGCAAGTATAGCTTTTAAGAAGGTTGAAGGTTAATAGAATTTTCAAAAAAGCAATAGACAAGATAAGGCTTCTGTCCCGTAAGGATAGGGAGTCTTATCTGTTGTTGTATTCAATACTGGGATATGTTCCCAATGATATTTCTCTATATCGCATGGCAATGACTCACAGTTCTGCATCATTGTCCGGTAGTAAAAAACTGGGCTGTAATGAAAGGTTGGAGTTTTTGGGTGATGCGGTATTGAGTTCTGTAATATCCGATTATCTTTATTCCAATTTCAAAAAGGAACGCGAAGGCTTTCTATCAAAATCGCGCAGTAACCTCGTTTGCCGCGAGACACTTAATGAGCTTGCTCTCGGTATCGGGCTTGACCGTTTCCTGACAGCATGCGGTTTGCCGGCCCAGCACAACAATTATGTGTATGGCAATGCCTTGGAAGCTCTTATTGGTGCAATATATATTGACAGGGGCTATAAGCAGTGCCGTCGTTTCCTGCTCGACAGGGTCTTTTCCCGTCATCTTGATATAGAATCTGTGGTGGTTGCCGACAAGAATTACAAGAGTCGTCTTATTGAATGGACACAAAAGACCCACAAGGCTATAGAATTCAAGCTTGTGGGTGAAGAACTCCGTAAGGAGGGTGCCTACTTCGTGAGTGAAGTTTATGTCAATGGCGAGTATTGCGGTACAGGTGACGGCTTTTCCAAACGTGAGAGTCAGCAGAAGGCTTCCCGCCAGGCTATTGCTAAACTTGGTCTGTAATTCATCTTGTACTTTTTATTGTAACTGCAGCTTTTAGTCTGTCTCCGCCCATCGGTGGGGTCTCTTTACACAATGTTATATTTATAGCGGCAACTTGTTGGAAATCCGAATATATGCATTCGCTTATTCTTTTGCAGACATGCTCCAAAAGATTTGACGGTTTTTCCATTTCACGTTTTATGATTTCGTATATGTCGGCATAGCTTACTGTGTTTGCAATGCTGTCATCGTTGGTGCAACCGTACTCGTTCATGGTGAGTGCTATGTCTATAACAAACCATGCTCCAACTTCTCTTTCCTGCTGCATGACGCCGTGATGTGCGTAAAGATG
The DNA here is from genome assembly GCA_045630965.1 of Bacteroidaceae bacterium. Taxonomy (GTDB): domain Bacteria; phylum Bacteroidota; class Bacteroidia; order Bacteroidales; family Bacteroidaceae; genus HGM04593. The sequence goes on along the minus strand of JAZQTU010000013.1, from coordinate 7,456 downwards.
TATATCCTTAAGTTCTATATCGTATCCTGTAATTTGCATGCCTACTTCTTTTTAAGACGATGAAGCAACCGTTCATGGATGCTTCATCGTCGGGTTATATTATAAAGTTACGAAGGTGCTTTTTATCCGCATTTTGAATAGCCGCAACTTGGGCAATGCAAACATCCTTCTTCAAAAATAAGCTGTTGCTTGCAGTTGGGGCACTTCTCGGCAGTTGACGTTCCGTCTTTGATGTATCGTTTGAGAGCGCGCTCAACACCGTTTTTCCATGTATTGATATTGTCCTCGTCAAGTTCGAGAGATGAAATGAGCTTTATTACCTGCTCTATCGGCATCTTGTAACGTAATACACCGGAAATCAGTTTAGCGTAGTTCCAGAACTCAGGGTTGAAACGCTCTGAAAGTCCTTCAATTGTTGTCTTGTATCCAATCTTGTTCTCGAACTGGAAGTCATATCTCTTTGTTCCGTCTTCGTTCGTATGCTTTATTATTATGCCGTGCGTTACATTCTTTGGCAATGGAATACCATCTTCATCATCTTGTTGACCGGTGAAAATTTCGTATGGTTCACCGTTCAGAAGTCCGATGAAAGCAACCCATTTTTCCTTGTTGTTCTGGAAACGTACTACGTCTGCTTCAAGGATTGTGGGGCGTACCTCAGTAATGGTAGGTTTCATTACCTCTTCCTCTTTCTTCTCCTGTTTGCTGTCTGCCGATACCAGTACTCCAGCGCGTGAACCGTCACGATAAACAGTACATCCCTTGCATCCACACTTCCATGCTGTTACATACAACTCGTTGACGAGTTTCTCATCGACATTGTTCGGGAGGTTGATTGTCACGCTTATTGAATGGTCGACCCACTTCTGGATTCTTCCCTGCATCTCGACTTTTGCCACCCAGTCGATATCGTTTGATGTGGCCTTTGCATATGGCGAACGGGCTACAATATTGTCTATCTCTACCTGTGAATAGCGCTTGGTTGTATCAATGCCACTCTTTTTCATCCACTCGACAAATTTGTGGTGGTAGACAATGTATTCCTCGAATGTATCCCCGTTCTCGTCGGTAAAATCAACATGTACTTCAGGGTCATTGGGGTTGACTTTTCTTCGTCTTTTGTATACAGGCATGAATACCGGCTCAATACCGGAAGTTGTCTGTGTCATGATACTTACAGTTCCTGTAGGAGCAATTGTAAGACATGCGATATTGCGTCGTCCGTATTTCTTCATCTCTTCGTAGAGTGCAGGGTCTGCCTCACGGAGTCTGCTGATGAATGGATTGTTCTCTTCACGCTTTATATCGAATACTTCAAAAGCGCCACGTTCTTTTGCAAGTTGTACTGAAGATGAGTATGCTGTCAAAGCAAGTGTCTTGTGAATCTCCTCGGAGAATTTGATTGCCTCTTCACTACCATAGCGCATGCCCATTGCGGCAAGCATGTCGCCCTCTGCAGTAATGCCTACACCTGTGCGTCGTCCCTTGCTGCTCTTGTCGTAAATCTTGCTCCACAGCCTCTGTTCTGCGCCTTTTACCTCTTCGCTTTCGGGGTCACTTTCAATCTTTTTCTGTATTGCATCGATCTTTTCAAGTTCAAGATCAATAATGTCGTCCATTATGCGTTGCGTCTTTCTCGCGTGTTCCTTGAATAATTCGAAATCAAAGTATGCTTCAGGTGTAAACGGATTTACAACATACGAGAATAGATTAATGGCGATGAGGCGGCATGAATCATAAGGACAAAGTGGGATTTCGCCACATGGATTTGTTGATACTGTCTCAAATCCAAGGTCTGCGTAGCAGTCGGGGATTGATTCCTTCTGTATTGTATCCCAGAAAAGAACACCCGGCTCTGCCGATTTCCAAGCATTGTGTATAATCTTGTTCCATAGTGCGTTGGCGTTTATCTCCTTTGCATACAATGGGTTTTCTGACTTTATCGGGTATTGTTGTATATATGGTCTGTTTTCTATGACAGCCTTCATGAATTCGTCATCAATTTTTACCGAAACGTTTGCTCCGGTAACCTTGCCTTCTGTCATTTTGGCATCAATGAATGCTTCTGCATCCGGATGTTTTATTGATACACTGAGCATCAGTGCTCCTCTGCGTCCATCCTGTGCTACTTCGCGTGTAGAATTTGAATAACGCTCCATGAATGGTACAAGTCCGGTTGAGGTCAGTGCTGAATTCTTTACAGGTGAGCCTTTAGGACGTATATGTGATAGGTCGTGTCCAACACCGCCGCGGCGTTTCATCAACTGAACCTGCTCTTCGTCAATACGTATGATACCGCCGTAAGAATCTGCTTTGCCGTCCATTCCTATGACAAAACAGTTGGAAAGTGATGCAATCTGGTAGTCGTTGCCAATGCCTGTCATTGGGCTTCCAGAGGGAATTACATACTTGAAGTGGTCAATAAGGTCATAAACCTCTTGTGCCGACATGGGATTGCTGTATTTGGACTCTATTCTTGCAATCTCGTTGGCAATGCGCCAGTGCATCTCCTCAGGTGACTTTTCGTATATTGTGCCAAATGAGTCTTTCATGGCATATTTGTTTACCCAGACTCTTGCGGCAAGTTCGTCGCCGTTGAAGTATTCTACCGATGCTTTGAATGCATCATCATAGGAGTAAGTTTTCTTTTCCACTTTTGTAGTCTTTATTTGGTTTTAAGTTTTCTCAAGTCGGTGATTACAAAAATAAAAAGCATTTTTTTATTTGCCAAATAAAAAGTCTTTAAGTTGTCAACGTTAGGTAAAGTTTTCCAAAATAATTTTTAATACGTTGTAAATCAAGAGGGTGGAATTTTTAGTATGCTATAAAGTTTTCCAAAAAGAATACTGTGTGAGATTTTTTTACCTTTTATATTTTCCAAAATGAAAATTTGGACAAAAAGAAAGGGCAGAATTTTCTGCCCTTTCTTTTTGATATGTGATATTGTTATGCGCTTTGCAGTGAGAGGTCTATCTCCTCCAATTCCATGCGGAACTGTTTGTCGGTGTCTGCCAAATTTTCTATAGTCTTGCATGCATGGAGTACTGTAGCATGGTCTCTGTCGCCGATATATTTTCCTATTTTTGCTATAGACATGTCGAGATGTTTTCTTGCAAGGAACATTGATACCTGACGGACCAGAACTACCTCACGTTTGCGTGATCTGGTATTTATTGCAGAAACTTCTATTCCGTAATAATCAGCAACCTTCTTTATTATCTCGTCAATTGTTATGCTCTTCTTCTCGTAGTCCGAAAAATCTCCAATAATTCTTTTGGCAAGAGTGATGTCTATGTCGGCATTCGTGATTGTTGAATGTGCCATTATTGACACAACAATACCTTCAAGGTCTCTTATGCTGGCATTAACGTGCTCTGCAATATATGATATTACCTCTTCGGGGAATTTTAGTCCGTCTCTGTGTATCTTATTGCGGAGAATGCTCTTGCGGAGTTCAAAGTCGGGCTTTTCTATTTCAGCAGTCATGCCCCATTTGAAACGTGTGAGCAATCTTTCTTCCAAGCCTTGCAACTGTGCCGGTGAACGGTCTGATGTCATAATCAACTGCTTGCCATTGAGGTGCAGGTGGTTGAATATGTGGAAGAATGCATTCTGTGTTTTCTGTAGACCTGCGAATTCCTGTATGTCGTCTATGATAAGAACGTCAATGCTCTGATAGAATCTCATAAAATCGTTGAAATTCTTCTGCAGGATCGAATCGGTATACTGTACCTGGAAAAGGTGCGCCGATACATAAAGAACTCTCAATTCCGGGTGAAGTTCCTTGATTTTTACACCGATTGCGTTTATAAGGTGGGTCTTGCCGACACCTGATGAACCGTATATGAACAGTGGATTGAAGGCTCTACCCGGTCTGTCTGCAACGCTTATTGCAACAGAACGTGACAATCGGTTGCTTATACCTTCTACGAAGTTGTCGAAAGTATAGCGGTTGATAAGCATCGAATCTAGTTCCTGAATGGATTCCTGCATTGCAGACGGTGTGTTGTTACCACTGTTGCAGGTTCCTTTTCTGCTCATATTCTCAGTACTTACCTCCATGCTTAGATTGTTGTCTTTGTCAGTAAGTACACTGTACATAAGCTGTGTGCCGTTGCCCATTACTTTGAAAAGTGTTGAGCGAAGCAGGTCTACGAAATTGCCTTCAAGGAATTCATACACAAAGTTGCTCTTTACCTGAATGGTAAGAGTGTTGTCTTCGTACTTGAGAGGCTTTATGTCAGCAAACCAAGTAGTGAAGACTGCTTCGGAGACATTGTCGCGAATAATCTCCAAGCATTTATTCCACTTTGTTGTTAGATTTGAATTCATTAATTTCTGTCAGCTTATGTTTATGAAAGAGGCAAATTAAAAGAGGCTCATGTTTCAAGGCCTCTTGTTCTGTACCATTTCTAATGCAAATATCAAAAAATAAAAAAGAAAATGCAAGTCAAAAAAGTTTTCCGTTTTTTTTGAGGAAATAAATGCTTGTTTATCAGTGATTTATGAATGCTCGTAAAGTAAAGGTTGTTGTTTTGCGTTATTTTTTTATACGCTGAAAATCAGCAAGTTATGCTCTTTATAACCTTTGTGGAACATTTTGTGCTGTTTGTCGTGAATGTGCTTATTGCTGTTTGACGCTCTTTTTTAGACAATTTTGCCGTTTTGTTCCACATATGGTGATTATTTGGACTAATTCTATTTAAGACAAATAATTTTTTTATTCAGAATTAATTTTTAGAAGAAAAATATTGTATGAAAAACAGTTGTTTATTTATAAAATCTTTATTAGAATTATAGCGTTCCGTCCATTGTAGGAGAGAACGCTATAATAGTTTGTGTCTGTATTTTATCTTGCCAATTCCAGATTGAGCTCTTTTCTCAACTTCTCAATCAAAGGGTTCTTTTCTTTTAGTATCTCAAACTGTTTTGCCTTGTCGTTCACATGTCTTTCTACGACAACCTTATTGACCTTAACATTCATCTTCAGAATGTTCCCTTCAAGGTCTCTGCTCATTCCTTTTATGATTCTCTGAGCCTCCTTTTCGAACATCTCTGCAACCATCTGATTGTCTACCGATATTGTAAACGTATCTTCGCTCTCCATGGTCGGGGACATTATCTTCATTCTGTCTGCAAGAGCCCTCTCGTTTTCGGGCAGTTGAAGAGCGTATGAAGTCCAGGCTTGAGTCAACAGATCATTCGTAATGGTTTTTCTTGTTACACTACTGTCGCTTGTGTTGCTTTGTGGCTTTTGGACGGTTGCTTCCTGAACGTTGCCGGTTGTTGTGTCTATTACCCCTCTTGATTTACGGAACATTCCGCCGAGAGTTCCTCCTGCGGGTTTCCTTGCCTGCAGTTCAGTAGGTCGTCCTTGGACAATGTTACTCTGTACAGGCGTAATTATTGCTTTTGTCTGCTCCTTGATAACCTCGCTCGCAGTTTGCGTGTGTTGTACAGGTTGTTGGTTTTGCCCAGTTACTGATGCAACATGTGGCCTTGTCTCATTGGCCGTCTGTACGGTTCTGTTCTCTTGTGGTTTGTTGAAGATTGGCTTTAATGTTTTCGGGCGTTGCCCACTGCTGTCATCGCTGTCGCTGTCACCGGCTTGTACCAGCTCTATCAGGGTCAATTCCACCAATAGGCGCTTGTTACGGCTGGTGCGATAGTTCATACTGCAGTTGCTGCAAAGCTTGATTGCATTGAAAAGCATCTTGGGTTTGCACCTTTTTGCCTGCTCAACGTATCTGTTGCGTAGTTCCTCACTGCCTTCGAACAGGGCTACCGTCGCTTCATCACTATTTACAAGCAGGTCTCTGAAATGAGATGCTGCGCCTTCGATAAAGATGTTGCCTTCAAACCCCTTGTTCAATACATCATTGAATAGCAACAGGCTCTGTGATACTTTGCCTTCGAGTATAAAGTCGGTAAGCCTGAAGTAATATTCATAGTCAAGAACATTAAGACTTTCTATTACCTTATTATATGTGAGGTCGCCTTGTGTAAAGCTTGCCATCTGGTCAAACAGTGAGAGGGCATCACGCATGCAGCCGTCCGATTTCTGCGCAATTATGCGTAGGGCCTCATGCTCTGTGTTTATGCCCTCCTTGCCTGCAATATTCTGCAGGTGTGCTATAATATCTGCCGATTCTATTCGACTGAAGTCATATATCTGGCAACGTGACAGAATTGTAGGTATAATCTTGTGTTTTTCTGTTGTTGCAAGAATGAATATTGCATGTGCTGGCGGTTCCTCAAGAGTCTTGAGAAATGCATTGAATGCTGCCTGAGACAACATATGTACCTCGTCGATTATATATACCTTGTATCTGCCGACCTGAGGTGGTATGCGCACCTGCTCGTTAAGTGAACGAATGTCCTCTACCGAGTTGTTGCTGGCTGCATCAAGTTCATATATGGAATATGAACGTTGCTCGTTGAACGAACGGCATGATTCACACTCATTGCACGGTTCACCCTCCGCTGTAAGGTTCTGGCAGTTGATTGTTTTCGCAAATATTCGTGCACATGTAGTCTTTCCAACACCGCGTGGGCCACAGAACAGGTAGGCATGTGCCAATTTACCGGTCTGTATCGCATTCTTCAGTGTTGTTGTCAGCGATTTCTGTGCTACAACCGACTCGAATGTGTCCGGGCGGTATTTTCTTGCAGAAACTATATAGTTCTCCATGGTTGAATCTTGTATTGTATCTTTTGCAAATATACGGAAAATCATGTGATTTTTTCTATATTTGCAAAAGATATTGATAAACACGTGATTCTGTATGCTAAAGAAATTGTTGCCGTTATTTGCTTGGATAAGAAGACACAAGTATCTCTCCGTAACCATTGTGTTCTTCCTTATTGTATTTGTTGTCGATGACAACAATATGTTCAAGCATTACAAGAATAAGCATGTAATCTCTGAACTGGAGAATGAAATTGCTGAGATGAAACGCGATTCGGCTGATATAATAAGACGTCAGTCCCAACTCGATTTTCGCAATGTTGAAGCCGTGGAGGAGCTTGCGCGCGAGAAATATGGCATGCATAAGGACAATGAAGATGTATTTATAGTAGAAGATTGATTATGAAAGCAATTAAAATTCTTTATTATGTAGGTGCAGCAGCTTTGCTGTTCGGTGCTGTTGCAAGAATGTTCCTTCCAGAATACTATGCGTATGTATATATTTCAGGTGCTGTCATGTTTGCATTAATGCAGTTTTTTATGCGTCCACGCAATAGCTCTGTAACTGTACGTCGTCTTGTTGTACAACAGCAGTTGGCAGGCCTGTTTTTTATTGCAGCAGGGGTGCTTATGTTTACACATACCCATAATGAGTGGATGGTCGTGCTTACATGTGGTGCCTTGATTGAACTTTATACGGCTTACAGAATTCCACAGGAGTTGGATAAACAGTAATAGTTGTAGATATAAAATCAGCGCCGGTTGGTC